>NZ_JALNUX010000007.1:0-221624 GCF_026544185.1 Pseudomonas sp. GM_Psu_1
TGATCGCCGTATGCACCCGTTAGAAACGCCGTGGCGGTTTTACACGCTAGGCGCCCAGGCTTTCCGCTCGACGCAGACCGCGGGCCAGCGCCCAGCAGAGGGCAGCCACCCCGGTGGCGACCAGACCGAAGACGCAGGCCGCCTGCGCCGGCAGCATCAGGCTGGCCAGACCGCCGAACAGCGCCGCGCCGATGGCCTCGCCGCCGATGTTCTGCGCCGTCCACAACGCATTGATCCGCCCCAGCAGGCGATCCGGCGTCAGGCGCTGGATCAGCGCGTACTGCACCAGGGAATTGAGCGCGCCCAGGTAGCCGAACAGCACCAGGCACAGCGCCGACAGCCAGAAGCCGGGCAGCAGCGCGAACACCGCCACCGCCAGAAAGGTCGCCACCGCGGTCATCAGCAGGGTACGCCCCGGGCGTGGCGCCTGGTTCAGTCGACCACTGGTGAGGGCGCCGATGGCCGCGCCCAGGGGCGCGGCGGCATAGAGCCAGCCCAGGTGGCCGGTATCCAGCCCCCAGTCCTCCCCCAGCGACGGATAGAGCACCCGCACCGCATTGGCCATGGTGACCAGGGCGCCGACCAGGGCGACTGCGCCCAGCAGGCGATTCTCGAAGAGGAAGGCGATGCCGCCGCCCAGCGCCTGCCAGGGCGTCTCGCGTGGCTGTTCCGGCGGGGGCAGCGGCGGCAGGCGCAAGAGCACCAGCAGGGTGATCAGGGTACCGCCGGCGGTCAGGCCGTAGTTCCAGGCCACGCCACTCTGGGCGATCAGCAGGGTGCCCAGCGGCGGGGCGACGATGGCCGCCACCCGCACGCTGAGCATGTTCAGGGCGCCGGCCTGCACCATGGATTCGCGGCCGACCAGGATCGGCGTGACCGCCAGCAGCGCGGTGACGCCCAGGGCGCCAAAGAAGCCGTCCCACAGCGCCAGCAGGTAGATGGCGGTCAGCGACGGCTCGGGCAGGCTGGCGTTGACCGCCAGCCCGATGAAGCCCAGGCCGCAGATGGAACGCGCGGCCAGGATCAGCCGGCGCCGCTCCAGGCGGTCGGCCAGCACCCCACCGGTGAGCAGGCCGACGAACATGCCGATGCCGGCCATGCTCAGTGCCAGGCCCACCTTGAGCGGCGAGTCGGTCAGCGCCTGGACCTGGATGGGGATGGCCACGGCCAGGAGGCCGAGGGACAGCACGGAGACCAGGCGGGCGATGAACAGGGTGCGAAAGGCGGCGTGGGACCTGAGCAGGCCGAAGTCGAGCAGGAAGGACGTCTTGGACATGAATCACCGGAAAAACACAGGGGACGCTATCGAGCCGCCGGGGCAAGGCTGTTAGCATGTAATACAGACTATCATGTGTTAATACGCCTTGTTCTCATCCACTCCCCTCGCCGTCGGTCGTCGCGGATGACCCCGCGCCGCCTCCTCATCCTCGGCTGCGCCGCCGTCCTGCTGCTCCTGGTGATGGCTGCCAGCCTGGCGCTCGGCGCCACCGCCATCCCGCTGGCCGATGTCTGGCAGGCGCTGGGCCAGGGCTGCAGCGAGCCGGCCTGCCTGATCGTGCGCGAAGCGCGGCTGCCACGCACCCTCGCCGGGCTGCTCGCCGGGGCGGCGCTGGGCGTGGCCGGCACCCTGATGCAGGCGCTGACGCGCAATCCCCTCGCCGATCCGGGCATCCTCGGCGTCAATGCCGGTGCCAGTTTCGCCGTGGTGCTGGGCATCGCCCTGTTCGGCGCCAGCGGTCCCGAGCAGTACCTGGGCTTCGCCTTCGGCGGCGCCCTGCTGGCCAGCCTGGTGGTGCTGCTGGCCGGCATCGCCGGTGGCGGCGGCTTCAACCCCATGCGCCTGGTGCTGGTCGGGGTGGCCCTGGGCGCCATGCTCGAAGGCGTCAGCTCGGGCATCGCCCTGCTCGATCCCCAGGTCTACGATCAGCTGAGATTCTGGCAATTCGGCTCCCTGGACGTGCGTCAGGTCGATCTGCTGCGCAGCGCCAGCCTGCCGGTGCTGGGTGGCGTGGCTATCGCCCTGCTGCTGGCCCCGGCGCTCAATGCCCTGAGCCTGGGCAGCGATCTGGCCGTGGCCCTCGGCACCCGGGTCCGCCAGACCCAGTTGCTCGGCCTGCTGGCCATCACCCTGCTCTGTGGCGCCGCTGCCGCGGCGGTCGGCCCTATCGCCTTCGTCGGCCTGATGGTGCCGCACCTGGGTCGCTGGGCCATCGGCGAAGACCATCGCTGGCTGCTGCCCTTCGTCCTGCTGTTCACCCCCAGCTTGCTGCTGACGGCCGATATCGTCGGCCGCCTGCTGGTGACCAACGAGTTGCGCGTCTCGGTGGTGACCGCCTTCCTCGGCGCGCCGCTGCTGATCTGGCTGGCGCGCCGTCAGCGCCAGGGAGGCCGGGCATGAACCGTCCCGGTCGCCTGCGCCTGCCCGGCGTGCTGCTCACCCTGCTCGGCGGCGCCCTGTTGCTCGCCCTGTTCGCCCTGGGCAGCGGCAGCCTGGCCCTGAGTCCCGCCCAGGTGCTGGCCGCCCTGCTCGGGGAGGCACCCCGCGGCATCGAACTGGTGGTCACCCAATGGCGCCTGCCGCGGGTGGCCCTGGCGCTGCTGATCGGCGCCGCCCTGGGCCTGAGCGGGGCGCTGTTCCAGTCGCTGCTACGCAACCCTCTCGGCAGTCCGGACATCATGGGTTTCAACACCGGTGCCTACAGCGGCGTGCTGGTCGCCCTGGTGCTGTTCCAGGCCAGCATCCTCTGGAGCACCACCGCCGCCCTGATCGGCGGCCTGCTCAGCGCGGCCCTAGTCTATGCCCTGACCTGGCGCGGCAGCGGCGTGGATACCCTCAGACTCATCATCGTCGGCATCGGCGTACGCGCCCTGTTGATGGCGCTCAACACCTGGCTGATCGTCCACGCCTCCCTGGAAGCCGCCTTCAGCGCCGGCCTGTGGAGCGCCGGCTCGCTCAACGGTATCACCTGGGCCAAGGCCTGGCCGGCGGTGGTCTTCATCCTGCTGGCAGGTGTAGCCAGCCTGGCGCTGAGTCGTCGGCTGTTCCTGCTGGAGATGGGCGACGACACCGCCTGCGCCCTGGGCGTGCCGGTGGAGCGCACTCGGCTGTCGCTGCTGGGCCTGGGCGTGGTGCTCACCGCAGCCGGCACCGCGGTGGCCGGACCGATCTCCTTCATCGCCCTGGCCGCGCCGCAGATCGCCCGCCGCCTGACCGGCACCCAGCGCCTGGCGCTGCCCGCCGCCGCCCTCACCGGCGCGGTCCTGCTGCTGGGCGCGGATCTCATCGCCCAGCGCCTGTTCCTGCCCTATGTCCTGCCGGTCGGCCTGGTCACGGTGAGCCTAGGTGGGCTCTACCTGATCGGCCTGCTCATCTGGGAGTCCCGCCGCTCATGAACGACGCCCCCGCTTCGCGCCTGCACGCCGAGCGCCTGACCCTGGGCTACGGCCGCAAGCTGATCGCCGAAGACCTGTCGCTGACCATCCCCGATGGCGAGCTGACGGTCATCATCGGCCCCAACGGCTGCGGCAAGTCGACCCTGCTGCGCACCCTAAGCCGGCTGCTGGCGCCCAGCCAGGGTCAGGTCTGGCTGGACGGCCAAGCGATCCAGAGCTATCGCACCAAGGAGGTGGCCCGCCGCCTGGGCCTGCTGCCACAGAGCTCCCAGGCCCCGGGCGACATCTCGGTGCGCGACCTGGTGGCCCGCGGACGCTATCCGCACCAGACGCTGTTCGGCGGCGTGCGCGCCGACGACGAGCGCGCGGTGACCCACGCCATGCAGGCCACCGGTGTCTTCGAACTGGCCGACCGGGCGGTGGACACCCTCTCCGGCGGTCAGCGCCAGCGGGTCTGGATCGCCATGGCTCTCGCCCAGGAAACCCCGCTGCTGCTGCTCGACGAGCCCACCACCTGGCTCGACATCACCCACCAGATCGACCTGCTGGAATTGCTGGAAGACCTCAATCGCCAGCAGGGCCACACCCTGGTGATGGTGCTGCACGACCTCAACCACGCCTGTCGCTACGCCACCCACCTGGTGGCCATGCGCGACGGCAAGGTGCTGGCCACCGGCCGCCCGCGCGACGTGGTCACCCCCGCGCTGATCAAGGCGGTCTACGACCTGGACTGCCTGATCATCGACGACCCCGTGGCCGGCACCCCCATGGTGGTACCCCTGGCGCGGCGCTAGCGTCCGGCGAGCATCCAGTCCCGGAGCAACTGCCCGTAGAGCTCGGTGCCCTCCTCCAGGCGTTGCACCTCGCAGTATTCGTCCACCTTGTGCGCCATGCTCGGTTCTCCCGGCCCCAGGATCAGGGTGGGCGGATCGTTCAGCGCGGGCAGCAGCACGGCGGCATCGGTGAAATAAGGCACCACGCTGGCGGGCAGCGCCTCGCCGTGCAGGGTGGCGCAACGGTCGAAGACCTGCCGCACCCAGGCGTCGCTCCTGTCGGCACAGACCCCGGGTAGATCCACCAGGACCTCCAGCTCCAGATCGCTGCCCAGGTGCTCGGCCAGACGCCGCTGGATGTCGGCATGCGCCAGGTTCGGTGCGGTCCGCAGATCGAGGGTGAAGGCTGCACGATCCGGCACCGAGTTGATGTTCAGCCCACCGCTGACGGTCCCCACGTTGAGCGTGGGTTGGCGCATGAGCGGATGCGGCGGGCCGACGGCGAAGGTGCGCGCCTGGCCAATGGCCTCGGCCAGGCGGTAGATGGCGTTTTCCCCCTCCTCGGGCATGGCGCCGTGGGCCGTGCGGCCATGGGCGGTGCAGCGGAGCCAGAAGGCGCCCTTGTGTCCCAGCACCGGCCGATTGGCGGTGGGTTCGCCCACCAGCAGCGCGCCCAGCTCGCCGAGCAGGTGCGGCGCGTCCCGGCACAGCGCCCGGGCGCCGTCACAGCCGGTTTCCTCACCGCCGGTGAGCAGCAGCCGGACGCCAGGCCCCTGGGCGATGACTTCGCGATTGCGCTGGCAGGCGACGATGAAGGCGGCGATGCCCGCCTTCATGTCGCTGGCGCCGCGGCCATAGAGGCGCCCTTCGGCCATCTCACCGGCGAAGGGCCCGTGGCGCCAGATGCCATTGCCCAGGGGCACCACGTCCAGGTGCCCGGTAAAGCCCAGCGGCTTGCCGGCCCCGCGCCCCGGTAGCCAGGCCACCAAGTTGCAACGTCGTTCGCCGAAATGCTGCAATTCGCAGTGGAAGCCCGCCTCGCGGAGCGTCGTGACCAGGAACTGCGCACAGGCTTCTTCATCGCCCGGCGGATTGAGCGTGGGAAATCCCAGCAGCGCTCGGGTCAGGGCCAAAGGATCGTCGAGCATGGTGATCTCCAGTCGGACTGCGGGTGATCAGGCGCGCCGCGAGAGCCAGTCCAGGCAGTTGAGCCAGAAGCGCCGATAGGCATCGCCGGCCAGGAAGTCGTCGGGCATCCAATGCATCGACATGTCGCTGGTCCAGACCAGGGTACGCCCCTGGCCGACTTCCCGGGTCGCCAGCAGCGGATGACCGCTGCCCGCGACGCTCGCCACGAGCTGGGCCTCCGGGTGCAATTCCACCTCGTTGTAGCCCAGCAGATAGGACCAGTCCTGGGGCAGGCCACGCAGCAACTCATGCTCGCCGTGCACCTCTGGCGTGAAGCCCTCGGGCACCTCGATGCGGTCGTCATAGGGCAGGCAACGCACCGGCAGCACCTCTTCCACCGCAGTTCCGCGATAACGGGCACCCCCGTTGATGCCCTGGAAGCTGTAGTAGCCACCGACCATCATGAGCGCGCCACCCTGCAGCACGTACTCGCGCAGCGCCGTCAGGCGATTCGGTGTGCGGCGGCTACGCAGCCAGGTATCCGGATGCAGCAACAGGCTGTTGGCACCGATATCCGACAGGATGATCACCTGGTAGTCGCGCAGCGCCTCCAGCGTCGCCGGAAAGTCGGTTTGCGCCTGGTCGGCGCACATCTGGGTGACGGCATAGTCGCTGTCGGCCAGTGCGGTCAGCAGGCGCTGGGCGCCATTGTGGGCGGTGACGGAGGCGAACTGGTCGAAGCCTTTGATATGGGTCGCGGTGCTGACCCAGGATTCGCCAGCGAGCAGAACGGACTGTTTCATAGGTTCTCCGGTTGCGGACGTTAGGCCGATCGAATGCGCTGGAAGACGCGGCGCGGGTTGTCGATCAGCAGGGTTTCCAGTTGCGCCCCCGTGACGCCATGGCGGCGCAGACGCGGGACGAAGTGCTTGAGCAGGTAGCCATAGCCGTGGCCGCCGTAGCGGGTGAGCATGGTCTTGAGAAAGACGTCCTGGGACAGCAGCAGGCGCTCGCCGTAGCCGGCCTCCAGCAGACCGACGAGGGCGCGGGCGTTGTCTTCGTCGGACGGCGACTGGGCGGCCTCGTCGGCGAAGTAGTAGCCCATGCCGATCATGTCGTATTCGAGGAAGGCGCCCCGCTCTGCGAGTCCGTGCTGGTAGTCCAGGTCGCGATGACTGGGATTCATGTGGCAGAGCACCACGTGGTGCAGGTCGGCGCCCTCGGCGGCGGCGATGTCCAGCACCCGGTGACCCAAGCGTTCCCAGCCGGGCAGATGGACCGCCAGGGGCACCCCGGTGAGGCCGCTGGCCCGGGCGGCGGCGCGCAGGGATTTTTCCTCGCTGGCGGTAAAGGCGGCCGACACCCCGATCTCGCCGATCAGCCCGGCGATGACCTCCGGCTTTTCCGCCGCTCCGCCCACGTCGTGGACGATCTGGGCGGTCAGTTCCTCCACCGAGCGCTCCCTGACATAGGCCGGGTGCGAGGGCTCCAGGTAGAAACCGGCACCCATGATGATGTTGAGACCCGTGAGCCGCGCGATGCGCTGCAGCGCCTGGGGATCGCGACCGATGCCGAGGTTGGTGGGATCGACCACCGTCTCCCCGCCCAGGGCGCGATATTTCAGCAACTCGGCGCAGGCCAGCTCCACGTCGAACAGCTGGCAGTTGTCGCGGCTGACCAGCGGATTCATATGCAGCTCGCCGAGCAGTTCGATGCTCACCGGCTGCTCGGCCAGGTGTCGCTCGCCGCAGCAACGGGGTGGCACCCATTTGCCGGAGGCGTCGAGCAGAATGTGCTCGTGCATCAGGGTCACGCCCAACCGGTCCACCGGCAGCGGGCCAAGCACCGTCATGGCATGGCCGCTGTCGACCCCGACCGGAAGCGGCTCGGGATGGCGAAACAGACTCATCCGCCTACCCTCCCCAGCGGGCGGCCGGTCTTGAGGATGCGGGTGTTGAGCCAGATGGCCAGAAGCACGATGGCCCCCGTGGCGATCTGGGTATAGAAGGGCGACACATGGGCGAGGATCAGGCCGTTCTTGATCACCGCCATGGTCAGCACGCCCAGCAGGGTGCCAAGGATGGTGCCGAAGCCGCCGAACAGACTGGTGCTGCCCAGCACCACCGCCGCGATGACCTCCAGTTCGAAGCCCTCCCCCTGGTTGGAGGAACCACTGCCCAGTCGGGCCGTTACGATCATCCCGGCCAGCGCCGCCGCCATGCCGCTCAGGACGTAGACGCGCAGCAGCACGCCGCGGGTATTCACCCCTGCCCGGCGGACGCTTTCGGCATTGGCGCCAATCCCCGTGAGATAGCGCCCGAAGCGCATCCTGCCCAGCAGCAGCATGCCGCCCAGCACCGCGAAGAGCGCGAGCCATACCGCCAGCGGCAGTCCGAGCACCCAGCCGCGACCGAGCGCGAGAAAGGCGCTGAATTCACGGGGAACCGGAATGGAATAGCCCTGGGTGATGAGCAGCGCCAGGCCGCGAATGATGGTCAGGGTCGCCAGGGTCACGATGAACGCCGGGATTCCCGCGTAGGCGATGAAGTAGCCGTTCAGCGCACCGATCAGCGCCCCCACCAGCAGGCCGCCGGCCAGCACCACCGGCCAGGGCAGCTGCCAGGTGTTGAGGCCGAGGGCGGCCAGGGCGCCCACCAGGGCCAGGGTGGAACCGACCGACAGGTCTATGCCACCGGTGGTCACCACCAGGGTCATGGCCACGGCCACGATCAGCAAGGGCGCGTTCTGGCGAATGACGTTGAGCAGGTTGCCGCTGCTGAGGAAGTTGTCGGTCACCAGCGCGAACAGCAGGCAGCAGAGGGCGAAGAACAGCGCGATGCTGGCGACGCCGGGATAGTCGTGCAGCAGGCGGCGCAGCGGTGACTGCACCACCACGCGCTGTCGGGTCAGGTCGAGGGTATTCATGAAATCCTCCGATTCAGGCGCAGGCGGAACGGGCGGTGAACTTGTGGCCGACGATCAGCTCGACGATCTCGCCCAGACTGGTGTCGGCCACCCGGCGCTCGGCCAGGTTCTGGCCCTCGTACATCACCATGATGCGATCGCAGACCAGGAAGAGATCCTGCAGCCGGTGGGTGATGAGGATGACGCTCACCCCCTGGCGGCTGATGGTGCGGATCAGCTCCAGCACGGCCTCGACCTCGGCCACCGCCAGGGCGGCGGTCGGCTCGTCCATGATCAGTACCCGGGGTTCGAAGGCCGCGGCGCGGGCTATGGCCACGGCCTGGCGCTGGCCGCCGGAGAGGTGGCGTACCTGGGCGCGGGTATCGGGCAGGCTGATGCCCAGCCCCTCGAGGATGCGGCGCGCATCGGCGTGCATCTTGCGCTCGTCCAGCAGCGGCAGCCCGAGCAGCCGGCGGCGGGGCTCCCGCCCCATGAAGAGGTTGCCGGCCACGTCCACGGTGTCGCACAGGGAGAGATCCTGATAGACCATCTGGATCCGACAGCGCTGGGCATCCGCCGGGCCCTGGAACACCTCTTCGCGGCCGTCGATGCGGATGCAGCCACTGGTGGGCAGCACCGCGCCGGAAAGAATCTTGGTCAGGGTCGATTTGCCGGCGCCGTTGTCGCCGACCAGCCCCAGGACCTCGCCGGGCTGCAGGGCGAGGTCGACGCCGCGCAGGGACTGGATGGAGCCATAGCTCTTGGTGATGCCGGTCATGCTGACCCGGGGAACCGTCGTCGCAGTGTCCATGCTCGGTCTCCGCTACTTGAAGTCGGCGCGATAGGCATCCAGGTTTTCCCGGGTGACCAGGGTCACCGGGATATCCTGCTGCTTGGTGACCTGCTGGCCGGCGAGCAGCGCCAGCGCCGCCTCCACCGCCGCCTTGCCCATGCCGCGGGTGTTCTGCTGCACCACCACTGCCACGGAGCCGTCATCCAGGCCCTGGACGGCCTGGGGCGACAGGTCCCAGCCAAAGATCCGGGTGCGCTCGCCGCTGCCCTGGGCGACGCTGGCCGCCACGGTGCCAATCAACGCCGGCTCGCCGGTGGCATAGACGATCTGCAGATCCGGATTGGCGGTGAGCAGGTTTTCCGCGGCGCTCTGCGCGGTGTCCTGCACGTTGTTGCCATCCACGGTACCGACGATCTTCGCCTTGGGCGCGCGCTGGGCCAGCCCCTCGCGGAAGCCGTCCAGACGCAGGTTCTGCACGTAGGAACCCAGGGCTCCCACCACCCCGACCTCGGCCTCGCCACCCAGCTCTCGGGTGATGTAGTTGCCGGTGTATTCCCCCAGCTGGCGAGCCGCGGCGCGGTTGTCGACGCCGACCTGCACCTGGTTGTCGCCATTGAGCACGGCGTCGATGGCCACCACCGGGATACCGGCCTGGACCGCCGCCGAGACCGCCGGCTTGATGCCGTTGACGTCGATGGCACAGACCAGGATGGCGTCCACCCTGTCCTGGATGTAGGCCTCGATGGCGTCGTTCTGGGCGGAGGGGTTGTCGTTGGCGTTGAACACCACCAACTCGGCGCCCGCCGCCTTGGCGGCGGCCTGGGCACCCTGGGTGATCTGGGTGAAATAGAGCGCCTGCTGATTCACCTGGACCAGTGCCAGCCGCTTGGCCGGTGCCGCCTGGGCACTACCGGCCAGGCCCAATCCGAACACCATCAGCATGGAAGCGAACGTCTTGCCGAATCGAAGCATCTCCATCCTCCTCTACCCTGCCAACGGATATGGCAGCGGTTAGTAAACCGGTTTACTAAATGGGCCAAAAAATAGAACCGGGAAGGTTCTGCTGGAAAGGAAACAGCACAAGGCGTGCCAGCAGCGACTGGAGGACCTTCTTCCACTGCCAATTCAAATGGTTACTCAAACCCCCTGCACAGAGCCTCTGGCCGGACAGCCACCGGAGTGCTCCACGACTGGGCAGAATGGAAACGCCAAGTGCTACCTTGGGGCAGGCGCTGGGGCGACCGAGCCGCGTTCCACCAGGGTCACGGCGACCCGCTGCTCCCCGACTACCGGCTGCCCGGCAAGCACCGCCAGCAGGGCTTCGATTCCCTGGCGACCCAGGTCCCGCGCCGACTGGCGCACGGTACTGAGCGGCGGCGTGAGCAATTCCGCGTAGGGCGCGTCGTCGAAGCCGACCAGGGACAGGGCACCGGGAACTGCCAGGCCGCGTTCGCGCAGGGTATCGAGCACCCCTACCGCGATGAAGTCGCTGGCGGCGAAGATCGCCTGAGGCGGCTCCGGCAGATCCAGCAGGGTCGCGGCCGCCTGACGCCCGAAGTCGCGGCTGTACTCCCCCAGCAGCAGATAATCGGGACGCAAGGGTATTCCGGCCGCGGCCAGGGCCAGCTCATAGCCCTCGCGCCGCTCCCTCACGCTCATCACCGCTGCCGGTCCGGAGACATGGGCGATGCGCCGATGCCCCTGGCGGATCAGATGCTCGGTGGCCAGTCGGCCGCCGGCGACATTGTCGGCGAAGACCTTGGGCATCGAGGTACCCGGGACATCCTCGTCCAGCAACACGATCTCCCGGTAGGCGCCCAGTTGCGCCGCCAGCGTCCCGTCATCCGCGCGGTTGGTGATGAACAGCAGACCATCCACGCGGCGCGATCCCTTCCAGTGGACGTACTGGATTTCCCGCGCCGGATCGTTGCGCGTCAGGCAGAGCACCAGGTTGTAGCCATGGGCGAAGGCCGTGGCCTCGGCGGCGTCGGCCAGCTCGGCGAAAAAGGGGTTGGCGATGTCCGGCAGCACCAGCCCGATGGTCTCGCTGCCGCCCTTGCTCAGGCGTTGGGCCAGGCTGTTGCGCCGAAAGCCCAGGGCCTCGATGGCCCCTTCGATACGCTGCGCCGTGGCGGGTGGCAGGCTCAGACTGTGATTCAGGTAGCGCGAAACGGCAGACTTGGACAAGCCTGCCTGCCGGGCGACATCCTGAATGGTCACGCTTTTCGCCATGGGTCCACCTGCAACGAGAGAAGGAGCGGCCTGGCCGATCATCTCTCCTGCCCCGCCCAGGCTTCACACCTTGCCTGAGCGGGGAGTCGCCGTCGAGCCGAACCCGCGAGCCGTCACAGCGCCTTCAACGCCCGATTCAGCACCGGGCCGATCTGCGCCAGCTGGGCCGGGGCGATGATGTCGACGTGGGCGCAATCCACCTCGTGGGCCTGCAGGCGGGTGATCCAGGGCGCCCAGGTGGCCTTGACGTCCATTCCCGCCGGCAGCGTGCGCCGGGCGACGAACATCAGCGCCTCGCCATCGAAACGCGCGCTGCACGCCGTGGCCAGCAGCCGCACCGAGTCGGCGTAGTTGCCTTCGATGGTGGCGAACAGCTCCGCCCCCTCCCCCAGCGCGGGATCGGTCAGGCCCTGCTGGGCCGCCAGGAAGGCCTCGCGCTCGCGATTGACCTCGGCCAGCACCTCCGGGTCCAGCTCGCGCTGGCCTTCGCGTTCTTGCCAGTTCTGGGTTTCCGGCGGATAGGTGTCGAGCAGGCCAAGGAAGGCGACCTGCTCTCCTGCCGCCTGCAGCCGCGCCGCCAGGCCCTGGGCCAGGGTGCCACCCAGGGAATAGCCGAGCAGATGATAGGGCCCCTGCGGCTGCACCTCGCGCAGGGTGCGCAGATGGCGCTGGATGACGGCTTCCAGGTCGGCGCCCTGGGCCAGGGGGCCGTCCGGACGCGGCGACTGGATGCCGAGCAGCGACCAGCGCGGATCCAGGTGGCGCGCCAGCACGCTGAATTGCCAGGCGAAGCCCGAGGCCGGGTGGAAACAGAACAGCGTGGGGCCATCGCCCGGGCGCAGCGGCAGCAGGGTCTCGAAGCCGGCGCGGGTCGCGCTGGCCGCATCCTGCTCCAGCTGCCGGGCCAGGCGGGCGACACTGGAGGCAACCATGATCTGGCCGATGGACACCGGCTGCCCCAGGCGCCGACGCAGCGTGGCGGCCAGGGTCATGGCCAGCAGCGAATGACCGCCCAGGGCAAAGAAGTCGTCGTCCGCACCGACGATGGCGCAGCCGAGCACCTCGGAAAACGCCGCGGCCAGATCGCTTTCCAGCCCCGGCGACAGGGGGCGACTGGCGGCCCTGGCCACGCCCTGGGGCGCCGGCAGGGCCTTGCGATCGAGCTTGCCGGTGGCGCCCAGGGGCAAGGCGTCCAGCTCCACCAGGGCCACCGGCACCAGGTGCGGCGGCAGGCTTTCGCCCAGGCGCGCGCGCAGGCGCTCCAGGTCCAGCGCGGCGCCCGGCTGGGCGACGAGATAGCCCACCAGTTGGCGGGCATCGCCGCCGGTGGCGGTGGCCGCCTCGCCCAGCACCCGGGCATGGGTGACCGCCTGGGCCACGCCAGGCAGCGCCAGCAGGGCGTGGTCGATTTCCGCCAGTTCGATGCGCTGCCCGCGCAACTTGACCTGGTCGTCGCTGCGGCCGAGGTATTCGACGACGCCCTCGGGCAGCCAGCGCGCCACGTCACCGGTGCGATAGAGGCGCTCGCCCTGCCCGTCCGGCGCGGCGATGAAGCGTGCGGCGGTCAGCTCGGGACGGCCCAGGTAGCCATCGGCGAGTTGCACCCCGCTCAGATAGAGCTCGCCCGCCACACCCGGCGGTACCGGGCGCAGACGCTCGTCGAGGATGTGCAGCCCGGTGTTCCACACCGGCTTGCCGATGGGCACGCTGCTGCCGCTGACAGCCGCCAGGGCGGCGCCATGGGCCGGATGATAGGAGACGTCGACCGCAGCCTCGGTGGGGCCATAGAGATTGTGCAGGGGCGCGCCGACCCGGCGCTCCCAGGTGCGAGCCAGTTCGGTGGGCAGCGCCTCGCCACTGCAGAACACCTGGCGCAGGCTGGCGCAGCGGGCCACCGCGGCCGGCTCGTCCAGACTGGCGACGAAGGCCGCCAGCATCGAGGGTACGAAGTGTACGGTGGTCACCCGCTCGCGGGCGAACAGCTCCTGCAGCGCCAGGGGATCGCGATGGGCCTCGGGTGGCGCCAGGTACAGCCGGGCGCCCACCAGCAGCGGCCAGAAGAATTCCCAGACCGAGACATCGAAGCTGCTCGGCGTCTTCTGCAGGACGGTGTCACCGACGCCGATGGGGTAGCTATCCTGCATCCACAGCAGGCGATTGACGATGGCCGCATGGCCGACCACCACGCCCTTGGGTCGGCCGGTCGAGCCGGAGGTATAGAGCAGATAGGCCGGATCGCCGGGGCGCGGTCCTTCGAACACGGGAGCCTGGTCCAGCCCCTCCAGCGGCGCGTCGAGAATCAGCACCTGCTCCTCGCACAGCCCCGGGAAACGTCCACGTTGACTGGCATCGGTCACCAGCACCCGGGGCCGGGCATCGTCGAGCATCAGCTGCAGGCGCTCGTCGGGATAGCCGCTGTCCAGCGGCAGGTAGGCCGCGCCCAGCTCGAGCGTCGCCAGCAAGGCCAGGGACAGGAACACCGAGCGTGGCAGGGCCACCGCGACGATGTCACCGCGACCGACCCCGGCCTGGCTCAGGCGCTGGGCCAGGGCCAGGACCTGCTGGCGCGTCTCCTCATAGGTAAAGGCGTGCTGCAGATCGGCCAGTGCCGGTGCCGCGGGCGTCCGCGCCGCCTGCTCGGCCAACAGCGCGGCTAGGGTGGTGGCGGGCAGCGGGCGCTCAGTGGCATTGATGGCGGCCAGCCAGTGCTGGTCCGTGGGCGCCAGCAGATCGGCTTCGCCCAGGGTGAGCCCAGGTTGAGTGGCAAACTGCTGCGCCAGCAGGCCGAAGCGCTCGGCGTGGCCCTGCAGCAGGTCGGCGGTATAGCGCTCGGCGTTGCCCAGCAGCTTGATGTCCAGGGCGCCGCTCGCTTCTAGATAAAGAGCGATTTCCAGATCGCGCACCGGCCCCGAGGCCAATTCGTGGGTGATACCGGGCACCCCGGCGAAATCCAGGGCGAAATCGAACAGCTTGAGGTTGATGACCGGTCCGGTCAGGGGCTCGGCATCGCCTGGCCGGCCAAGATCGCGGGCGATCTGCTCGGCGTCGTAGCGCTGGTGCCGGCGCACCTTCTTGAGCTCGGCGGCCAACACGGCGGCGAGTTGCGGCAGCGTCTGGGTCGAGTCGGTGCGCACGCCCAGGGGCAGGACATTGAGCGTCGCGCCGCCGGATTTCAGCGCCACCGACCCCATGCGTCTCATGAAGATGAAGCCGGCGCTGAAGGCCGGCTGACCGCTGAGACGGGCGAACCAGGTGGCGGCCAGGGCCACGGCCAGATCAGCCGGCGTCACGCCCTGGGCCTTGCCCTGCTCGGCCAGCCTGGCGAAGACCGCGGCGGGCACCCGGGCGCGTGCTTCCACCACCCGCGGCGTCGGTACCTGCCCCGCCAGGCCACCGGGTGCCAGGGAGGCGGCCGGCGGCAAGGCCGCGCCGCGCTCACGCCAGAAGGCTTCGTCACGCTCGCGCACGGCCGACCGCCGATAATCCTGGTATTCGCGCACCACCTCGGCAAAGGAGACGAACGGCGAAGCCTCGGGCGTCTCGCCGCGCACCACGGCGCTGTACAGGGCCGCTACCCGCTTGGCCAGGGCGGCGAAGCCATAGCCATCGATCAGCAGGTGGTGATAGCGCTGGTACCAGAACAGGTGATCGTCACCCAGCTGGTAGATCCGGTTGAGCCACAGCGGCCCGCCGCTGGTGGCTCTCAGGTCGCCGTCGAGGTCGACGCGGATGGCCGCCCGCGCCGCGCCTTCCGGATCGGCGGCCCCGCGCAGGTCCAGCCACTCGGGGGCAGGCGTGGCCGCCTCATCGTCGATCCACTGCACCAGCTCGCCCTCGCGCTCGGCAAACTTCAGTTGCAGGCTGTCCAGCTCGCCCAGGCCCTGGACGATGGCCGCCTGCAGCGCCTGGGCATCGATCGACCCGCGCAACTCGACCAGATGGGCCACGGCGAAGGCATTGGCATGGGGCGACAGCTGATCGGCCATCCAGATACCGGGCTGGGCGGCGACCAGGGGCAGTGGGCGCGAAAGAGAAAGCGGCGTAGAGGACACAGGAACTCCAGTCAGGAAAGCAGGGAGGCGACCGGGCGGATATCGCGCCAGTGGCTGGCTAGCCAGTCGTCGCAGGCCGCGCGCGGCGCCGGTCCGAACACCAGCGTCCAGCCGGCGGGAACGGACATGGCCTCGGGCCAGAGGCTGCACTGACCCCGGGCATTGCGCAGGATCAGCAGCACCTGGGCGGGATCGTCGAAGGGATTGAGAGCGTCCATAGGACCTCCTGGCAAATAGGGGTTAACGCTGGGCGTCGGCGGCGACCCGGGGTCGCCAGAGCTGGACCAGGCCATCGAGCAGCCCGCCGCGCCACCAGAGGGCGTCGTGCCCCCCATCGATCTCGCGATAGTCGAGCACGTGGCCCTGCTCGCGCAGGCGCGGGACCAGGGCCCGGGAGGCCTCGAGGATGGCCGGCTCGCGCAACCCGGCCTCGATGAACAGCCGCAGGGGGTGAGTGCTCCCCTGCCCGCTCGCCAGTGCCTCGAACAGCCGTCCCGGCGCGCCACGCTGCGGCCACCAGAAGGACCCGGACTGACTCAGGGCGCAGCCGAAGCGCTCCGGCCAATGCAGCGCGGCATAGAGCGCCGCCAGCCCGCCAAAGCTCTGCCCGGCCACCACGGTCGTGGACGACGACTGCGCATGGGGCGCCCAGTCGCGCACCTGGGGCAGCAGTTCTTCCTGCAACGCCAACCAGAATTGTGGATTGCAGGGCAACTCGCTGCTGCGCAGGGCGCGGTCGCTGTTGTCGATCAGCAGATAGACCGCCTCCGGCAGTTGCCCGGCTGCGGTGAGCTGCTGCAGTGGCGCGCCCACGGGCATCGTCTGCGCCCAGAACTGCCCATCCAGCAGGATGGCCAGCGGCCGCTCCAGAGGGGTGGTATTACCAGTGGCGAAGACCCACACCGGACGGCTGTTGCCCAGCCGTGCACTCTGCCACTCGTACTGTTGCAGACTCGGCCAGGCCGCTGGCGCCAGGCTGCGGTCGGCATCGAAGGCGGCCCAGGCCGGCTGGGCAGGCGCCTCCGGCAGGTGCACGCCCGACACCGCCAGCCCGCGCCCACCCTGCCAGGCGCGTCGCGGATTGAGCCGGTCGGCCTGGGCCAGGGGAAAGACGCTGCGCCACCAGAGGCGGATGCCCTGGAGATCGGGTTGGGCTTCGCCTTCGAAGGGCGCCGGCTCCCCGCTGGGGATCAGGCAGTAGCTGCCGCGCCAGCGGCCATCCAGTTCGGTCTCCCAGGCCCAGACATCGGTGCCTGGCAGGCGCCGCAGACTCTGCGGCAGGCCCGGTTGATGATGGTCGGTGACCCCGGTGATGTTGAGCCAGACCCGCTGGGTGCCGGAGCGCCCGGCCAGCCCTTCGGGATCGCGCCAGACAAAGGTCAGGCGATAGCGTCCGTCTGCAGTGGGCTCGATCAGCGGCGTGCCACGACAGGCCACGGCTTGCCACCAGGGCTCGCTGCCCACGTCGTCTCGCTGGAAAAGTGAATCTTTCATCGCATCAAGGTACATCGTCGCAAGGATCGTCATGGCCTGCATCGCGCTGGCCGACCTGGGCCCTGCCCGGGTCGGCCTGGGACTCAGAAGTCGTAGCGCGCCCCGACCATCACGCTGCGCGAGGGGCCCTGGAAGTTGAAGGTGGAAACCGAACCTACGCGCGACCAGTATTCCTTGTCGAGGAGGTTGTTCACGTCCAGGGTCGCGGTCAGCTGCTTGGTGACCGGATAGGAGAACTTGGCATCCACCGTGGCATAGCCCGGCGCGGAGACGGTGACGCCGGAGGTCTGGTTGGTCTGGGAGAAATCGCTCATGGCGGTCACCCCGCCACCGATGCTCAGGCCGGTCAGCGGACCGCCCGCCAGGGTGTACTTGGTCCACAGCGAGGCCATGTGCTTGGGCATGGCTTCGAAAAGGGTGTTGCCATCGCCACTGAGGTTCTGGGTATCCATGTAGGTATAGCCGGCGAGCATTTCCCACTGCTCGGTGAGCTTGCCGCTGACCTCGATCTCGGCGCCCTTCACCCGCGTCTTGCCGGACGCTTCGGAATAGGTGGTGATCGCAAGACCATTGGCATCGAAGGGCGTGGATGCGCGGTTCTCATCGGTCAGCTGGAAGATCGACAGCCGCGCATTCATGTCGCCGTTGAAATAGCTGCCCTTGATACCGACCTCGTACTGGTCACCCTCGCGCGGATCGATGGCCTTGCCCTGGGCATCCAGCTCGCTCTGCGGCTTGTAGACCTTGGAATAGCTCGCATAGAGGGAATGGTAGTCGTCGAGATCATAGACGGTACCCAGATAGGGGGTGACGAAGCCGCTGTGCTTCTGGCTCTCCCCCGCCTCGGCCCCGCTGGCCAGGGTGGTGGTATAGGCCTCGCCCCTGTACCAGGAAACGCGGGCACCGCCGATCAGCGCCAGGCGCTCGATGGGGCGGAAGGTGACCTTGGAATAGAGGCCGAATTCGCGATCCTCGCCGCTGTAGTCGGTCTGGTAGACGCGCGCCGGCTTGGCGAAGCGGGTCGGCGAATAGCTGTTCACATTGACCGTACCCAGGACGCTGTTGCCGTTCTGGTAGTCGGTGTCGTAGTGCTTGTAGTCGGTCCCCACGACGAATTCGCTGACCTGACCCAGGGTCTCGAACGGCTGGCTGTAGCTGGCGTCGAGGGAATAGGCGTCCTGCTCGAAGTCCCGGGTGCTGGCGCGGATGCTGGTGTTGCCGTTGGCCTGCACCGCCCCGCCGGTGAAGGCATAGAGGTAGTCCGCCTCCCGATGCGAGGCCCGGGCGGCGAGGCGCCCATAGCCGCCATTGTCGAATCTGTGGGTCAGCTCGAAGATGCCGTCGGTGGTCTTGCCGTCGAAGTAGTTCCAGTCCGCCCCCAGGAAACGCGACTGGCTGAAGTCCAGCAGATTGCCCTGGGCATCGGTGGGATAGCCATTGTGCGGGGTGAGGTTCTTGACCTGATGGATCAGGCCAAAGGAGATCTGGGTGGCGTCGGACAGGTCGATGTCCAGGTCGCCGTAATAGCTCTGGTCGGTGTTGGCGTTGTAATCCACCTCGCCATTGGTGTCGGCGCGGGAGGCGACGAAGCGACCCCGGACATTCTTGCTCTCGGTGAGCGGACCGGCCAGGTCGATCTCCTGGTAGTTGGTGTCCCAGGAGCCGTAGCGCCCGGTGATATGCCCCTGGAAGTCCTCGGTGCCGCGCTTGCGCACCATGTTGACGATGCCGCCCAGTTCGCTGGTGCTGTTGAACAGCCCCGAGGGCCCGCGCATGATCTCGACCCGGTCGAAGGGCGAGAGGATGGGCACGGTGCCGAAGATGCTGGTCATGGGCGCCGGCAGGCCGTCGATGTTGTATTCGTCGTATTCGTAGCCACGCGAATAGATGGAGGAGCGCCCGCTGTCGTTGGTCAGCACCCGCAGGCCGGCGGTGGACTTGGCCAGCTCGTCCAGGGTGTTGAAGTTGCGATCCTTGATGTAGTCGCTGGTGTAGGAGGTGATCGACTGGGGAATGTCACGCAGGGCGGCCGGCGTCTTGGTGCCCACGGTCGCCGAATCCACGGTATAGCCGCCGGTCTGTTCCGAGGGTGCCATGTCGTAGAGGCGATTGCCTTCGATGGTCAGGGTGTCCAGTTCCGTGGCGTTCTGCTCGGCCACCGTGGCGGCCAGGGCCGTCAGCGGAAAGGGAATCAGCGCGCCGATCAGAAGCAGCTGACGGAGAGCCCCGCGGCGAAGGCGGACGGGCTGGCAGAGGGTTCCTTGGGTGTTCATGGTGATCCTTGTGACCGTGGCGTTGCAGCCGACGCCGTGCACTGGAAGGCTGCTGTTCGCGTCGTCGCGCGAGGGCCAGCACTTTAAATGATAAAAACTCTCATTATCAAATGTTACGTTAAGCAATAGCTGTTCGCATTGCCAACGCCAGGCAGCCGTGATCCACGCCCAGGGGCCAGGACGGCATCAGGAAAAGGTGCGGAAAAGCGGTATCGACCGGACCGGGAGGGTCCAGTCACAGGAGCAGGCCAGCCGTGAGCGGGCCGGAGGGAGAGGCCCGGCGGTCGTTAGAGACCGGAAACCGCCGGCGTCTTGGCCGCTACCTGGCCAATCACTGGACTGGGCAGCCGGCAGACGATTTCGCCGATGGCGTTCATCCGCGCCAGACCACCGTCACCCTTGCAGGCGTGGTAATCGGCGAGGTGCTCGGAGGGTGAGTTGCGCAGGCCCTGATCGAGCGCCACCACCAGGGCGATGACCCCCAGGCCCAGGGCGACGATTTCGAACGTGCTGCGGGCACGATACCAGTGGATCGGTCGCGAAGGGCTCATGGCGGCTCCGGAGGGTGGACGAATGATGGCGAAGTGGCTCCTACTCTAATCGTCCTGGCCCGGATGTAAACAGCCGTTGCTCGCCTGGACGACAGCTGTCGTCGGCTCGTCAACGGCCGCCGGTTTGAGGCCCGCCAGTACGCCACCGTGACCTTCCGCCCCGGGATCCCGGAGCACGCTAGCCAGCAGGCTTCGTCATCCGCCTGAGCCACCGGTAACCGTGGCCGCCCTACCCTGCGCCCAGCGGCCACGAGCAGCGCGGCAGTTCGCCTCCTGCCGGCCGGCAAGGGAGGCGGAGCTTAGGTCAGGGATTTTCCTTGCTGGGCGTCTTGATATAGCCGGGCACGGCGGAATCGGGGGGCGTATTGCGCCCTTCGGTGGCCGCGGCTTCATTGGCCTGGGCCCGGTCTTCCTGCGCCTTGGCCTGCTCCTTGGAGGCCCGCTCGACCTTGCCCTCGGCCGCCTTCTCCTGGGCCTTCTGGCTATGGGCCTGGGCATCCTGGGCATGGTCTTCGGAGGTCTTGTCGCACGCGGTCAGGGTTGCGGCGGTAGCCAGTACGAGGGAGCACAGCAGAGCTTTGGACATCGGATATTCCTGAAAAAAGAGACCTTTCAGGGACCTGGAGAAGCACGGGTTGGTTTCTGCCCCGCCGCGCCGGCTTTGCGACCTGAGGTGTCCGTCGCATGGCGACCACGGAGGAACGCGCGCCGCATGCCTGGAGGTGGCGGATCTGGGATCGCCAGGTAGCGCCCCTCGCGCCTTGCCCAAAGAGCGAACCGGCCCGCCAGCCCCTGGCACGGGTGGCGGACGCCACGGACGACAGCTGATCGCCTGGCCAAGGCCGCACGTCCGCGGACGATGCGGCCAGGTCCGGTGATAAGACTAGGCTGACAGCACGTTGGCCATGGACGGTAGCAGGACGCTCGATCGGGTCCCGGCGCTGATGGCCTCCTGCCTCGACACCGATAACAAAAGCAGGGAACCAGCATGACGATTCTTCAACGCGTGGTCGGCGGCATTGCACTTCTGGTGCTCCTGCTGCTGGGCATCGTCGCCGTGAGCTTCAACAGTACCCAGTCCATCCATGAGCGGCTGGCGGTCATCACCGAGCAATCCGCGCCACTTGGCCAGGCCGTTGGCGAGATCAACGTGCAGTTGCTGGGGGCCAACCAGACCCTGCTCGGCCTGCTGGCCGAGACCGACGCCGCGGCGATCGCCACGGGTGAAAAGCAATTCCAGCAGCAGTTTTCCGACTACCTGCAGCTGCACCAGCGCCTGCCGGCGCTGTTGCGCGACCATGACCAGCTGACCCAGGCGCTCGATCAGGAGCAGAAGCTGGGCAATGCCTATGGCGACCAGGCGAAGACCCTCATCGACAGCTACCGCCAGCTGGTCGCCATCCGCCGCGAAACCCGCACCCTGCAGGGCTATGCCACGCCGGAAGCCAATCGGCTGTCCAGCTATCTGCAGGCCTACAGCGCGCAACAGAAGGCCGAAGGCGCCACCGCCGCCGTCCGCGCCGCCCAGATGCTGCTGATCGAAACGGACAAGACCTACGCCGCCTTTGCCGCCCAGGCGGCACGCCTGGATCTGCCAGGACTGGATGTAGTGCTCAACCAGCAGCAGGATGTCATCACCGATCGCCTGCGCGCCCTGGCCGCCATCGACGAGCGCAGCGCGCGCATCGTCGGGGTAATGGTCACCCGCCTCCTGCACGAGATGACCGCGCCCGATGGCCTGCGCCAGGCCTATCAGCGGCAGGCCGCGGCCGAAGGCCAGTTCGACGCCCAGCGCCAGCGCACCGGCACCGCCCTGCAGGCGACCCTGGACGCCCTGCGTACCCTCAGCGCCGGCGCCGTGGCCGTGGCCCAGCAGGCCAAGAGCGATACCGACGCCACCGTGGCCACCAGCCGCCAGGTGCTCGCCATCGTCACCCTGCTGGCGATCGGCGCGGCCCTGATCATCGGCTTCTGGGTCGCGCGTGGCCTGCGGCGCCCGCTGCTGGCCTTTCGCGAGTCGCTGCGCCAGGTCACGGCCGGCGATCTGCGGGTCCAGTTCGATGTGCGCCGCAAGGACGAATTCAGCGAACTCGGCGGCTATCTCAACGAACTGATCCGCTCGCTGCAGACCACGGTGCAGACCCTCACCCAGTCGGCCGACGACCTCCGGGGTACCGCCCAGGGCAATGCCGACATCAGTGCCAGCACCACCCGCGCCGTGGAAGAGCAGACCGAGCGTCTCGGCTCCGCCGCCTCGGCGATGACCCAGATGGAAAGCACCGTGGCCGAGGTGGCCCAGCGCGCCCTCGACACCAAGGATGCCGTCGACCACACCTTCGAATTGAGCACCACGACCGGCACCACCGTCGCCGAGACCATCGATAGCATCCAGCGCCAGGCGCGGCAGATCCAGGTCGCCGCCCAGGCCACCGATGAGCTGCAGGGCTATGGCCAGAGCATCGACGGCATCGTCGATGCCATCCGCAACATCGCCGAGCAGACCAACCTGCTGGCCCTCAACGCCGCCATCGAGGCGGCTCGCGCCGGTGAACAGGGGCGCGGTTTCGCCGTGGTCGCCGACGAGGTGCGTTCCCTCGCCAGTCGTACCCAGGCCTCCACCACCGAAATCCAGCAGCAGATCGAACAGATGCAGCAGAAGATCCATTCGGTGGTGGAAATCATGGGGGTGAGTCGTGCCCAGTCCGGCGAGTGCGTGCAACTGGCCTCTTCCGCCCGGGAAGCCCTGCAGAGCATGAGCCAGGCGGTCGGCACCATCCGCGAGATGAACACCCAGATCGCCGCCGCCACCGAAGAACAGAGCGCCACCGTCCAGGAGACCAGTCGCATGATGGTGCAGATCAACGACGCCGCGCTCCGCGCCGCGGAGGGCGCCGACAGCGCCGCCCGCAGCAGCGAGGACCTTTCGCTCATGGCCAGCCGGCAGCGCGAGCTGCTGCAACGCTTCAGTGTCTGATCGGGGACCGACTCATGTTCAAGCCCAAGCTTCGTCTTCTCGCCGGTCTCGTCCTGGCCGCCACCTGGGTCAACCTGGCCCAGGCCAACGCGCCGCTCATCGGTGTCCTGACCTCCAAGCGCGACAACTTCCGCACCCTGCTGATCAACAACGTCGAGGAGCGCGCCCATACCCTGGACGCGGACCTCTTCCTGGAAAACGCCAACAGTGACAGCGCCCTGCAGCTGCGCCAGTACCGCAACCTGATCGCCGCCCACGTCGATGCGGTCATCGTCAATCTCATCGACGACAGCAATACCCAGGAGATGCTGTCCCTGGCGATGAGCAGCAAGGTGCCGCTGGTGTTCATCAACTACCGCCCCAGCGTCTCTCCCCTGCCCGCCTATGCCGGCTTCGTCGGCTCCGACGAGGTGGAAGCCGCGACGATGCAGATGGAGGAGCTGGCCCGCCGCGCCGGTTACAAGGGCAAGGTGGCGATCCTCATGGGCGAACCGGGTCACCCGGCGACCAAGCTGCGCACCGAGAGCGTCGAGAAGGTAGTGGCCAAGTATCCCGACATGCAGGTGGTGGTGAAGGCCTCGGCCAACTGGCAGCGCAGCGAGGCGACCGAACGCGTCCTGCAGTGGGTCGACAAGGGCGTGACCTTCGACATCGTCGCCGCCAACAACGATGAGATGGCCATCGGTGCCATCCGTGGCCTGGAAAAGGCTGGCAAGCCGCTGGCGAAGTATCTGGTGGGCGGCATCGACGGCACGCCCGATGGCTTGCAGGAAATGCGCGAGGGCAAGTTGGCCGTCAGCGTGCTGCAGGATGCCAAGGGCCAGGGTCAGGGCGCGGTGGACATGGCCTTGCGCCTGGCCAATGGCTCCACCAGCAGCAATCTCACCCGGGTCCCCTTCCAGCTGATCACGCCGGACAACCTGGCGTCCTTCTAACCCGGAAAGCAGGCGAGGCCATCCGTCTCCGGTGGCCTCGCCCGTCTTCAGTACCCAGTACCAGATGCCCGATTCGCTCGCGCGCTCGGGACGCCTATCCTCAGAAGCGCCAGCTGAGTCGCGCGTCGAGGTCCTGGTCCCTGGTCCGACCGCTCAGTTGTCCGTCATAACCCAGGCCCAGCGAGACCGTCTCGCTCAGCGCCAGGTCCAGCGCCCCGCGCACCACCGCCGCGTCACGCGCGATGGGCGCCCCCACCACCTTGAACGCCGGGCCGCCAGCGAAGGCCGCCTCATGCTCGGGGGTGGTGTCGCCAAAGGCGTGGCGCCAGCCCAGGGTGGCACTCGGCACCAGCTTCCAGTCACCCAGCGGTTTGCTCGCCAGGCGCAGGCCGAGGGTGCTGAAGGTCACGTCGGTGTTCTGCCGCGGATTGTCCAGGTCCAGCGCCCCGCTACGCTCGTGGAAGCCGTCGGTCTGCAGGTGCACATGGGCCAGGTTGGCGAAGGGCGAAAGATTCAGCCTCCCCGCCTCGATCCGATAGGCCAGCTCGCCGAAGGCCTGGGTGGTGCCGGCGTCGTAGTCCGGCGCCAGGCGCTGGTCGGTGCCGAGGATCGCCAGGTTGCGCCGTGCCTCCACCTGGTGCCAGCTATGGGCCAGGCCCAGCTTGAGGCTGAGGGCATCCCACTGTTGGCCGGCATAGAGGCCCAGGTGGTAGTCGGTGCTGTCCGCCGAGCCGGATTCGCCGCGCAGGTCGAGATCGGTGTGGCCGAAGCCCACCAGCCCGCCGACGCGCCAGCCGCCGTCCAGGGGTACGTCGCTGCCGATCAGCAGGCCGCGGCTGTGGCTGTCCAGGCTGCTGGCGTCGTGACTGCCGTCGTTGTGGCCCCAGGCGCCGAGGGCCTGGGTCCAGACCAGTCCGCGCTCGCGACTGCCGGCCAGACCCTGGATGCCGGAGCTGGACGGGAGCTCGCTCTGGGCATCGCTCAGGCGATCGCTCATGGCAGTGCGCACCAGCCGGCTGTTTTCCACCAGCACGGTCTTGGTCGAGGCGTGCAGTTCGTTGCCCAGGCTCTGGAACGTCGAGCCTGCACCCGCGGCATTGGTCGCGGCGACCTGGTTCCAGAGTGCATTGCCGGCGCCGGCGCGATCCAGACCCGCAGCGGCAGCCCGGGCGTTACGGCCCTCGGCCAGGTCGGCGAAGGCCACGCCATTGCGCGCCAGGCTCAGGGTCGCCTGGTTGGCGCCATAGCTCAGGGTCGGGGCCAGGAAGGCGAAGTCGGACTGGATCGGGCCGAAGCGGCCGCTCAGCCCGTTGCCCGCGCTCAGCAGCTGATAGCTGCCCAGCGGCTGCCAGTAGGGACTGGAAACCAATGCCAGGGTGGCGCCATTGACGGTGATACCGCCCGTGGCCACCAGGCGATCGGCGCGGCCGCTGGCATCGGTCTCGACTTGGTAGACGGAGCCCTGGTCGAGGGTGACGTTGCCGTTGACGTTGAGCTGGCCCACCGAGTTGCCGGGCGCGAGGATGCCGCCCTGGGCCACGCGCAGGCTGCCGAGACTGCCATTGCCACCGAGGGTGGCGCCCGAGTTGACGGTGACCGCCGAATTGCCGAGGTTGCCGTTGATGGCCAGGCGACCCTGGTCGACGCGGGTGGTGCCGGCGAAGTCGCTGTTGCCGGTCAGGCTCAGGGAGCCGACCCCGGTCTTTACCAGGCTGCCGTTGCCGTGCAGGTTGTTGGCCAGGCTGTCGTTGACCGACTGATCCAGCACCAGGGTGGCGTTGTCGGTGATGTCGCCGCTGCCAAAGGCCCGGGCATGACCGCGCAGGGTACCGCCATTGATCAGCGTGCCGCCGCTGTAGGTGTTGAAGCCGCTGAGGGTGAGTTCGCCGCTGCCGTTCTTGGTCAGGCTGCCACTGCCGCCGATGTCGTTGCGCCAGGCGTCGCGGGCGTTGAAGCCACCCTGGCTCGCATCCATGTTCACGCTGACATTGCCATTGAAGGCGCCGTAGCCGTCGGCCGCGGCCATCAGATTGAGCCGGCCGTAGCCGTTGGATTCGTCGATGACCGCATAGCCCGAAGACAGCTCGGTGCTGGCCAGGATGTCGCGGCGCTGACTGGCGGTGAGATACGGAAAGCGCGTTTCCAGCAAGACCTCGGCGTTGACCGGCACCACCGGCGCCAGGTTGGTCGGGCCGACGGGGGCGAAGCCATAGGTCAGGCGGGCGGTGTACAGCGCCTTGTCCTGGGCATGCTGGGATTGCTGATCGGTGGCCGGATCGATCCTGTCCACGCAGTTGTTGATGTCGCCGCCACATTGCTGGGCGAAGTAGACCTGGGCCTGGGCGAAGGCATCGCTGCGCAGCTGGGCGTTGTTGACCAGGTTGTCGATGGCGAAATAGGTGGCGGTGATGCGCCCGCCAATCACGTCCAGCGGCGAGTGCATGCCGGCGACGATGCGGTTGTTGCCCAGCTCCGAGGCGCGGAACAGTTCCTCGCCCAGGCGCTGGGGCACGGCATAGCCGAAGCCGATCCCGGCGAGATAGGCGGCGTTGGTGTGGCCGCTGGGAAAGCCGCCGTCGCTCTGCGGTGTGGTGCTGAGGGCCGGGCGCAACGACAGCGGCACGATGTCCACGCCCGCCTGGCGCCAGGGCCGCGGATACTGGTAGGCATTCTTGGCCGGGGTGGTGGAGGCATCGTTGCGGATCGCCTGGACCAGTTGCACCACCTTGCCCAGCTGCGAATTGGCGTCGCCGGCACCGTTGCCGTTGTCGCTGTACTTGGTGGTCTGGGTGGAGGCATCGAACACCGGGATGGTGGTGAAGGCGCCGGAGCCGGCCAGGTAGCCATTGGCCAGGGAACCCAGGCCGCTGATCAGGCTGTAGCTCTGGTCGCGGCGGTCATCGTAGTAGGCCGCTATCTCCTGGGCCTGGGTGCGGGTCTTCGCGAGGTCGACCACGTACTGGATATTGCGCTGCAGGATGGGCGCCCCGAAGGCGGTGGGCGTGCCGGTGTTCCAGCTGGCGCCGGGCGTCCAGAGCTTGTTGTAGCCGGATAGCAGATCGACGCCATTGATGGCGTTGTTGCCCGAACGGCTGGCTGCCTGCACCGAAAGTGCCAACAGCGACGCCGCGAATGCGATCGTCAACACCGCGGGTTTGTTACCTGAACGTTTCACCAGCGCTTCCCCTTGGGCCTGTGGATACAACTTGTTACAAGCTGTCTTGGGGCGGCGAGCCTAGAGCGGTGATGTGACGGTGATGTGACGGTGATGTGACGGTGTGGCGGCGGTTCGAAGGCAGTTTTACGACATCTTATGAAGCCCAGCACCACGACTCGCAGGCCGCAGCGGCAACGGTGCTTCGTATGTGGTGAGCGGGTCCTAACCGAGGCGCAACCTGTCCAGATCGCACCAGAGGTGCAGCTTGGTGAACCAGGTATCTCCCACGGCGACCGCCAGCGCCTCTCTGCCGAAGACGCTGAAGCCTGCCTGCTCGTACAGCGCCAGAGCGGCCTGATTGCCCTCGGTGACCGTGAGCTGGACGACCCTCAGGTCGGGCCAGGTCGCTGCCTGGGCCAGCAATTCGCCGAGCAGACCTTTCGCCAGGCCCAGCCGCCGGTGCCGATCGGGCACGTACAGGCCGAACAGGGTGGCCTTGTGCCGAGCCTTTTCCCGCGTCTCGCGGCTCAGCCCCACCACGCCCAGCAGCTCCGCGCCCTGGGTCGCGCCCCAGACCCGCTCCCCTGCTCCGTCACCCTCCTGCAGACGACGCTCCCACCACCCGAGCGGCAGCCCGGCCCGCTCTGCAGGACTGGAGGTGAAGGCTTCCGGATGCCTGGCATAGGCGTCCAGCATCAACTGGCGATAGGCGGGAGCCCAGGTCGGGCCCAGACGCTGGATGTTCATTGCCAACCTCCCTTTCAATCGACAATCCGCCCACCGAAGCCAGGGCGGATGCACTGGACGAGCCTGTCGCGTCCGCTCAGAAATCGTCGTAGCAGACCTTCCAGAACAGGTCGATGCTGCCGTCATCACGGTGGGCCACGATCAGCCCCTCGGTCTCCTCGAAGGCCTCGAGCAACAGCGCCCAGTCTTCGCTGCTGGCCTCCAGGCGCTCCACATGGACGTGCCTGTCGAGGACCCCGCGGGCGTTGTTGACCAGCCGCGAGACCCTCATCGTCAGACGGTCATAGGAAGTCAGCTGAGACGACTGGCTGTATGCCATGGGCGCAGCCTCCATACCTGTTTTTTTATACAGTATTTCCCGATTCGGGTAATTGGCAAGTTGCTGTCCGCTCCGGTCCATCAGCGAACAGTCCACACCCCGTCCCTGGACCCTACCCGGCTTGTATCCGGCTGACCAGGCGGATACCCGAGCTCCCCTCGGCAGACCAGGCGCCGTCCATCCATAAATTGGCACCAACCATCCCCGGGAAAGATGTGACATGGATCACTTTTTCGCTGTTATGGTCAGACTTACCCGCTATGTCCAGGTCGCCCCTGGCGGGCACTCGCACCTGCCTTCGCCTCGGCGATTAACCGACGGCCCTGGAGGCTACGTCCAGGGTGGCAGGTATTCAACGTCCGTCCGCGGGCGAAAAACTATCGCGATAACAATTACCGCATGTCCGCCGGAGACTCGTCCTCGCCGGCCTCTATCCAGGTAGTCCTCATGCAGCACAATGGCTGGAATTTCCTCAGCAACATCAGCGTCCGGGCCAAGCTGGCGCTTGGCTTCTCCCTGCTCATCGGCATGATCCTGCTGGTGGCCTACACCGGCTGGCAAGCCACGGACGCCCTGCGCGATCGCAGCGAACGAATCGGCGACATCTCCGGCTACAGCACCCTGGCGCGCGACATGCGCATCGAGCGCCTCGTCTATATCGTCAAGGCCGACGATGCCCAGGCGGCAAAATGGCTGGCCGCACTGGACAAGATCGAAGCTCAATTGCAGAGCATCGTTCCCAACTTCAACTCGAAGGCCAACGAAGCCCTGCTGAGCGAAGCCCAGGGCGCACTCAAGCGCTATCGGGACTTCTACACCCAGGTCGTGACCGCCACGCGGGAGCGTGCGGCGATCCAGCAGGCGGCGACCGCCACGGCGGAAGCGGCCAACACCTATGTGCTGGCCTTGGCCACGGCGGCCAACGCCCCGGATGGGCGAGTCGAAGACCGCCAGCAGGTGGCGGCCCTCTTCATCGACCTGCAGCAGATGCGCATTGCCCTGCGCAGCTATGCCACCACGCCTACCAAGGAAAGCGAGGCCGCGGCCCAGGGTGCCCTGGACGGTATCCAGGCAAAGGTCAAACGACTCGCCACGACCAGCGCCTTGCCGACCGAGACGCTGCAGACGCTTGGCAAGGAACTCGCCGGCTACCAGCAGCGCCTGCAACAGCTGATCACTGCCCAGGTCCAGGTGGATCAGGGCCAGGCCGGTATCACCACCACCATCACCACGCTGCTGTCGGTGGCCGACAAGCTGACCGCGATCCAGAAGGAATTCCAGCTGGCGGATGTGAGCGGTGCACGTCAGCTGTTGCTGGTATGGCTGGCCATCGCGATCGCCCTGGGCCTGCTGGGCGCCTGGCTGATCACCCGCTCCATCGTCCGCCCCCTGAAGGACACCGTTCTGCTGGCCCAGACGGTCGCCAACGGCGACTTCACCCATCAGCTGGAGGTGACCCGCAAGGATGAACTCGGCGCGCTGCAGCTCAGCATGCTGCAGATGACCACGAACCTGCGTGGACTCATTGGCGAGATGAAGGACGGCGTCGTCCAGGTCGCCAGTGCCGCCGAGCAGCTGTCGGCGGTAACCGAGCAGACCAGCGCCGGCGTGCAGGCGCAAAAGATCGAGACCGATCAGATCGCCACCGCGATGCAGGAGATGACGGCGACCACCCACGAGGTGGCGCGCAATGCCGGGGCAGCCGCCCGCTCGGCACAGGAGGCCAGTCAGCAGGCCCAGCAGGGCGACCAGGCGGTCGACAAGGCCGTCGCCCAGATCGAACTGCTGGCGCAGGAAATGGCATCCACCAAGGCGGCCATGGCCACCCTGCGCGGCCATGCCGACAGCATCGGTGGCGTGCTCGACGTGATCAAGGCCGTCTCCGAGCAGACCAATCTGCTGGCGCTCAATGCGGCCATCGAAGCCGCTCGGGCCGGCGAGGCGGGCCGCGGCTTCGCGGTGGTCGCCGACGAAGTCCGCGGCCTGGCCCAGCGCACCCGCTCCTCGACCGACGAGATCGCCCAGCTCATCACCGGCCTGCATCAGAGCACCGATCGCATGGCGGCCGTGCTCGACCACAACGTGCAGTTGACCGACAGCAGCGTCGGCCTGTCGCGCGAGGCGGGCGAAATGCTCAAGCGCATCACCCGCTCGGTCAAGGACATCGAATCGATGAACGATCAGATCGCCTGCGCCGCACAGCAGCAGGGTGCGGCGGGCGAAGAGATCAGTCGCAACGTCACCAATGTCCGCGACATTTCCGACCAGACCGCTGCCGCCAGCGAAGAGACGGCGTCCTCGAGCATGGAGCTGGCCCGCATCGGCGTACGCCTGCAGGAGATGACCACCCGCTTCAAGGTCTGAAAAACGCCCAGCCCCCTGCCACAGCGGCCTGTGGCAGGGGCTCGGACCGTCAGGTTCTCCAACTCAACCACTGGTCATCTGGGACGAATCTCCAAACGAGAAGGCGGTCACAGAATGCCATCATATTGACATTACACGTCTATCCGCGGACGTCGCTATCCACCCTGTCAGCCCGGGCTTGCCATGAAAACCTCCCCAGAGCTGGGTCGGCTCGTCGATCAAACGCTTGCCCAACCGGTCGGGCCCTTTGCCTTCACCCCGGTGCTGGAGCGCCTGTTTCAGCTGGACATCCACAAGCAGCGCACGCGTCACCTCACGCGCTGCCTGCTCATCGGCACCCTGAGCTACAACAGCTTTCTGATCTGGTGGTGGCTCCTGCTGCAAGACGCCCTGCCCTGGGCGGCCGCCCAGATGCTGGGGATCGCCACCCCCTTCGCGCTGTTGGTCGTGGTGCTGCTGCGCGGGGTACCTACGCGCTGGCGCGAAACCCTGGCCTCGCTGCCGTTCTACGTCGGCCTGCTGGTGGTCTACAACCTGGTGATCAACGGTCCCTCGGGCAGGGAGATGAACCAGACGCTGTTCATCTTTACCTGGCCGCTGATGCTGGCCTTCGTCAACACCTGCATGAAGAGTCCGCTGCTGCCGGCCCTGCTGTTCAATGGCTTCGCCCTGTCGGTGATCGCCCTTGCCGTCCATGAAGCGCCGGTGTCACCGATCGTGGGTGGGCTGATGATGACCAACGCCATCGTCATGGCCTTCTTTTCCCTGTTGGCCAGCTACTGGCTGAACGTCGAAGGGCGCCGCTCCTATCTCTACAAGCTGCGTGAAGAAGTCCGCCTGGCGTCACTCAATTCGGCCAACCAGGATCTGCAGATCCTCTCGGAAACGGATTCCCTCACCGGCCTCGCCAATCGGCGTCAGCTCCATCTGCTGCTGGAGGCCTTCTGGCAGCGGCGCCTGGCCGGCGAACAGGGGGCCGTGCTGCTGATCGACGTGGATCACTTCAAGCGCTACAACGACTACTACGGCCACCTTGCCGGGGATGATTGCCTGCGCACCGTGGCCAAGGCCCTGGCGGTCGGGTTGGGCCCGGGTGACAGGGTCGGTCGCTATGGCGGCGAGGAGTTCGTCGTGCTGCTGGAGCGGATCGGTCCGGCCGCCGCGCTGGACGTCGCCAAGACCATCCTGCAGCGCGTTCGCGACCTGCGGATCCCGCACCAGGGCCGCCAGGATGACAAGACCCAGGTCACCGTCAGCATCGGCATCGCCCGCAGCGGTCTTGCCGGCCTGAACACCGCGGAGGACCTGCTCGACTGTGCGGATCGCGCCCTCTACCGCGCCAAGCGCGATGGTCGTGACCGGGTCTTCGAGGGCGGCATCGATGCCATCCTCGGCGCGCCCCTGGACCATGCCGAGCTGCTCACGCCGGAAGATGTCCGCAAGGGGCTGGTGGGCAACGAATTCCTGCTGCACTACCAGCCCATCTACCGCGTCGAGCCCAGGCAGGTGACGGGTTACGAGGCGTTGCTGCGCTGGCAGCACCCAACCCTGGGCCTGGTCTCGCCCGAGGTGTTCATCCCGCTGGCCGAACAGGGCAACTTCATCATCGCCCTGGGCGAATGGGTGGTGAAGGAGGCCTGTCTCGCGGCCAGTCAGTGGCCCCCGCACCTGAGCGTCTCCATCAATCTCTCGCCGCTGCAATTCGCCGATCCCATGCTGCACGAGCGGGTGTCCGCGGCCCTCAGACTCTCGCGCCTGGCGCCGAATCGTCTGGTGCTGGAAGTCACCGAAGGGGTGGAACTGGTCATAGATAACCGGACCCGCCAGTCCTTCGCCCTCCTCCAGCTGCTGGGCATCCGCATGGCCCTGGACGACTTCGGCAGCGGCTTCGCCGGCCTGGGCCCCATCCTCGAACTGCCCTTCCAGTTGATCAAGATCGATCGGCGGATCCTGGCGATCCAGGATGAGGAACAGCGCGGCGAGGTGCTGAGCTCCCTGTTGCTGCTGGGCAAGGCCATGAAGCTGGAGGTGCTCTGCGAAGGCGTGGAAACCCCGGAACAACTGGCGCTGCTGCAGCAGCTGGGGGTCCGGCTAGCCCAGGGCTATCTGCTGGGCAGGCCGGCGGCCGCGCCGAGCGGTCAGCAATTGCAGCTGATGGCGTCCCTGGAAGCCTGAGGCCCGGCCGCTGGCCGCCCATGACGGCAGCCTGCAGAGCGGCCACCGGCCCGTTTAGAAGATCGCCAGGCTATCCAGGACCGCCGTGTAGAGCGCGGTCCCGTAGGTGACCACGCCGAGCGGCACCCCCACGGCGGCGCCCAGGATCAGGGCGCAGACCAGCAGCGCCACCAACGGTATCCCGAACACGGGCTGCACCAGAAAGTGGTCAGGGTCGGTCTGCCCGGCCGCCTTGGCCTTGGACGCCGCTGCCGGGTTGCCGGCGTCGGAACGGGAGCGCGTGGCGGGCGCAGGCTGCTCACGCCCGGGCCTGGCCTTGCCTTCCATCTCGATCAGGTTGGCGATATCGGCGAGGGTGCCGCTGTTGCGGGTGATCTGCTCATGAGCAGCGCGGAGGGAATCGGGCTTGGCCGTGCGGCCTGCACCGCGAGGAGGTCTTCGTGAGGCGGTCATAGTGCAAGAAACGGCGGAGAAGGCGCTTAGAATGACACAGACTGAGGTTAGGGTTGTTAACCTTAATCGCGTGCATGGCTAATTGCCACCACCTCTTTTCCTGCAGCAAGCCCTGGGTGCGCAATGAGTGCCCAACGGCCCTGGTTCCGGCAAGTCAGAGGCGGCCTGGGTACGAATCTGCCTGAGCGCCTTTCGACAGACCGACAACCCGCCTCAGGAGGACCTCAGGGTGCTGACTTCGCCGGTACCTGCTTGAGCAGCGGAACGCTGATTTCTTCTTCGGCCTCGAGCGCGGCCAGCGCCAGGTGAATGGCGTCGAGCCGCTCCTGTGCCGAGTAGTCTTCCCCGTCGTCAGGCAGCTCCAGCTGTGGTTCAGCGCCGCCAAGGGACGGCAATTCTCGGACTTCAGCGCGGTCCTCGGCGAAATGGTGGGCCAGGGTTTCCAGCGAAGGATTGGGCTGAGGTTCTCCCGCTTCATTCGGCCGAGCGGACTCGCTCGGGCCCGGCTTGTACCCGGGTTCGGGCGCAGCGTCCTGCTGGACGTATAGAGCTACCGCTGTCCCCTCGCCCTGACCCTTGGCGGTCAACGCCGCCTGGGTGCGCGCCAGTTCGAGGGTGGGCACTATCCCGGCCTGGTACAGGGCCAACAGCTCGGCATCGACATAGCCCAGCAAGAGGTAATTCGTTGACGTTTCACTGCCATCTGCCCGCATCTCAGTGCTTCCTGAATCGGTTGAAGAATCGCGCTCGTGGGCCGCGCGGTGAATGCTACGGCCGATATTCTGCCGGCGCTGTCGATCGCTAGGCAGGAAGGATCGCTCGCGCGAGCAGACCGGTGCTCTCGAGGCAGTTGAACGCAGCAAATTCGCTTGTGGAAACCGCACCTGCCGTGACGTGTGAAGTGGAGGCGGTAAGGCACAGATCACCCCGAATGCCAGCCCCATCTGCCGCAGCCGGCCAGGTCTATCGCTGCACGGCGATGCACTTGATCTCCGCGAGGAGTCCGGCATGGGCCAGTTCGGCGACGCCGATGCAGGTCCAGGCGCACGTCCCCCTGGGAAAAAGCGCATCCTTCACGCGCCTGAACACTGGCATGTGCCTGGGCAGGTCGACGTGGAACGTCGTCAGCTCGACCACGTCCTGGAAGGTGCAGCCACCCGCGGCCAGGACAGTGCGAAGATTTTCCCAGGCTGCCCGGAATTGCTGCTCGGGGTCCTCGATCACCTCCAGGTCCGGCGTGCGGCCCACCTGCCCTGCGCAATAGAGCGTCTTGCCGACCTTCACGGCGGGGACATAACCCGCACGCTCCACGAGCAGGCTCATGCTGTCAGGGATGATCAACTGGCGGTCTGTCATCGTCTTCGCGCTCACGGCCATAGCCACAGAAAGCACAGGCTAACAACAGCCGCGGTCCGCGGCCTAGCCCCGGCCTTTCCTGGGCTGCCTCGAGCGTCTGTCCTTTCGGGCGCCGTCCCAACCCCCTGGAGTGACGGTCAGGGTCACTCATCCCGCAGACGACTGTCGCTCTTCCGGCGGAAGCCCGTACCGACTGCCCGGATTCAAGCCCTCACAGCGAAAATCGGCTGAAACACGCGTTCTAGACAGCTTTTTTCTCAAGTTACCGCAACCCTTGCCGTTACCTTTCTCACACTCCTCAACCGGTACATGGATATGACCCTTCGCGCGTTCAACATCGCCACCCGCAGCCTGCTGTGCTTCGGCCTCCTCGCCTTGCTGGTAGCCGGGCTGGGTATTTTCGGCATCACCCAGATGTCGCAGATCAGGGACCAGAGTCTGGTGATCGAAACGAGCAGCATCCCGGGGATCGTGGAAGCCGATAACCTGGCCCTGCAACTGGCCCGGACCCGCATCGAGGTGCTGCGCCTGCTGGCCATACCTGATGCCGCTACCGTCGCCAACACGCGCAAGAAGATCGAGAGCATCAGTGGCGAGGTCGCCGACGCCTTCGGCCGCTATGCCGGCATGGTCAGCTCCGACCGTGAGCGCCAGGCCTTCGAGACCCTGCGCCAGGTCCACCGGGACTACCTCAACAATGTCAACAAATTGGCCGATCTGGTCGCCGCCGGCAAGGTGGAAGAAGGCCGGGCCCTGGTGCAGGCGGCCATGGCCCAACTGGGCACCAAGATGAACGAGAGCACCGAGGCCCTGCGCAAGGTGAACCAGGAGGACGTCAAGGCAGCCACCGAGGACGCGGGCATCACCTATAGCCACTCCAAGACGATCACCTGGCTGTCCATCGGCCTCGCGCTGGGCCTGACCCTCCTGCTGGCCTGGCGCATGACGGTCAGCCTGACCTACCCCATAGCCACCGCGGTGGCCGCGGCCAGGGTCATTGCCAGCGGCGACCTGACCCAGACCCTGGACGCCCGTGGTCACGATGAGGCTGCCCAACTGCTGCAGGCCATGCAGCAGATGCAGACCAATCTGCGCGATACCCTTAGCCATCTCGGCCAGTCGGCCACCCAGCTGGCCTCCGCCGCCGAGGAAATGACCGCCGTCATGCAGGAGAGCGCCAACCGCCTGCAGCAGCAGAACAGCGAGATCGAGATGGCCGCCACCGCGGTGACCGAGATGAGCCAGGCGGTCGAGGAAGTGGCCGGCAACGCCACCTCCACCTCCACCGATTCGCGCCAGGCCGCGGCCAGCGCGCGTGACGGCCAGCAGCAGCTGGGCAATACCCTGGTTGCGATCGAGACCCTGACCGACAACGTGATGAGCGCCAGCGATCGCGCTCGCGAGCTGGCCGAACAGACCCGCAATATCAGCCAGGTCCTCGACGTCATCCGCTCGGTGGCCGAGCAGACCAACCTGCTGGCGCTCAATGCGGCCATCGAGGCCGCGCGGGCAGGCGATGCCGGTCGCGGCTTCGCGGTGGTGGCGGACGAGGTCCGGGGCCTGGCCCAGCGTACTGGGGACAGCACGCGCGAAATCGAGAAGATGATCGGCAGCATCCAGCACGGTACCGGCCAGACCGTGAATGCCTTGCTGACCAGTGCCGACCAGGCGCGCCAGACCCGCGAACAGGCGCAGGCCGCCAGTGGCGCCCTGGAGACCATCGCCCAGTCGGTGTCGGGTATCGATGAGCGAAATCTGGTGATCGCCAGTGCCGCGGAGGAACAGGCGCAGGTGGCCCGTGAGGTCGACCGCAATCTGGTACGGATCCGCGATCTGTCGGTCCAGACGGCGACCGGCGCGGAACAGACCCGCGCCGCCAGCCAGCAGCTGTCTGAACTGGCGGTTGAGCTGAATGGGCAGATTCGGCGATTCCGCGTGTAGATGTCGCCGACCCTCCAGATACCACCTCCCCTCCCGGGTCTTGTCGGCAACCGGCCGGCAGGCTGACGCAGGGTTGCGACCCGTCGAGTACGACCCGATCCGGGTGATACTCGACGGGCTCCGAGCGGTACCGAGCGAGCGCTAGGACGGAGTAACGATGACGTCGTTCGAGTGAGAGGACGGCGTCGCCGTAATCGGCGGAGCGCGCCAACCTGACTTCTGGACCTCTAGCCCTGCGGAACGCAGCGTCAAGGACCTCGGGGCCATCTAGACGGCCTGCATAACGTCCTAACTCCTCCCGGCCAGGCCGTCGTACGGTGGAATATCTATCTGCCTGATATTGAAATTAGACCAAGGTCTAATTTCGACGAACGGTCATTCATCTCTGTAAACGAATGTGTCCCTTTGCCATCATAGAAAAGGCAGAGGGTCTTTGTAGAGCCTTTCAAACGCAGCGGATCCTGTTGTATCGCTTACCTGCGTGCCTACACCACCTTGCCCTCCTCCACTACCGACAGCCTTACGCGGAATTGGGAGTTTCGGATGTCAAGCCGTTCATTCGCTGATCCAAGGCACTTTGGCAATGCGCTTCCTGTCTCTGTGACGGCGAGGCAGCGGCCATGATCGAAACCATTTCTCAGGCACTCGCCCCCATCATCTTCGTCACGGCCCTGGGCTGGTGCGCCGGCCGCTGGGGCATCCTGCAAAAGACGGCGAGCAAGCCCCTCGCCACCTTCGTGGTCACCTTCGCCCTGCCTATTGCGCTGCTGCTCGCCGCCGCCAAAACCCGTCCCGAGCAGATTCTCAACCTGCCCTATGTGGCAACCCTGGCGTCCGGCTTGATCGGGATCTGGCTGCTGGGCCTGCTGCTCGGTCGCTACCGAGGTGGGCACACCTGGCGCGAAGCGACCATGCGCGCCATCACGGTGTCCTTTCCCAACATGGCCTACTGCGGGCCGCCAGTCCTGATCGCTGCCGTCGGTCCCTCCGCCGTGCTGGCGGTGATCGTCGGCAACCTGATCTACACCCTGCTGGTGCTCCCGCTGTCGCTGGTGCTGTTGAGCGGCGGCGGCGCGCGCCAGGCGCTCGGCAAGGCCCTGCGTCAGCCCCTGGTACTGCTGCCCCTGCTGGGCCTCGCCTGCGCGCTGCTGGGTATCCGGCTGCCGCAGCTGCTGGTGTCGGCGACGGACGAGATCGGCCGGGCAGCCGGCGGCGTTGCCCTGTTCACCCTGGGCCTGATCCTGTCCGGCATCCGGCCGAGCCTTGATCGCGACATCGTCCTCAACCTGGGGCTGAAGAATCTGCTGCAACCGCTGGTGATGCTCGCTGTGGGCCTAGCCGTCGGCCTGCAGGGCGAGCTGCTCCAGCAGGTGTTCCTGCTCGGCGTGCTGCCTGCCGCCACGGCAGCGCCTACCCTGGCCATGGCCCATGGCGTCTACAGCGAGGACGCGGCGCGCAGCGTGTTGTTCAGCACCCTGCTGGCCATCCCGGGCATAGCGTTGGGCATCGTGCTGGCCGCCCATCTGTAGCAGGCGGCGCACCCGCATTCAGGGCCTGGCGGATGCCCTGTGTCATCCGGCAAATCCGCCCACTCCGATCACTCACCCAGGCTTTAGGAGACGGAAATGGCTATTCGATGTGTACGGCTCTGGACCGGCAGCGAGGGTGATTCGCTGTTCGAGGAAGGCCATCTGGAATTGGGCGAAGGCCTGCACGGCAAGGCGTCGGGCCTGCCGATCGCGGTCACCGAACTGTCCTTTCAGGAAACCACCGCGGGGGGCTCCTTCGCCTGGCACCAGGACCCGCAGCCCCAATTCGTCATCACCCTCACCGGCACCCTGGAATTCGAGGTGAAGTCAGGCCAGACCTTCGTGCTGCGGCCCGGCGACGTGTTGCTGGCCCAGGACGACACCGGCTCCGGGCACCGCTGGAAGCTGCTCGGCGACGAGCCCTGGCGTCGTGCCTATGTCATCTACGAACCCGGCGCCGACCTGCGCTTCGTCCCCCATACCGCCGCCTGACCTGGAGCAACCGATCATGTCCCTGTCTTCCACGGATTCACCCGACGTCGTGCTGATCGGCGCCGGCATCATGAGCGCCACCCTGGGCATCCTGCTCAAGGAGCTGGACCCCACCCTCAGCGTCACCCTGTTCGAGAGCCTGCACGATTGCGCCCAGGAGAGCTCCCAGGGCTGGAACAACGCCGGCACCGGCCATGCCGCCAATTGCGAGCTGAACTACACCCCGCAACGGGACGACGGCAGCGTCGACATCGCCAAGGCGCTCAAGGTGAACACCCAGTTCGATGTCTCGCGCCAGCTGTGGGCCCACCTGGTCCGCAAGGGCGCCATCCCCGATCCGCAGGCCTTCATCCACGCCTGCCCGCACCTGAGTTTCGTCTGGGGTGCGGACAACGTCGCCTTCCTGCGTGAGCGCTACCGCACCATGAGCGCCCACCACTGCTATCAGGGCATGGAATACAGCGAAGACCGCGCGCAGATCGCCCAGTGGGCACCGCTGATCATGGAAGGGCGCAGCGCCGACGATCCGGTGGCCGCGACCCGCATGGTCACCGGGACCGATGTCGATTACGGTGCCCTCACCCACCTGCTGGTGCGCCAGCTCAGCCAGCAATCGGGCTTCGCCGTGCACTACCACCAGCGGGTGGTCGACCTGGCCCGTACCGACGGCGGTCGCTGGCGGGTAACGGTGGAGGACGTCGAGCACGGCGGCCGGACGGAGGTCACCGCCCGGTTCGTCTTCATCGGCGCCGGTGGCGGTTCGCTGCCGCTGTTGCAGAAGTCCGGCATCCCCGAAGGCCATGGCTTTGGCGGCTTTCCCATCTCCGGCATCTGGCTGCGCTGCGATGTCCCGGCGCTGGCCGAACGGCACCAGGCCAAGGTCTATGGCAAGGCACCCTCGGGTTCGCCGCCGATGTCGGTACCGCACCTGGATACCCGCATCGTCGGTGGCCAGCGCTCGCTCCTGTTCGGACCCTATGCGGGCTTTTCCACGCGCTTCCTCAAGCACGGCGCCCTGACCGATCTCTTCACCTCGCTGCGCCACGACAACATCCTGCCGCTGCTGAACGTGGCCAAGGACAATATGGACCTGACCGAGTACCTGATCGGGCAGATCTTCCAGAGCGCCAACCAGCAGTTCGCCATGCTGCAGCAATTCTTCCCCCTGGCGCTGAAGCGCGACTGGCAGGAAGCCGTGGCCGGGCAGCGGGTGCAGACCATCAAGCCCACCGGCCAGCACGGCCTGCTGAGCAAGAAGGGTGAGCTGGAATTCGGCACCGAGCTGGTGAGCGCTGCGGATCGGTCCATCGCCGCGCTGCTGGGCGCCTCGCCCGGTGCCTCGACGGCGGCGGCCATCGCCCTGGAGGTGCTGGAAACCTGCTTCCCGGAGCGCCTCACCGAAGACGCCTGGCTGCCGGCGCTGCGACTCATCCTGCCCACCTACGGCCTCGATCTGAAGACCGATGCGGCGGCCTGCCGGCAGAGTCGCGCCGAGACCGCCAAGGTCCTGGGGATCGTTGACGTCTGAGACAGGCCAGCCTCAGCCCATCCCTGCCCAGCAGCAAGGCGGCTGGGCGTTGCCAGCGTGGCGGTAGCGCAGCGCAGTAGTCAGTGTCTCCGCTACCGCTACCTTCTCGGGCATCGAGTAATGACCTGGGCAATACCCGCGGCAATGCCACCCTATTGTTCGCCGTCGGGCTTGGAGCGGGCGCGACGAGATCCTTCGGGAGATCTGCGGCAGCCAGTTTGAGATTCGGCGCCCTGGCGCTGACCACTTGGAAATCCCTGCTTCGGCGAAGGCGGCCATCCTTCGCCACCTGGCCGGAGTTCAGCAGGATGTAGTCAGTCTTCGGGATGGCCTGAATCTTCACCCATGGCGTTGATGTTGGAGAAACGCTCGACCAGGAAATCAATCAGGCTGCGCACTCGAGCCGACAGATGCAGTTGTTGCGGATACACCGCATAGATATCCGCCTGCTCGGTGTAGTCTTCCAACACGACTTTGAGGCGACCGCTGCGTACATAGCGGGCCAGATCCCATTCGGAACGCTGCAGAATCCCATACCCTTCCAGCGCCCAATTCAGGGCCACCTCGCCGTCGTTACAGCTCAGTACGCCATGGACCTTAACATTCTGGGTTCGCCCGCCATGATTGAAGTTCCAGACGCCGTAGGTCGCCTCATTCTGGCGTAGAAAGATACAGCTATGGTTCTGCAGGTCCGCGAGTCGGGTCGGGGTGCCATGCTTTTCCAGATACAGGGAAGAGGCGCATAGCAGTCGGCGATTGGCGGCTATCTTGCGTGCGTGGAAAGCCGCATCCGGGAGGTTGCCGATGCGGATGGCCAGATCGAAACCATGGGTCGCAAGATCCAGAGGGTGATCGCTGAGCTCGAGTTGCACCTTCACTTCCGGATAACGGGTATGAAAGGCCGCTAGGGCCGGGCCGATATAGCGCCGGCCAAAACCCAGGGTCGCATTGACGCGTATCAGGCCCTTGGGTGTGGCGCGACAACTGCTGACCAGCTGCTCCACCTCATTGATCTGAGTGAGGATGCGTTCGGCGTGGCTGAAATACATCTCACCTTCGGCGGTCAGGCTCATGGAGCGGGTGGTGCGGTTGACCAGGCGAATGCCCAGGCGTGCCTCCAGCGCGCTCAGACGTTTGCTCACCGCCGGCGGCGTTACGCCCAGATCACGGGCTGTCGCCGCCAGGCTGCCCTTCTCCGCGAGCAGATGGAAGAAGGCGAGATCGAGGGTCTGACTCATTGTTAACCCAGAGTTAATTAAGTAGTAATTTCTAAGCACTCACACTGTAGCGATCACTATATATACTCCTATCACCTTCTGCTGAACAGCCTGCGGCCAGCCAGGTCACGAGCCTGCTGGCGAGCCAGATCCTGTTATCGGGACAATTACGACCGAAGCAGCTTTCAGGCGTGCGTAGCGAACTAAGAACCAGGCCACCGGATCATAGGCCCGCCTATTCCGGCGAAGAAAGTCAGCGTCGAAATGTGCCTGTTATAACCAGGTTATATCCAAACCCTTGATATCAACCGAGGAGATAGCTGCAGCCATTCCGCTCGTCCGTAAGAAGCCTGAAAGCCCAACTCGCATTAGACGAACGCATTACTGAAGATGATTGATCGCTGATCGGCTTGATTGCCTCAAGTGATGATTCAGACATCCCGCAGCCGGACAGAAAACTGTTCTCGCGATGTCTCCTGACAAAAATAACAATGCAGGATTCCATAATGAAAAAAGCGCTCGGAAAGCTATATGTACAGGTATTGCTCGCCGTAATAGCCGGCTCCCTTGTCGGTGTACTGTTTCCCGAAACGGGCGCCGCGCTGAAACCTCTGGGTGACGCCTTCATCAAGCTCATCAAGATGCTCTTGGCGCCGGTCATCTTCCTCACGGTCGTGACCGGTATCGCGGGCATGGAAAACATGAAAGAACTGGGGCGGGTCGGTTTTCGCGCCCTGATCTATTTCGAAGTGGTTTCCACCCTGGCGCTTGTCGTCGGTCTGGTGGTGGCCAATGTATTGAGCCCCGGCAGTGGAATGAATGTCGACGTCTCGACCCTGGATACCTCAAGTCTCAGCGGCTATGCCACGGCGGCCAAGCATACGTCGGCCATGGACTTCTTGATGGGCATCATTCCCCACACGATCGTCGATGCCTTCGCGAAAGGCAACGTGCTGCAGATCCTCCTCTTTTCCGTCTTGCTGGGGGTAGCCCTGGCCAATGCCGGGCACCGGGCGAAGCTCTTCGTGGACACGCTCGACAGCCTGACGCAAGGCATGTTTCGGATCGTCAGCATGGTGATGCGCCTGGCGCCTATCGGTGCCTTCGGCGCGATCGCCTTCACCATCGGCAAATACGGATTCGGCTCGCTGTTTTCGCTGGGCAAGCTGGTGGCCTGCGTCTATCTCACCTGCGCCCTCTTCGTGATCTTCGTGCTGGGGCCGATCTGCCGCTACAGCGGCTTCAGCCTCTGGAAGTTCCTGAGGTACATCAAGGAAGAACTGTTCACCGTGCTGGGGACCTGCTCCTCCGAATCGGTGTTGCCGCAAATGATCTCGAAGATGGAAAGAGCGGGTGTATCCAAGCCGGTGGCAGGACTCGTCATCCCATCGGGCTTGACCTTCAATCCAGATGGACAGGCCATCTATTACACCATTGCCGCCATCTTTATCGCCCAGGCGACCAATACGCCTCTGACACTGACCGATCAGCTGATCGTGCTGACCGTTCTGATGTTTACCTCCAAGGGCTCTGCGGGCGTGGCCGGCGCAGGCTTCATCATCCTCACCGCGACCCTGGCCTCGCTCGACACCATCCCGGTGGCCGGCATGGTGCTGCTGCTGGGCGTGGATCGTTTCATGTCCGAGGCGCGGGGGATCACCAACACGATCGGCAATGGAGTAGGAACCATGGCCATCGCCAAATGGGTAGGCGCCTTGGACACCGCCAAGATGAATAGAGCCCTTGATGGCGAAGACCTGGAAGAACCCCGTGATGCTGCACGATCCGAGACCGCCAAATCGGCCACGTCACCGAGCGAGACTCTCGTGCAACTGCCCGATGTTACAAGTCGGGCGCTCAAACACTGATAAAGATTCAGTTTTGTTCAGTACCTGTAGATGAAAAACACGCACTCGTTGCTCGACTCGATCTAAGAGCCAGTTTCCTGGCAGACAAAAACTCAAAGCAGGATATTGCGATGGTTAGCAAAACGCTTTACGACAAACTCTGGGATTCGCACCTGGTGAAACAGCGCGACGATGGCTCGGCGCTGCTCTACATCGACCGTCACATCATTCACGAAGTGACTTCCCCGCAAGCCTTCGAAGGCCTGCGTCTGAGTGGCCGCACGCCATGGCGAGTCGATACCAACATTGCGACCCCGGATCACAACGTGCCGACTACGCCGGAGCGCAAGGGCGGCATCGCCGCCATTACCGATCCGGTTTCGCGTCTGCAAGTGCAGACCCTCGACGACAACTGCGATCAGTACGGCATCACCGAATTCAAGATGAACGACGTTCGCCACGGTATCGTCCATGTCATCGCACCGGAACAGGGCGCCACCCTGCCGGGCATGACCGTGGTCTGCGGCGATTCCCACACCGCCACCCACGGCGCCTTCGCTGCGCTGGCACACGGTATCGGTACCTCCGAGGTCGAGCATGTGCTGGCGACCCAGTGCCTGGTCGCCAAGAAGATGAAGAACATGCTGGTTTCCGTCGATGGCCAATTGCCGTTCGGCGTCACCGCCAAGGACATCATCCTCGCGGTAATCGGCAAGATCGGTACCGCCGGGGGTAACGGCCACGCCATCGAGTTCGCGGGCAGCGCCATCCGGGACCTGTCCATGGAAGGCCGCATGACCATCTGCAACATGGCCATCGAGGCCGGCGCCCGCGTCGGCCTGGTAGCGACGGACGAAAAGACCATCGCCTACGTCGAGGGTCGCCCGTTCGCCCCGAAAGGCGTGGAGTGGGAGATGGCCGTCGAAGCCTGGAAAGATATGGTGTCTGACACCGGCGCCCATTTCGACAAGGTCGTCGAGCTCGACGCCGCGCAGATCAAGCCACAAGTCAGCTGGGGCACTTCGCCGGAAATGGTCCTGGCCGTGGACCAGAGCGTTCCCGATCCTGCCCAGGAGCTGGACCCGATCAAGCGCGATTCCATCGTCCGTGCCTTGAAGTACATGGGCCTGACCCCTAACCAGGCCATCACCAACATCCAGCTCGATCGCGTGTTCATTGGCTCATGCACCAATTCGCGGATCGAAGACCTGCGTGCTGCGGCCGTGATCGCCAAGGGCCGCAAGGTGGCTTCGACCATCAAGCAGGCCCTGGTCGTGCCGGGCTCGGGTCTGGTGAAAGCCCAGGCCGAAGCGGAGGGCCTGGACAAGATTTTCCTCGAAGCCGGTTTCGAGTGGCGCGAGCCAGGTTGCTCGATGTGCCTGGCAATGAACCCGGACCGCCTGGAGTCCGGCGAGCATTGCGCCTCCACCTCCAACCGCAATTTCGCCGGGCGTCAGGGAGCCGGTGGTCGTACCCACCTGGTCAGCCCGGCCATGGCCGCCGCCGCGGCGGTGAACGGTCGTTTCGTCGACGTCCGCGATCTGATCTGAAGGAGACAAGCATGAAAGCCTTTACCCAGCACACAGGACTCGTCGCCCCTCTGGACCGCGCCAACGTCGATACCGACCAGATCATTCCCAAGCAATTCCTGAAGTCGATTTACCGGACGGGTTTCGGCCCCAATCTGTTTGATGAATGGCGCTACCTGGATGAGGGACAGCCGTACCAGGACAATTCCAAGCGGCCACTGAACCGGGATTTCGTCCTTAACGCCGAGCGTTATCAGGGCAGCAGCGTCTTGCTCGCCCGGGAGAACTTCGGCTGTGGCTCCAGTCGCGAGCATGCGCCCTGGGCATTGGAGGAATACGGTTTCCGCAGCATCATCGCGCCGAGTTTCGCCGATATCTTCTTCAACAACAGCTTCAAGAACGGCCTGCTGCCGATCGTTTTGAGCGATAGCGAAGTGGACGAGCTTTTCAAGCAGGTTGAAGCCAATCCGGGCTATCGGCTGCACATCGACCTGCAGGCCCAGACCGTGACCCGCCCCGATGGCAAGATTCTGAGCTTCGAGATCGACGGCTTCCGCAAACACTGCCTGGTCGAAGGACTGGATGATATCGGCCTGACCTTGCTGGAAGCCGATGCGATCCGAGCGTTCGAGGTCAAGCACCGTGCCCGTCAGCCCTGGTTGTTCAGAAATGCTGAAGAGCTGGCACCAGCGCTTGGGTAACGGCCATGAACCTCTGATCACCCTTGTTTCAGTGACATTAGCTTCACCTTGAGATAAGCCAATATCCCCTCTCGCTCTGGTTTCAAAGACGACCTGGCGGACGACCACTCATCGCTCCGTTAAGGTCGGCTTTCGGAGAGAGAGGGGTCCCAATGGGGCCGTGGTTGCGCTGTTTGGACCCTCCTTGTGTCCAATTACACCGGCGTGAAGACTGCATAAGCGATGCCGCCGCGTCGACAGATCAATGGCATCTCGAGCAGCACCCGTTCGCCCTCCTCCATATCCATCTGCTGGCCATCGTCAGGCAGATGGAGGCTGCGCGCTGCCCTCACCTCAACGCGGCCTTTCGCGTCTTCCCGCTAACGGCTGTGGGCCGCCCGACCACGTTACGCAGCACCGCCGGCGGTCAAGATCCCGTTGATGAAGCTCAGCATCGATCCGCAGCTGTGGCGAATGCTGTAGTACAAGCAGCGGATGGTTCAGGGCCGGGTGCAGCTGGCCCATTCAGTAATGGACTCGCTGGGCCGTTTGAAACCGCCCTATCGTCTGTGTTTTACCGATGGGCCTCCGCGAGTCTCTGCGCCGTCGCCACACATTGACCGCACGTTCGATCTGCAACCCAGCTTTAATATCGCGTTAAAGATAATTGCGCTCGTGCCGACATTTGATATCAAACAGACATCACATGTCCGGCCATACCACCTACCTGGAACCGCCCTATGTCCATCCTTCAGCATCTGTCCATCATGCGTGGTCTCGACGTAATCGCTTCCGCTGTCGAGCGTCCCGAGGCCGCAGCCAGGCTCGATTCGCTCACCGGGCCAGCCCCGGTGCGCAGGGTAGCTGAAGGTCTGAAGGTACTGCTGGCTCGCCAGGGAACACTCGACGCCCAGTTGCACGAGATGCAAAGCGAGATCGAACAGCTGACCGCTCGCCTCGCCGAGCGCGAAGCCGCGGCTGACCGTTTGGCAACCCGCTTCGACCTGGTCAATCGTGCTACCAGTGAAGGCCTGTGGGATATGGAAGTGGTCGCCGGAGATCCGGTCAACCCGCGTAATGCGTTCTGGTGGTCGGATCAGTTTCGTGCCCTGCTGGGCTTTCGCAACGAGCAGGACTTCCCGAACGAGCTCGGAAGCTGGGCCAATCGGCTACACCCGGAGGACAGCAAACCGACTCTGGACGCATTCGCCCGGCACCTGAATGATCGCAGCGGCAACACCCCCTATGACATCGAATACCGGGTAGCGACCAAGAGCGGCGAATATCGCTGGTTTCGTGCGAGCGGCGAGACCCTCCGCGACGCCAAGGGTACGCCGCTGCGTGTGGCGGGCTCCCTCAGGGACATCCATGATCAGCGCCAGCGCGATGCTGAACTCGAGGTGACCCTGACGCGTTTCGAGCTTGCCCGCGAAATGCTCAACGATGGTCTCTGGGACATGGAGGTGATAGCGGGCGATCCGGTCAATCCGCAGAATCCCTTCTGGTGGTCGCCCCAGTTCCGCCGCCTGCTGGGATTCGAGACGGTCGAAGAATTTCCCGATGTTCTCGACAGCTGGGCGTCCCGCCTGCATCCCGAGGACAAGCAACGCAGCATCGAGGCCTTTGGTGCCCACCTCAACGACCGCAGTGGCAAGACGGGCTTCGATATCACCTACCGCCTGAAATTGAAGGATGGCAGCTACCGCTGGTTCCGGGCGCGGGGTCAGACCCGACGCGCCCATGACGGAACGCCCCTGCGGGTGGTGGGTGCCCTGACCGATATCCATGCCACCCATGAGCAGAATGCCCTTCGCGATTCTCAGCAGGCCCAGCATCGCGAGATGGAAGAAAACCTGAAGAACGTCACCGATATCGTCAGTTCGATCCAGGGCATCGCCGCCCAGACCAACCTGCTGGCGCTCAATGCCGCGATCGAAGCGGCACGAGCCGGCGAGGCCGGACGAGGCTTTGCGGTGGTAGCCGACGAAGTTCGCAAGCTGGCGACGCGCACGTCCGAAGCGACGCAGCGGGCTGCCACCATGATCCAACAGTGACGGTGCGCACGCCTTGGCTGCCTGGCCTGAACCGCCAACTGGCGGTGCAGTCAGCTTGAGAGAGTGCTCCAGCTCATCTTTCAGGTTGGCTTATCTGAAGGCTTCATACTGAATCTGCCCCCGCCCTGCGCGGGGGCTTTTTTTTGCCGATATGAAGCCAACCGTTCGCCACGCCAGGGCGCATGACGCTTCCCCTACCGAACACCTCTCCCCTGTGGCAGTCGAATCCGTGCCCACCGGCGTGGCGCTGACATCCGCGCCGGTTCAGACGCCCGAGGTGACGCTGCCTGTCCGGCAATCTCCAACCGTCCCTCAGGCGCCGGGCACCTTTTCGGCGACTACCGTACCGGTAGCCGTTCCACCCCAGGCGAGGGGGGCACCCTCTGAGGGTCTAGTGCGGGATACGTTTCAGCGTTGGCAGCAGGCCTGGCCTTCTAGCGTACAACCCAAGGCCGGCGGCACGCCTGACTGGACGATTACACCTCAGGGCAAGGACTCCTAGCACCCTGAGAGAGCCTTTTAGTTTTCTTGGACATAGGCCTGAAACGCAAAAACCCTCCTTGCGGAGGGTTTCTGGTGAAGATGGTGGGTCGTGTGGGATTCGAACCTACGACCAATTGGTTAAAAGCCAACTGCTCTACCGACTGAGCTAACGACCCGTTAGTGGGCGCCATTCTAGCGATTTTCTCAGGAGAATCAACACCCTAGATGAAATTTTTTACTGGTAGCGCGTAGGGTCGGAAATTCCCGCCGCCTTGAAGCCTTCGGCGCGCAGGCGGCAGCTGTCGCAGCGACCGCAGGCCTGGCCTTCATCGTCGGCCTGGTAGCAGGAGACGGTCAGGGCATAGTCGACGCCCAGCTGGCTGCCAGCCTGGACGATCTGCGCCTTGGAAAGGAACTGCAACGGGGCTTCGATCTTGAAGGTATCCCCTTCCACACCGGCCTTGGTGGCGAGATTGGCCAGGCGCTCGAAGGCTTCGACGAACTCCGGCCGGCAATCCGGATAGCCGGAGTAGTCCACCGCATTCACCCCGATGAAGAGATGACGGGCACCGAGCACCTCGGCCCAGCCCAGGGCCAGGGACAGGAACACGGTATTGCGTGCCGGCACGTAGGTGACCGGGATGCCCTCGCCCGGGGTCTCCGGGACGGCGATGTCCGGGTCGGTGAGCGCCGAGCCACCGATGCCATTGAGATCCAGGCCGATCACCTTGTGCTCGACGACGCCCAGCTGGCGCGCCACGCGTTCGGCGGCTTGCAACTCGGCGCGATGGCGCTGGCCGTAGTCGAAGCTCATGGTGTAGCAGGCGAAGCCCTGGGCCTTGGCCATGGCGACGATGGTGGCGGAATCCAGGCCGCCGGAAAGAAGGATGACCGCTTTAGGCTGACTCATGCTCAGTGTCCCGGTTCGTCGTTCCAGAGAATCTTGTGCAGCTGCAGCTGGAAGCGCACCGGCAGGTTGTCCGCCACGATCCACTCCGCCAGCTCACGCGGCACCACCTGGCCATGGCTGGGCGAGAACAGCACCTCGCCCGCCCGTTGCTCCAGGCGATACTCGATCAGCTTGGAGACGGCCCAGTCATAGTCCTCGCGGGAGCAGATGACGAACTTGACCTGATCGTTGGGCGTCAGGTGGTCGAGGTTGGCGTACAGGTTGCGCCCCACCTCCCCCGAGCCCGGCGTCTTGAGGTCGACGACCTTGCTGACACGCCCGTCCACGCCACTGACATCCAGGGCGCCACTGGTTTCCAGCGACACCTCGTAGCCGGCGTCGCACAGCCGCTCGAGCAGCTTGAGGCAGTTGGGCTGGGCCAGCGGCTCGCCGCCGGTCACGCAGATGTGCCGCGGCCGGTAGCTCGCGACCTGCTCCAGGATGGCATCGAGGTGATGGATCTCGCCGCCAGTGAAGGCATAGGCCGTGTCGCAATAGTGGCAACGCAGCGGGCAGCCGGTGAGCCGGACGAAGACGGTAGGAAGACCGGCGGTGCGGGCTTCACCCTGGAGCGAATAGAAAATCTCGGTAAGACGTAGGGTATCTTTTTGCATGGAAGCCACGGGCGTGACGGCTACACAGGCCATCCGCCTCCGTTGCGGTAGATAGAAAAAAAAAGCCTGCGCTAGGGCAGGCTTTTCAGATCCCGCTGCGCCAGTTGCGCAGCGGAGGTTCCGGGATACTGGCTGATGACCTGCTGGTACATGCCCTTGGCCCGATCGGTGCGGCCGAGCTTCTGCTCGACGCCACCCAGTTTGTACAGCGAATCCGGCACCTTGTTGCTGGTGGGATAGGCCTGACTGACCTTGGCGAAGGCCTGGCCAGCAGCCTGCAGATCGCCCTTGGCCAGATTCACTTCACCCAGCCAGTACTGGGCATTGCCCGCATACTGGCTGTTGGGATACTTGCGCAGGAAGGCATTGAACGCCTGGCTGGCCTTGTCGAAGTCCTTGGCCTTGATCAGATCGAAGGCAGCGTCGTAGTACAGCTTTTCCTTCGCCGGATCACCCGGTTCACTGCTGGCGGCCGGTGCCCCTGCGGAAGCAGGCGGCGTCGGCGCATTGTTGGCCGCGATGGCGCCACCCTGGGCAGCACCGGCAGCGGCTCCGGCGCCCGCATTGGCAGGCGCGGAAGAAAGCTGGGAAATACGGCCATCCAGATCCTGGTAACGATCCAATCCTTCCTGCTTGAGCTGGCGGATCTCGTTTTCCTGAACCTCGACCTGGCCACGCAGGCGAGCGATATCGTCCTGCATCTGTTGCAACTGCATGAACAGTTGACCCATGCCGGAAACGGGAGCCCCGTTTCCGGCACTGGCCGCGCCTGCGTTGCCATAGCCTTGCCCAGCGGACTGGGCAACGCCATAACTACCATCCTGTACGGGAACCTGAGCCCCGGCGACAACCGGTACACCAAGGGTCAGGGCGATCAAGAACTGCAGGCGCTTGGACATCGTTTATTACTTCTTCAGCTCGACGCGACGGTTCTGAGCCCAGGAAGCTTCGTCGTGACCGACGGCAACCGGACGCTCTTTACCGTAGGAAACCAGCTCCAGCTGAGCCGGGGACACGCCCTGCAGCACCAGGTAGCGCTGAACGGCCTTGGCACGACGCTCGCCCAGAGCCAGGTTGTACTCGCGGGTACCGCGTTCGTCGGTGTTGCCTTCCAGAACGACGCGCTGGCCGCTGGCCTTCAGGTCACGAGCGTGAACGTCCAGAGCGCGCATGGCTTCCGGCTTCAGGTCGGAGCTGTCGTACTCGAAGTAGAAGGTGGTGATGGCGCGCAGAGCGGCTTCGTCGCCCATGCTGCCGTCAACGGCACCCGAGTTGGCGCCGTAGCCAGCGTTCGGGTCGACAGCACCGGCGCCAGCGCCAGCACCAGCGCCTTCACCGGAGGCGTCGCCGCCCTTGGAGGAACAGCCCACGGCCACGGCCATGGCCAGAGCCAGTGCAGCGAACTTGCCGAATTTCAGCATTTCCATCATGTAACTCCTAAAAGAACCGCAATGTTGGTGTAACTAAGGACTTTTCTAATTAGCCGTCAGTTCAGGTAAGGAGACCAGGAAGGCTCGCGCACGTCACCCTGGGCGGTGGGAATCGGAATCCGGACGCGACCATTGATGGAGACAAGCATCAGGACGCCTCGGTCCTGCTGGCGGGTGGCGTAGATTAGCATGGTGCCATTGGGCGCAACAGTGGGCGAGTCGTTGAGGCTGGTGTTGGAAAGTACCCGCACAGAGCCGCGTTGGAGGTCTTGCGCAGCGATCTGGAAGTTGGTGAAACCTTCCTGGCGATGCACCATGACCAGCGTCTTTTCATCCGCCGAAAGTTTCGGGTTGGCGTTGTAGTTACCGACGAAAGTCACGCGCTCAGCACCCCCGCCATTGGCGTTGGTCTTGTAGATCTGCGGCTTGCCGGAACGGTCTGAGGTGAAATAGATGGTCTGGCCATCCTTGCCCCAGAAGGGCTCGGTATCGATGGCCGAGTCATTCGTCACACGACGAATGGCACGCGAGCCGAGGTCCATCACGTAGATCTCGGGGTTGCCGTCCTTGGACAGCACGAAGGCCAGGCGATTGCCGTCGGGCGAAAACGCCGGCGCGCCATTCAGGCCTTCGAAGTTGGTCAGCTGCTCGCGGCGACCGGTGTCGATGTACTGCATGAAGATGCGCGGGCGCTGCTGCTCGAAGGAAACATAGGCGATGCGCTTGCCATCCGGCGCGAAACGCGGCGACAGGATCGGCTCGCGCGACTGCAGCAGGGTAACGGCACGGGCACCGTCATAGTCGGCGCGCTGCAGGGTGTAACGGGTGTTGGTGGCGGAGAAACGCTCGGCGGTCACATAGAGGATGCGCGTCGAGAAGGCACCCTTCACACCGGTCAGCTTTTCATAGGCCTGGTCGGAGATGAAGTGGGCCATGTCGCGCAGCTGATCGGTGCCGCCGCCGACGTTGCCGGTCAGGACCTGCTGTTCGGTGGAAACGTTGAACAGGGCGTAGTTGATCTGCAGCCGACCGCCATTGGGCACGATGTTGCCCACCAGCACGTAGTTGGCACCCAGGGCCTTCCAGTCACGGAAGATGACTTCGCTGGCCTGGCTCGGCTGGCTCAGCATGTTCTGGCGCGGAATCGGCGAGAACACCCCGGAATTGCGCAGGTCGTCGCTGACGATGTTGGCCAGGTCTTCCGGCAGTGGCTGACCACCCTGCCACCCGAAGGGCACGACGGCGATCGGGATGGCGCGATCACTACCGCTGGAAATCACCAGCGGATCGGCCGCCTGGGCGGAGCCCACCACCAGGACCAGGCCCAGCAGGATGTAACGGATCAGGGTGTTCACAGACTCAGGTCCTCCGGTTTGAAGATCATGCGGCGCTGACGATACAGCTGATCGAAGGTCTTGCGATCCAGCTGCTGCAGCTCACGGATACGACCGACGTTACGCACGGCCGATACCGCTGAATTATCGAATTCCTTGTTGCCACTGGAGCGGGTCACCGTCGCGCTGGTGATGGTGCCGTCCGGCAGCATGTTGATCTGCACCTCGACGCTCATGCCGTTGCGCGCCGACTGCGGACGCGTCCACTGCTCGCTGACCAGCCGCACGATCAGGTCATCGAAACTCGATGCCACCTCGTCGCCCTGCTCTTCGGCCAGTGCCTGCTGCCGCTGGGTATCATCGGACAACAACTCGGCGAGGGCCTGCGCCTTCTTGTCTTCCGCTGCCTTGCGCGCAGCCGCCTGGGCAGCCTTCTTCTTGGCGTCGTCCGCCGCTTTCTTCTTGGCGGCCTCCGCAGCAGCCTCTTTCTTGGCCGCCTCGGCTGCAGCCTTCTGCTTGGCTTCTTCGGCCGACTTCTGCTTGGCTGCCTCTGCCGCAGCCTTCTTCGCGGCTTCCTCAGCCGCTTTCTGCTTGGCTGCTTCGTCAGCCTTCTTCTTGGCGATGTCCGCCTGCTTCTTCTGCTCGGCGGCCTGCTTGGCTTCCGCAGCCGCCTTGGCGGCCTCGGACTGTTTCTCGGCCTCGGCCTTGGCTTCGGCGGCCTTGGCCGCCGCTTCCGCTTGCTGCGCCTTTCGAGCGTCGTCGGCTTTCTTTTGTTCCGCGGCCTGTTGCTGGGCTTCCTTCTGTTGCTGAGCCGCCTTGGCCGCCGCCGCTTCGCGCTGGGCTTCCTGTTGCTGACGACGCTGCTCCAGTTGTTCCTGCTCGTACTGCTTGGCCGCGGTCTTCTTCGCCTCCCCCGCCAGTTTCTGCTCGGTCTGCACCTGCGCCGAACTCTTGGATTTGAGCTGGACCAGGGTCGCCTGGACGACCGGACGCGACTGGGGCAATTCAGGGGTGAAGGCGAAGCTGACAAACAGCAGGCCGAAGATCAGCACATGCAGGGCGACTGCCCAGATGACCGGCCAGAAATAACTTTCGGACGACGAACGCTCGCGGTGTCGCATCAAGGCGCCTCGGTAATCAACCCGACGTTGGGGACGCCGGCCTGTTGCAAGGCACCCATGGCGCCGGCGACGACGCCATAGTTGGCGGCCTTGTCACCGCGGATGAACACCTGGGTGTCCGCACGCTGACGCATGATGGCACCGACCTGCTGACTCAGTTGCGGCAGGGACACCGCGGTGGAGGACTTGGCCTTCTGATCGGTATCCACCTCGGAACCGACGTTCCAGTAGTAGGTACCGTCGGCTTTCACCGAGACGGTGAGGATCTGCTTGTCGTTGTCCTGCGGCAGGGCCTGGCTGTCGACCTTGGGCAGGTCGACCTTGACGCCCTGGTTGAGCATGGGCGCCGTCACCATGAAGATGACGAGGAGCACCAACATCACGTCGATGTAGGGCACCACGTTCATCTCGGCGACGGGCTTGCGTTTCTGGCGGCGAGGGACCATGGGATACCTCTTTATTCGTCGCTGGTGTGGACTTTGCGGTGCAGGATGGCCTGGAATTCATCCGCAAAGGTGTAGTAGCGGTTGATCAGCATTTCCGAGCGGGCGGCGAAACGGTTGTAGGCCACGACGGCAGGAATGGCGGCGAACAGACCGATGGCGGTAGCGATCAGGGCTTCGGCGATGCCGGGTGCCACGGTGGCCAGGGTCGCCTGCTGGGCGGTGGACAGGCCGCGGAAGGAGTTCATGATGCCCCAGACGGTACCGAACAGACCCACGTAGGGGCTGGTGGAGCCGACGGTGGCCAGGAACGGCAGGGCCTGTTCGAGCTTTTCTTCCTCGCGGGAGATGGCCACGCGCATGGCGCGGGAGACACCTTCCATGACCGCATCGGGATCCACGCCGGGCTGCTGACGCAGACGGGAGAATTCCTTGAAACCGGCGCGGAAGATCTGCTCGACGCCGGAATCCGGATCGGGGTTGCTGCCAGCCTGGCGGTACAGCTTGGACAGATCGATGCCCGACCAGAATTTCTCTTCGAAGGCATCCAGGGAACGCTTGGCGGCGCGCATGGCGTTGCCACGCTGGATGATCATGATCCAGGACGTGACAGAGGCTGCGACCAGGATGAGCATCACCAGTTGCACCACCAGACTGGCGTTGGCGATGAGGCTCCACATGGACGTATGGTCGACGTTGGGTTGCACGCTTAATCTCCTGATTGAATTGACGCCGGACTTCCGGCAAGAACCGTTCGCATGGCTTCGGGCATGGCCCTCGGCCTGAAGCTGTCAGCACGCACGCAGGCGACCGTTACCCACCCTTCGCAGAGCAGGACATCGTCCTTAGCACGCCGGACCTCCTGGTGAAACCTTAGGCTGGCGCGCTTCGCTTCGACCACCTCGGCACCGATCAGCAACTCGTCATCCAGCCGCGCGGGCGCATGGTAGCGCGCTTCGCTGCTGTGGACGACGAAGAGCAGACCGTCCCGGGCGAGTTCGGACTGGGCATAGCCCAGCGCGCGCAGTCGCTCGGTGCGGGCGCGTTCCATGAACTTGAGGTAGTTGACGTAATAGACGATGCCGCCGGCATCGGTATCTTCGTAGTAGACACGACACCTGAGGACGGACGGCGACGGGCTCCGCGATTGCGCGTGCATACTCTAGAACCTAGCCTCGCCGTTGCCAATCAGAAATGTTCGCAACTGCATTTAGTTACCATTGACCTCGAACAGATCGGGCGTACCGCCCTGGGCCAGACGCGTCGGCAGGTTGAGTCCGAAGTGCAGATAGGCATGCCGGGTCACCACCCGCCCGCGCGGCGTGCGCATGATATAGCCTTGCTGGATCAAATAGGGTTCCAGCACGTCTTCGATGGTGTGACGCTCTTCGCTGATGGCCGCCGCCAGGCTGTCCACACCCACCGGACCGCCGTCGAACTTGTCGATCATGGTCAGCAGCAGCCGGCGATCCTGGTGATCGAAGCCCTGGGCATCCACGTCCAGCAGGTCGAGGGCGCGACTGGCGATGTCGTGGCTGATATGGCCCTGCCCACGCACCTCGGCGAAGTCGCGCACCCGCCGCAGCAGGCGATTGGCGATCCGCGGCGTGCCCCGTGCGCGGCGGGCGATTTCCATCGCGCCCTCGGCTTCGATGGCGAGGCCGAGGATGCCGGCGGAGCGGGTGACGATGGTGGCCAGGTCCGCGGTGCCGTAGAACTCCAGGCGCTGGACGATCCCGAAGCGGTCGCGCAGCGGATTGGTCAGCATGCCGGCACGGGTGGTCGCGCCGACCAGGGTGAAGGGCGGCAGATCCAGCTTGATGGAGCGCGCCGCCGGCCCTTCGCCGATCATGATGTCGAGCTGGTAGTCCTCCATCGCCGGATAGAGGACCTCCTCGACGATGGGCGAGAGGCGATGGATCTCGTCGATGAAGAGCACATCGCCGGCTTCCAGATTGGTCAACAGCGCGGCGAGATCGCCCGGGCGCTCCAGTACCGGACCGGAGGTGCTCTTCAGGGACACCCGCATTTCCTGGGCGATGATGTTGGCCAGGGTGGTCTTGCCCAGACCGGGCGGGCCAAAGATCAGGGTGTGGTCGAGGGCCTCGCCCCTGCCCTTGGCCGCCTGGATGAACAGGCCCATCTGGTCGCGTACCACCGGCTGACCGATGTAGTCCGCCAGCCGCACCGGGCGAATGGCGCGATCCTGGACTTCCTCGCGGTCGCGGCCACCGGCCGAGATGAGACGATCGGTTTCTATCATGGGATCAGACCATGCCCTTCAGGGCGCGACGGATGAGTTCCTCGCTGGAAAGGTCTTCCCCTTCCACGGCGGCGACGGCGCGGCTGGCTTCCTGGGGCTTGAAGCCCAGGGCGACCAGGGCGCTGACCGCGTCGGCCTCGGCGCTGGCCGCGACGGCGGCCTGGTTCGGCAGGACCAGGGGGGCGATGGCGGGCAGATTTTCCCAGGCCTTGAACCTGTCCTTGAGCTCGACCAGCAGACGCTCGGCGGTCTTCTTGCCCACCCCGGGCACCTTGACCAGGGCGGCCGTGTCCTGGGCTTGCACACAGCGAACCAATTCATCCACCTCGAGACTGGACATCAACGCCAGGGCCAGCTTGGGGCCGACACCATTGAGTCGGATCAGCTCGCGAAACAGCTCTCGCTCGCGTTTTTCCCCGAACCCATAGAGCAGGTGCGCATCTTCCCGTACCACGAGGTGGGTATGCAATGTGACGACTTCGCCCTGGGCCGGCAGCCGATAAAGGGTCGTCATGGGCACTTCGACCTCGTAGCCGACTCCGCCCACGTCGAGCAGGAGATGGGGCGGCTGCTTTTCCGCCAGGGTGCCACGTAGACGACCGATCACTGGGATACCTTCCTAACGTTGGAGCGAGATGAGAGAGCGGATGGCGCTAGAGACGCAGGCGACCGCCACGGCGGCGGGTCGCCAGCAGGCCATGGGGAACCAGGCTCTGCCGGGTGTGGGCATGGCACAGGGCGATGGCCAGGGCGTCGGAGGCGTCGATCTGGGGTTTCTCGGTCAGGCGCAGCAGGTGCATGACCATCAGCATCACCTGCTGCTTGTCCGCCCCACCGTTGCCGACCACGGCCTGCTTGACCTGACTCGCGGTGTATTCGGAAATCTCCAGACCACCTTCGGCGCCGGCGACGATGGCCGCTCCCCGAGCCTGACCCAGCTTGAGCGCCGAATCGGCGTTGCGCGCCATGAACACCTGCTCGATGCCCATGGTGACCGGCCCGTACTGGGCGATGACGTCGCGCACGCCGCGATAGACGATCTGCAGCCGCTCCGGCAACGGACCGTTACCGGTCCGGATGCAGCCGGAAGCGACGTACTCGCAGCCGCGCCCGGTGTCGCGCACCACGCCGAAGCCGGTCAGCCGCGAACCCGGGTCGATGCCCAGCACCAGGGTACCGGGCGCATCGGGCGGCAGGCGCTCGTAGAGGGACATCAGCCGAGCTGCGCCATGACATCCTCGGGGATGTCGGCGTTGGAGTAGACGTTCTGCACGTCGTCCAGGTCTTCGAGCATGTCGATCAGCTTGAGCACCTTCTGCGCGGTTTCCAGATCCAGGGTCGCGGAGGTCGAGGGGATCATGGTCACCTCGGCTTCGTCGGCCTTGTAGCCGGCGGCGGTCAGGGCTTCATTGACGGCGATGAAGTCGGCGAAGCTGGTGAAGACGTCGATGGAGCCATCGTCGTTGGCGACCACGTCGTCGGCACCCGCTTCCAGGGCGGCTTCCATCAGGGCGTCCTCGTCCAGGCCGGGGGCGTAGCTGATCTGGCCCTTGCGCTCGAACAGATAGGCCACCGAACCGTCGGTGCCCAGGTTGCCACCGCACTTGTTGAAGGCGTGGCGGACTTCGGCCGCGGTGCGGTTGCGGTTGTCGGTCATGGCCTCGACGATGATGGCGACGCCGCTCGGGGCGTAGCCTTCATAGGTCAGTTCCTCGACGTTCTCGCCTTCGCCGGCGCCCACGCCCCGGGCGATGGCCCGGTCGATGGTGTCGCGGGTCATGTTGGCGGTCAGCGCCTTGTCCACCGCCAGGCGCAGGCGGGGGTTGTCGGCCGGAACGCCGCCACCCTGGCGCGCGGCCACGGTCAGCTCACGGATGATCTTGGTGAAGATCTTGCCCTTCTTGGCATCCTGACGCTCTTTGCGATGCTTGATGTTGGCCCATTTGGAATGACCGGCCATAAGCTACTCCAATGTCTTGACGAAGACGGCGCCGCGGCGATGACCGCGGCGCACTGAAAAGGGAAACGGCGGGCACCCGTCCGGGCGCCCTCCTCCGATAAGGCTTATTCCGCCTTGGGCTGCTCGCGCAGGCGGATGTGCAGCTCGCGCAGCGCCTTGGCGTCGACGGCGCCGGGCGCCTGGGTCATGACGTCGGCGGCGCTCTGGGTCTTCGGGAAGGCGATGACTTCACGAATGGACGAGGCGCCGGTCATCAGCATCACCAGGCGATCCAGGCCGAAGGCCAGGCCGCCATGGGGTGGCGCGCCGAACTTCAGGGCGTCCAGCAGGAAGCCGAACTTCTCTTCCTGTTCCTCAGCGCTGATCCCCAGCACCTCGAACACCGCCTGCTGCATCTTCTTGTCGTGGATGCGGATGGAACCGCCGCCCAGCTCGGTGCCGTTGAGCACCATGTCGTAGGCGCGCGACAGCGCCGCACCCGGGTTGGCCTTGAGCTCGTCCGGGCCGCACTTGGGCGAGGTGAAGGGGTGGTGCATGGCGGTCAGGCTGCCATCGTCGTTTTCCTCGAACATCGGGAAGTCGACCACCCACAGCGGCGCCCACTGGCAGGTCAGCAGATTGAGGTCGTGACCGAGCTTGATGCGCAGCGCGCCCAGGGCCTCGGAAACGATCTTGGTCTTGTCCGCGCCAAAGAACACGATGTCGCCATCCACCGCGCCGACGCGGTCGAGGATGACGTTGATGTTGTCCAGGGGGATGTTCTTGACGATGGGCGACTGCAGGCCCTCGACGCCGGCGGCGCGCTCGTTGACCTTGATGTAGGCCAGCCCCTTGGCGCCGTAGATGCCGACGAACTTGGTGTAGTCGTCGATCTGCTTGCGCGGCATGCTCGCCCCGCCCGGTACGCGCAGGGCGGCGACGCGGCACTTGGGATCGTTGGCCGGACCGGCGAAGACCTTGAAGTCGACGTCCTTGAGCTGGTCTTCCACGTCCACCAGTTCCAGCGGGATGCGCAGGTCCGGCTTGTCGGAACCGAAGCGACGCATGGCCTCGGCCAGGGTCATGTGCGGAAGCGTACCGAACTCGACGTCCAAGACTTCCTTGAACAGGTTGCGCACCATGGTCTCGGTGATGTCCATGATGTCTTTTTCATCGAGGAAGCTGGTCTCGATGTCGATCTGGGTGAATTCCGGCTGGCGGTCGGCCCGCAGGTCTTCGTCGCGGAAGCACTTGGCGATCTGGTAGTAGCGATCGAAGCCGGCGACCATCAGCAACTGCTTGAACAGCTGGGGCGACTGCGGCAGCGCGAAGAAGCTGCCGGGGTGGGTGCGGCTGGGCACCAGGTAGTCGCGGGCACCCTCGGGGGTGGCCCGGGTCAGGATCGGGGTTTCCACGTCGAGGAAACCGTTCTCGTCCAGGTAGCGGCGGATGCTGGAGGTGATGCGCGAACGCAGCTTCAGCTTCTCGGCCATCTCCGGACGGCGCAGATCGATGAAGCGATAGCGCAGGCGGGTCTCTTCGCCGACATCGGTGTATTCGTTGAGCGGGAACGGCGGGGTTTCCGCCTCGTTGAGCACTTCCAGCTCGTAGCCCAGCACCTCGATGGCGCCGGAGGCCATGTTGGCGTTGCGCGCGCCTTCGGGACGCAGGCGCACCTTGCCGGTGAGCTTGACGACGTACTCGCTGCGCACGCGGTCGGCCTTGGCGAAGGTTTCGGCGCGATCCGGATCGAACACCACCTGGGCCAGGCCTTCGCGATCGCGGATGTCGAGGAAGATGACCCCGCCGTGGTCACGGCGGCGGTGGACCCAACCGCAGAGGGTGATTTCCTGGCCGTCCAGGCTCTCGTTCAACTGGCCGCAATAGTGGCTGCGCATCATGGTCGTGGTTTCGCTTCTCTAGAACAGGCTGAATGCGTGGAGGCGCCGGGCCGGCAAGACCGGGCGCTCGACTGAACGGGAGATTCTATATCATCCGTCACGATTTTACCGTAGCCGGGCACGCAGCTCGACGTGCGAACACTGGCTAAACGGCCAGCGGTTCTGTGATAGCCTCGGAGCCCTTCGCAACCGACGCACAGGAGCCGTCAGCATGGAAATCAACATCGGAATCGCCGAACAGGATCGTGCCCAGATCGCCGAGGGCCTGTCGCGCCTCCTGGCCGACACCTACACCCTGTATCTGAAGACCCATAACTTCCACTGGAACGTGACCGGGCCGATGTTCAACACCCTGCACCTGATGTTCGAGACCCAGTACACCGAGCTGGCCGTGGCGGTGGACGACATCGCCGAGCGCATCCGCGCCCTGGGCTTCCCGGCGCCGGGTACCTACGCCGCCTATGCCCGCCTGTCGAGCATCAAGGAAGAGGAAGGGGTGCCGGACGCCCAGGACATGATCCGCCTGCTGGTGCAGGGTCAGGAAGCCGTGGTGCGGACCGCGCGGGGCATCTTCCCGTTGCTGGACAAGGTCAGCGACGAGCCCACCGCCGATCTGCTGACCCAGCGCATGCAGACCCACGAGAAGACCGCCTGGATGCTGCGCAGCCTGCTCGCCGCCTAGCTCCGGCTGCCGTCGCGGGCCGCGGCCCGCGACGGTGCCACGATTGAGCGGCCCTCACCTTTTGGGTTAAATAAGGACGCGCTTTTCGCGCCGGGTCACTCCGCTGTCGGGCACCGCTCCGGCAGTTTCGGCAGACCCGTGTTCTCTATCCCAAGGTGATTTCACATTGAACACGTTATCTACTGTCCATGTCGTGGTGGGCGCTGCCGCGCTCCTGTTATCGGCAATTCCCGGACTGCAGTCCGACACCTCGTCCCTCGATCAACCCGAGTCCATCCATCTGGCCCTGCTGGGTCTTGCCACCCTCCTCTTCACGCCTTTCTCCCGCAGCCGCAGCAGCGGTGCCCAGAAACTCGCCAGCGCCCTGCTGGTGATCGCCGTGGTGGCCCAGACCTTTATCCTGCTGGCGCCCCTCGAGCAGATCGGCGGCCTGCCGGCCGAATTGCTGCCGCTGGGGCTGACCCTGGTCGCCGCCCTGGCCAGCCTGCCGGAAAAGTTTCGTGCCCCGGCGGGCAACGCCGCGGTGGCCGACAGCGAGGTTCGTCCGCGTCAGGCGGCGCGTCCCGCCCCTGCCGCCGCCGCTCCGGCCCGTCCGCTGGCCGATGACCGCGAGCGCGGCACGGTGAAGTGGTTCAACACCTCCAAGGGCTTCGGCTTCATCTCCCGCGACACCGGCGACGACATCTTCGTGCACTTCCGCGCGATCCGTGGCGAAGGTCATCGGGTGCTGATGGAAGGCCAGCGTGTTGAATTCTCGGTGATCCAGCGCGACAAGGGCCTGCAGGCCGAAGACGTGGTCATCGCGGCCTGATCGCTGCCGGCAAAAAAGAAAGGCCGCCCTCGGGCGGCCTTTTTCATGGACGACGAGACTACTGCCGCTGAGCCTCGGCGGCCTTGCTGTCGGTCATGCCGGTGGTATTACCCAGCAGGCTGGCGGTCGCGGTCTGGATGAAGGCCTCCAGGCGCTTCTGCAGCTCGGGCGCGCTGGCGTCGCCCTTGAGCACCTCGCCACCGGCCTGGGTGCCCAGGTGATAGCGATAGAGCACGGCGTCGCGGTCGCGCGGCTTGACCAGGATGCGATCGCCCGTGACCAGGGCCACGGTCTGGTCGCTGCCCGACGGCTTGATCACCGCCACGCCCGGATCGCCCTGGGGCAGACCCAGCAGATCACGGCCCCAGCACTGGTGCTGGGTCGGCTTGCCGAAGCGGGCCAGCACCGTGGGCACCACGTCGATCTGGCTACCCACGGTGTCGCGACGGGCGCCAAAGGTTTCCTGCACGCCCGGACCGATCAGCAGGAGCGGTACGTTGAAGCGCGACAGGTCCATCTCGGTGATCTGCTCGTTGTTGCCGAAGCCGTGGTCACCGACGATGACGAACAGGGTGTCCTGGTACCAGGGCTCGTTCTTGACCTTGGCGAAGAACTGACCCAGCGACCAGTCGGCGTAGCGCATGGCGGTGAGGTGTTCGTCGAGCGAGCCGTGACCGGTGACCGGGGTGACCGGCAGGTCCTTGGGCAGCGCATAGGGGGTGTGGTTGGACAGGGTCTGCAGCAGCGCATAGAAGGGCTTGCCGTCCGGCGCCTTGGCCAGCTTGTCCAGCTCCTGCACCGAGCGGTCGAACATGTCCTGGTCGGAGACGCCCCAGGTCGGATCCATGAACACCGGATTCACGAAGTCCTCGCGGCCGACGAAGCGGGTCATGCCCTGGTTGCTGAAGAAGCCGGACTGGTTGTCCCACTGGAAGTTGCCGTTGTAGACGTAGACGTCGTCGAAGCCACGAGTGCTGAGCAGTTGCGGCAGACCGGAGAACTGGTGCGCGCCCTCGGGCATGCGCATCAGGTACTCGAAGGCCGGCAGGTTGGGGAAGCAGGCCATGGTGGCGAACATGCCCTGGTGGGTATGGGTGCCGTTGGAGAAGAAGCGGGTGAACAGCGTGCCCTGCTTGGCCAGGGCGTCGAAGTTGGGGGTGATGCCGTCTTCGTTGCCGAGGGCGCCGATGTAGCGACCGGCCATGCTTTCCATGAGGATCACCACGACGTTGCGCACCTTGGGCAACTGGCCGTCGGTGGGCGGGGTGTAGATCCGGCGGATGGCGGCCTTGTCGGCGTCGATCAGCTCGTCACGCGGGGTCAGCAGCAGTTGCCGGGTCACCGCCAGGGCGTCGGCGGCCGGCATGGTGGCCTTCCAGCTGTTGTCGCGATGGTCGGAGAAGCTGTTCTCGGCGGCATTGATCAGGGTCAGGGTGCCGTTCAGACCGAGGTGGTTGGCGAACATGGAATCGGTGGTGTAGGCGTCGCCCCAGCGCAGCGGCGGCCCGGATCTCAGGGTGCCGCGGGCGGCGATGACGGCCACCACCAGGCAGAGCAGGAACACCGCGCCCCGGCGATACCAGGCGGCCGGCCGCGCCGCGGCATACCGGCGGGTGGCTCGCTCCACGCCAAAGAACACCAGGCCCAGCAGCAGGGTCGCCACCGCCCAGGCCAGGAGCAGCCGCAGCACCGGAAAGCCGTTCCAGATCATGCTGGTGACGGTGTGCAGGTCTTCCTGCATGTACTGGAACACCAGGCTGTTCAGGCGCTGGTGGAATTCGCGGTAGAAATTCAGCTCGCCGACGCCCAGCAGCAGACAGAGGCTGGCGGCCAGGGTGAACCAGCCGGCCTGCAGGCGGCGGGCGGCCATGGCTCTGGCGCTGAGCAGGCAGAGCAGCGAAGGCACGCAGATATAGACCACCAGGCGCAGGTCGAAGCGGGCGCCGTTGAAGAAGGCCTCGGCAAAGGTGGCGAAGGGCGAGTCGCCGATCAGATCGGTGTTGTAGCCCAGCAGCGCCAAGCGCAGCAGGGTGAACATGACCATCAGCGCCAGGGCGCAACCCAGCACGAAGCTGAGGTGGCTGCCCAGCGTCGGCACCGGGCGGATGCGAGCGGCGCGCGGGGTGTGGGGGACTTCCGTTTGCGACATGAAAACACCTTGTCAAAAGCAGCAGGGATTCGCGGCGCGTGGCCAGCGGCTCGGGATCGGCCACGCAGAGGCCTCGGGCGCGGTCGGCAGGCGTGGGAGTTTAACCATCCGGCGCGATCGCGCCAGTCCTGGCCTCCGCGACGTGGGCGAAGCGAGACCTCTGCCGCGCCGACCAGCGCCCAGCCTGAGCAGGAGCTCGTCAAAATTTCGTCAAGGACTGCTCTGGATGCGACGTCAGCGCAGGCATGGGCGGCAGCCGCCGCTTGCAGTAAAATCCAGCACCCTCGACCGCTCCAGCGCCGTATTCAGGATGCCCCATGGCTCACCGTGACGCTCTGCAGGTGCTTCGCACCTACCTCACCAGCCAGATCCTTGGCCAGGAAACCCTGGTGGAGCGCCTGCTCATCGCAGTGCTGGCGGACGGTCACCTGCTGGTGGAAGGCGCCCCCGGGCTGGCCAAGACCAAGGCCATCAAGGACCTGGCGGAAGGCCTGGAAGCGGATTTCCACCGCATCCAGTTCACCCCCGACCTGCTGCCGGCCGACATCACCGGCACCGAGATCTATCGTCCCGACACGGCGACCTTCTCCTTCCAGCAGGGGCCGATCTTCCACAACCTGGTGCTGGCCGACGAAATCAACCGGGCGCCGGCCAAGGTGCAATCCGCGCTGCTGGAAGCCATGGCCGAACGCCAGGTGAGCATCGGTCGCACCTCCTATGCCCTGCCCGACCTCTTCCTGGTGATGGCCACCCAGAATCCCATCGAGCAGGAAGGCACCTATCCCCTGCCCGAGGCCCAGCTCGACCGCTTCCTGATGCACGTCAAGATCGGCTACCCCGACGCCTCGGTGGAACGCCGCATCCTCGCCCAGGCCCGTGGCGAAGCCCTGGACGGCGAGACCCTGCCGACCGAGCGCGTCACCCAGGCGGCCATCAACGCGGCCCGCCGCGAGGTGCTCGGGCTGTACATGGCCGACGCCGTGGAGGAATACCTGGTCCAGCTGATCATGGCGACCCGCACCCCGGGGCGCTTCGACCAGGACCTGGCGCACTGGATCACCTACGGCGCCAGTCCGCGCGGTTCCATCGCCCTGGATCGCTGCGCCCGCGCCCACGCCTGGCTGGCCGGGCGGGATTTCGTCAGCCCGGAGGATATCCAGGCGGTGGTCTTCGATGTCCTGCGCCACCGCATCATCCTGTCCTTCGAGGCGGAAGCCGCCGGCATCGACCACGACCGGGTGGTGCAGCGCATCCTCGATCTGGTGGCCGTGGCCTGAGATGGCCGAGCGCAACGGCGTGACCCTGGGCCTGGCCGAGCTCATCGAGATGCGCCACCGGGTGGTCGAGGTGCAGCTGTTTTCCGCCGCCGGACGGCGCAGTCCGCTGATCGGCCTGCACCACTCGCGCCTGCGCGGGCGCGGCGTGGACTTCGACCAGGTGCGCGCCTACCAGCCCGGCGATGACGTGCGCGCCATCGACTGGCGCGTCACCGCCCGCACCCGCGAGCCCCATACCAAGCTGTTCCACGAAGAACGCGAGCGACCGGTCTATCTCCTGCTGGAGCAGAGTCCGCGCACCTTCTTCGGCACCCGCCAGCAATTCAAGTCAGTACTGGCCGGGCGCCTGGCCGCGCTGATCGGCTGGGCGGTGCTGGAGCACAACGACCGCATCGGCGGCATGATCTTTGGCGGCGAACGCCTGCACGAGGTACGGCCAAGGCGCAGCAAGCAGAATCTGCTGCGTTTCTTCGATCACCTGATCAACGCCAATCGGGCGCTGCAGGATCCGGCCCTGGCCCAGGTGCCGCGCATCACCTTCAACCAGGTCCTGCGCCGCGCCCGCGAGGTGCTGCGTCCCGGCAGCCTGGCCCTGGTGATCTGCGACGAGCGCAGCCTGGACGTGGCCACCGAGCAGCACCTCACGCTGCTTTCGCGGCACAGCGACCTGGTCCTGCTGCCGCTTTCCGATCCGCTGGATCACGAACTGCCCCAGGCCGGCCTGCTGCGCTTCACCAGCGGTCCGGCGGAAGTGGAACTGGACACCGACCGCGCCGACGTGCGCCAGGGCTACGCCGAGCAGGCCGCGCAGCGCCGCGAACGCTGGACCGAACTCAGCCTGCGCCTGGGCATTCCGCTGCTGCCGCTGTCCACGGCGGACGACCTGGTCGAGCAGTTGCGGCACCTCCTACGCCAGCACCGTCCGGGGTACACCTCGTGACCCCCGGCCTGCCGAATCTGGAGCCGCTGCGGTTGCCGCCGGAGCCGACCCTCTGGCCACCGGCGCCGGGCTGGTGGCTGTTGCTGCTGGTAGTGGTGGCGCTGGGCTTCTTTCTGCGCCATCGCCATGGCCGGCGGCCGCTGGTCAGCGCGCCCCTCGCCGAGGCGACCACCGAAGAGGATCTGCGCACCACCGCCCTGGCCGAACTGGCCCGCCTGCCGCGCCCCTATGGCGCGCCGGCCGGACCCTGGTTGCAGGCGCTCAACGCCCTGCTCAAGCGCCTCTGCCGCGCCAGCTATCCGGATCAGCTCAGCCAGACCCTGAGCGGCCGCGACTGGCTGGCCTTTCTCGATTCGCGCTGTCCGGCGGCCGGCCTGACGCGCTACATGATCCTGGTCGACGGCGGCTATCGCCCGGATTGCCGGCTGGATGACCGCGCCATCGATGGCCTGCAGGATGCCGTCGCCACCTGGATCCGCAAGCATGTTTGAATTCGCCTGGCCCTGGTTGTGGCTGCTGCTGCCGCTGCCCTGGGCGCTGCGCGTGCTCCTGCCGGCGGCCGACAGCGGCCAGGCCGCCCTGCGGGTGGAATTCCTCGCTGAACTCGAACACCTGGGTGGGCGCACCCGCCACACCGGCGGCCTGAGCGGCGCCCGCCGTCTGCTGCCCTTTCTGCTGGGCTGGCTGCTGATCCTGGCCGCCGCGGCGCGTCCGCAGTGGGTGGGGCCACCCCAGCCGCTGGACGTGAGCGGGCGCGATCTGTTGCTGGCGGTGGATGTCTCCGGCTCGATGGACACCCCGGACATGCAACTGGGCGACGAGAACGTCAGCCGCCTGAGCCTGGTCAAGCAACTGCTCGGCCGCTTCATCGACAGTCGCCAGGGCGATCGCGTCGGCCTGATCCTGTTCGGTTCCCAGGCCTATCTGCAGGCACCGCTGACCGCCGACCGGCGCACCGTGCATGCGCTCCTGGAAGAAGCCCAGATCGGCCTGGCCGGGCGCAACACCGCGGTGGGCGACGCCGTGGGCCTGGCGGTCAAGCACCTGCGCAAGCGCCCGGACAACAGTCGCACCCTGATCCTGGTCACCGACGGCGCCAGCAACGGCGGCGTGGTGACGCCCGAGGTGGCGGCCAGCCTGGCGGCCAGCGAGCGGGTCCGCGTCTATACCCTGGGCATCGGCGCCGATCCGGACACCCTGGGCGCCGGCGCGACGCCCAGCGATCTCGACGAACCCATGCTGCGCCACCTCGCCGAGGTCACCAACGGCGCCTATTTCCGGGTGAGATCCAGTACCGAGCTGGCCGCCGTGTCACGCCAGCTCGATCGTCTCGAACCCATCCGCCAGCAACCGGACCAGGCCCGCCCCACCCGCGAACTCTATGCCTGGCCGCTGGCCGGGGCACTGCTGCTCGGCTTGGCCTTGGCGCTCAGCCGCCTGCCGTGGCCGACACGCTGGCAGCGTGGAGGCAAGGCCCGATGAGCGACTGGCTGCCGCTGCTCCTGCGTCCCTGGTGGCTGCTGGCCCTGGTGCCGGTCGCCCTGGTGATCGGCTCGCTGCGTCGGCGCCGGCATCGCCACGGGCGCTGGCAGGCGCTGCTGCCCCCGGCGCTGCAACCCTGGCTGCTCAGCGACAGCGATCGCCAGCGCTCGCCCCTCGGGCTGGTGCTGCTGGGGCTGGCCGGGGTGCTGGCCTGTCTGGCCCTGGCCGGTCCCAGCTGGCAGCAGGGCGAAGCGCAGAACTTTCGGCGCAACGATCCGCTGGTGGTGGTCTTGGCGCTGACGCCCGATCTGCTCGCCACCGACGTCACCCCCAATCGCCTGCTGGCCGTGCAGCGCAAGCTGCAGGACCTGCTCAAGGCGCGCCAGGACGGCGAGACCGCCATCGTCGTCTATGCCGGCAGCGCCCATACCCTGGTGCCCCTGACCGACGACCTGCCGACCATGGACAACCTGCTCAAGGCGTTGCGGCCGTCGATCATGCCGGTGCCCGGCCAGCGCGCCGACCTGGGTATCGCCCAGGCCCTGGAGCTGCTCGGTCCGGCGCCCAGTGCCAGCGCCCGGCTACTGCTCATCGCCAGCGACCTGGACGACCGCGAGCGGCTGGGCCTCGAGCGCCAGCTGCAGGGTCGGCTGCGCCAGCTGGCGATCCTCGGCCCGGGTACGCCCCAGGGCGCCCCGGTGGCCGCCGAGACCGGCAACTACCTGAGCGACGCCGCCGGCGGCATCCGCATCGCCCGCCTGGCCGAAGGCCGCCTGCAGGACGTCGCCCGCGAGCTGGGTGGCCGCTATCAGCGCCTGCAACGCGATGACAGCGACCTGCGTCGCCTCGGTCTGCTGGAGCGACCCGACGATGTGCGGGCCAGCGAGGGTCAGGGACCTTCCGACTGGCGCGACCAGGGTTACCTGCTGCTCCTGCCCCTGCTGGTCCTGGTCGCCTGTGGCGCACGCCGCGGCTGGCTGCTGTGCCTGCCCTTCTGCCTCTTGCTGACGCCGCCCCCGGCGCAGGCTGGCAGCTGGGACGATCTCTGGCTGCGCCGCGACCAGCAGGCCCTGCAGCTGCTGGCCGACGACCAGGCTGGCGCGGCCGCCGACCTCTTTACCGACGAGCGCTGGCGCGGCGTGGCGCTCTATCGCGCCGGCGACTTCAGCGGCGCCGCCGCGGCCTTCGCCCGGGATCCCTCGGCGGACGGCCACTACAATCGCGGCAATGCCCTGGCCATGGCCGGACGCCTGGACGAGGCCCTGCGCGCCTACCGGGCGGCGCTGGTGCTGCGTCCGGATCTGACCCCCGCCCTGCGCAATCGCAACCGCCTCGAACGACTGCTCGCCCAGCGTGCCGCGGCCCAGGCCGAGGCCGCCGCCCGCAGTCGCCAGGCCCAGAGCGCCAGTCAGAGCAGCGCCCAGGCGGACGAGCCGGCCAGCAGTACCCCGCCGTCCACCGCGGCCGCTGCGGCCAGCCCGCAGCAGCAGACCCAGGCCGGCGCGGACTGGCTCGTCAGTCCGTCCTACGCCGAAGATCCCCTGGCGGAGGAACAGCGTCAGGCCGCCGAACAGTGGCTGCGCGAGATTCCCGACAACCCGGCCGAGCTGCTGCGCCGCAAGTTCTGGTACCAGCAACAACAACGCGAGGAGAACGCGCTGCAATGAAGGCCTATCCCTTGCTGCTGCCCCTCGCGCTGCTCGCGCCCCTGGTGCAGGCGGCGGACCTCAGCGCCCGCCTGGAGCGCACTCAGCTCAGCCAGAACGAGACGCTCGAACTCATTCTCGAAACCACCGATCCAGCGCAGTTCGGCAAGCCCGATCTCGGCCCGCTGGAGCAGGACTTCCGGGTGCTCGGGGTCCGCCAGAACAGCCTGCCGCCCGGCGAGCGGGTGACCACCCGCTGGAACGTCACCCTGCAACCCAAGGCCAGCGGTGCCCTGACCATTCCCGCCCTGACCCTCGACGGCGCCCGCAGCCAGCCGCTGACCGTCACCGTGGAGGCCAGCGCCGCCAAACGCCAGGCCCGTGAGCCGGTCTATCTGGAAGCCTCGGTGGAGCGCACCCGGCTCTATGTGCAGGCGGAAACCATCCTGACCATTCGCCTCTACCACGCCGTGGCGCTCTATGACGATCATGTGCTCACCCCGCCCAATCCCAGCGAGGCGCGGGTGGATCTGCTCGGTACGCCGCAGGTCTACGAACGTGACGTCGAGGGCGTACGCCATGGCGTGATCGAGTGGCGCTACGCCATCCATCCGTTGCAGAGCGGCACCCTGGTATTGCCGCCCCAGACCTTCAGCGCCACCCTGGCCGGCGGTCTCGACGACAGCTCCAGGGCCGGCCAGCCGATCCAGCTGCGCACGCCGGCCCTGACCCTCGAAGTCCTGCCACAGCCCGCCAGCTATCCGCCACAGACGCCCTGGGTGCCGGCGCGCAACCTGACCCTGACGCAGCAATGGAATCCCGCCCCGGCAGAGGCCCGCGAAGGCAGTGCCCTGACCCGCACCCTGCAGGTGCGTGCCGAAGGCCTGGCGCCTGGCCAGCTGCCCCCACTGGTGCTGCCCGAGACCGAGGGGGTGAAGCGCTATGCCGAACAGCCGCGGCTGTCCATGCAGACCCAGGCGCGTGGGCTGGTCGGGCAACGCGAAGAGCGTGTCGCCCTGATTCCCACCTCCACGGGGGACAAGGTCCTGCCGCCGGTGGAGGTGGTCTGGTGGAACACCGAGACCGACACCCTCGAACGCGCCACCCTGCCCGCCCAGACCCTGGTGGTCGCCGAGGATCCGACGCTGCAGCCGGTGGCGACCGCCGCGGCCAAGATAAGCGGCAATGACCGCGGCCTCTGGCGCTGGCAGCTGGCCACGGCCTTTTTCGCCCTGACCACCCTGCTCGGCTTCGGCCTCTGGTGGCGCGCCCGCCGGCAGCCGGCGGTCCTGCCGACGGTGCCCGATCTCGACAGCCGCCTGCAGCGCGAAGAGCTGCGCCGCGCCTGTCAGAGCAACGACCCCCACGCGACCCGCCACGCCCTGGACGCCTGGGCACGACAGCAGCCGGAGACCCTGGCGGCCATGGGCGCGCGCTTCGAACCCCTGGCCGCGGCCCTTGATGACCTCAACGGCGCGCTCTACAGCGAAGCCGGTCAGCGCTGGCAGGGCGAGACGCTGTGGCAGGCGATCAATGCCCTGCCGCCGCTGACGCCCGCGGCCGTGCACGACACCCTGCCGCCGCTCTATCCGCGCTGAGCGCCTTCCTCCAGGCGCGCCAGCCGCTCTTCGAGCGCGGCGAGCCGGGCTTCCAGCGCCTCCAGCCGTCCTTCTCGCCCACCCGCGGACGCACTGGCTTCGGCGGCGCTACCCAGTTGCGCGACCTGGGCATCGCGTTCCGCGGCGTTGCCGAACAGATGCAGATAGCGCTCTTCGCGCTGGCCGGGTTGCCGCCCCAGACCGGTGGCCAGGCCACGGGCGATCAGCCGCTCCAGGTGGTGACGCACCTGCTCGGTGTCGTCGAAGGCATGCATCCGGCCGCTGCGGGCCAGCAATTCCCCCAGGGTCTGGGGTCCGCGCAGGAACAGCAGCGCGCAGAGCACCGACTGGGGTGGCGGAAGCTCCAGGGCCTTGTCCAGCCGCTGTTCCCAGCGATCCGCCCGACTACCCATCACCAGGCGCGCCAGACCGCGTTCTTCCAGGCGCCGCAGCCCCTGTCCCACCTCGCCCGGGGTCAGATTGAGCACCGGCTCGCGACTGGTCTTCTGGTTGCAGGCCAGCACCAGCGCATTGAGGGTCAGGGGATAGCTTTCCGGCGTGGTCAGCTGCTTTTCGATGAGGCTGCCGAGAACGCGGATCTCGTTGGCCTCCAGCGGCTCTTCGGCAAAGGCGGGGGTGACTGCTTGGCTCATGGCGGACTCCGCTTGGATGACGCGCCAGCCTAGCCTGCCCTCCGAGCCTGTTCAACGTCTCGCGAGCTAGAGCCAAGCAAGGCGAAAATGGCTGAGGAAGCGGAGTTTACGAGCGGTAAATGAGCATTCCGACGGGGCTGGCCTTCCAGGCCATTTTCAACGCAGTTTGGCCGACGCGCAGCAGACTTTGATCAGGCTCTCAGCGCCGTCGCCACTGCGGCAGCCCAATCAGCACCACGGCGCCGACGATGACCAGCATGGCCAGCATCTCCGCCGGCCCGATCCGTTCACCGACGAACAGGGTGCCCAGCAGCACCGCCACCACCGGATTGACGTAGGCATAGCTGGTAGCGGCCGCCGGTCGTACCCGCCCCAGCAGATAGAGATAGGCGCTGAAGGCGATCAGGGAGCCGAACACCACCAGATAGCCCAAGGCCAGCCAGCCGCCCAGAGCCGGCCAGTGCTGCAGGCGCTCACCGCTGAGGTAGCTGGCGCCGAGCAGCGCCGCACCGGCCACCAGCATCTCCACGGCGCTGGCCATGGCTCCCCGTGGCAACGGCAGGTAGCGACTCCAGATCGAGCCGAAGGCCCAGGCCGCCGCGGCGAGCAGGATCACCGCCGCACCCAGGGGCGTGGCGCTCATGGTATCGCCCAGGTTGAGCAGGGCTATCCCCACCAGACCCAGGGCGATGCCGGCCCATTCCAGCAGGGTATTGCGCTGTCCCCAGAGCAGGCCGAACAGCAGGGTGAACAGCGGCACCGTGGCGATCGACAAGGCCGCGATGCCGGAGGTCACGCCCCAGTGCTCGGCGAGGGTCACGCCGCCGTTGCCGATACCCAGCAGCAGGATGCCGATCACCGCGGCCGCGGCGGTCTCGCGCGCCGTCGGCCAGGGGGTTCCGCGCAGGCGCAGCCAGCCCAGCAGCAGGCTTCCGGCGATCAGGAACCTCAGCCCCGCCATCAGCAGCGGTGGCCAGTGGGCCACGCCGATGCGGATCACCAGATAGGTGGAACCCCAGACCACATAGAGCGCGAAAAAGGCCGCCAGCAGGGGCAGCCAGCGAGGTAGGCGCGGCGCGAGGCAGGGCGAGGCGGAGGTGTCCATGCGCGAGGGATTCCTGAGGGGTCAGGCAGCCATTGTAGGAGCGCACGCCGGGACGGCTAAGATACAGTCAGGGGATAAAGGGCCGATCAGGCTTTGATTCAGCAGACTTTAGGAGCAAAGACCTTCGATTCGAAGGCAGGGGAACGGACATGGACCATATCGATCGCCGTCTCATCGACCTGCTGCTGGTGGAGGGCCGCGCCAGCTACGCGGACCTGGGTCGCCGGCTGGGACTCTCCGCGCCAGCCATCGCCGAGCGCATCGCCAAGCTGGAAGACGCCGGGATCATCACCGGCTATGGCGCCCGTATCGATCGCCGCGCCCTGGGCTATGGCACCGAATGCCTGATCTCCCTGCGCCTGCACAGCACCAGTCAGGGCCCGGTATTGAAGAAGCTGGAGGCCCTGCCCCAGCTGCTCGCCTGCCACCGGGTCACGGGTGAAGACTGCCTGATGCTGCGCGTCGCCGTACGCGACATGGGTAAACTGGAGAGCCTCATCGATCAGCTGAACCAGTTCGGCATGAGCCGTACCGTGGTGGTGCTGTCGACGCCCTTCGAGCGCCCCCTGCCGCTCCTGCCCGGCTGACGGCACGCAGAAAAAAGCCCCGGCGCCTCGCGGCACCAGGGCTGGCGGAGCGACGCCCCGTCAGATGAAGGAGTCGTCGTCGCCACTGTCGTCGAAGAAGCCGCCACCGCCGCCGGTATCGCCATAGTCGGCAGCGTCCTGGAAGCCCCCGTTATCCTGATAGCCACCGGCGTCCTGGAATCCGCCGCCATTGTCGTAGCTGGCGTTGTCCGCCCAGCCTCCCTGGGAGCCGGCATCGGCCAGGCCCTGGTCGGCAGCCGGGGTCTCATTGATGACGTTGACGATCTCCTCGGGTTGCGAATGGTGGAACAGGCCCGAAATCGCCTGAGCCGCCAGCACGCCACCGGCTACCCCGGCCGCCGTCTGCAGCGCACCGCCCATGAAACCGCCCATGCGCGAGGGCGCTGCCTGGGGTGCGCCATAGCCGGGATTGGGCTGGGCATACCCTGGATTGGGCTGGGCATACCCCGGATTGGCGGGCCGCGACGCCGCCGGACCCGGATCATTCCAGCCACGCGACGGCGCCGCGTTGGCCGCTGCCTGACCGCCCGCTGGCTGGCTGCTACCGCCACCGAAGAGGCTGGACAGGAAGCCACCGCTGCTCGGGCGATTCTGCTGGACCTGGGCCATCTGGCTTTCCAGTTCGCGGACGCGCTGGTCCAGCCGCTTGATGGCGGCTTCCTGGATCAGCATCGCCTGGGCCATGTAGTAGGGTGCCGCGGGCTGCTCGCGCAGGCGCTGCTGGATCAGCGCCTCGGCTTCCCGGTCACGGGGCGCGGTCTGGGCTTCCGTGGTCTTGAGACGGTCGAACAGACCTTCGATCAGCTGGCTTTCTTCGCGTTGCATGATGACCCTCCCGCAGACGGTCTACTGGCGGCCTTCCCCGAGGAACGGCCTGGATGTCGAAAGGCGCAAGGCTGCGCACTGTTATGCCAGATAAAGGCGCAGCGGTTGCTTTTCAAGTTGCGTTCGCAAGGCATTCAGCACAGGTTCAGCCAGAGGCCACTGGCGCCCTTCCCATCTGAAGAGCGGCCCTGCCAGGGAGTTCCGGGTGGCGTCCAGGACTGGACAACCGGCCGGCGCTGCGGGAGTCTGAGTCTTTGCCCGCGAGGCCTGCGCATGCCGCCCCTGCTCATCCTGATCGACCAGCAACAGGGCATCCGCGCCCCGCACCTGGGCCCACGCAACCACCCCGAAGCCGAGCAGCGCCTGGCCGAGCTGCTGGCGGCCTGGCGCCAGGCCCACGCGCCCCTGCTGCATGTCCGGCACCTGTCGCGCGATCCGCGTTCGGTGTTCTGGCCAGGGCAGCCCGGCGTGGAATTCCAGCCGGCCCTGGCGCCCCTGCCCGGCGAGCCGGTGTTCGACAAGCAGGTCCCGGACGCCTTCGCCAACAGCGGGCTGGAGCGCTGGCTGCATCAGCGCGGCATCGCGTCGCTGCTGATCTGCGGCGTGGCCAGCGAGAATTCGGTGGAGTCCACGGCCCGCAGCGCCGGCAATCTGGACTTCACCACCTGGGTCGCCGAAGACGCCTGCTACACCTTCGCCAAGACCGACTTCGCCGGGCGGCCCCGCAGTGCCGAGGAGGTCCATGCGATGGCCATGGCCAACCTGCACGGCGAGTACGCCACCGTCACCTCCACCGCGGCCATGCTCGAACGCCTGCGAGCGAGCGGGTCGCCCTGCTAGACTGCCCCCCTGCCCGTCTGGAAGCGTTGCATGAACCCTGTCGATATCCTGCGCGACTCGCTGTCCTTCTTTGCCCGCAATCTGCGCCCCCTGGCCGTCCTCACCCTGCCCTGGCTGCTGCTCGAAGCCCTGCTGCGCTATCAGGTGCTGGAGCGCTTCGGCGCCAACGGCGGCCTGTGGGACATGCTGGTCAGTCTGCTCTGCTATCCGCTCTACACCGCCGCACTGCTGATCTTTCTGGAGGCGCGCACCCAGGGCAACACCCCGCGCCTGAGCGGCGTATGGGGCGCCGCCCTGCTGCTCTGGCCGCGCTTCGCCGTCCTCGCCGCCGTGACCTCGGGGCTGGTGATGCTGGGATTTTCGCTGTTGATCGTGCCGGGCTTTCTGATCATGGCCAAGCTGGCCTTTGCCGAGAACCTGCTGGTCCTGGAGGGACGGGCGCCGCTGGACGCCCTGCGCGGCAGCTTCCGGCTGAGCCGCGGGCATTTCTTCACCCTGCTGGCGTGCATCCTGGCCACGGTCCTGCCGGCCTGGCTGCTCGACGCCTGGATCACCCGGCATTTCGCCGAGGCCGCGGTGCCGGAGATCGTGCTGCAGACCCTGTCGGGCTTCCTGCAGCTGATCCCCAGCATCGCCGTCTACCGCATCTACATGCTGGTCAGGCAGAAGGCCTGACCAGGCCACTCACCACATCAGGTCGTCCGGCACCTGGTAGGCGGCGTAGGGATCGTCCGGATCAGGCTCGCCGCTCTGCACGTTGAGCAGCACCACCCGCTTGGGATCGCGCTCCTGGATGCGTTCGGCGGTAGCCCGGGGCACCACCTCGTAGCGGCCTTCGTAGCGCACGATGGCCAGACTGCCCTTGCTGAGCTTGTCTCTCATCATGACGTTGACCGACAGGCGCTTGACCTTCTTGTCGTCGACGAAGTTGTAGTAGTCCTCGGTGGTCAGCTTGGGCAGGCGGCTGGTTTCGATCAGCTGCTTGATCTGCGCCTGCTCGGCCTTGCGCTTCTTCTTCTCTTCCTGAGCGCGATTGAGCTCCTGGTCCTTGGCCAGTTTTTCCGCCTGGGCCTGCTGGACGGCCAACTCCTGGGAGCGATCCTTTTCCGCCTGCCCGCGATGCTCCATGCGGTTCTGCTTCTGCTTCTGCTTGACGGCCTGCTTGGCCTGCTTTTCATTGACCAATCCGGCTTTCAGCAGCTGGTCGCGTAGGGACATGCTCATCGATACGACTCGTCTAGATCATCCAAGGGGGCGCAGCTCGGAAGCGGCCGCGCGCCAGGGTGTCCATCCTGCGCAGCCGACGAACCGAGTGCAAGCCTTTCTCTGGGGTGAAATAATGCGGTCATGACCTATCCGCCCCTGGTTCGGGCGCTGCCGATCACAATTCGCCCATGATTACCTTAGCGATCGTCCTGCTCTTCGTCGCCAGCGTGCTTTTCGTTCACCTTCGCGGACGCGCTCGCCTGCCCTTCCTGCGTCAGCTGGTCAACCACTCGGCGGTGTTCGCGCCGTACAACGCCCTGATGTACCTGTTCTCCAGCGTGCCGTCCAAGCCCTATCTGGATCGCAGCCGCTTTCCCGAGCTGGATGTGCTCAAGGACAACTGGCAGGAGATTCGCGTCGAGGCCCTGCGGCTGTTCGACGAGGGCTACATCCGCGCGGCGGAAAAGGACAATGATGCCGGCTTCGGTTCCTTCTTCAAGAAGGGCTGGAAGCGCTTCTACCTGACCTGGTACGGCGAGCCGCTGCCCTCCGCCCAGACCCTCTGCCCGCGCACCGTGGAGCTGGTGCGGCAGATCCCCAACGTCAAGGGCGCCATGTTCGCGCTGCTGCCGGGCGGCAGCCACCTGAATCCCCATCGCGATCCCTTCGGCGGCTCGCTGCGCTACCACCTGGGTCTGGCCACGCCCAACTCGGATGCCTGCCGCATCTATGTCGACGGCCAGCCCTATGCCTGGCGCGACGGCGAGGACGTGATGTTCGACGAGACCTATGTGCACTGGGTGAAGAACGAGACCGACCAGACCCGGGTCATCCTCTTCTGCGACGTCGAGCGGCCGCTGCGCAATCGCCTGCTGACCCGCGTCAACCAGGCGGTCAGCCGCTTCCTGGGCAGCGCCACGGCGCCGCAGAACGTCGAAGGCGAACGCGTCGGCGGCATCAACCAGGCCTATGCCTTCAGCAAGAGATTCGGGGATCGTATCGGTGGCGGCGTGAAGAAATTCAAGCGGCGCCATCCCAAGGCCTATCGCATTGCCAAGCCAGTGCTGGCGGTGCTGGTGGTGATCGCGCTCTACCACTGGATCGTCAGCTGAGGCGGCGATCCCGCGCAGGCGGCGTCAGCGGCTCCTAGCCGGAACGCTGCTGGCGCTGTCGGTGTAGCCGGGCCACCAGCTCGGCTTCGGCCTGGGACAGACCACAGGCCTGGGTGAGATCGTCGGCGCTGGCGCCCAGTCCCACCAGGCGCGCAGCCTGGGAAAACGACAGACTGGTGGGGTCGCTCTGCTCGATCTGGGTCAACCGATCGGGCAAGGGCGCCACCACCTTGGCCAGTCCCTGCACCTGTTCACCCATGCGTACCTGCCCGGCCTGGTAGGTTTCCAGGCGCTTGAGCAGGATCTGCATGCGCTTGTCGACCAGGGCCTCCCGCTCGGCCAGCTTGGCCGCCTGCTGCTGCTGGCGTTGCCAGAGCAGCCAGCAGCAACCGCCAAGGCCGGCACAGGCCAGCCCCAGGGCGACGCTGAGCAGGATCAGCCCGACGAGCATCAGATGCTTTCCAGCTCCGACCACTCTTCTTCGGTCATCAGCTTGTCGAGCTCGACCAGGATCAGCAGCTCGCCGTTCTTGTTGCACACACCCTGGATGAACTTGGCGGATTCGTCATTGCCGACGTTCGGTGCGGTCTCGATCTCCGACTGCCGCAGGTAGACCACCTCGGCCACGCTGTCGACCAGGATGCCAACGACCTGCTTGTCGGCCTCGATGATGACGATACGGGTGTTGTCGGTGACCTCGGTGGGTAGCAGACCGAAGCGCTGACGGGTGTCGATCACCGTCACCACGTTGCCACGCAGGTTGATGATGCCCAGCACATAGCTCGGCGCACCCGGGACCGGAGCGATTTCGGTGTAGCGCAGGACTTCCTGGACCTGCATCACGTTGATGCCGTAGGTCTCGTTATCCAGGCGGAAGGTGACCCATTGCAGGACCGGATCTTCGGAACCCTGTGCGGACGTTTTTTTCATGTTCCCTAGCCTCGTCAAATACCGCACGTGCGGCGAAGCGGGCGAACCCGCCGGTTAGTTGCAGCGGGCAGCCCTAGCGACGGCCACCCACCACCTGTTCAGCGAGCGCCGCCACATCCAGCAGCGCACACATCTGATCGATCACCGTACCGGCCAGCCACGGCCGGGTAGCGCGCTGGTTCCGCCATTTGACCTCGGCGGGATCCAGACGTACCGAATGGCTGACGCCGTGCACGGCCAGGCCCCAATCCAGACCTTGCAGCGATATCACGAATTTCAGCCCCTCGCGATAGTCGTCACGGTAACGCTCGGGCATCACCCAGCGCGCCGCGTCGAGCACACGCAGATTACCTGCCTGGCAGGGTAGCAGGCCCAGGAACCAGTCTGGCTGACCGAACAGCGGCGTCAACTCTTCGTCGGCCAGCGGATAGATGGAACCCAGGCACACCAGGGGCGCGGCCAGGGTCAGGCCGGCGACGTCGAACAGCAGGCATTCGAAGGGCTCTTCACCCCACTCCGGGCGACCGTCGAGATGCACGGCGCTGGGCGGTACGCCAGCCGCTGCCACCGGCTGCGTCACCGGGGTACCCACGGCGATGCCTTCCACCGCCGGACGGGCCGGCTCGGCGACCGGTGCCAGTTCGGGGACGCGCCAGTCCAGTTCGATATCGGTTTCGGGCGCGAGCAGCGGCTGGGGTGCAGGCAGCAGGACCTCGGGCAGGACGCGCTCGGCCAGGGCGACCGCGGGACGCCGGGCGGCCAGCGGCACGACCCGCGGCTGCCGTGCGGCATCCCGCTCGAGTTCTTCGCGTACCGCGGCGGCGAATTCGTCTTCGCTCACGCTGGCGATCGGCGCGGCCGGCACCACCACCGGCGCCACGACAGGCGTGGCTTCGGCAGTCGGCAGTTCCAGGAACGCGTCCAGCAGCAGGGCATCGAGATAGCCCTGGAGGACACGCTGAGGACGATTGTCGAGGGACGTCGGTTGGCTCATGGCGATCTACGTGAGTGAGTTGTCCAGCCTATCGGCCGGCGGAGTGGAAAACTTGAATCAGGCGACCTGGCTGCTGGGCGCACCGTCGAGCAGATGCCGCAGCAACGCCCGATAGGCGATGACGCCGCGGCTGTTCAGCTCGTAGCGCGACGGCACCTGGCCGGAGCGACTGGCATCGCGCAGCCGGGTATCGATGGGGATGAAGGCCTGCCACAGCTGGGCCGGATAGGTGTTGCGCAGGACCTTGAGCGTACCGATGGAGGCCTGGGTGCGGCGGTCGAACAGGGTCGGCACTATGGTGTAGGGCAGCGCCTGCTTGCGCGAACGGTTGATCATGGTCAGGGTGTTGACCATGCGTTCGAGCCCCTTGAGCGCGAGGAATTCGGTCTGGGTGGGAATCACCAGATGCTGGCTGGCCGCCAGGGCATTGACCATGAGGACGCCGAGCAGCGGCGGACTGTCGATCAGCACGTGATCGAAGTCGTTCCACAGCTGCGCCAGGCTCTTGGAGATCACCAGCCCCAGGCCGCTCTGGCCAGGCGACTGCCGCTCCAGGATGGCCAGGGCCGTGCTGGATGGCAGCATGGACAGCTGCGGATGGCTGGTGGGCAGCAGCAGCCGCTGCGGCAGCCCTTCCGGAACCTGACCCCCGTGCTGGAACAGGTCGAACACGCTGTGTTCGAGGCTGTCCGGATCCTGACCGAAATAGCTGGTCAGGGAACCGTGGGGATCGAGATCCACCAGCAGGACGCGCTTGCCCTCATCGCCGAGCAACCCGGCGAGGGCAACGGTGGTGGTGGTCTTGCCCACCCCACCCTTCTGATTGGCGACAGCCCAGACTCTCATGTGCAGACTTCCTCCCGACGACACGACCAGCCGGGTCAAGGTGCCGGCGTAGGGGCCGGCGACGAAGATTTGACAGGCGCCACCCCGGGCGCCCGTTCTCCAGGCGATGCTGCAGATTGTGTGCCAGTCGACGGATTTTGCAAGGTACTCTGCGGCCGGAACAGATCGAGATTGCGCGAGATCAGCAGCACCACCCGCCGATTGCGGGCGCGGTTGACGTCACTGGTGTTGTCGACCACCGGCTGATAGGCGCCATAGCCCACCACGGCCAGGCGTTGCGGCGCGATACCATTGCCGATCAGCAGGCGCACGATACTGGCGGCCCGGGCTGCCGACAGCTCCCAGTTGGTGGGATACAACGCCGTGCTGATCGGCCGGTCGTCCGTGTAGCCCTGGACCTGAATCGGATTCTTGAAGGGTGCCAGAATCTTGGCCACCTTCTCCATGAGGCCGAAGGCGGGATTGCTCGGCAGGGAATCGCCGCTGGCAAACAGCAGGTTGGAGCTGAGCTCGATTTCCAGCCACATCTCACTGGCCTTGATGTTCAGCTGATCGCCCGCGATGAGATCGCCGAAGGTGGCCCGCACACTGTCGGCGATCTGCTGCAGCGGATCGCTGGGGGTACCCTTGGCCGGCTGGGCGGCGCTGGCATCCATCACCGTCGGCGTCACGCCGGCGGGACGCTGGTCGCCGAGGGGGATGGGTTTGAGCGAACGCTCCGGCTGGCTGAAGATGCCCGACAGGCTGTCCGAGAGCACCTTGTATTTGCTTTCGTTCAGCGAGGAAATGGAATACATGACCACGAAGAAGGCGAACAGCAGGGTGATGAAGTCCGCGTAGGAGACCAGCCAGCGTTCGTGGTTCTCGTGCTCTTCGGGACGGCGGCGGCGACGAGGCATGCGGCGTCCTCCTAGTCCAGAAAACCTTGCAGCTTCATTTCGATGGAGCGGGGATTTTCGCCCTCGCCGATGGACATCAGCCCTTCCAGCAGCATTTCCCGGTAGCGGGACTGTTGCTGCGCCAGCGCCTTGAGCTTGTTGCCGACGGGCAGCAACAGCAGGTTGGCGAAGCCGACACCATAGATCGTGGCCACGAAGGCCACGGCGATGCCGCTGCCCAGTTGCGAGGGATCGGCAAGATTCTGCATGACGTGGATCAGGCCCATCACCGCGCCGATGATGCCCACCGTGGGCGCATAGCCGCCCATGGCCTCATAGACCTTGGCGGCGGCGATGTCGCGGTCTTCCTGGCCGTAGAGGTCCACCTCGAGGATGCTGCGCAGGGCTTCGGGCTCGGTGCCATCCACCAGCAGCTGCAGGCCCTTGGCGGCATAGGGATCGGCTTCGCGGGCGACCAGGGGCTCGAGCCCCAGAAGACCTTCCTTGCGCGCCACGTTGCTCCAGTTGACCACCTTGCGGATACCGCCGGTGAGGTCCAGCCGCGGCGGCATGAATATCCAGGCCAGCATGGTCAGGGCGCGCCGCAGCACCGGCAGGCGGGTCTGCAGCAGGACGGCACCCAGGGTGCCGCCGACCACGATCAATGCCGCCGGGCCATTGGCCAAGGCGGTAAAGGAGCCGCCCTCCAGCAGGTTGCCGCCCATGATGGCGGTAAAGGCCAGCAGGATGCCGATAAGACTGAGAACATCCACGCTCAATGCCCTTCTGGCCGGAGAACGCCTGCCGTCACGAACAGGCCTCGGTCAGGTGTCTGCCGATGTCGTCCAGGCCATAGATGGCGTCGGCCAGATTGGCCTTGGCGATGGCCATGGGCATGCCGTAGATGACGCAACTGGCTTCGTCCTGGGCCCACACCTGGCTGCCGACCTGCTTGAGCATCCGGGCGCCTTCGCGGCCGTCGGCGCCCATGCCGGTCAGGACCACCGCCAGCACCTTGTCGGCATAGGCCTTGGCCGCGGAGCCAAAGGTCACGTCGACGCAGGGCTTGTAGTTGAGGCGTTCGTCACCGGGCAGGATCTTCACCATGCCGCGGCCATCCACCATCATCTGCTTGCCACCCGGTGCCAGCAGGGCCAGGCCCGGACGCAACTGGTCACCGTCCTCGGCTTCCTTGACGCTGATGCGGCAAAGCTTGTCCAGGCGCTCGGCGAAGGCCTTGGTGAAGGCGGCAGGCATGTGCTGGATCAGCACCAGAGGCGCCGGGAAGTTGGCTGGCAGCTGGGTGAGCACCCGCTGCAGAGCCACCGGCCCGCCAGTGGAAGTGCCGATGGCTACCAGGCGATAGTGCTTGCGCTTGGGCGGCGGCGAAGCCGGGGCGGCGGGTGCATGACCCGCTGCAGCGCCGCTAGGCGCAGCCGGACGCGCTGCCGGGCGAGCCGTGGCCGGCGCCGCAGCGGCGCTTGCGGGCGCTGCCGGCGCGACGCTGGGCGCTACGGCGAAGCGCCGATTGGACCGGGCGATATGATGGATCTTCTCGCACAGCAGCTTCTGCACGCTGGCCGGATTGCGCGAGATGTCCTCGAAATTCTTGGGCAGGTAGTCGACCGCGCCGGCATCCAGGGCGTCCAGGGTGACCCGGGCGCCTTCATGGGTGAGCGAGGAGAACATCAGCACCGGGGTCGGGCACTTCTGCATGATGTGGCGGACCGCGGTGATGCCGTCCATCATCGGCATCTCGTAGTCCATGGTGATGACATCGGGTCGCAGCGCCAGGGCCTGGTCGACCCCTTCGCGCCCGTTGCTGGCCGTGCCCACCACCGAGATGTTGGGATCGGCCGCCAGGATCTCCTTGAGCCGACGCCGGAAGAAGCCGGAATCGTCCACCACCAGTACTTTTACCGGCATACGTTGAAACTCCTAACCTTGGGCGGCGCAGGCCACCCGATGGCGCCGGGCACGGGCCCGACGCCGCTCGTACCCGACCGACTCAGAGCCCGCGACGGGCGTAGCGCTTGAGCATGCTGGGCACATCGAGGATGAGCGCGATGCGGCCGTCGCCGGTGATGGTCGCCCCGGACATGCCGGGCGTTCCCTGCAGCATCTTGCCCAGTGGCTTGATGACCACCTCTTCCTGGCCCACCAGTTGATCGACCACGAAGCCGATGCGCTGGGTGCCCACCGAGAGGATCACCACATGCCCCTCCCCCTGCTCCACATGGGCCGCATTGGGCACCAGCCAGCGCTTGAGGTAGAACAGCGGCAGCGCCTTGTCGCGCACCACCACCACTTCCTGGCCATCCACCACGTTGGTGCGGGACAGGTCGAGGTGGAAGATCTCGTTGACGTTGACCAACGGGAAGGCGAAGGCCTGGTTGCCCAGCATCACCATCAGTGTCGGCATGATCGCCAGGGTCAGGGGGACCTTGATGACGATCTTGGAGCCCTGGCCCTTGGTCGAGAAGACGTTCAGCGTGCCGTTGAGCTGGCTGATCTTGGTCTTGACCACGTCCATGCCCACACCGCGACCGGAGATGTCGGAGATCTCGGCCTTGGTGGAGAAACCCGGGGCGAAGATCAGGTTGAAGCACTCGGTCTCGGTCAGGCGATCGGCCGCGTCGCGGTCCAGCAGACCTTTTTCCACGGCCTTGTTGCGCAGCAGATCCGCGTCCATGCCCTTGCCGTCATCGGAGATCGACAGAAGGATATGGTCGCCTTCCTGCTCGGCGGAGAGCACTACGCGCCCCGCACGGGACTTGCCGTTCTCTTCACGCTCGGCCGGTCCTTCGATGCCGTGGTCGACCGCGTTGCGCACCAGGTGCACGAGCGGATCGGCCAGGGCCTCGACCAGGTTCTTGTCCAGGTCGGTTTCTTCGCCGACCAGTTCCAGGTTGATCTCTTTCTTCAGGCTGCGCGCCAGATCGCGGACCAGGCGCGGGAAGCGACCAAAGACCTTCTTGATCGGCTGCATCCGGGTCTTCATGACCGAGGTCTGCAGATCGGCGGTGACCACGTCGAGGTTGGACACGGCCTTGGCCATGGCTTCGTCGCCGCTGTTCAGGCCCAGGCGTACCAGGCGGTTACGCACCAGCACCAGTTCGCCGACCATGTTCATGATCTCGTCCAGCCGCGCGGTGTCGACCCGCACGGTGGTCTCCGCCTCGCTGGTGGGACGCTCGGCAGGCGCGGCGGCTGCCGGCTTGGGCACCGCGGCCTCGGCCACTGGCGCCGGCTTCGGCGCCGGTGCGGGAGCCGCCGGTTGAGGTGCGGCCACCGGTGCCGGCGCAGCGGCCACCGGAGCGGCTACCGCTTCCGCGGCTGCCGCGGGACCACTGAACTTGCCCTTGCCATGCAATTCGTCGAGCAGGGATTCGAATTCGTCGTCGGTGATCTCGTCACCGCTCGCTGCGGCTGCCGGAGCCGCTGCGGCCGGGGCTGCAGCGACGGGTGCCGCGGCTTCGCTGGCGACGAACTTGCCCTTGCCGTGCAATTCGTCGAGCAGGGCCTCGAATTCATCGTCGGTGATGTCGTCGCCACCGGGCGCGGCCGCGGCAGGGGCCGCAGCGGCAACTGGCGCGGCGGCCGGCGCCTCCTGGAACTTGCCCTTGCCATGCAGCTGGTCGAGCAGGGCTTCGAATTCGTCATCGGTGATGTCGTCGCCACCGGCGGCTGCCGGCGTTTCCGCTGCCGCGCTCGGCTCGCTGCCCAGGGCATCGAGCAGATTCTGGAAATCGGCATCGCTCAATTCCGGCTCGGCCGCCGCAGCGGCGACCGGAGCCGGTTCCGCGACCACTGCCGGAGCGGCAGCCACGGGCGCAACCGGAGCCGGCGCCGGCGCACTGCCGGCGGGCTCGGCCAGGCGGGCCAGGGCCGCCAGCAATTCGGGCGAGGCCGGGGTCGGCTCTTCGCGTTCACGGACCTGACCGAACATCTCGTTGACGGAATCCAGTGCTTGCAGCACCACATCCATCAGCTCGGCATCCACGCGGCGTTCGCCCTTGCGCAGGATGTCGAAAACGTTTTCCGCGATATGGCAGCACTCGACCAGGGTATGGAGCTGCAGGAAACCGGCACCGCCCTTTACGGTATGGAAGCCACGGAAAATGGCGTTCAGCAGATCCATGTCATCCGGGCGGCTTTCCAGCTCGACCAATTGTTCGGACAACTGTTCGAGAATCTCGCCGGCCTCTACCAGGAAATCCTGGAGGATCTCTTCATCGGCGTCGAAGCTCATTCCTGCACTCCCCAAGAGGGTCTGGGTCAAAAGCCCAGACTGGATAGAAGATCGTCGACGTCGACCTGAGCGGCCACGACGTCTTCACGCTTATCGGCATGAATCTGCGGACCTTCACCCTTCATCGTCTTTTCTTTTCGATTCTGTTCGATCAGCGCGGTGTGATCGTGACTGAAGCCGGTATAGCGATCGACCTGGCTGGCCATCATCACCAGCTTGACGAGGTCTTTCTCGATCTGCCCGACGAGATTGACCACGCGCTTGATCACCTGACCGGTAAGGTCCTGGTAGTCCTGCGCCAGGAGGATGTCGTTGAGCTTGGCCGACAGTTGCTCGGCGCTGCTCTCGCTGTGACTGAGGAAGGCGTCGACGCGCTTGGCCAACTCGCGGAATTCGTCCGCGCCCATTTCCCGGCGCATGAACTTCTTCCAGTCGGCATGCACGGCCCGGGCTTCGTCGCCGAAGTTGCCTACCAGCGGAGCGCTCTCCTCCACCAGATCCATGGTCCGGTTGGCGGCGTTCTCGGTCATCTTCACCACGTAGGAGAGACGATCGGTGGCATCGCTGATCTGGGAGACCTCTTCGCCGGCCATGCCGCGCGGATCGATCTCGAAGTTGACGATGGCGTTGTGCAACTCGCGGGTCAGCTTGCCGACTTCCTGGTAGAGACCCCGATCGCGCAACTGGTTGAGTTCATTGATGACGTGCACGGCCTGGGTGAAATCGCCGCTTTCCAGGCATTTCACCAGCTCTTGGGCGTGCTGTTTGAGATTCGACTCGAAGTCGCTGAAGCTGTTGGAGCCAAGCTGATCCATAACGTCCCCGCGGCTTTCTTCAGCCGTTCACCCGCTCGAAGATCTTGTCGATCTTTTCTTTCAGCACCTGGGCGGTGAAAGGCTTGACCACATAGCCGTTCACGCCGGCCTGAGCGGCTTCGATGATCTGCTCGCGCTTGGCTTCGGCGGTCACCATCAGCACTGGCAGGGTCTTCAGGCGCGCATCGGCGCGCACCTGGCGCAGCAGGTCGATGCCGGTCATGCCGGGCATGTTCCAGTCGGTGACGAGAAAATCGAAGTTGCCGCTCTGCAACATCGGCAGCGCGGTGTTGCCGTCGTCTGCTTCGGCGGTATTGGTGAATCCCAGATCGCGCAGCAAATTCTTGATGATGCGTCTCATCGTGGAAAAATCGTCCACGATGAGGATTTTCATGTTCTTGTCCAAGTCGACCTCCGTCCTAATCCGCACACACGCCGCAAGGCGCGTCTAAGCAATCGTAGTAGCCTGAGTACCAGCCGGTTAACGCGAACGCCATTCCGCCAGCCGCGCCCGCAGGCGTGCCGCGCATTGACTGTGAAGTTGGCAGACGCGTGACTCGCTCACGCCCAGCACCTCGCCGATTTCCTTGAGGTTGAGTTCCTCGTCGTAATACAGCGAGAGCACCAGACGTTCACGCTCCGGAAGATTGGCGATGGCGTCGGCCAGGGCCTTGCGGAAGCGCTCGTCCTCCAGACCGCGACCGGGTTCGAGTTCATGCGAACCGCTCTCCTCGAGCCCATGCTCACCACCCTCCATGAGGTCGTCGAAACTGAACAGGCGACTCCCCATGGTGTCGCCAAGGATGCCGTAGTACTCATCCAGACTCAATTTAAGTTCGGCCGCGACTTCGGAATCTTTAGCGTCGCGACCGGTGCGCGCTTCCACCGCGCGAATGGCGTCGGTGACCATGCGCGTGTTGCGGTGCACCGAGCGTGGTGCCCAATCGCCCTTGCGGACCTCGTCGAGCATGGCGCCGCGGATGCGGATGCCGGCGTAGGTCTCGAAGCTGGCGCCCTTGCCGGCGTCATATTTGCGCGAGGCCTCCAGCAGGCCGATCATGCCGGCCTGCATCAGGTCCTCGACCTGCACACTGGCCGGCAGTCGCGCCAGGAGGTGGTAGGCGATGCGTTTCACCAACGGCGCATAGCGGTTGATGAGTTGCTCCTGCTGGGTACGTTCCGAGGTTTTGCTGTACATGCGAAGCCCGCTGGATGCTGTCATGCGTGGGTACCGATGGCTGGTTGCACAAGGCGCTCGACAAAGAACTCGAGATGGCCGCGCGGATTGGCGGGCAACGGCCAGCCATCGACTTTCTGAGCTACCGCACGAAAGGCCAGCGAGGCCTTGGCACGCGGAAAGGCTTCGAACACGGGGCGCTGTTTCTGCACGGCTTTGCGCACCGCCTCGTCGAACGGAATGGCGCCCACATACTGGAGGGCGACATCCAGGAATCTGTCGGTCACCTTGGTCAGCTTAGCAAAGAGATTGCGACCTTCCTGGGGCGTCAGCGCCATGTTCGCCAGGACCCGGAAACGGGTGACGCCATGGTCGCGATTGAGCAGCTTGATCAGGGCGTAGGCATCGGTGATGGAGGTGGGCTCGTCGCACACCACCACCAGGACTTCCTGGGCGGCGCGAACGAAGCTGACCACCTGGTCGCCGATGCCGGCCGCGGTATCGACGATGAGCACGTCGAGGTTTTCGCTGATGTCGCTGAAGGCCTGGATCAGACCGGCGTGCTGGGCCGGCGTCAGATTGACCATCGCCTGGGTGCCCGAGGCCGCCGGGACGATGCGGATGCCGCCCGGGCCGTGCAGCAGCACGTCGCGCAGCTCGCACTCGCCGGAGATGACGTCGGCCAGGGTGCGCTTGGGCGACAGGCCGAGCAGAACGTCGATGTTGGCAAGGCCCAGGTCGGCGTCGAGCAGCATGACGCGCCGCCCGATATCGGCCAGGGCCAAGGCCAGGTTGACCGACACGTTGGTCTTGCCGACACCGCCTTTACCGCCCGTGACCGCTATGACTTGGACGGGATGCATGCTACCCATTGCCTGATACCTTTGATTGAAATCCGTCACACTTTAGACCAAGTGCATTTGGCGTGCCCAGGCATGCAATGCACCACTACCGTTCGTCTGCGCTAACCGGCGCGGCGGGCATTGCTCTGATACAGGCCGGCAAGCATGCCCGCCATGGTTTCTTCGCTCGGTTCCTCGGGGGCCTGCAGGCTCACCGCGCGGCTCACCAGCTGGTGGCTGCGGGCCGGATGCAGGTCGTCCGGGATGCGCGGGCCGTCGGCGATGTAGGCCACCGGCAGGCGCTGGCTGATGGCCAGACCCAGGGCTTCGCCGAGACTGGCGGCTTCGTCCAGCTTGGTCAGCACGCAGCCGCTCAGGCCGCAGCGCCGATAGCTGTGGTAGGCCGCCTTGAGCACCTGGCTCTGGCTGGTGACACCCAATACCAGATAGTTGCGAATTTTCAGCTGGCGGTTGGCCAGGGCTTCGAGCTGCACCTTGAGCGCCGGATCATTGGCGGGCATGCCCGCGGTGTCGATCAGCACCAGGCGCTTGCGTGCCAGGGGTGCCAGCGCCTGGGCCAGGGACTGGCCCGGGTCGACCAGGGTCACCGGCACGTCGAGGATACGGCCGAGGGTCTTGATCTGCTCCTGGGCACCGATGCGGAAGCTGTCCATGCTGACCAGCGCCAGACTCTGGGGACCGTACTTGAGCACGTAGCTGGCGGCGAGCTTGGCCAGGGTGGTGGTCTTGCCCATTCCGGCCGGACCGACGAAGGCGACGACACCGCCCTCCTCCAGAATCTTGGCGTCGGTGGTCTTGGCCAGCTGGGCGAAGTTGGCCAGCAGCATGCGCCAGGCATGGCGCGGGTCCTGGATCTTGGCGACGCTGTCGAGCAGGTGGCGGGCCAGATCGGCCGGCAGACCCATGCGCTGCAGACGACGCCAGAGGCCGGCCTGCTGCGGACGGGTGGACTGCACCTGGGTCCAGGCCATGGAGCCGAGCTGGACTTCCAGCAGTTCACGCAGACCGCTGAGCTCGCTGCGCATGGCTTCCAGGGCGCGACGGTCTTCCGGCGCGGCGCTGGCGGCAGGGGCGGCAGCGGCCGGCTGGGGCGCACGCGGCGGGGCGATCACCGGCTCGCGACGGCTGTCGGCGGCGCTGATGGCGCCGAGCAGCTGCTTGTCCTTGGGTGCGGCCGAGGGCACGCCCGGCGCGCGGATGCTGAGGTCGGCATGGGCCTGGGCGATCTTCGCATGGGTCTTGCGCAACTCCGCCTGCAGCTCCGCGTTGGGCGCGGCCGGTGCCGGAGCCTGGTAGTCCAGCGCCGCGGTCAGCTCGACACCACCGGCGACCCGGCGGTTGCTGAGGATGGCGGCATCCGGGCCCAGCTCGTCGCGTACCAGCTTCATGGCTTGACGCATATCGGCGGCGAAGAAACGTTTGACTTGCATGATCTAGACCTCAGCCATTCTGGCCAACGGTAGCGACGATGGTGACCTGCTTGTTGTCCGGAATTTCCTGGTAGGCCAGTACACTCATGTTCGGCGCCGCCATCCGCGCGAAGCGGGACATCATCCCGCGGATCGCACCGGCTACCAGCAGCACCACTGGCTTACCCATCATTTCCTGACGCTGCGCTGCCTCGATGAGGGAACGCTGCAGTTTTTCAGCCATGCCAGGCTCGAGGAACATGCCGTCCTCGGCGCCTTGACCGGCCTTCTGCATACTACTTAGCAACATCTGTTCCAACCTTGGCTCAAGGGTGATAACAGGCAGCTCAGGCTCCATTCCAACGATGTTCTGGACGATTGCGCGGGACAAGGCGACCCGTACGGCACCGGCGATGGCGGCGGGATCTTGACTCCGCGGACCGACGTTGGCGATGGCTTCGGCGATGGTACGGATGTCGCGGACCGGGACCTGCTCCTGCAGCAGTTGCTGGAGGATCTTGAGCAGGGTCGACAGGGAGACGATGCCGGGCACCAGCTCCTCGGCCAGCTTGGGCGAACTCTTGGCCAGTACCTGCAGCAGTTGCTGGACCTCCTCGTGGCCGATCAGCTCGTGGGCGTGCTTGAAGAGCACCTGGTTGAGGTGGGTGGCGACCACGGTGCTGGCATCGACCACGGTGTAGCCGAGGGACTGGGCCTGGTCGCGCTGGGTGACGTCGATCCAGACCGCCTCCAGACCGAATGCCGGATCCTTGGCGGCGACGCCGTTGAGGGAGCCATAGACCTGACCGGGGTTGATGGCCAGTTCGCGATCGGGATAGATCTCGGCTTCGGCCACGCTGACGCCCATAAGAGTCAGACGATAGGCGTTGGGCAGCAGGTCCAGGTTGTCGCGGATGTGTACCGACGGCATGAGGAAACCGAGGTCCTGGGACAGCTTCTTGCGCACGCCCTTGATCCGCGCCAGCAACTGGCCACCCTGGTTGCGATCGACCATGGGGATCAGCCGGTACCCGACTTCCAGACCGACCATGTCCACCGGGGTGACGTCGTCCCAGCCCAGCTCCTTGGCCTCGGCCGGACGCTGCACGGGAGCCAGGTCCTGCTGCTTCTTGGCTTCGACCTCGGCGGTCTGCTTGGCCTGGCGCTGACGCTTGTAGATCAGCCAGGCACCGGCAGCGGCGGCGCCACCCAGGCCGAGGAACGGCAGGTGCGGCATGCCCGGCACCAGGCCCATGGCGATGATGATGAAAGCCGAGACCGCCAGCGCCTTGGGCGAGGCGAACATCTGACGATTGACCTGCTGACCCATGTCTTCGGCAGAGGACACCCGGGTGACCATGATGGCTGCGGCGACCGACAGCAGCAGCGAGGGAACCTGGGCGACCAGGCCGTCACCGATGGTCAGCAGGGCGTAGATGCGCGCCGCTTCGCCGAACGGCAGACCGTGCTGGGCCATGCCGATGGCCATGCCGCCGATGAGGTTGATGAAGAGGATCAGCAGACCGGCGACGGCGTCACCACGGACAAACTTGCTGGCACCGTCCATGGAACCGTAGAAGTCGGCTTCCTGGCCCACTTCGGTCCGACGCTTCTTGGCTTCGGCCTGGTCGATGATGCCGGCGTTCAGGTCGGCGTCGATGGCCATCTGCTTGCCGGGCATGGCGTCCAGAGTGAAACGCGCCGACACCTCGGAGATGCGGCCGGCACCCTTGGTCACCACCACGAAGTTGATGATCATGAGGATGGCGAACACCACCGCACCGACCACGTAGTTGCCGCCGACCACCACCTCGCCGAAGGCCTGGATGACCTTGCCCGCGGCGTCGTGACCGTCCTGGCCGTGCAACAGCACCACGCGGCTCGAGGCCACGTTCAGCGCCAGGCGCAGCAGGGTCGACACCAGCAGGATGGTCGGGAAGACCGCGAAATCCAGCGGCCGCAGGGCGTAGACGCTGACCAGCAGGACCACGATCGACAGGGCGATGTTGAAGGTGAACAGCACGTCCAGCAGGAACGGCGGCATCGGCAGGGTCATCATGGCGAGCATCGCCAGGACGGCCAGCGGCACGCCCAGGTTGCCGCGAGCCAGACCGCGCATGTTGCCCATCATCATGGATTTGTCGACTTTCACACCCATTCCTCGCTTGCCGGTGCCGTCGTCACGGAAAGTTGACGCAGCGCACTGTTCGCAGGGGCTTGAGCAAGCTCCGGGCCAACTGCTCAAGACCTTGAATCAGCGAGGTTTTCCGAGAGGTGATACAGGACTGGTTACGGATCGCCGGACTCGTCGGCTGAACCGTGGGCGGAGGCCATGAGTCTGTCTAGGGACCCGCGCTAGCGCGCCTATCCGAGGAACATCACCATGAAAATCTGGACCGCGACCCTGTTGGCCACCTGCCTGGTCGGCACCGCCCAGGCAGCCGAATCCCTGACGATCCCGCTGAACAAGGTCACGACCGACGGTGTGGGCGAAAGTGTCGGCAGCGTGCAGGTGACCCGCTCCAAGTACGGTCTGGTCTTCACGCCGGATCTCAAGGGCCTGGAGCCCGGTATCCATGGCTTCCACGTTCACACTAAGCCCAACTGCGGCGCGGCCGAGGTGAACGGCACCCTGACCGCGGGCGGCGCGGCGGGCGGCCATCTGGATCCGCGCAACACCGGCAAGCATAGCGCGCCCTGGTCGGACGACGGCCACCTGGGCGAATTGCCGGCGCTCTACGTGACCGCCGACGGCCAGGCCACCCAGCCGGTGCTGGCGCCCCGCCTGAAGCGCCTGGAAGAGCTCAAGGGCCATGCGTTGATGGTGCATGCCGGTGGCGACAACTACGCCGACCAGCCCAAGCCGCTGGGCGGTGGCGGCGCACGCGTCGCCTGCGGCGTCATCAAGTAGGCGCCTTCCCCTCCTCATCCCGCCGCAGATCCGGCGGGATGGGCAGATCGGACAGCTTGGGCTTGCGCCCGCGTCCGGCCCGGAATTGCCTGAGCTGATAGACATAGGCCAGGACCTGAGCCACGGCCACATAGAGTCCGGCCGGAATCTCCTGATCCACCTCGGTGGAGAAATACACCGCGCGCGCCAGCCCTGGCGATTCCAGCAGCGAGACCTGGTGTTCCTGGGCGATCTCGCGGATCTTCAGCGCGGTGAAATCGCTGCCCTTGGCCACCAGCACCGGCGCCCCGCCCTTGGCCGCGTCGTACTTGAGCGCCACGGCGAAGTGGGTCGGGTTGGTGATGACCACATCGGCATTGGGCACCTCGGCCATCATCCGACGCTGGGCCATCTGCCGCTGCATCTGGCGGATCTTGCCCTTGACCTCGGGCTTGCCCTCGGCGTCCTTGTATTCGTCCTTGATCTCCTGCTTGGTCATCATCAGCTTCTTGCGGTTGCTGAAGATCTGGAAGGGCACGTCCACCGCGGCGATGATCAGCAGCCCCAGGGCCAGCAGCAGGGTGGCATGCCCCACCACCTGCATGCTGTGCAGCAGCGCCTGCTCGGTCGGCAGCTTGGCGATCTGCAGCAGGGCCGTGCGCTCGCTCATCAGCACCAGCACCGACACGCCGAGGATGATGAAGAACTTGCCCAGGGCCTTGAGCAATTCCACCAGGGAATTCTTGGAAAACATCCGGGCGATGCCGGACATGGGATTCATCCGGCTCGGCTTGGGCGCCAGCATCTTGCCGGAAAAGAGGAAGCCACCCAGGGCGATGTGGCCAACGATGGCGGCGATCACCACCAAGGCGATCATCGGCAGCATCCCGATCATCGCCGCCTTGCCAGAGGCCAGCAGAAAGGTGCCCATGAAGCGTTCGTCCATGACCTCTTCGCGCCGCAGGGAGAAATTGCTGCGCATCACCTCCAGCAGCTTGCCGCCCAGGAAGGCGCCGTACATCAGCAGGCCGCCGACCCCCGAAAGCATGACCGCCACCGTGCCGAGTTCGCGTGATCGCGGGAGCTGCCCCTCCTCCCGGGAATCACGCTTGCGTTTCTCTGTGGGGTCTTCTGTACGGTCTTCGCCATCGGATTCAGCCATGCGGCATATCTCCTAGCGGGCTCGGGCGAGTTCGCGCAGCCATTGCAGCGCCTCGCTGGCGAGACTTTCATAGTGGGAGAGGATGTCGGCGGTGCCGAGCCAGACGATGACCATGCCCAGCACCACGATCAGCGGCATGCCGACGGAAAAGATGTTCAGCTGCGGCGCGGCGCGGGTCATGATGCCAAAGGCGATGTTGACTACCAGCAGCGCGGTGATGGCCGGCAGCACCAGCAGGATGCCGGCGCCCATGACCCAGCCCAGCCGCCCGGCGACCTGCCAGAAGTGCTCGACGCTCAGGGTATCGCCCACCGGCAGGGTAACGAAGCTTTCGGCGAGGATCTCGAACACCACCAGATGGCCGTTCATGGCCAGGAACAGCAGCGTCACCAGCATGGTGAAGAACTGGCCCATGACCGGGGCCGAGGCGCCGTTGACCGGGTCGATCATGGAGGCGAAGCTCAGACCCGCCTGGGTCGAGATGATCTGCCCCGCCACCACGAAGACATGGAAGAACAGCTGCAGGCTGAACCCCATCACCGCGCCGATGAGGATCTGTTCGACGATCAGCGGCAGCGCCTGGGGACTGATGGCATCCACCTGTGGCATCGGCGGCAGGGTCGGCACCAGCACCAGGCTCAGGGCCAGGGCCAAATACATCCGCACCCGCACCGGGACCAGGGTGGTGCCGATGATCGGCATGGTCATCAGCAGCGCGGCGATGCGGAACAGCGGAAACAGGAAGCTGCCGACCCAGCCGCCGATCTGGGCGTCGCTGAGGGCGAGCATGGGCTAGCCAATCAGCCGCGGGATGTTGGCGACCGAGGTCTGGATGAATTCCATCAGTTGCCGGACCATCCAGGGTCCCAGCACGATCAGCGTCAACAGGGTGACGATCAGCCGCGGCAGAAAGCTCAGGGTCTGTTCGTTGATCTGGGTCGCCGCCTGGAAGACCGCCACGATCAGACCGACGATCAGACTCGGCACCACCAGCACCGCCACCAGCAGCGCGGTAAGCCAGAGACCCTGGCGGAACAGATCGACGGCGACTTCAGGGGTCATTTCGCTTCTCCACGCAAAGGGGGCACCGCTAGACGGTGCCGAAGCTGCTGGCCAGGGTACCCATGATCAGCGCCCAGCCATCCACCAGCACGAACAGCATCAGCTTGAACGGCAGGGAGATGATCATCGGCGACAGCATCATCATGCCCATGGCCATCAGCACGCTGGCGATCACCAGGTCGATGACCAGGAAGGGAATGAAGATCATGAAGCCGATCTGGAAGGCGGTCTTGAGCTCGGAGGTGACGAAGGCCGGCACCAGGATCGACAAGGGCGCCTGGTCGGCGCTGGGGATATCGGTGCGCTTGGACAGCCGCATGAACAGGTCCAGGTCCGATTGCCGGGTCTGCCCCAGCATGAAGTCCTTCATCGGCACCTGCGCCCGGGCGATGGCGTCCTGGGCGCTGAGTTGTTCGTTCAGATAGGGCTGCACGGCGGTGGTGTTGATGCGATCGAACACCGGCGCCATGATGAACAGCGAGAGAAACAGCGCCATGCCCACCAGCACCTGGTTGGACGGCGTGGTCTGCAGGCCCAGCGCCTGGCGCAGGATGGCGAAGACGATGACGATGCGGGTGAAGCTGGTCATCAGCATGACGAACGCCGGGATGAAGCTCAGCGCCGTCATGATCAGCAGGATCTGCAGGCTGACCGAATATTCCTGCTGCCCCTGGCCGTTGGTGCTCAAGGTGATGGCCGGGATCGACAGCGGATTGGCCTGTCCGGCCTGCTGCGCCAGCGCCAGGGGCGCGAACAGCAGCACGGCCAGGCCCAGCAGCCAGCCCAGGGTGCGCCCGAGGTTGGCCGGGAGACGCGAAGAGATCATGGTTTCGCCTTGGGATCGCGGCTGATGAGTTCCAGCAGGCGCTGGGCGAATTCCGGCGCCGGCGCCTCGGTCTCGCCCGGTCGCACCGGCTCGCGCAGGCTGTGCAGCGGCGTGATCCGTCCGCCGGCGACACCGATCAGCAACTGCTCCTGGCCGACCTGAACCAGCACCAGCCGCTCGCGCGGGCCCAGGTGCTGGGTGGAGATGACCTTGATCACCTGCTGGCCGCGCGGACCCTGCTGCTGCACCCGGCGCACCAGCCAGGCCAGGCCGAGAATCAGCGCGATCACCAACAGCAGACCGAGCAGCAACTGGCCGACCTGCGCCCCCACATCCAGCCCCGGCGAGGTGGCTTCGGCGGCACGCGCGGTCAGGGGCAGGAGACCCAGCGGCAGGAGCAGACTCTTCATTGATCACCGCAGCTTCTTGATACGTTCCGTGGGGCTGATGACGTCGGTCAGGCGGATCCCGAACTTCTCGTTCACCACCACCACTTCACCATGGGCGATCAGCGTACCATTCACCAGCACGTCCAGCGGCTCGCCAGCCAGACGGTCGAGCTCGATGACCGAGCCCTGGTTGAGTTGCAGCAGGTTGCGGATGGAGATGTCGGTGTGGCCGACCTCCATGGAGATGGTCACCGGGATGTCCAGGATCACATCCAGGTTGGGCCCTTCCATGCCGCTCACTGCCAACCCCCCACTGCTCTGACCAAATTCTTCCACCGGCGCCTTGGGCGGCTTGGGGGCTTCGACCTGGGTACCCTGGGCCATCAGGGCGTCGATGTCGTCCTGACTGGCGTCACCGGCTTCGGCCAGGGCCGCGGCCCACTCGTCCGCCAGGGCTTGTTCTTCGGGGTTGTCTGCCATCGTCTGGGTCTCGTGCTACGCCGGGCCCGGGCCCGGACGGAAAAAACGGTTGTCGCTCAGCGGCCGCGGCTGACCGGTTCGAGAATCTGCAGGGCCAGGTTGCCCTTGCGCGCGCCCATCTTGACCTTGAAGGTGGGCATGCCATTGGCACGCATGAGCATCTCCTCGGGCATTTCCACCGGAATCACATCACCGGGCTGCATGTTGAGGATATCGCGGAGTTTGAGTTGGCGCCGGACAACCGTCGCCTCCAGGGGCACGCGCACATCGAGCAGGTCCTCGCGCAAGGCCTTGACCCAGCGTTCGTCCTGGTCGTCCACGTCCGACTGGAAGCCGGCGTCGAGCATCTCGCGGATCGGCTCGATCATCGAATAGGGCATGGTCACGTGCAATTCGCCGCCGCCGCCATCCAGTTCGATGTTGAAGGTGCTCACCACCACCACTTCGCTGGGGCTGACGATGTTGGCCAGGGCCGGGTTGACCTCGGAGTTCATGTACTCGAACTGGCAGTCGAGCATGGCGCCCCAGGCTTCCTTGAGATCGATGAAGCACTGGTCGAGCACCATGCGCACCACGCGCAACTCGGTGGGGGTGAATTCACGACCTTCGATCTTGGCGTGACGCCCGTCGCCGCCAAAGAAGTTATCCACCAGCTTGAATACCAGGCGGGCATCGAGGATGAACAGCGCGGTACCGCGCAGCGGCTTCATCTTGACCATGTTGAGGCTGGTGGGCACGTACAGCGAGTGGATGTACTCGCCGAACTTGGTGACCTGCACCCCACCCACGGAGACGTCCGCCGAGCGCCGCAGCAGGTTGAACATGCTGACCCGGGTATAGCGGGCGAAGCGTTCGTTGATCATTTCCAGGGTCGGCATGCGTCCGCGGACGATGCGATCCTGGCTGGTGAGGTCATAGCCCTTGATGGTGCCCGGCTCGGCATCGGTCTCGGTCTCGACGATGCCATCGTCGACCCCGTGCAGCAGGGCATCGATTTCATCCTGAGAGAGCAGATCTTGCACGGCCATGGCGTTACCTATTGCAGGACGAGATTGGTGAACAATACCTGTTCGATGGCAGTCTGGCCGGTCAGTTTCTTCGCCAGTTCCTGAACCTTGCTGGTGGCCTGCTGGCGCAGCATCTCCTTGCCTACCGGCGTCAGCAGGCTATTGAAGTCCTGCCCGGAAAACAGCATCACCAGCTGGTTGCGGACCTGCGGCAGTTGCGCCTTGAGCGCATCCATCTGCGCCTGGTCGCGCCCCATCAGGGTCACCGTGACCTGCATGTAGCGCTGGCGACCGTCGGCGTTGTAGTTGACCACGAAGGCCGGCACCAGCGCCTGGTAGACCGCGGCCAGATGCACCGGTGCCGCCGGAGCGGCCGGCGCGGCGTGCTCGGGCTCGGCGCTTTTCTTGCCGAGCAGGAACCAGGTCGCACCCACCGAAGCGCCTATGACCAGCAGCAGGGCCACGACGATGATGATGATGAGTTTGAGCTTTCCCTTGCCCTTGCCTTCCGCGGCTGCGCCCTCTGCCGCGGGCGCCTGCTTCTTCGCCATAAGTGTTCGACCGAATCCTGTGCGGCTCGTCACCCCTGTTGGGTGACGCAGCTAACCTATTGATACGAAGGGGATATAGCAGGTGCGGCCCAGGCTGTCACCTGGGAGCCGTTGGCCTGTCAGGCGTAGTAGTCGACCAGACTGCGCGCGGCGAGGGTCGCCGAGCCGCGGGTTTCGGCGACGTTCGCCACCGCTTCGTCCGCGCCATCCCCTGCGACACCCCCGCGGCCCCGGCGCGAGCCCTCGTGCTGAGCGCCCTGCTGGGACTGCTGCCAGGCCTGGCCGGACGACTGATCGGAGACGTTGACGTTGGCCAGGTTCATGCCCTGCTGGGCGAAGAGCTCCCGCAGACGCTGGCTGCCGTTGTCCAGCGCCTCGCGCACGTCGGCGTGGGGACTGGCGAAGGTGACCTGGGTCTGGTCCTGGGTCATGTCGATGCGCACCTCCAGTTTGCCCAGTTGCGCCGGTTCCATCTGGATGTCGGCGGTCTTGAGGTTCTGGCTGGACATCCACATGACCTTGTCGACCACCGCCTCGCTGAAGTTGCCGGCCTGGGGATTGAGCGGCTGGCCCGGTACGGCAGCGGTGACCGGACGAGCGGTCTGCGCCGGACTGCTGAGCGCCTGCGACAGGGCGGTGAGCTTGTCGGCGAAGGCATCGGTCTTGCTCGGGGCCGCCGCGTCCTGACCATCGCCCTTGTCCAGGGTCGCGGCCAGGGCCGCACTGGCTGCCTGATCCGCCGCCTGGGCGGGCGTGCCATCCGCCGGCAACAGCCCTTGCAGCTGGGTGGCCGCCAGGTTGTTGGCGTTGCTGGTGAGCTTGGCGGCGTCACCCTGGGCCTGGGGCACCTGGCCCAGCAGCTGTGCCAGACCATCGTCGGTCGTCTGCTGCTCGCCGGGCTTGGCCGGGGTGGCCGTGGCGCCCGCGCCGATACCCGGGATGGTCGTCTGGGCTACGGTTGCCACGGCAGCGCCCAGCAGCGCCGCCGGATCCAGGGCCTGGGCAGTGGCGGTGGCTGCGGCGTCCGCGGCCGTCCCGGTGGGCAGCTGAGGCGTTGCCACAGGCGTGGCTACCGGCTGCGGGAACTGGCCGGTCATGCCGAACATGAACAGCGGATCCAGAACCGCGTCCACCGGCGCCTTGGCGTCTTCGCCCTGGGCCACCGGCAAGGTCTTGCCGCTGTCGTCGGCGGTGGTTGCCGACGGCGCGTCGCTCTTGGCGGTGCTGTCGGCCTCGGGCTTGGCGTCCGCCGTGCGGTCGTCATCGCCCGCGCGTTTCACCCGGTCATCCCCATCACGGGCACGCCCGGATTCGCTCTTGCGCGCCTGGCTGGGGGCCTTGCTGTCGCTGGTGTCACGCGGCTTTTCGCTGCGCACCGGCTCACGCGGCTGCTCCTGGGCAAAGACATCGGCGAAGCGCTCCTGCGCGGCCGGGCGATCCTGGGAAGGGGTCTTGGCCGCCGCCCGGCCGGTGCTGGCTGGCGAGGTGGCGGTGTTCAGAAGGAAATCGGGCACGACGGCCATGGAGGACTCCGAAGGACGGGTTTTCGGATCACTAGCAAGTTGCGCGCCAGCCCTAAACGCCAGCGCTTTGACGAGGTCAGCCCGCGTAGCGTTGCCGCTCGACCTTGAACAGGATGCGGACGATGGCGAATTCGCGCTCCATGGCGGATACCCCCATGGCCAGCTCGGCGGTGGTCGCCCGACGCCGCGCGCCCTCCTCCACGGCTCGGCACAGCTCCGCCAGCGGTGCGGCCCCCATGTTGCCGGCACTGCCCTTGAAGCTGTGCGCCAGCTGGCGGACCTGTTCGGCATCGCCGCCGATCACGCTGCGCTTGAGTTCGGCGATACGTTCTTCGCAATCCACCAGAAAGGTTTCGATGAGGTCGACGTACTCCTCCTCCATGCAGTCGCGCAGGGCGGCGAGCGTTTCCGGATCGATATGGGAGGAAAACATCGGCATTCTCACTGGCTAAGACAAGGGACGAGGGGCAAGGCCCGGCCTAGATATAGGTCGAGCGCGCCCGCTGGGCGTATTCGTCCATCTGTTTCTGTTCGCGCTTGTCCTCGACCAGGCGCTGCTCCTGGCGATAGCGCTCGACCAGCTTGCGCAGGCCTTCGAGGCGCGCATAGTGCTCCTGCCACTGGGTGCGGGCCTTGGCCACCACATCGCGGTGCCACTGGGCGTTGCGCTCCTGCTGGCCGATAGCCTCTTCCAGCTGGCTGAGAAAGCGCTGATAGCCGATCAGCCACTGGCCGGTGACGCCGCGGCTGCCATTGGCCACCAGGCGCTGCTGGTAATCCTCGCGATAGCGCTGCAATTCGCCGAGCTTGAACTCGGCCTGGGCCAGTTGCTGCTGGCACTGCCCCAGGCGCTGGGCCGCGTCACGCTCGTCGCGCTCGCTCATCTCCACCACGGGGCCCAGACGTTCGGCTCTGCCTTTCATGATCTATCAGCCTCCCAACACAGCTTGGAGATTGGCGGCACTCTGCTCCAGAGATTCGCTCTCGCGCAGCCCCTGGCGCAGGAAGTGCTGCATGGGGGCGTAGCGAGCGATCGCCAGATCGGTTTCGGCATTTCCGCCGGGCACATAGGCACCGACGCTGAGCAGGTCCTTGGCCTGCTGATAGAGCGACCAGAGCTGCTTGACGCGCTGGGCGTTGCGCAGGTGCTCCGGGCTGACCACCTGGGGCATGACCCGGCTGATGGACGCCTCGATGTCGATCGCCGGATAGTGGCCTTCCTCGGCCAGGCGCCGCGACAGCACGAAGTGACCATCCAGCACGCCCCGCGCCGAGTCGGCGATGGGATCCTGCTGATCGTCGCCTTCCGAGAGCACAGTATAAAACGCCGTGATCGAACCCCCACCTTTTTCTGCATTGCCGGCCCGCTCCACCAGCCGCGGCAGCTTGGCGAACACCGACGGCGGATAGCCCTTGGTCGCCGGCGGCTCGCCGATGGCCAGGGCGATCTCCCGCTGCGCCTGGGCATAGCGGGTCAGGGAATCCATCAGCAGGAGCACGTTCTTGCCCTTGTCGCGAAAGTATTCGGCGATGCGGGTGCAGTACATGGCCGCACGCAGGCGCAGCAAAGGCGCATCGTCCGCCGGCGAGGCCACGACCACCGCCCGCTTGATGCCCTCCTCGCCCAGGATGTGCTCGATGAATTCCTTCACCTCGCGGCCCCGTTCGCCGATCAGCCCGACCACGATGATCTCGGCCTTGGTCAGCCGGGTCATCATGCCGAGCAGCACGCTCTTGCCCACGCCGGTACCGGCGAACAGACCGAGACGCTGGCCGCGACCCACCGTCAACAAACCGTTGATGCTGCGGATGCCGACGTCCAGGGGCTCGCTGATGGGCTCGCGCTTGAGCGGGTTGATGGTGGGGCCGTCCATCGGCACCCAGTCTTCGGCACGCATGCGGCCCTTGCCGTCCAGGGCATTGCCCAGGCCATCCAGCACGCGACCGAGCATGGACATGCCCATGGGCAGACGGCCGGTATCCGGCACCGGCACCACCCGGGCGCCGGGCGCGATACCGGCGAGGCTGCCCACCGGCATGAGAAAGGTCTTGTTGCCGTTGAAGCCCATCACCTCGGCCTCGACTTCCACCGGCTGGTAGCCACCGCCATTGATCAGCCGGCAGCGGCTGCCGACGGCGGCACGCAGGCCCTCGGCCTCCAGGGTCAGGCCGACCATGCGCAGCAGGCGGCCCTCGATCACCGGCTGCTGTTCGACCCGGATGGCTTCATCGTAACCGCCGAGGCGGCGTTCGAAACTCAGACGCTCAAGACGCATGGGGGGCATCCTCGATGTCGATGTGCAGATCGGCTTCCTGGGGCTGGGTCGCCTGGTGACGCTGCTGTTCGGCCAGCTGCGTCAGTGCCTGGGTCAGACGGGTCTCGATGCTGGCATCGATGACGCTGCTCTCGGTCTCGATCCGGCAGCCGCCAGGCATCAGGGTCTCGTCCTCGAGGATGCGCCATTTCTCCTCGTGGCGGTCACGCAGGGCCTTCATCAGCTCGAAGTCCTGGGGGCTGACCTGGATGCGGATGTTCTCGGCCCCCATGGGCAGCAGCTTCAGCGCCGTGCGCACCACCTGACCCAGTTGACTGGAGTCTAGCGTGAGTTCGCGCTGGATGACTTCGCGGGTGATGTGCCGGACCAGTTGCACCATCCCGGCTTCCAGGGCCTGGTCCTGTTCGCCGATGGGATCGAGCAGATGGCTCATCAGGGTTTCCAGGCTGGCCAGCCGGGCGGTCAGCGCCGCCTCGGCTTCCTGGCGCGCCTTGAGCTGACCGGCGTGGTAGCCGTCGCGCTCGCCGGTGACGAAGCCTTCGTTGTAGGCCTCCTGGCGGATCGCCTCCAGCTCTTCGAGGGTGATCGGCTGGACCTCTTCGACCGGCACCTCTTCGATCTGCGGCTCCGGCTGGGGCTCGGGCTCTGCCGCCGCGGGCGCAGGGATCTCCTCGGGCTCGTCGAAACTGTCGAAGGCCGGCAGTCGCCAGACATCGAAGGCTTCCAGATCCCGCGCCCTGATCAGTTCGCTCGCCGCTTCTTTGCTCATTACCTGTCCGTCAGAAAACCGCTACTGAGCAGACATTAGCAAAGCACAGGCCAACCCCGGCAAGCCGTCAGACCATTTCCTCCCCACCCTTGCCGCCCAGAACGATCTCGCCGGCATCGGCCATGCGACGAGCCACGGCGAGGACCTCCTTCTGCGCGCCCTCCACCTCGGACAGTCGCACCGGCCCCTTGGCTTCCAGGTCGTCGCGCAGCAGCTCGGCCGCGCGCTTGGACATGTTGCGGAAGAACTTCTCCTTGATGCCGTCGTCGGCGCCCTTGAGCGCCAGCACCAGCACATCGGAAGACACCTCGCGCAGGAGCGCCTGGATGCCGCGGTCGTCGACGTCGGCCAGGTTGTCGAAGACGAACATCAGGTCCTCGATCTGCCCCGACAGATCCTGGTCCGCGTCGCGGATCGCATCCATCAGCGGGCCTTCGACCGAGCTGTCCAGGTAGTTCATGATGTCGGCGGCGCGCTTGACGCCGCCTAGGGCGGTACGGGTGGTGCTGGCGCTGCCGGAGAACTGCTTCTCCAGGATCAGGTTCAGCTCCTTGAGCGCCGCCGGTTGCACGGTGTTCAGCGAGGAAACGCGCAGGACGATGTCCAGGCGCACCTTGTGATCGAAGTGACCGAGCACCTCGGCCGCCTGGTCCGGGTCCAGATAGGCCACCACGATGGCCTGGATCTGCGGGTGTTCGTAGCGGATCACGTCCGCCACCGCCCGCGGCTCCATCCACTTCAGGCTGTCCAGGCCGCTGGTGTTGCCGCCCAGCAGGATGCGGTCGATCAGGCCGCTGGCCTTGTCCTCGCCCAGGGCCTGGGTGAGCATCTTGCGGATGTAGCCGTCGGCGCCCACGCCCAGGCTGGTCTGGTCGCCCACCACCTCGATGAAGTCGCCCAGTACCCGCTCGACCTGCTCGCGGTTGACGTTGCGCATCTGCGCCATGGCGGTACCGACCTTCTGTACCTCCTTGGGTCCCATGTGGCGCAGGATCTGCGCGGCATCGGCCTCACCCAGCGACAGGAGGAAGATCGCGGCCTTCTCGACCTTGGAAAGTTGCGCGTCATTCGTCGCCATTGATCCAATCCTTCACTACCTGGGCGACACGGCCCGGATCATCGTTGACCAGTTGCTTGATGGCGGTCAGTTGAGCGTCATAACCCTCGCTGGGGCTGGGCAGCAACAGCGGCGCAGGACCGGCCAGGCTCACCTTGTCGTCGGCCAGATCGTCCGACAGCCCATCCAGACCGCCGGCACCCAGGGCACCGGCACCACCGGCAGCGGCCAGGGCAGCGGCGTCCTTGGTGTTGCCGCCGGACAGGTTCTTCAGCACCGGACGCAGCACCCCAAAGACTAGCACCAGGATGAAGAGGACGCCGAGGGCCTGCTTGACCACACCCCAGAACCAGGGCTGCTGGTAGAAGGGAATGCTCTCGATCTCTTCCTGCTGCACCGGGGCGAAGGGCGCATTGATCACGCTCACGCTGTCGCCACGGCTGGCGTCGAAGCCCACGGCATCCTGCACTAGACGGGTGAAGCGAGCCAGGTCTTCGGTGGTCCAGGGCTGGTGGCTGACCTTGCCGGCAGCATCGACTTTGACTTGGTCGTCCAGTACCACGGCGACGGAAAGCCGACGCAGACGACCCTGCTGCTGACGGGTGTAGCTGATGCTGCGGTCCAGTTCGTAGTTGCGGGTGTTCTGCTCACGCTTGTCGGTCGGGTACGGCAGGGTCGCCGGCAGGCTGGTCTTGCTGTCGTAGATGAACTGGTCATTGGCGTCGCGCAGCGGCTGGCCGGGAGCGATGTAGTTCGCACCGCCACCCTGGGCACCGGCCTTTTCCGGGGTCGAGGACGGACCGGGCGGCTGGTTGGACAGGGCCCCCGGCACGCCCTGGGCGCCGCCGCCGGAAGTCTGACGCTGCTCGCTGTTCTGTTGCTCGCTACGCAGCGCCGGCTGATCCGGGTTGAACTGCTCGGAGGTCGACTCCACGGCATTGAAGTCCACGTCGGCGGCCACCTCGGCCTTGAAGCGGCCATTGCCCACCACCGGTTGCATGATGTTCTGCACGCGCTGGGTCAGGGAGCCTTCCATCTTGCGGGTGTAGTCCAGTTGCTTGCCGGCGATCGACAGCTCGGAAAGATTCTGCTGGTCGGACAGCAGCTGACCCTTCTGGTCGACGATGGTGACCTGGGACTTGTCCAGTTCCGGCACGCTGGTGGCGACCAGGTTGATGATAGCCATGACCTGACCGGCATCCAGGGTACGGCCAGGGTACATCTCTACCAGTACCGAGGCGCTCGGCTTGCGCTCGTCACGAACGAACACCGAACTCTTCGGGATCGCCAGGTGCACCCGGGCGCCCTTGATGTTGTTGAGGCTGGAAATGGTCCGGGCCAGTTCGCCTTCCAGGCTGCGACGGTAGTTGGCCGCTTCCATGAACTGGCTGGTGCCCAGCGGCTGCTCCTTGTCCAGCAGCTCGAAGCCGACGTTGCCATCGGAGGCGGTGATGCCGGCCGCGGCCATCTTCATGCGCGCCCGGCCGAGGTCATCGGACTTGACCAGCAGGGCACCGGAATTCGGATCGACCTTGTAGCCGATGTCGGCCGCGCCCAGGGCCTGCAGCACCTGGTTGGCGTCGAGACCGTTCATGCTGGTGTACAGCGGCCGATAGTCCGGCTGCTGGGTCCAGAGCACCACGGCGAAACCCAGGGCGACGCTGGCGGCCAGGCCGATCAGCAGCCCCATCTGCCGCAGCAGCGGCATGTCGGACAGGTTGTCGAGAAAGCTGAGACCCAGCAACGACTTCTTGGGCTTGTCTTCAGCCGCAGGTTGGGTCGTCGGGACGGGTGCGTTGGTAAGAGCGTCAGCCATTTTCTAGACCGTCCTCAAATCGACATTTGCATGATGTCTTGGTACGCCTGCACGAACTTATTGCGTACCTGGGTCAAGGCCTGCACTGAGACGCTAGCCTTCTGCGAAGCGATCATGACTTGAGTGAGGTCGACGCCGCCCTGACCCAGCTCGAAGGCCTTGGCCAGCTCGCCGGCGGTCTGCTGGGTTTCGTTGACGGAGCCCACGGCCTTGCTGAGCATGTCGGCGAAGCTCGGACCCTGGACCTGTTCCGCGCCGGCAGCCGGAGCTACGACGGCTTTCGACCGGGCCATGGCTTCGGTCTGCATGGAACGCATTTCCAGCATCAACCGATTGAACTCGACACCTTGAACCATTTGCTCTGCTCCTCTGGCACGGGAAATTGACGCCGTACCCACTCGTGTCAGAGATAGAGCAATGCCTGTGCCAGATCCTAAAACTCCAGCGAAAACAATGGCTTGGTAAAAAGGTGACGAGAACCGACTAAAGTTTGCCGAAAATCAGTCGACGCTGAGACGGTCGCGGTTGCGCTGCAGCAGGGCCTTGCCGATCCCCTTGACCTCGAGCAGCTCGTCCACCGAGGCAAAGGCGCCATGGGCTTGGCGATGGTCGACGATCGCCTGGGCCTTGACGGCCCCGATCCCCCGCAGCCCTTGCAGCGCGGTGGCGTCGGCGACATTGATGTTCAGGGGCGCCAGGCTGGCCGTGGAGGCTGGCCTGGTTGCAGCCCCCGGGCCGGACTCGCAGGCATTGGCCCAGGAGCCGAACAGAGCGAGCAAGGTGACTATCCAGACGAATCTCATAGAGGAACCTCCGTGTTCCGCTGTTTGATTCGCAGAGCTTAACGCAACGGGTCAGGCGGTCAACTCACCAGCGAGCCCGCCTGGGCACGCTCGGTCCGCAACGCCAGCAGGGTCTGGCGAACGCCCTGGCGCCAGTCGCTGGGCGGGATGCCGAAGCGCTGCTCCAGCGCGCTGGAATCCAGCATGGAATAGGCCGGACGCTTGGCGAGGGTCGGAAATTCGGAGGTGGCGATGCCGGTGATGAGCGGCGCCCGCTCCAGCATGCCCAGCTCCTGGCCGGCGTCGATGATGTAGCGCGCGAAGTCGCACCAGCTCAGGCCGCTGTCACCGCCGAAGTGATAGAGGCCGTAGGCGGTCTGCTCAGGCTGAGCATGAGCCTGGGCGGCGACCTGCAGCAGGGCGTCGGCAATATGGCCAGCGTAGGTCGGGCAACCCACCTGATCACTCACCACCCGCAGTTCGTCGCGATCGGCAGCGAGCCGCAGCATGGTCTTGAGGAAGTTGTTGCAGTGTTCGCTGAACACCCAGGCAGTTCTCAGCACCACGGAGCGCGGGCAGGCGGAGAGCACGCGATTCTCCCCTTCCAGCTTGGTCATGCCGTAGACCCCGGACGGGCTGACCGGATCCTCGACCTGATAGGGTTCGGTGGCGGTGCCGTCGAACACGTAGTCGGTGGACAGGTGCAGCAGCGCGATGCCGGCGGCGCCGCAGGCCTGGGCAAGCACCGCAGGGCCTTCGATATTGCCGCGGGCGGCGATCTCCGGCTCCTGCTCGGCCTTGTCGACCGCCGTGTAGGCGGCCGCGTTGATCACGACGTCGGGAGCGAATCGCTCGAGATGGCTGGTTACCGAGCCTTCGTCAGCGATATCCAGAGTGGCACGTCCATGGGCCTCCCATGCCAGTTCTGAACGCTGAAGACGATCGGTCAGACAACGTCCGACCTGACCGTTCGCTCCGGTAACCAGTATCTTCATCTATACAGCTCCGCCAATCGAAGGCCTTGTGCATCTTTGGCGGACAGGATGGGATCCGTAACCCGCCAGTCGATATTCAGATCCGGATCATTCCAGATCAAAGACCCTTCATCAGAGGGATCGTAATAATCTGTGCACTTGTATTCAAAATCAGCGGTTTCCGACAGCACCACGAAGCCGTGGGCCAGACCCGGCGGTATCCAGAGCTGACGCTTGTTGTCTTCCGAGAGGATCTCGGCGACCACGTTGCCGAAGGTGGGCGAACCGCGACGGATGTCGACGGCCACGTCCAGCACCTCGCCACGCACGACACGCACCAGCTTGCCTTGCGGCTTGCTGCGCTGGAAGTGCAGGCCACGCAGCACGTTGCGGGCGGAACGCGAATGGTTGTCCTGCACGAACGCCAGGGTGATCCCCGCCTGCTCGGCATAGCGCTCCGCCTGGAAGGATTCCAGGAAGAAGCCGCGGTCGTCACCGAAGACCTTGGGTTCGATCAGCTTGACGTCCGGGATCGCGGTTTCGAAGACCTGCATCAGTCCTGCTCCTTGCACAGACGCGCCAGGTACTGGCCATAACCGGTCTTGCTCAGGGCTTCGGCCTGCAGCGCCATCTGCTCGCAGGTGATCCAGCCTTTCTGGAAGGCGATCTCTTCGAGGCAGGCGACCTTCAGCCCCTGACGCTTCTCGATGGTCTGGACGAAGTGGCCGGCTTCCAGCAGGGCGTCGTGGGTACCGGTATCCAGCCAGGCGAAACCACGGCCCAGCAGGGAGACGTTCAGCGAGCCACGGCGCAGGTACTCGTTGTTGACGTCGGTGATTTCCAGCTCGCCGCGGGGCGACGGCTTGATGTTGGCGGCGATATCCAGCACGTCGTTGTCGTAGAAGTACAGACCGGTGACGGCGTAGTTGGACTTCGGCTTCTTGGGCTTCTCTTCGATGCTCAGGGCCTTGCCCTGCTCGTCGAACTCGACCACACCGAAACGCTCGGGGTCGGCGACGTAGTAGCCGAACACGGTGGCGCCCTTCTCCACGCTCGCCGCCTTGAGCAGCGTCTCGCTGAAGCGCTGGCCATAGAAGATGTTGTCGCCGAGGACCAGGCAGACGTTGTCATCGCCGACGAATTCGCGACCGATGATGAAGGCCTGGGCCAGGCCGTCCGGGCTGGGCTGCTCGGCATAGCTCAGCTGCATGCCGAAGTGGCTGCCGTCGCCGAGCATGCGCTGGAAGCCGGGCAGGTCGGCAGGCGTCGAGATGATCAGCACTTCCTGGATACCGGCCAGCATCAGCACGGACAACGGATAGTAGATCATGGGTTTGTCGTAGATCGGCAGCGACTGCTTGGACACGCCCAGGGTAATGGGGTGCAAACGGGTACCGGAGCCACCGGCCAGCAGAATTCCCTTGTATTTGCTCATGGCAATCGTCCTCTGAAAATTGACTGTTGCTGTCGGTCGGACACGCCCAAGGGCGTGTCCGCGATAGGATCGTTAAACGGCTTCGCCGAGACGCTCGAGGCGGTAGGCGCCGGACAGCACCCGCTGCCACCACTCGCGATTGTTCAGGTACCAGGTGACGGTCTTGCGCATGCCGGTCTCGAAGGTCTCTGCCGGCGTCCAGCCCAGCTCGCGGCCGATCTTGCTGGCATCGATGGCGTATCTCATGTCGTGACCGGGACGATCCTTGACGAAGGTGATCAGGTCGCGATAGCGCTCGACGCCCTCGGGCTTCTGCGGCGCCAGCTCTTCGAGCAGGTCGCAGATGGTCTCGACGACCTGCAGGTTGCGCTTCTCGTTGTGGCCGCCGATGTTGTAGGTCTCACCGACCTCGCCCTGGGTCACCACGGTGTAGAGGGCGCGGGCATGGTCTTCGACGAACAGCCAGTCACGCACCTGGGAGCCGTCGCCATAGATCGGCAGCGGCTTGCCGTGGATGGCATTGAGAATGACGTGGGGGATCAGCTTCTCGGGGAAGTGATAGGGGCCGTAGTTGTTCGAGCAGTTGGTCACCAGAACCGGCAGGCCGTAGGTCCGGCCCCAGGCGCGCACCAGATGGTCGCTCCCGGCCTTGCTGGCCGAATAGGGCGAGCTCGGAGAATAGGGGGTGGTCTCGGTGAAGAGGTCGTCGGTGCCGTGCAGGTCGCCGTATACCTCGTCGGTGGAGATGTGGTGGAACCGGAAGGCCGCCTTGGCTTCCGGCGCCAGCTCGTTCCAGTAGGCACGGGTCACTTCCAGGATGACGCCGGTACCGACCACGTTGGTCTGGATGAAGGCGGCAGGGCCCTCGATGGAGCGGTCCACGTGGGACTCGGCAGCCAGGTGCATGACCACGTCGGGCTGGAAGGACGTGAAGACCTGCTGCAGCGCGGCGAAATCGCAGATGTCCACCTGGTGGAATTCGTAGCGGTCGGAGTCGGCGACTTCGGCCAGGGAATCCACGTTACCGGCGTACGTCAGCTTGTCGACGTTGGCAACCTTGCATTGGGTTTCGTTGATAAGAAAACGTACTACGGCGGAACCAATGAAACCCGCGCCACCTGTTACCAGTACCTTCATCCTGAATCCTGCCTATATCGATTTGTACATCATCGCGCCCGGCGCTGCGGGCGAGACATCGGAGGACGGCGCAGCCATCCCTGGCTCGGGTCACAGCTACAGCTATGCACCCAAAGACCTGAGTTAAACAGTGGCAGGAAAAGAAAGTTCAGCCTAGCGGGGGGAGGCTGCCGCTTCTGTGCTCGGCTTCAAATCCAGGCCGAAAGAAAGCGTGGACGGGATCACTCGATGGATCGCTTGCCGTGCAGCCAGTCGACGATATCGCCTTCGGGGGAATAGCCGGCGACGACGTCCCGCAGCAGTTGCCGGACGCGGAGGTAATCACCCGCATCGATCGCGCGACTGAGCTCGACGAGGGCGGCGCGGAAGGCCTCCCAGGCAAGGAAGTCTTCGCTCGCACGCATGATCTTGGGATGGGACGTCGGACTCACGTCGTCACCGATGAGCAACTCTTCATAGAGCTTTTCGCCGGGGCGCAGGCCGGTGAACTCGATGGCGACATCGCCATGGGGGTTGGCCGGCGAACGCACGCTCAGACCCGACAGCTTGATCATCTGCTCGGCCAGCTCGACGATGCGCACCGGCTCGCCCATGTCCAGCACGAAGACGTCGCCGCCCTCGCCCATGGCGCCGGCCTGGATGACCAGCTGAGCGGCCTCGGTGATGGTCATGAAGAAGCGGGTGATCTTGGGATGGGTGACGGTGACCGGCCCGCCCTTGCGGATCTGCGTGCGGAACAGCGGGATGACCGAACCGGACGAACCCAGCACGTTGCCGAATCTCACCATGGTGAAGCGGGTGCGATTGACCTGGTGGATACCGTCGGCCTGGCCGTGCAGCACGGGCGCCGCTTCGCGACTGAGCGCCTGCAGGATCATCTCGGCCAGGCGCTTGGTGCTGCCCATGATGTTGGTGGGCCGTACCGCCTTGTCGGTGGAGATCAGCACGAAGCTGGTGACGCCGGCCTGGATGGCCGCCTGGGCGGCATTCAGGGTCCCCAGGACGTTGTTGCCGAACCCTTCGGCGATGTTGTGCTCGACCATGGGCACATGCTTGTAGGCCGCCGCATGGTAGAGGGTGGCCACCTTCCAGTGCCGCATCACCTGCAGGAGCAGCGGAGCGTTGCGGATGGAGCCCAGCACCGGCACCAGGGTGACCGGCAGGGCTTCGCGCTGGAGATGGGCGTCCAGCTCGCGATGGATGCTGTAGAGATTGAATTCGGCGTGGTCGAGCAGGATCAGGGTGCGCGGTTTCTGGCCGATGATCTGCCGGCACAGTTCGGAACCGATGGACCCCCCTGCCCCGGTCACCATCACCACCTGACCGGTGATGCAGCGCGCGAACAGCTCGGGCCGGGGCGTGACCGGATCCCGTCCCAGCAGGTCGGCGATATCGACCTCCTGGAGGTCGTCCACCTGTACCTTGCCGCAGGCCAGGTCGCTGATCCGCGGCACGGTTCTGACGTGCAGCGGATAGGGTTCCAGCAGGCCGAGCACCTCGCGCCGCCGTGCCCGGGTGGCAGAGGGAATCGCCAGGAGGATCTCTTCGGCACCCGTCTCGTCGATCATCTGCTGGATGTGCTTGGGGGTGTAGACCTTGAGCCCGGCGATGATGCGATTGGCGATGCTCTTGTCGTCGTCGATGAAGGCCACCGGACGCATGGCGCGACCCATGCGCAGCGCCGCGACCAGCTGGTTGCCCGCCGAGCCGGCGCCATAGATGGCGACCCGCGGCAGCTCGTCCGGCTGCTTGATGAAGGGCACCGTGATGGCGCGATACCAGTCGCCCAGAAAGTACTGGCGCAGCGCGAGACGCAGGCCGCCGATCAGGATCAGGCTGACGATCCAGTAGTTGAAGATCATCGAGCGCGGGACGATCTCCGGTAGATCGCGATACCAGTAGATGACCACCGACAGCAGCAGTGTCGACAGCGTCACCGCCTTGGCGATGGCGATCAGGGCATCGTTGCCCAGGTAACGCATGACCGCGCGGTACATGCCGAAGCGGATGAACAGGGGAATGGCGATGGCCGGCGCGGTGATGAACAGCCAGGCATGCCCGCTGAAAGGCTCGATCATCTGCACGGAGCCCAGGCGCAGATAGAAGGCCAACCAGAGCGAAAGCCAGATCAGCAGGAGGTCGACCGCGACCTGGATGACTCTCTTGGTACGCCGGTTCAGCTTGACCAGATGGTCACGCAACATGTCAGTGTCCCTAATCCCTGAATCCCGTGGACTGCGCAGCCATGGCTACCTCATCGGTCCCAGCATGGTATCGGAGGGCCAGGCAAAGCAAGGGCCCATAGGCAAGCAAGAGCCCCAGTATGGCACTTAAAAGCCCCAGCCCCACCAGCAAAGCGATAGGCAGCAACCAGAACAGGTTGATGGCCAGCACCGCCAGGGTCACCGGCCGGTGGGCGCCATGCCGCCGCGAGGCCCACTGGTAGGCGTGGGTGCGATGGGCTTCGTAGGGTTTCTTGCCCCGACTCAGACGCCGCAACAGGGTCCAGGTCGCATCGACCACGAAGACGCCGAGCAGGATCAGCCAGGCCCAGAACAGCGACAGCTCGATCAGCGCCGCCTGCAAGGACAGCATGCCGAGGATCAGGCCGAGAAAGCCACTGCCCACATCGCCCATGAAGATGCGCGCCGGCGGGAAGTTCCAGCACAGGAACCCCCCAACGGCCGCGGCCAGCAGCAGAGGCGCACCCAGCAAGGCGCCATGGCCGGTCATGGCATAGATCAGCGCCATGCCCAGACAGACGACGAGCGCTTCGCCGCCGGCGATGCCGTCGATGCCATCCATGAAGTTGTAGAGATTCAGCAGCCAGACCAGATAGAGGACGCCCAGGGTCATCACCAGCCAGTCGGGCAATCCCAGCACCGCGGAGAGCTGCGCCGGCAAGGCGCCATAGCCGCCCAGCCACAGCAGCGCAGCGATCGCGGCCAGGAAATGGCCGAGCAGACGCCAGCCGGCGCCCACGTGCCGATGATCGTCGACGAAGCCGAGCACGGCCACCAGCAGCCCCGCCCCTATCAGGACGCCGCAGGAAGCCGGATCAAGCTGTCCCAGCAGGCGCAGCACGACACAACCGAGCACGAACGTTACGACGATCGCCAGACCACCGCCGCGGGGCGTCGCCACCTGGTGCGAACTGCGGGCGTTGGGCTCGTCGAGCAGGCCGCCGGACAGGGCGTAGCGGCGGAGCGCCGCGGTGCCCAGCCAGCTGCAGCCACCGGCCAGGAGCAAGAGCAGTGGCATCATCTGCGTCCCTCCGCAGCGGCCCACTGCGCCCCCAGCGCACGCAGGGCGGATCGTGCCGACACGGGGGGCTGCCAGCCCAGCAGGGTCTTGGTGGGTCGGATGTCGACCTGCAGTGAACCACAGAGGCGTTGCGCCACCTCGCCTCGGCCCAGCAGTCGGGCACCCCATTCGAGCCAGGCGGGCGGAACGGCGATCAGCCTGGGCTTGCGACCCAAACCTTCACCGAGCAATTCGAGCAGCTCGGCGGTGGAAATATCTTCATCGTCGCTGACCAGCAGGATGGCGCCAGCGGCCTCCGGCGCGGTGATGCACAGGATCAACAGATCGAGCAGGTTCTCCAGCGCCAGCAGGCTACGCCTGTTGTGCCGAACGCCCCCCAGGGGCAGCGGCACGCCCCGCGCCAGGGTGTCCAGCAGGCGCGCCACATTGGCCTTTACCCCGGGTCCGTAGATCAGCGGGGGGCGCACGATAACCACCTCCAGTCCGGTCTCGGCCATCAGCGCCAGCAGTTGCCGCTCGGCCGCCGCCTTGGAACGTGCGTAGGCATCGGTGGGCGCAGGCTGGTCGTCGGCGCGAAAAGGCTTGCCGGGGAGGGTCCAGTCGCCATTGACCTTGATGCTGCTGACAAAGATGAGGCGGCGGACGCCGGCAGCCTGGGCGTCCCGGGCCAGCTTGAGGGTCGCGGCCCGATTCACCTCGTCGTAGCGCGCCTCGCTGGCGGCCTCTGGCTGCTCACCCAGCTGGTGGACGTGGGCCGCGAGGTGGATGACGGTGTCCACCCCTGCCAGAGGCGCGGACCAGTCGGTAGCGGCGGAGAGATCGCGGAGCACCGGAATGACCCCGCCATCGACCGCGGCGGCTGTCGGCCGGCGTTGCGCGGCGACCACCGAATAACCCCGGGTCTGCAGCTGCCGAACCAGGGCCGCGCCGACGAAGCCCCCTGCCCCTGTCACCAGAATCTTGCGTTCCATCAATGCGTTGCGCCGTGCCAGTCAGCCAGGAAAGGGCGCTTATGGTAAGACATTGCCCCGCAGGGGCCTAGCGACGCAAAACGCAGGCATAAAAAAGCCCGCCGAACCTAAGCGCGGCGGGCCGAAAAAACGTGAGAACCTTAGAAGGTCTTGGCGGAAGTCTGGACTTCAGCGGCCTGGAAGCGCGCGGCCGGCTGGGCGACGTAGTGGCGCGAGAAGCTCTCGACGCGCTGAGCGGGCTGCAGGAACAGAGCAACCATCCAGCTACCGGCCAGAGCGGCTACAGCCAGGAAAGGGTGACCGAGTTGCATGCTGGTGAAGCAGGCGGCGATACCGATCCAGATGAAAAGATAGTGGCGCATGACAACTTCCTCACTCGGCGTGGACTACGAGGTCACCCAAGACCTTATGTGAAGGAAGTCTCATACAAAAATCGGAACTCGTCTACAAAAATATCAAAAAGACTTGACTTTTTTTGTAAGCGTCAAAATTCCGCTAGTGATTTGCTCGATAACGCTTTTTTGACGACCGCAACAGAAACTAAAAATACAGCGAAATCAGTGGTTTGCCAGAAAGCAGCGGACAAAGGAAAAAGGGGCGACGGCTTTATGGCTCCAGCTCGTTGACCCTGTCTCTCAACTCCTTGCCAGGCTTGAAGTGCGGGACGAACTTGCCGTCCAGCAGCACCGACTCGCCGGTCTTGGGATTGCGTCCGGTACGGGGAGCCCGATAGTGCAGCGAGAAGCTGCCAAAGCCCCGAATCTCGATACGGTCCCCGGTGGAAAGCGCCTGGGCCATCTGCTCCAGCATGGTCTTGATCGCCAGCTCGACGTCCCTGGACGACAGCTGCCCCTGATAGGAAACGATGCGCTCGATCAACTCCGACTTGGTCATGGATTTTTCCTTCGTTATCAAGCGGCTAGATCACCTTCAAGGACTTTTAGCACGCTGGCCGATTTTTGAAAAGTCAAGCCGGCGGCTTGGCCTCCACAACTTTTTACGGGCCGTGACCACCCTGCCCGCTTTCTTCCGGACAAAAAAAAGCGACCCCGAAGGGTCGCCTTTTATTCAAGCTCGAACTTAGTTCTGGCTTTCCATCTGCGCCTTGATCAGGTCGCCGATGGTGGTGGGGCCAGCAGCAGGCTCTTGCTTGCTACGCAGGGAGCTCATGGCTTCCTTCTCGTCGTCGACGTCCTTGGACTTGACGGAGAGGCTGATCACGCGGCTCTTGCGATCGATGCTGATGATCTTGGCTTCGACTTCGTCGCCTTCCTTCAGCACGTTACGGGCGTCTTCGACGCGGTCACGGCTGATTTCGGACGCCTTCAGGACGCCTTCGATCTCGTTGGCCAGGGTGATGACAGCGCCCTTGGCATCGACTTCCTTGACGGTACCGCGCACGATGGTGCCTTTCTCGTTCAGGGAGGCGTAGTTGGAGAACGGATCGTCTTCCAGCTGCTTGATGCCCAGGGAGATGCGCTCGCGCTCCGGGTCGACCGACAGGATCACGGTGTCCAGCTCGTCACCCTTCTTGAAGCGACGCACGGCTTCTTCGCCGGTTTCGTTCCAGGAGATGTCGGACAGGTGTACCAGGCCGTCGATACCGCCTTCCAGACCAATGAAGATACCGAAATCGGTGATCGACTTGATGGTGCCGGAGATGCGGTCGCCCTTGTTGAACTGACCCGAGAACTCTTCCCACGGGTTAGCGCGGCACTGCTTGATGCCCAGGGAGATACGACGACGCTCTTCGTCGATATCCAGGACCATGACTTCCACTTCGTCGCCGACCTGAACGACCTTGGACGGGTGGATGTTCTTGTTGGTCCAGTCCATTTCGGACACGTGCACCAGGCCTTCCACGCCCTCTTCCAGCTCGGCGAAGCAGCCGTAGTCGGTGAGGTTGGTAACGCGCGCCTGAACGCGGGTGCCTTCCGGGTAACGGGCCTTGATGGCGACCCACGGATCTTCGCCCAGCTGCTTCAGACCCAGGGAGACGCGGTTGCGCTCGCGGTCGAACTTCAGCACCTTGACGTCGATCTCGTCGCCGACGTTGACGATTTCCGACGGATGCTTGATGCGCTTCCAGGCCATGTCGGTGATGTGCAGCAGGCCGTCTACGCCGCCCAGGTCGACGAACGCACCGTAGTCGGTGAGGTTCTTGACGATACCCTTGACTTGCTGGCCTTCCTGCAGGGATTCCAGCAGCGCTTCACGCTCGGCGCTGTTCTCGGCTTCCAGGACGCTACGACGGGAAACGACAACGTTGTTGCGCTTCTGGTCCAGCTTGATGACCTTGAACTCGAGTTCCTTGCCTTCCAGGTGGGTGGTGTCACGCACCGGACGGACATCGACCAGGGAGCCCGGCAGGAACGCGCGGATGCCGCTGACGTCGACGGTGAAACCGCCCTTGACCTTGCCGTTGATGACACCCTTGACCACTTCGTCGGCGCTGAACGCGGCTTCCAGGACCAGCCAGGACTCGGCGCGCTTGGCCTTTTCGCGAGACACTTTGGTTTCGCCGAAACCGTCTTCGACGGCATCCAGGGCTACGTGGACTTCGTCACCCACGTTGATGGTCAGCTCGCCTTGTTCGTTGTAGAACTGCTCGAGCGGAACCAGGCCTTCGGATTTCAGGCCGGTATCGACCACAACCCAGTCGCCATCGATCGACACCACGGTGCCGACGATGATGGCGCCCGGCTGCATGTCGAGGGATTTCAGACTTTCTTCAAAGAGTTCTGCGAAGCTTTCGCTCATGTTCATACCTGTTGTATGGATACTCGATGTATCCGGCTACCGCATGACCAGCCCATGCGGGGTGAGTGGTTACCATCCGGCTGCCGGGATGCGACTGGTTCCCGGCAGCTTTCACCGACGACTCGGATGAGCCTCGGCCTTCATCCCGCCAGGTCGCGCTCGGCGGCCAGGGTCAGGATGCGTTCCAATACCTGTTGTATGGAGAGATGCGTGGAATCCAGCTCGACGGCATCGTCGGCCGGCTTGAGCGGAGCAACGCTACGCTGACTATCGCGGGCGTCCCGCTCACGGATCTCTTCCAGGAGGGCAGGCAAGCTAACATTTTCGCCCTTCTGCTTCAACTGAAGATAACGCCTCTGTGCCCGTTCCTCGGCACCGGCGGTCAGAAAGATCTTCAGCTCGGCGTCCGGGAACACCACGGTGCCCATGTCGCGACCGTCGGCGACCAGACCGGGCGCCTCACGGAAGGCCTGCTGGCGCTGCAGCAGGGCATCGCGCACGGCCGGCAGGGTGGCGACCTGGGAGGCACCGGCGCCGACTTCCTCGGTCCGGATGACGTCGGTGACGTCCTCGCCTTCGAGAATGATGCGCTGGCCGTGCTCATGCCCGGCAAGGAACTGGACGTCCAGATGGGCCGCCAGCAGCTTGAGCGACTCCTCGTTGGTGTAGTCCACGCCATGGTTGCGCGCAGCGAAGGCCAGCAACCGATAGAGCGCGCCGGAATCCAGCAGATTCCAGCCCAGCTGACGGGCGACCAGCGCCGCAAGGGTGCCCTTCCCCGAACCGCCGGGACCATCGAGGGTGATGACGGGTGCGGTACTGCTCATGAGTGCCCCTCCGTAAGAGAATGATGGGCGGCGACCTGGGCGCCGGCCTGGGTACGACTGGCGAGGATACGCCCGAAATATTCGCGCGCGCCGCGCGCATGGGTCAGCACCTCCATGAGGAACTGACCATCGCCGGCCTGGATGGCGCCACGCAGTTCGTCGAGATCGGCGCGATAGGTGTCCAGGGCCTGCAGCACGGCTTCGCGATTGGCGATGAAGATGTCGTGCCACATGGTCGGATCGCTGCCGGCGATGCGGGTGAAGTCGCGGAAGCCGCCGGCAGCGTAGTGGAAGATCTCGCGGTTCTCGCTGCGCTTGGCCAGGGAGTCCACCAGATTGAAGGCCAGCAGATGCGGCAAATGGCTGGTGGCGGCGAGGACCTGGTCGTGGTGCTCGACGGTCATGTGCTCGACATCGGCCCCTATGGCGCGCCAGAGCCGATCGACCTTGTCCAGATCGGCCGGCAGGGTCTCCTCCAGCGGTGTGAGGATGACCTTGTGACGATTGAACAGCGCCGCGTTGGCCGCCGTCACGCCGCTGCGTTCAGAGCCAGCGATGGGATGACCCGGCACGAAGCGCAGCGACTGGCCGGCGAAGGCCTGACGGGCGGCGCGCACCACGTTGCCCTTGGCGCTGCCGACATCGGTGAGGATGGCGCCCTGCAGCGGCAGGGCCGCAAGCTCGGCCAGCACCCGCTCCATAGCCAGGATGGGCACGGCGAGCTGGATGACGTCGGCACCCGGGCAGGCCTCGGCCAGCTCGGCGACGCAGCGGTCGACGACGCCCAGCTCGACCGCCAACCGGCGGGTTTCCGGATCGCGATCGATCCCGACCACCTCACGGCAGAGGCCGCTGGCGCGGGCGCCCTTGGCGAAGGAGCCGCCGATCAGGCCCAGGCCGACAACGACGAGACGTTCGATCAGGGGGGTGGCCACTTCAGCCACGACCCAGGACCTTGCTCAGCGCCGCCAGGAAACGGGCATTTTCCGCTTCGGTGCCGATGGAGACGCGCAGGAAGGTGGGCATGCCATAGCCGGCGACGGGCCGCACGATGACGCCCTCCTGCAGCAGCCCCTGATTGATCGGCGCAGCGTCGCGCCCCAGGTCCACGGCGATGAAATTGCCACGGGAGGGAATCCACTTGAGGTCGAGATCGCGGAAACCGGCTTCCAGCTGGGCCATGCCGGCATCGTTGAGCGCCCGGCTGCGGGCCAGGTAGTCGCTGTCGGCCAGGGCCGCACAGGCCGCGGCCTGGGCCAGGCTGTTGACATTGAACGGCTGGCGCACCCGGTTGAGGACATCGGCCACGGTCGGCGAGGAGAAGGCATAGCCGACGCGCAGGGCGGCCAGGCCATAGGCCTTGGAAAAGGTCCGCGAGACGATGAGGTTGGGGTACTGGGCCAGGAACGCCAGGCCGTCCGGCAACTCGTCGCCTTCGGCGTATTCGATGTAGGCCTCGTCCAGCACCACCAGGACATGCTCGGGTACGCGGGCGAGGAAGCGTGCCAGGGCCTCGCTGTCGAACCAGGTACCCGTGGGGTTGTTGGGATTGGCGACAAAGACCACCCGGGTATCGGCATCGATGGCGGCGAGCATGGCCTCGAGGTCATGCCCGTAGTCCTTGGCCGGGACGCTGCGGCCTTCGGCACCGATCGCCAGGGTGACCAGCGGATAGACGGCGAAGGCGTGCTCGCTGAACACGGCGTTGTAGCCGGGCGCCAGGTAGGCACGGGCGACCAGTTCGAGGATGTCGTTGGAGCCGTTGCCCAGGGTGATGCCGTTGGCGGCCACGCCGAACCTCTGGCTCAGGGCCTGCTTGAGGTCGAAGCCGCCGCCATCGGGATAGCGGGTCAGCTCGGCCAGTTCGGCGCGGATGGCCTCGAGCGCCTTGGCACTGGGGCCGAGGGGATTCTCGTTGCTGGCGAGCTTGACGATGCTGGCGGGCGCCAGGCCCAGTTCGCGGGCCAGTTCATCGACGGGCTTGCCGGGCACGTAGGGCGAGAGTTTCTGTACGCCGGGAAGGGCTTGTGCCAGGAAATCGCAGCTCATGGAGACCTCTTCAACTTGCGATGACGACGGCTGGGCCGCCGAAAATGGGCGCCATCTTAAAGCCAAGGCGGGTCGCGGACCAATCGAAGTTGCGCCTGCGCGACGGAAAGCCCCTAGCTGATGGCGCTGTAACGCCCCGGCCGATGGTTGATCGCCAGGGTCAGATTGAGGATCACGGCGCCTAGGATGGAGACGAGGATGGCACCTGGCTCGACGACCCACAGCGCTAGCAGGACGATCAGGCAATCGATGCCCATCTGCACCTTGCCCGCCCGCCAGCCATAGCGCTGTTGCAGATAGAGCACGGCGATGTTGATGCCGCCGAGGCTGGCCTGGTGGCGGAAGAGGATCAGCAGCCCCACGCCCATCAGTACGCCGCCCATCACGGCGGCATAGAGGGGTTGCAGGGCACTGAAGGCGACGAAGTGCGGGGTCAGCTCGGTAAGCAGCGACACCAGGGTCACCGCCGCCAGGGTCCGCAGGGTAAAGGCCCAGCCCATGCGCCGCACGGCCAGCCAGTAGAACGGCAGGTTGATGAGAAAGAACGCCTGCCCGAAGGAGAGGCGCGTGCCGTACTGGGCGAGAAAGGCCAGGCCCGCGGTACCGCCGGTGAGCAGGCCCGCGTGGCGATAGAGATTGACCGCCAGGGCGATCATCAGGGTCGCGCTGAGCAAGGCCAGTACGTCCTCGAGCAGATTGTGCCGCTGGGGAGTCACGGAGGTCATCGGGGCTATCCTGGCGCGAGGAGGAAGCCTACCCCGACGTCGGGGTCGGTCGGGCGACTGTCAGCCGAGTTCGGCCAACAGTTTCTCCCACTCCTTGGTTTCCTTCTTGGAGGGCGCGCCCAGCAACTCGACCGCCTGGCGCAGGCGGAAGCGGGTGAGGTCCGGCCCAAGGATCTCCATGGCGTCGAGCACCGAGACCGAACTGGCCTGGCCAGTGATGGCGGCGAACAGCAGCGGCATGACGTCCCGCAGCTTGAGCTGCTGGTGCTCGGCGACCACCTGGATCACCGCGGTGATGCGCTCCTTGTCCCACTGGCGCAGGGCTTCGAGCTTCCACAGCAGCAGCTGCATGACCAGGCGGACCTGGTCGGCGGACAGCTTCTTGTGCTGGAACAGCGCCGGATCCAGATTCAGGGCGCCGCTGAAGAAGAAGCCGGCCAGCGGGGCGATCTGGCTGAAGGTCTCGACCCGCTGTTGCACCAGCGGGGCGATCTTGAGCAGGTACTCGGGATTGAGCGCCCAGTGCTGTACCTCGGCGGCGAAGCGCTCGGGGCTCAGCTCGCGCAGCCACTGGCCGTTGAGCCAGGAGAGCTTCTCGACGTCGAAGATCGGACCGCCGAGGGAGACGCGCTGGAGGTCGAAGTGCTCGACCATCTCGTCCAGGGTGAATTTCTCGCGCTCGTCCGGCATGGACCAGCCCATGCGGCCGAGGTAGTTGAGCATGGCTTCGGGCAGGTAACCCATGCGCTGATAGAAGGTCACCGAGGTGGGATTCTTGCGCTTGGAGAGCTTGCTCTTGTCCGGGTTGCGCAGCAGCGGCATGTAGCACAGCTGCGGCTGCTCCCAGCCGAAGTATTCGTAGAGCTTGATCAGCTTGGGCGCCGAGGGCAGCCACTCTTCGCCACGCAGGACGTGGGTGATGCCCATCAGGTGGTCGTCGACCACGTTGGCGAGGAAGTAGGTGGGCAGGCCGTCGGCCTTCATCAGCACCTGCATGTCCATGCGATCCCAGGGGATCTCGACATCGCCGCGCAGCAGGTCGGGGACGACGCAGACACCCTCCTCCGGCACCTTCATGCGGATCACATAGGGCTGACCAGCGTCCAGGCGCTGCTGCACTTCTTCCGAGGTCAGGCGCAGGCCGCGACCGTCGTAGCGGGGGGTCTCGCCGCGCGCCTGCTGTTCGGCACGCATCTGGTCGAGCTCTTCGGGCGTAGCGAAGCAGTAGAAGGCATGGCCCTTCTCCACCAGCTCCCGGGCGTATTTCCAGTAGATCTCGCCGCGTTCGCTCTGCCGATAGGGACCATGGGGGCCACCGACGTCCGGGCCCTCGTCCCACTCTATGCCCAGCCAGCGCAGGGCGTCGTAGATCTGCTGTTCGGATTCGCGGGTCGAGCGGACCTGGTCGGTATCCTCAATGCGCAGGATGAACTGACCGCCGTGCTGACGGGCGAAGCAGAGGTTGAACAGGGCGATATAGGCGGTACCAACATGCGGGTCGCCAGTGGGCGACGGCGCGATGCGCGTGCGAACGGTGGTCATCGGCTTTCTCGAGAAACGCGAAGGGACAAAGGCGGAATGGTAGCAGCGCCAGCCCTGGCGCTGCCAGTTGGAGCGGGTTCAGACCTGGACCAGGCGCTCGCGCAGGGCCTGGATCTCGTCGCGCAGCTGGGCGGCGGACTCGAACTGCAGGTCGCGCGCCAGTTGCAGCATCTTCTCTTCGAGCTGGCGGATACGCTTGCCGATCTCGCTGGGCGAACGCAGTTCGGCGGCGTATTCGCCCTCGTCCTCGGCCGCCTTGGCCACCCGCCGCTTGCCCTTGGCACCCGGAGCCGCGGCGCCTTCCATGATGTCGCGGATGTCCTTCTTGATGCCCTGGGGCACGATGCCGTGTTCTTCGTTGAAGGCCAGCTGCTTGTTGCGGCGGCGCTCGGTCTCGTCGATGGCACGCTGCATGGAGCCGGTGATGCTGTCGGCGTAGAGGATGGCCTTGCCGTTGAGGTTGCGCGCCGCCCGGCCGATGGTCTGGATCAGCGAGCGTTCGGAACGCAGGAAGCCCTCCTTGTCGGCGTCGAGTACCGCCACCAGGGAGACCTCGGGCATGTCCAGACCTTCGCGCAGGAGGTTGATGCCCACCAGGACGTCGAAGGTGCCCAGGCGCAGGTCGCGGATGATCTCCACCCGCTCCACGGTATCGATGTCCGAGTGCAGATAGCGCACCCGCACATCGTGGTCGGCCAGGTAGTCGGTGAGGTCCTCGGCCATGCGCTTGGTCAGGGTGGTGCAGAGTACCCGTTCCTCCTGGGCCACCCGCAGGCGGATCTCGGAGAGCAGGTCGTCCACCTGGGTGGTGGCCGGGCGGATCTCGATCACCGGATCGACCAGGCCGGTGGGTCGTACCACCTGCTCGACCACGCGCCCGGCGTGCTCTTCCTCATAGGGTCCCGGGGTCGCCGAGACAAAGATGGTCTGGGGCGCGCCGGCTTCCCATTCCTCGAACTTCAGTGGCCGGTTGTCCAGCGCCGAGGGTAGGCGGAAGCCGTATTCCACGAGGGTTTCCTTGCGCGAGCGGTCGCCCTTGAACATGGCGCCGATCTGCGGAACGGTGACGTGGGATTCGTCGATCACCAGCAGGGCGTTGCTCGGCAGGTAGTCGTAGAGGGTGGGTGGCGGCTCGCCCGGACCGCGCCCGGACAGGTAGCGGCTGTAGTTCTCGATGCCGTTGCAGTAGCCCAGTTCGAGGATCATCTCCAGGTCGAAGCGGGTGCGCTGCTCCAGGCGCTGGGCCTCGAGCAGACGATTCTGGCTGCGCAGCCATTCCAGGCGATCGGCCAGTTCCAGCTTGATGTTCTCGATGGCGCCCAGCAGGGTCTCGCGCGGCGTGGCGTAGTGGGTCTTGGGATAGAAGGTGAAGCGCGGCAGCTTGCGGATCACCTCGCCGGTCAGGGGATCGAAGGCCGACAGGCTCTCCACCTCGTCGTCGAACAACTCGACGCGCACGGCTTCCAGGTCGGATTCCGCTGGGAAGATGTCGATGACGTCGCCACGCACCCGGAAGGTGGCACGAGCGAATTCCATGTCGTTGCGGCTGTATTGCAGCTCGGCCAGCCGGCGCAGGATGGTGCGCTGGTCGATGCGATCACCGCGGTCCAGGTGCAGCACCATCTTCAGGTAGGCCTCGGGACTGCCCAGGCCATAGATGGAGGACACCGAGGCGACGATGATGGCGTCCTTGCGCTCCAGCAGCGCCTTGGTGGCGGACAGGCGCATCTGCTCGATGTGGTCGTTGATGGACGAATCCTTCTCGATGAAGGTGTCCGACGAGGGCACATAGGCTTCCGGCTGGTAGTAGTCGTAGTAGGAGACGAAGTACTCCACCGAGTTGTTCGGGAAGAAGGCCTTGAATTCGCCATAGAGCTGGGCGGCCAGGGTCTTGTTAGGCGCCAGCACCATGGTCGGGCGCTGCACCTGGGCGATGACGTTGGCGATGCTGAAGGTCTTGCCCGAGCCGGTCACGCCGAGCAGGGTCTGGTGCGACAGACCTGCCTCCAGGCCTTCCACCATCTGGCGAATGGCTTCGGGCTGGTCGCCGGCCGGGGTGTAGCGGGTGGAGAGCTGGAATGCGGACATGGCTGCCTCAATAGCGCGAAAATGCACGGACGACAGCGCGCCGACCGGGGGCCGGAGCGATGCGGACGAGGAAAGGACTGGAACCACTCAGATGAGGTCGCCAGCGCCCTTTTGCAATCTGCCCGCGTCGCCGCACGTCAGGAAAACTCCGACGGAGGTCGGGTCGCGATGGCGACTGCAGGGGGCTATACTTGCGCTTCCCGAGCGTTCCGCCCTTCCCTTCACCCCTCATTCGAGCCGCTGCCCCATGAGTTTGTTCTCCGCCGTCGAAATGGCACCCCGTGACCCCATCCTTGGCCTGAACGAGGCCTATAACGCCGATGCCCGTCCGCACAAGGTCAATCTGGGCGTGGGGGTCTACTACGACGAGCAGGGCCGCATCCCGCTGCTGCGCGCCGTGGCCGAGGCCGAGAAGCAGCGCGTGGCCGCCCAGGCGCCGCGTGGCTACCTACCCATCGAGGGCATCGCCGCCTATGACCAGGCCGTGCAGCACCTGCTGTTCGGTGCCGAGTCGAGCCTGGTCCGCGACGGCCGCGCCATCACGGTCCAGGCCGTCGGTGGCACCGGCGCGTTGAAGATCGGCGCCGACTTCCTCAAGCGGCTGCTGCCGGATGCCGTGGTCGCCATCAGCGACCCGAGCTGGGAAAACCACCGTGCGCTGTTCGAAAGCGCCGGCTTCCCCGTGCAGAACTATCGTTACTACGACGCGGCCAGCAACGGCCTGAATCGCGAAGGCTTCCTGGCCGATCTCCAGGCCTTGCCGGAGCGCTCGGTGGTGGTGCTGCACGCCTGCTGCCACAACCCCACCGGCGTCGATCTGCAGCCGGCCGACTGGCAGGCGGTGCTGGACGTGGTCAAGGCGCGCAACCTGGTGCCCTTCCTCGACATCGCCTACCAGGGCTTTGGCGACGGCATCGAGGAAGACGCCCAGGCCGTGCGCCTGTTCGCCGACTCCGGCCTGACCTTCCTGGTCTCCAGCTCCTTCTCCAAGTCCTTCTCGCTGTACGGCGAGCGGGTAGGCGCCCTGACCCTGGTCAGCGAGAGCCGCGAGGAAAGCGCCCGGGTGCTGTCCCAGGTCAAGCGCGTGATCCGCACCAACTATTCCAACCCGCCGACCCATGGCGCCACCATCGTCGCCACGGTGCTGAGCAATCCCGAGCTGCGCGCCCTCTGGGAAGCCGAGCTGGGCGAGATGCGCCAGCGCATCCGCAGCATGCGCAACGCCCTGGTGGAAGGCCTGGCCGCCGCTGGCGCCAATCGCGACTTTGCCTTCGTGAACGCCCAGCGCGGCATGTTCTCCTACTCCGGCCTCACCGCTGAGCAGGTCGAGCGGCTGAAGAGCGAATTCGGCATCTATGCGGTCAGCACCGGACGCATCTGCGTGGCAGCGCTGAACGAGCGCAATCTGCCCCCGACCATCCAGGCCATCGCCGCGGTGCTGCAGGGCTAAGGCAGCCGCTTTGGCGGCGCCGTTTTCCGGTGTCGCCGAGGCTTGACTTCCCGTTATCTATCAGTAAGATACGCTCCGTTGTTCCGCGATAGCTCAGTCGGTAGAGCAAATGACTGTTAATCATTGGGTCCCTGGTTCGAGTCCAGGTCGCGGAGCCAAAATCTGAAAAGCCCGTAGCGGGTAACCGCTACGGGCTTTTTTCATGGCTGCGATTCACTCGACGCCACAACGCTGACGACCGCCTAGACGAGATTCACTTGGGCCCCGGGCGTGGGGCAACTGCGGTGCAATGCCTCCAGATCCCAAGGCTTGGGCAAAAAGGTCGCCCGTGCCGCGCGGGCGGGATTGTCGTCGCAATAACCCGAGGTGATGACGATGGGCAGGTTGGCCTGCCGTCCTCGCGCCTGCAGCGCCAAGTCGACGCCGCTCAGGATTCCCGGCATGCGCACATCGGTGAAGAGCAGATCCAGCTGCGGCTGCTCGTCTTGCAGAAAGGCACAGGCGGCGTCGGCGCTGCCGAAGGCATGCACCTGATAACCCCAGCTCTCGAACAATTCCTGCAGCAGATCGAGCAGGACAGGCTCATCTTCGGCGACCAATACGCGCTGGCGATTCATGAGCGGATCCTGTGATGGTTGAGACGCAATCGTTCGACCATAGCGTTTCGTTGCCGTCCTGCCCTGTACGACCAAGGGACAGCCTGTACAAGAAAATGCGCCTTGGGGAGCCTCGTCTCGGCAGTTCCAGCCATGCCGGTGTAAGTCTTGTACAGGAAGCCGCCGTCGGGCTGGGCAGAGCCACCTTTGGGCCTGTCGTACCCCCAAGCGAGACGGCTTTGCGTTAAGCTGGCGCCGCCGCCGTCTACTCCGCAGGTCAGAGCTTTGGATCCGTCGTCTCGTCGTCATTGGATCAGCGATCTCAGCAGCAGGATCCGCGCTCGCCCGGCATTGGCCTACAGCCTCGCGCTGCTGGCGTTCGGCCTGGCCCTGGCGGCACGCTTCGCCCTGGTGGACGTCCTGTTGCAGGGCTTTCCCTACCTGACCTTCTTTCCCGCCGTCATCCTGACCGCCTTCTTCTGCGGCAGCGGCGCCGGTACCCTGTGCGCCGTGCTGTCCGGCCTGGCCGCCTGGTACTTCTTCATCCCGCCGGGCTGGACCTTCGTCGTCGGTCCCCAGGGCGCCCTGGCGCTGGCCTTCTATGTGGTCATCGTCAGCGTCGACATCGTGCTGATCCATTACATGCACACGGCCAGCGCCCGGCTGCGCGCCGAGCAGCAGGTGATCCGCGACCTCTACAACGTCCAGACCACGATGTTCCAGGAGTTGCAGCACAGGGTCGCCAACAACATCCAGTTCATCGCCTCGCTGCTCATGCTGCAGCAACTCAAGTTGCCCGGCGACAGCCAGGCGTCCCAGGCCCTGGAGGAGGCTCGCTCGCGGCTGGAGAGCATTTCGCGTATCCACCGCCGCCTGCACGACCCCGCCGATGCCGATCAGCCGGTGGCCCACCACCTGCAATTGCTGACCAGCGACCTGCTGGCCGCCGCGGGACAGGCCAATGTCTCCTGCGCCATCACCGCCGAACCGCTCAATTTCGACCTGCCCCGCCTGACCACCCTGTCGATGCTGGTGGCCGAGGTGGTGACCAACTCCCTCAAGCACGCCTTCGACTCCAGCCAGCGCGGCCTCATCAGTATCAGCCTGCAGCGCGGCGACGATCAGCAGCTGCTGCTGCGTATCGCCGACAACGGCCGCGGCATGCCGCAGCAGTTCAATCCGCGCACCAGCCAGCGCCTGGGCTTCAAGATCATCAACAGCCTGGCCGAACAACTCGGCGGCGAGGCCCGCTACCGCAACGACAACGGCACCGTGGTCGAGGTACAGCTGGCCGCCTAGGCCCAGGGGGATCGAGTCCACCCGGACGCGCCTAAAACCCTATACAATGCGCGGCTTTTCCAGCCAGGTGCTTCCGTCATGACCGCTTTACCGCCCTGCCCCCGCTGCGCTTCCGAATACACCTACGCCGACGGCGACCTGCTGATCTGCCCGGAATGCGCCCATGAATGGACGCCCGGCGACGCTGGCGCCGCGGACGAGGCCAAGGTGATCTGCGATGCGGTGGGCAATACCCTGCAGGACGGCGATACCGTCAGCGTGATCAAGGACCTCAAGGTCAAGGGCTCGTCGCTGGTGGTCAAGGTCGGCACCAAGGTCAAGAACATCCGCCTGGTCGACGGCGACCACGACATCGATTGCAAGATCGATGGCATAGGTGCGATGAAGCTCAAATCCGAGTTCGTCAAAAAGGTCTGATCGTCGTGCCGGGGTGTTCCCTGGCGGAGCGATGCCCTACCCTTTAGGCTCTTTTTTTCCTGCCAAGGACTCTCCATGTCTCAGTGCTTCCTCCGTCCGGCCCTGTTCCTCGCGCCCCTGCTGCTCGCCGGCCAGGCCTTCGCCCAGTCCGCGCCCAACAACGCCCAGGAACCCCAGCCGTCGGTCACGGAGAAGTATGGCGACTGGCAGGTGATCTGCCGCATCGCCCGCAACGCGGACCGTTCCGTGCAGCTGTGCGCCATCACCCAGCAGAAGGACAGCGCCAAGGGTCAGCGCATGCTGGTCACCGAGCTGCGTCCCAATCGTGAAGGCGTGGACGGCATCCTCGTGCTGCCCTTCGGCGTGGCGGTGACCAAGCCGATCTCGCTGCAGATCGACAAGCGCAGCCTGGAGAATCGGCCCTTCCACACCTGCATCCCCCAGGGCTGCGTGGTGCCGGTGGAATTCGTCGGTGACGTCTTCAAGCAGCTGCAGCGCGGCGGTCGCCTGACCGTGACCACCCCGGTCGCCAATGGCGAGACCGCCAGCGAAAGCCTGTCGCTCAAGGGCTTCTCCAAGGCCTACGACCGCGCCAAGGAACTGACCAAGCCGCTGTAAGGCCCGCTCAGGGCGCTGCCGGCTGCTGCACCGTGCCGCTGGCGGCGGCGCGCTCCACTCTCGACTCTAGGGGACGCCTGGTCGAAGGCGCTACTGCACCGGCAGGAAATTGATGAACAGCAGACTCTGGGCGTAGTTGACGCCGATGCGCCGATAGCGCTCGTCCAGCAACTGGGCGAGCAGGTCCAGGCGGGCGACGATCTTGCCGAATTCGGTGGCGAAGCTGAGGTTGCTGCCCTCCTCCGAGATCTCGTTGGCGAACAGCAGGGGTTCGCCCGCGGCGTTCTTGCGCTGGCCGAGCAGCCAGGTGGCCTTCTCGATGTTGCGCGCGGCGTTGTTGACGAAGCGCGCATCCACCACGTCGGTGATATAGAACTCGGTGCGATTGCCGTGGGCGGCGATGATCATGCTGCCGATGGCATAGATGAAGGCGCCGACGCGATCGCCGCGGTAGTCATCACCCAGCACGTAGCTCAGGGCCGCCACGTCCTTGCGTCCGTCCAGCGCCGGCAGGCTGCGCCGCTGTTCGATGGCCATACGGATTTCGCGCTCGGCACTGGCCGCATCGGGCAGCCCGGTCTTTTTCCATTCGGCCGGATTGCGCAGATAGAGCTTGTTCATCAGCAGATAGAGGCTCTGCAGATTGGCCTGCATGGCGAGGGTGGCCATGCGGTCGGAGCTGGTCTGCAGGAATTCGCTGGGGCGGGTCTTGCCGAATTGCCGGGCGATGTCCTGGGCGGACTGACTGGTGCAACCGGTCAGGCTCGCGAGCAGCAGGCCAATCACACACCCGAGACGGGCGACGGCTGTGAAGGGGGTGGCAGACATGGGGACTTCGGCGGCTGGGGGCAGCCGAAGGGTAAAGCCTTCCCTGGCCGGCCTGCTGTGCGGCAGGCCAAGGAATGGGCTTTTCTAGCGGTCAGCCGTTGCTGGGAAAGGCGAATTGCGAAGCCTCCTGGGCCTCGCGCTGCGGCCAGCGCTGGGTGATGGTCTTGCGCCGGGTGTAGAAGCGCACGCCGTCGGGGCCGTAGGCGTGGAGATCGCCGAACAGCGAGCGTTTCCAGCCGCCGAAGCTGTGATAGGCCACCGGTACCGGCAGGGGTACGTTGATGCCGACCATGCCCACTTCGATCTGATCGGCGAACAGCCGTGCCGCTTCGCCGTCGCGGGTGAAGATGCAGGTGCCGTTGCCGTATTCGTGGGCGTTGATCAGGGCGATGCCCTCTGCAAGGCTCTTGACCCGCACCACGCAGAGCACCGGGCCAAAGATCTCTTCCTTGTAGATGCGCATCTCCGGGGTGACCTGATCGAACAGGCAGCCGCCGAGGAAGAAGCCGTCTTCATGGTCGGCGACCTTGAGGCTGCGGCCGTCCACTACCAGCTTGGCGCCCGCGGCGACGCCGTCGACGACATAGCCGGTGACCTTGTCCAGGTGCGCGCCGGTGACCAGCGGACCCATGTCCAGGCCGCACTGGGTGCCCGGGCCGACCTTGAGCTTTTCGATCTCCGGCACCAGCCGGGCGATCAGGGCATCGGCGACCTGGTCACCGACGCAGACCGCCACCGAGATGGCCATGCAGCGTTCGCCACAGGAACCGTAGGCGGCGCCCATCAGCGCATTGACGGTGTTGCCGAGGTCGGCGTCGGGCATGACCACCGCATGGTTCTTGGCGCCGCCCAGGGCCTGGACGCGCTTGCCCTTGGCGGTACCACGGGCATAGATGTATTCGGCGATGGGGGTGGAGCCGACAAAGCTCAGCGCCTTGACCTCGGGGGCGTCGATCAGGCCGTCCACGGCTTCCTTGTCGCCATGCACCACGTTGAGCACGCCCTTGGGCAGACCGGCTTCCTCGAACAGCTGGGCGATGGCCAGGGTGGAGCTGGGATCGCGCTCGCTGGGCTTCAGGATGAAGGTGTTGCCGCAGGCGATGGCCAGCGGATACATCCACAGCGGCACCATGGCCGGGAAGTTGAAGGGGGTGATGCCGGCCACCACGCCTAGCGGCTGGAAGTCGGACCAGGTGTCGATGCTCGGACCGGCATTGCGGTTGTATTCGCCTTTGAGCAATTCGGGCGCGGCGGTGGCGTATTCGACGTTCTCGATGCCACGGCGCAATTCGCCGGCGGCGTCTTCCAGGGTCTTGCCGTGCTCTTCGCTGATCAGCTGCACCAGGCGCTCTTCGTTGCTTTCCAGCAGTTGCTTGAAGCGGAACAGCACCTGAGCACGCTTGGCCGGCGGGGTGTTGCGCCAGGCCGGAAAGGCGGCCTGGGCGGCATCGATGGCCTGTTGCAGGGTGGCCGCGTCGGCCAGGGGCACTTCGCGGATCACCGCGCCGGTGGAAGGGTTGTAGACCGGTGCGCGGCGGCTGCCGCCGTCGACCAGTTGGCCGCCGATGAGATGCTTGAGGCTCATGAGGGACTCCTTGTACAAGAGGTGGGCGCTCCGCGGCGGGAGCGCCGGAAAGGGGATCAGTCGAGGCGATTGAGGACATCACCGACCGCGGCGAACACCCGATCCAGGTCCTCGATCTTGGCGTTGAAGGTGGGCCCGAATTGCAGGGTGTCGCCGCCGAAGCGGACATAGAAACCGGCCTTCCACAGGTCGATGCCGGCCTCGAACGGGCGGATCACCGCATCGCCATCGCGCGGGGCGAGTTGCAGGGCGCCAGCCAGGCCGCAGTTGCGGATGTCCACCACGTGCTTGGCGCCCTTGAGGCCATGTAGGGAGGCTTCGAACTTGGGCGCCAGCTCGGCGGCCTGTTGCACCAGGTTCTCCCGCTCCATCAGCTCCAGCGCGGCCAGGCCGGCGGCGCAGGCCACCGGATGGGCCGAGTAGGTGTAGCCATGGGGGAATTCCACCATGTGTTCGGGCGTGGCCTGGTTCATGAAGGTGTCGTAGATGGCACTGCTGGCGATCACCGCGCCCAGGGGCACGGCGCCGTTGGTGACCTGCTTGGCCACGTTCATGAGGTCCGGCGTCACGCCGAAGAATTCGGCGCCGGTGTGGCGGCCCATGCGACCAAAGGCGGTGATGACCTCGTCGAAGATCAGCAGGATGTCGTGCTGGGTGCAGATCTCGCGCAGGCGCTGCAGATAGCCCACCGGCGGCACGATCACCCCGGCCGAGCCGGACATGGGCTCGACGATGACGGCGGCGATGTTGGAGGCATCGTGCAGCTCGATAAGCTTGAGCAGCTCGTTGGCCAGCTCCACGCCACCGGTCTCGGCCATGCCCCTGGTGAAGGCCATGCCGGGCTGCAGGGTGTGCGGCAGGTGGTCGACGTCCATGAAGGAGCCATACAGCTTCCGGTTGCCGCCGATGCCACCCAGGCTGGTGCCGGCGATGTTGACGCCGTGATAGCCGCGGGCCCGGCCGATCAGCTTGGTCTTGGCCGGCTGGCCCTTGATGCGCCAGTAGGCCCGCGCCAGCTTGACCGAGGTATCAGCGCTCTCGGAGCCCGAACCGGTAAAGAAGACATGATCGAGACCGGCCGGAGTCAGTTCGGCCATCTTCTCGGCCAGTTGGAAGGACAGCGGATGGCCGTACTGGAAGCCCGGCGAATAGTCGAGGGTGCCCAGCTGCCGTGCCACGGCCTCTTGGATCTCCTTGCGCGAGTGACCGGCGCCACAGGTCCAGAGGCCGGAGAGACTGTCATAGATGCGTCGGCCCTGATCGTCCGTCAGCCAACTGCCCTGGGCGGCCACCACGATGCGCGGATCCTTCTGGAAGGCGCGATTGGCGGTGAAGGGCATCCAGTGGGCGCGCAGATTGAGCTGGGCGGCGACAGGAGGGGAAACGGTCAGCGGCTGGTTCATGACGGGGTCTCGGGCGGTGAAGTCGAGTCTGCAGAGTGCGCCCGGTTTTGCGTGAGTTAAAGGGTTTTTTTCTCACGCTTGGATATCTTGAAACTCACCTTATTGGCGAGAGTGCTCAACCAATCGAGACTTTCTTGCAGGGGAAAACGTCTCTCATTGATCGGATACTGGAATGGATGAAACCCCCTTTCCAGAGGCGATCATCCGTGCCAACTCTGCACCGCCGAAACATCTTGAAACCAAGAAAATTGATTAGTAATCAGTGACTTGCCTGAAACACTTTAAGCTGGCCGCCTGCCACCGTAGTCCCGTGGCGCAGAGGCCCCCTTGCCTCACCTCTTTTCCCGGCGCGTAGTCCTGCCGGGCGCGGTAGCCTGTCCGCCGTCTCTACCGCGCATTCAATCTTCCGCTTTCGCTAACCCGTGCCCCTCTCCCGAGGCAGAGCGCGTGGTTTACCTATTCCCCAAGGAAACCTCTCCCATGCTGATTCAGCTCAACTGGATCCGCGGCCTGGCGGCCGTTCTCATCGTTTTCCACCACATGACCGTGGGCAGCTACCAGACCACCGAACACCAGCAGATCGCCCTGAATCTGCTGTCGCTGGAAACCACCTGCATCTTCGTCACCCTGTCCGGCTTCTTCTTTCGCTACAACCTCGGCAAATACAGCTACCAGGTCTACCTGGGCAAGAAGCTGCAGAACGTCATCCTGCCCTACCTGCTGATCTCGATCCCCGCCGTGCTGCTCTATGTCTCCGGACTCAAGCAGGAACACGAATGGATCGACATGAACGCCTTTCATGACTGGCCGCCCTTCGCCCAGACCGCCCTGCTGCTGGCCACCGGCGCCCACCTCGGTCCGCTGTGGTTCATTCCGGCACTGACCTTGATCTTCCTGCTCGCGCCGGTCCTGGAGTGGATCGTCAAGCGCGGCCTGCTGCCGGCAGCGACCATGATCGGCCTGCTGTATTTCCTGGTATCCGACCGTCCGGCCAACGATGCCGATCCGCTGCTGGCGGCGCTGCATTTCCTGCCAATCTACCTCTGCGGCATGCTGGCCTGCGAACAGCGCGAGCGCCTGCAACGACCCCAGGCGCGCTACTGGCTGCTGGCGGCCCTGGTGCTGCTGAGTGGCGCGGCGGTGCTCGACAGCGCCTTCTACGGCCTGCAGAAACTGGTGCTGTGCCTGCTGCTGTTCGCCGTCTTCAGCCAGCGGGTCAAGACGCCGGAACGTGCCGACAGCCGCCTGACCAGGGGCATGGCCCTGCTCGGCGCCTACAGCTTCGCCATCTACTTCCTGCACGGCTACCTGGCTGGCGCCTACCGGGTGTTGGGGCGCCTGCTGGGTGAGCAGAATTTCGCCCAGTACCTGGGGACCCGCCTGTGCCTGACGCTGATCACCCTGCTCTGCTGCATCGCCGCGGTCTGGGTGGTCAAGCAGGTCACCCAGCAGCGCAGCCGGGTGCTGATCGGCGCCTGAAGCCGGTCGCTGGCGCCGCTCCCGACGGCGCCTTATGCTGTCCCGCATTTGCGGTGGCAGCCATGAAGACGACGCGCAAGGCCCTGCTCGCCCAGGTCGGCGATTTCGAGATCCGCCTGCTGCGACTGTTCAAGACCGTGGTGGAATGCGGCAGCTTCACCGCCGCCGAAGGCCGGCTGGGCATCACCCGCTCGGCCATCAGCCTGCACATGAACGATCTGGAAAAACGCCTGGGCATGCGCCTCTGCCAGCGCGGGCGCGCCGGTTTCTCCCTGACCGACGAAGGCCGCGAGGTGCTCAAGGCGAGCCAGTCGCTGTTCGCCGCCCTGGAAGGCTTTCGCAGCGAGGTCAACCAGTTGCACCAGCACCTGCGCGGCGAGCTGAACCTGGGCATCATCAACAACCTGGTGACCCAGCCGCGCATGCGCATCACCCATGCCCTGGCCGCGCTCAAGCGCGCCGCGCCGGGGGTGGTAGTCAACATAGGCATGACCCTGCCCGGCGAAATCGAGACCGGCGTGCTCGACGGCCACCTGCACCTGGGCGTGCTGCCGCTGATCAACGCCCTGGCCGGGCTGGACTACCTGCCGCTCTACGAAGAGCGCGCCCTGCTCTATTGCAGCCGGGCCCATCCACTGTTCGCGGTGGCCGATGCGGCGCTGGACGAGAGCGTCCTGGCCGCCCAGGACGCGGTCGGCCCCAATCATCTGCTCAACCAGGACGGCCACGAGCGCCATGCCGCGCTGAATTGCACGGCGCGGGCCTCGGATCGCGAAGGCGTGGCCTTCCTTATCCTCACCGGCTGCTACATCGGCTACCTGCCCGACCACGTGGCCCAGCCCTGGGTGGTGCAAGGACAACTGCGCGCCCTCAATCCCGAACGCTTCCATTTCGACACCACCCTGGCCGCCGTCACCCGCAAGGGTCGGCGACCGAATCTGGTGCTGGAGCGCTTTCTCGAAGCCCTGGCCGAAACGGTCTAGTTGGCGCTGCGGGTCGGACGGACGACGATCTCGTTGACGTCCACGTCGTCCGGCTGCTCGATGGCGTAGCGCACCGCGCGGCCGATGGCATCGGGTTGCAGGGCGATGGCGCGGTAGCTGTCCATCATCGCCCGGGCGGCGGGATCGGTGATGGTGGAGGCCAGCTCGCTTTCCACCACGCCCGGATGGATGCAGGTGACCCGCAGATCTTCACGTTCCTGGCGCAGGCCTTCGGAGATCGCCCGCACCGCATGCTTGGTGGCGCAATAGACCGCCGCCGTGGGCACCACCGACAGGGCGCCGATGGAGCCCAGGTTGATGATGTGTCCGGCGCCGCGGGCGGTGAATTCCGGCAGCACCGCGGCGATGCCGTTGAGCACGCCCTTGATGTTGACGTCGACCATCTGCATCCACTCTGCGGTCTTGAGCGAGGCCAGGGGCGACAGCGGCATGATGCCGGCGTTGCTGACGATGACGTCCACCCGGCCCCAGCGTTCGCGCGCCGCTTGGGCGAAGGCGGCCACGTCGGCGCTGTCGGTGACGTCCAGTCGGCGGCAGGCGGCCTCGCCGCCCGCAGCGTTGATCTCGGCCGCCAGGGCTTCCAGCCGCTCACTGCGGCGGGCACCGAGCAGGAGCTTGCAGCCGGCCGCGCCCAGTTCGCGCGCGATGCCCGCACCTATGCCACTGGAAGCGCCGGTGATGAGTACGACCTTGTCGATAGCCATGGAGTGTTCCTCTCGAAATGGGATGGTTTGCCCGGACGATCTGCTCGTCGGCTGCCTGCCCTGTCGGCACGGCGCCCTTACAGGCTTGCCACCACCTTAGCGAGGGGTCATTGTCGTGATAACTCCCCCTTCCCTGACTGCCATGGTTAGCTGGACTTACCAATGCCTACCGATCTGAATCTGCTCAAGGTCTTCACCGTGGTGGCCACGGCCGAGAATTTTCGTGTGGCGGCCGATCGCCTGGGCGTCAGTCGCTCGGCGGTCAGCCAGGCCATTCGCCGTCTGGAAGACGAATTGGGCAGTTCACTGGTCCAGCGCACCACCCGCAGCGTGCGTCTTACCGAAGCGGGCGAACGCCTGCAGCGACAGGTCGCCGGGCCCCTGGCCGGGCTGCTGGGTGCCCTGGAAGACGCCAGTCACGCCGGCCCTCCGCGCGGATTGTTGCGGGTCGCGGTCACCTCCATCGCCGAGCGCTTTCTCGACGGGCCGTTGCTGGCCAGCTTCGTCGAGGCCTATCCGGAGGTGACCCTGGACATCACCGTCACTGATGAGGAATTCGATATCGTCGCGCGGGGTTTCGATGCCGGCGTGCGACTGGGCGAGGTGATCGAGCAGGACATGATCGCCATCCCGGTGACCGGGGCGCAGCGCGAGGTGGCCGTGGCGACCCCGACCTACTTCGCCCGCCATGGCCGGCCCCGGCACCCGCGCGACCTGGCGGACCACCGCTGCATCGGCTGGCGTCCGGCTCCGGAAGTGGCGCCCTGGCGCTGGGAATTCAGCGAGGACGGCCGCGCCTTCGACGTGGCCGTTTCGCCGCGGATCACCACCAACGACATGCTGCTGATGGTGCGCACCGCCCTGGCCGGCGGCGGCATCACCTTTGGCATGGAGGACACCTTCCGGCCCTATCTGGCGCGTGGCGAACTGGAGCGGGTGCTGGACGACTATCTGCCGCCCTTTCCCGGCTTCTACCTCTACTATCCGAACCGCCACAACCTGGCGCCCAAGCTGCGGGCACTGGTGGAGCATGTGCGGGAATTTAGGGAGCAGAAGGAGGGGTAGCGCGGGGTTTGGCTGCCCTCACCCCGGCCCTCTCCCGGAGGGAGAGGGGGCGCCCGCCTGATACCGCGTAGCGTGGAAAACGGCGCAGCCTTTTCCACCTGTGCTAAGGCCAACCCTGTCGGGCCTCGGCGATGGAGCCGCCGCAACCCAACCTACGCACCCTGTAGGTTGGGTTGAGCACAGCGAAGCCCAATATCACCCATCAGGCCGTAGCGTGGAAAACGGCGCAGCCTTTTCCACCTGGAGCTAATTCAGACCTGTCGGGCTTCGACGGTGGAGCTGTCTCAACCCAACCTACAGGACAAGCAGGTTGGGTTGAGCGCAGCGAAGCCCAACCTCACCAACCAGCCATCAGGCCCCCAGGATCCACTGATCGATGGCCTGGGCCAGGCCATCTTCCTGGTTGCTGGCCGTCACCCGGTCGGCTGCTTCGCGCACCGCCGCCCCGGCCTGGCCCATGGCGATGGCCAGGCCCGCCTGGCGGAACATGGGCACGTCGTTGCTGCCATCGCCAATGGCCGCGGTGCGCGCCACGGGTACGCCCGCGGCCTGGGCCAGTTCGATCAGGGCGTCGCCCTTGTTGGCCTTGGGATGGGTGATGTCCAGGTAATAGAGCTGGGAGCGCAGCACCGTGGCGCCCTCGCCCAATCGCTCACCCAACTCGCCCTCCAGGGCTTCCAGGCCGGCGTGATCGCTACCGGCGGCGACGATCTTGTCGACGCGATCCAGGTAGGGTTCGAAGGAGTCCACGACGGTGGGGCCATAACCCAGTGCCCGGGTCTCGCGGGGGACATAGGGCCCCTCCCCGTCGCGGGTCAGCCAGAGGTCGTCGGCGAACAGCCAGACCTCGAAGGCCTCGCGATCCAGGCGCTCCAGCACCTGGCGCGTCACCTGCTCGGCCAAGCGGTGGGCGCGGATCAGGGCGCCGTCCGCTTCCACCAGATTGCCGCCGTTGAAACCGGCCACCGCCTGGTCAATGCCCAGTTGCCGCACCAGCGGCAGTAGCGCCCGCGGCGGGCGGCTGCTGACCAGGGTGATGGCCTTGCCGGCCGCCTGCAGGCGCTTTACCGCGGCGATCACCGCCTCGCTCAGGCTCTTGTCGTCACGCACCAGGGTGCCGTCGATATCCGACACCAGCAGGTCGATGGGGATCAGGTCAGCGGATGCCATGAGCGGCCGTCCTTCTGCAGGAGTTCATCGGCACCGGCGGGACCGGCACTGCCCGCGGCGTAGCTTTCCACTGCGCCGCCCTGTTGCCAGGCGTCGAGGAAGGGTTGCACGGCGCGCCAGCCGTTCTCGATGTTGTCGGCGCGCTGGAACAGGGTCTGGTCGCCGATCAGGGAGTCGTAGATCAGGGTTTCGTAGCCGGTGGAGGGCTGCATCTCGAAGAAATCGCTATAGGCGAAGCCCATGCGGATGTTCTCCAGTTCCACCAGGGGTCCCGGGCGCTTGGCATGGAAGTCGAACCACATGCCTTCGTCGGGCTGGATCTGGATGATCAGGTAGTTGGGCCGCATCCGGTCGATCTTGGTGTCGCGGAACTGGGCATAGGGCGCGTGCTTGAAGCAGATGGCGATCTCGGTATCACGCGCGGTCAGGCGCTTGCCAGTGCGCAGGTAGAAAGGCACCCCGGCCCAGCGCCAGTTGTCGACGAACAGCTTGAGCGCCACATAGGTCTCGGTCTGGCTCTCGGGATCGACCCGCTCTTCCTCGCGATAGCCTTTGACGGGCTTGTCGTTCATCGTCCCGGCGGCGTACTGGCCACGCACCGAGTTGGCCAGGGCCTCTTCGGTGGTCTGGGGACGGATGGCGCCGACCACCTTGGCCTTCTCGTCACGCACCGAGGTGGCGTTGAAGGAGGCCGGCGGCTCCATGGCGACCATGGCCAGCAGCTGGAACAGGTGGTTGGGTACCATGTCCCTGAGGGTACCGGTCTTCTCGTAGAAATCGCCCCGCGACTCCACGCCCACGGTCTCGGCCGCGGTGATCTGCACATGGTCGATGTAGTGGTTGTTCCAGAACGACTCGAACAGGGCGTTGGAGAACCGGCTGACCAGGATGTTCTGCACCGTCTCCTTGCCCAGGTAGTGGTCGATTCTATAGATCTGCTTTTCCTCCATGTTCGCCAGCAGGCGCTGGTTGAGCGCCTGGGCACTGGCCAGGTCGGCGCCAAAGGGCTTTTCCACCACCAGCCGGCGGTAGGCGTCTTCACGCTCTTCCAGCAGTCCGGCCTTGCCCAGGCGCTCGGCGACGTCGCCGAAGAAGCGCGCGGCGGTAGCCAGGTAGAAGACGGCGTTGTCGGTGTCGGCCTGGGCGATGCGCTCGCCCACCGCCTGGTAGGTGGCGTCTTCGAGGAAGTCGCCCTGCAAATAGCGGATGCGCCCGCGCAGCTGGCCCCAGAGATCGGCATCCAGCGCCTCGTCCCGGGACTTGCCCTTGGCTTCGGCCTGGTCGCGGATGAAGGCTTCCAGCCGGTCGGCGAAACCTTCGTCGGTGTTGGGATTGTGATCGACGCCGATGATCTGGGTGCGGTCGTCGAGCAGACCATCGCGCAGGAGGTTGTACAGCGAGGGGATCAGCAGTCGCTTGACCAGGTCGCCATTAGCGCCGAACAGAAAGAGCGTGGCCGGCGGTGCGGTGGGTGCCTTGGTGCAGGAGCGGCGCTCCTGGGCGGCGGTGCTGGGGGTGACGGCAGGAGAATCGGTCATGACAGGGCCTTATCCGCGAGGGCGGCTGATGCCGTCCCCCCGGACGCGGCCCGTGGCCGCTCCACAGGGGAACGGCCGGGGTTTTATTGCGGGATTTCGACGTGGCCGCCGAAGCCGAATCTCATGGCCGACAGCAGCTTGTCGGCGTAGGTGGCTTGCTGGCGGGAGCGGAAACGCGCATAGAGGGCGGCGGACAGGACGTTGACCGGTACCGCTTCCTCGATGGCCGCCTCGATGGTCCAGCGACCTTCGCCGCTGTCGGCCACGGAGCCGGAGAATTTCTCCAGGGCGACGTCGCCGGCCAGGGCCTGGGCGGTCAGGTCCAGCAGCCAGGAAGACACCACGCTGCCACGGCGCCAGACCTCGGCGATGTCGGCCAGGTCCAGGTCGAAGCGCTCGTCTTCCGGCAGCTTGTCGCTGTTCTTCATCTTGAGGATGTCGAAGCCTTCGGCATAGGCCTGCATCAGGCCGTATTCGATGCCGTTGTGCACCATCTTGACGAAGTGACCGGAACCGGCCGGACCGGTAAAGATGAAGCCGCGCTCGGCACGCTCGTCCGGGGCGTTGCGGCCACGGGTACGCTCGATGCTGCCATAACCGGGGGCCAGGGCTTCGAAGATGGGCTCCAGGCGCTCGACGGCTTCGGACTTGCCGCCGATCATCATGCAGTAGCCGCGCTCCAGGCCCCAGACGCCACCGGAGGTGCCGACGTCGACGTAGTCGATGCCCTTCTCGGCCAGGGTCTTGGCGCGACGGATGTCGTCCTTGTAGTAGGTGTTGCCACCATCGATGATGACGTCGCCGGGAGCCAGGCGGTCGGCCAGCTCGGCGATGGTCTGCTCGGTCGGCTCGCCGGCCGGCAGCATGACCCAGATGGCCCGCGGCTGAGCCAGGGCGGCGATGACACCGTCCAGGCTATCGGCGGTGACGGCGCCTTCCTTGCCGAGGCCGGCCACGGTTTCGGCACTGCGGTCATAGACCGCGACTTCATGCCCATGCTTCATCAAACGCCGTGCGATGTTGCCGCCCATGCGGCCCAGTCCGATGATTCCCAATTGCATGCTGATGACTCCTTGAGGTCAGGCGACCGCCGCCTCGACCAGTTCGACGATTTGTTGCAGGCCGGCGTCGATGTCGCCGCCCTTGATATGCACGCGCAGGTAGCGCCGTCCCCGTTCGGCCAGCACCTCGAGGTCGCCCTTGGCCTGGGCGGCCTCGACGACACCAAAGCTCAGACTCCGCCCTGGAATCTCCAGGTCGTTCTGGGCATCGGCGGTAATCTGGATGAACACACCCGAGTTCGGACCGCCCTTGTAGGCCTGTCCGGTGGAGTGCAGAAAGCGGGGGCCGAAGCCGCCGACGGTCGCTACGCGCTTGCTGTCGCGAATGCTATCACGCATGGCGCTCAAGGCCTCCTCATGCACGGCATTGCGCTCGAGATAGGCCAGCACGGCGAGATAGTCGCCGGGCTGCAGGCGCGCCAGGTGCGCCTTGATCGCCGCGCGGGCGGTGTCCTGCCCCTGCAGGTCGGCATCGCCGAACAGGGCCAGAGTACCCTCCTCAAGCAGCGGCTCGTCGCCGGCGAGACGCCCTTCGCGTTCGTAGCCGTCGGTAAGGGCGCGGGTCTTGATCTTGCTGGCTTCCACGTCGGGCTGATCGAAGGGATTGATGCCGATGACGGCACCGGCCACCTCGGTCGCCACCTCCCAGCGGAAGAATTCCTGGCCGATCAGTTCGGCGCGGGCGAGACGGATGTCCACCACCGGATGCCCGGCTGCGGCCAGGGCCTGCAGGCGACGGTCGCGCTCGGCGTCTTCTTCGCCCGCCAGCACCAGGCTGACGAACACCCGATCCGCCCCATAGACGGCTGGCTCGCCGAGCGGCTCCAGGTCCACCGGGATGATGCCCTTGCCCTGCTTGCCGGTGCTCTCGGCGAGCAACTGCTCCAGCCAGGCGCCCAGGCTGGCGAGACCCGGCGAGGCGATCAGGGTGACCTTGTCGCGTCCGGCACGCACCGCCTCGCCCAGGACCACGCCCAGGCGGATGCCGGGATTGATGGCCGGTGGAGCACTGGGGCTGCAGGCCAGCACCATGGGCTGGGTCACCTGGAAGAAATCGGCCACCGAATGGCCGAGCAGCGCCAGGGGCACCATGCCGAATACCGACAGCACCGAATAGCGTCCACCGATATGGGGATCGCCCTGGAAAATAGCCCGGTAGCCCTCGGCCGTGGCACTGGCTTCGAGCTTGGAGCCGGGATCGGTAATGGCGACGAAGCGCCGCTGGGCTGCTTCCGCACCCAGGGCCTGCTCGACGGCCTTGTGGAAATAGGCGCGCAGGATTTCCGGCTCCAGGGTCGAGCCGGATTTGCTCGACACCAGGAACAGCGTCCTGTGCAGGTCCAGTTGCTCTTCCAGGGCGGCGATCTGCGCCGGATCGGTGGAATCGAGCACCTTGAGCGTGAGCCCGCCTGGCGCGGTGCCCAGGGTATTGGCCAGCACCTCCGGACCCAGGCTCGAACCACCCATGCCCAGCAGCACCACGGTATCCAGGCCCTCTTGCCGGGCCGCTTCCGCCAGGGCTGCCAAGGCTTTGGGGTCAGCCTGACGGCCCTGGGCCGCGGCCAGCCACCCGACCCACTGGTCTTCGTCGCGACCGGTCCAGAGCGAGGCATCGCCCTGCCACAGCCTACGGGACCAGCCTTCACGGCGTGCCTCGTCGAGACGCTTTTCCACCGCTTCATTCAGCGCATCGGGCAGGCGATAGTCCGCGGTATTCAGGCGCTCACCCAGGAAATCGAGGCGCTTCTGGCCGACCGCGCCCAGCAGCGCATCGGCGGCGTCCTCGAACTGGCAGGCACCGTCCTTGACCAGCCGCTTGGCCACGCCATCCAGATCCAGCCCGAAACGGGCGGTCGCATCCACCACGCGCTGCGCGGCTTCGATATCGGTGCTCAGCATGGGGGCCGCCGTGCCATGGTCACGGAAGGCATCCATGGTTTTCGGCGGCATGGTGTTGACGGTATCCGGACCGATCAACTGATCGACATAGAGGGTATCGGGATAGGCCGGATCCTTGGAGCCGGTGGAGGCCCACAGCAGACGCTGCGGGCGTGCACCCTTGGCTTCCAGAACCTTCCAGCGCGGCGACTGGATCAGCCGCAGGTAGTCCTGATAGGCCAGCTTGGCGTTGGCGATGGCGACCTTGCCACGCAGCCCGCCCAGCTCGGCGTCCTCGCCCTTGCGCTCGTCGATCAGCTTGTCCAGCACGCCATCGACCCGGCTGATGAAGAAGCTCGCCACGCTGGCGAGACGGGAGATGTCTTCACCGCGATGCAGGCGGGCTTCCAGACCGGCGATATAGGCCTCCGCCACCGCCATATAAGCGTTGCGATCAAACAGCAGGGTCACATTGACGTTGATCCCCTCTTCGATCAGCTTGCGGATGGCCACGGCACCCTCGGGCGTACCCGGCACCTTGACCATGAGATTGGGCCGGTCCACCGCCTGCCAGAGGCGGCGCGCCTCTTCCAGGGTGGCACGGGTATCCAGCGCCAGATAGGGCGAGACCTCCAGGCTCACGTAGCCATCGCGGCCTTCGAGGCGATCGTAGACCGGCCGCAGGATGTCGGCGGCCTGCTGGATGTCCTCGATCGCCAGATGCTCATAGACATCCACCGGCTCGGCATCGGCCTTTTCCAGAAAGGCCTTGAGGCTGGCGTCATAGTCACTGCCATGCCCCATGGCCTTCTCGAAGATCGACGGGTTGGAGGTGACGCCGGTGAGGCCGTCACGCTCGATCAGCTTCTGCAGTTCACCCTTGGCGAGGAACTCGCGACTGACGAAGTCGAGCCAGACCGCCTGGCCCTGCTCCGTCAGCTGTTTGAGTGGATTGCTCATGTGGCGCTCCCCTGACGTTGCGCCTGCTCCTTGGCCAGCTTGACCACGTTTTCCACGGTGTAGCCGTATTTGGCCTGCAGCTTGCCGATGGGCGCCGAGGCCCCGAAGGTGCTCATGGTCACCGAGGCACCCTTGCGCCCGATATAGCGCTCCCAGCCGAGGGGACCGGCCTGCTCGATGGCGACGCGCCCCAGCACCTCGTCGGGCAGCACGGACTGCTTGTAGGCCTCGTCCTGCTCTTCGAACAGTTCCCAGCAGGGCATGGAGACCACACGCGCCTTCACCCCTTCGCTCTTGAGTTGCTCATAGGCCTGCATCGCCAGGCCCAGTTCGCTGCCGGTAGCCATGAGGATCACCTGGGGCTTGCCGCCCTCGGCATCGGCCACCACGTAGGCACCCTGAGCGACCCCTTCGGCACTGGCGTACTTCGAACGATCCAGGGTCGGCAGCGGCTGGCGCGACAGCACCATGCAGGAGGGTCTGTTGGTCTGTTGCAGGGCGATCTTCCAGGCCTGCACGGCTTCGTTGGCATCGCCCGGACGCAGGGTCAGCAGGCCCGGGGTGGCGCGCAGCTGCGCCAGGTGCTCGATGGGCTGGTGGGTCGGGCCGTCTTCGCCAACGCCGATGGAGTCGTGGGTGAAGACGAAGACCACGGGCAATTCCATGATCGACGCCAGGCGGATCGGCGGCTTCATGTAGTCGCTGAACACCAGGAAGGTGGCGGTGAAGCTGCGCAGGTAGCAGAGCGCCATGCCGTTGGCGATGGAGCCCATGGCATGCTCGCGAATGCCGAAGTGCATGTTGCGCCCCGCAGGCTCCCGCGCGGAGAAGCTGCCGGCGCCGTCGAACTTGAGGTTGGTCTTGGTGGACGGCGCCAGGTCGGCGGCCCCCCCGACCAGCCAGGGGATCTGTTCGGCGAAGGCATTGAGCGCCTTGCCGCCGGATTCGCGGGAGGCCACGCCCTTGGCGTCGGCGTCGAAATTGGGCAGCTTGGCGTCCCAGCCCTCCGGCATCTCGCCGGCGCGCATGCGCTGGAGCTCGTCGGCACGGCGCGGATCGTCCTGGCGCAGACGGTCGAAGGCGCGATTCCAGTCTTCGTAGAGACCACTGGCACGTTCCAGCAGCGCATCACGCAGGTGATGACGGGCTTCTTCGGGCACCAGGAAATCGGCATCTTCCGGCCAGCCGTAGGCCTTCTTCGCCAGCTTGATCTCGTCCGCGCCCAGCGGCTCGCCGTGGGCCGCCGCGGTGTTCTGCTTGTTGGGTGCGCCATAGCCGATCAGGCTGTCGACCACGATCAGGGTCGGCTTGCCGGTGTTGCCCTTGAAGCGATGCAGGGCGGCGGCCAGGGCCTCGGCGTCGTTGGCATCCTTGACGTGCAGGGTGTGCCAGCCATAGCCACGGAAGCGCTCGGCCACGTCTTCGCTGAAGGCCAGCTCGGTGTGGCCTTCGATGCTGATGGTGTTGTTGTCGTAGATCCAGCAGAGGTTGTCCAGCCCCAGGTGGCCGGCCATGGACGCCGCCTCGCCGGTGACGCCTTCCATCATGTCGCCGTCGCCGCACAGGACGTAGACGTCATAGTCGAACAGGGTCACGCCCGGCTGATTGAAGCGCGCCGCCAGCCACTTCTGCGCCAGTGCCATGCCGACGCTGTTGCCGCAGCCCTGCCCCAGCGGACCGGTGGTGGTCTCGATGCCGGTGGTCATGCGGTACTCGGGGTGGCCCGGGGTCTTGGAATCCAGCTGGCGGAATTGCTTGATGTCCTCCAGGCTGACCGCTTCCTTGCCGGTCGCGGTGCCGTGCTCGTCGATCTCCTTGACGCCTGCGAGATGCAGCAGCGAATAGAGCAGCATGGAGGCATGGCCGACCGATAGCACGAAGCGGTCGCGGTTGGGCCAGTCCGGATGCTCGGGGTGATAGCGGAGGAAGCGGCTCCACAGCGTATGACCGACCGGGGCCAGGGCCATCGGCGTACCAGGGTGGCCGGAATTGGCCTTCTGTACCGCATCCATGGACAGGGTACGGATGGTATTGATGGTCAATAGGTCGGCGTTGGAGCTGGAAGGTGCGGTGGAACCCATGGCAAGCGTCCTCGTGCTGGCAGGCGCGCCACCCGCGGCAAAAACGGCAAGCACCGTCCATGAAACCGTTTTCAGCACAAGCAGCGCCTAGGAGAAGAAAGCAAAGCGGCCGGACGGGGTCCGGGACGGCGGGGGCAAGCTTCCTCTGCGACCCCACGCCGCAGTCGCGATCCTTTCTCTAGAACAGCGCCTTAGACGGTTGGTTCCCTCTGGGTAGATAGCCGGCTATCGACTTGCGCGCTCAGCAACCGGCGAGCAATTCCTGCTCCACGTCCAGCCCGGCATCACGCATCTGCGCCAGCTTGTACCTGAGGGTGCGAGCACTGATGCCCAGGCGCTCGGCGGTCTCCTTGCGGCGGCCGCGTTCGGCCTTCAGGGTATCGAGGATCACCTGGAATTCCCGATCGCGCAGATCGGCGTCCAATGGACGCATGGCTTCGGCCACGCCTGACGTCGGTACGGGCGCTGCGACAGGCGTCTGGGAAACACCGGTCGCCAGCCAGTGCAGTCCGAAATCCTCTGCCTGGAGCTGGTGGCCCGGTTGCAGGATCAGCGCCCGCTGCACGGCATTGTCCAGTTCGCGCACATTGCCCGGCCAGGGATGCTCGGCCAGGGCCTGGCGCGCGGCGGCGCTCAGGGCCGGTACCGGACGATTCATCCGCGCGGCCTGAACCGCCAGCAGCCGTTCGGCCAGGGGCACGATGTCGGCCGGTCGCTCGCGCAGCGGCAGCCAGGCCAGCGGAAAGACCGACAGTCGATAGAAGAGGTCTTCACGGAAGCGCCCGGCAGCCACCTCCTCCGCCAGCCTGCGGTTGCTGGTGGCCACCACGCGGATGTCCAGCGCCAGCGGCTTGCGCGCTCCGACCCGCTCCACCTCGCGCTCCTGCAGGACCCGCAGCAGCTTGGCCTGCAGCCCTAGCGGCATCTCGGAGATCTCGTCCAGGAGCAGGGTACCGCCCTGGGCCAGTTCGAACTTGCCCGGCTGGGCGGCGATGGCGCCGGTGAAGGCGCCCTTCTCGTGCCCGAAGAGGATGGCTTCCAATAGGTGATCGGGGATGGCCGCGCAGTTGACCGCCACGAAGGGGCCGTCCGCCCGCGCCGATTGATCGTGGATGAAGCGCGCCAGTACCTCCTTGCCGGTGCCCGACTCGCCGGTGATGAGCACCGTGGCCTCGCTCCGGGCGACCCGGCTGGCCAGCTCCAGCAACTGCCGACTCTGGGGATCGGCCGCCACCGGCTGACGCGCACCGGGCGCGCGGCGCCCCTGGGGGCAGCAGCGCGCCAGTGTGTCCAGCAGCAGGCGCGGCTCGAAGGGCTTGACCAGATAGTCCGCCGCCCCGCCGCGCATGGCCTCGACGGCGCGTTCGATGCTGCCGAAGGCGGTCATCAGCAGCACCGGCAGCGCCGGATCGCGCAGCCGGATACTGGCCAGCAATTGATGACCGTCGATGCCGGGCATGTTGACGTCGCTGATCACCAGGCCGAAGGGCTCCTCGGCCAGCGCCAGCAATGCCGCTTCACCGCTGTCCACGGCGCGATAGCGGTAACCGCCGAGCTCCAGGGTATCGGCCAGGGCTTCGCGCAGGGCGCGGTCGTCTTCCACCAGCAGGATGGGCAGGGTCATGCCGAGGTCTCCTCGCTCGCCAGCAGGGGCAGGATGAAGGTCACCACCGTGCCACGCCCCACCCGCGAGCGCACGGTCAGCCGGCCGCCGTGGGCCTTGGCCATCGCCAGGGCCACCGGCAAGCCGAGACCGGTGCCGGTGGTCTTGGTGCTGAGAAAGGGCTCGCCCAGACGCTGCTGGACCGCCAGCGGAATGCCCGGACCGCTGTCGCTAATCACCAGGCGCAACTCGCCGTCACGGCGATGGAGATGCACCTTGAGTCGTCCCGGGCGGCCACTGCCCGCCATGGCCTGCAGGGCGTTGTGGATGAGGTTCAGGGCGGCGCCCACCAGCATGTCGCGGTTGCAGGCGAGCAGTCCGCCCTGGGCATTTAGTTGCCAACGCACGGGGCAGTCGCCGAGATGAGGGGTCGCCGCCTCGCGCAAGGTGGTGAACAGCCCGCTGGGGGTCAGTCGATCCGCCAGGGGCAATTCGCCGCGAGCGAATACCAGCATGTCGCGGACCTGGTTCTCCAGTTCGTGCAGCCGCTCCTTGAGCCGGCTGGCGAAGCGCTGTTGCTGCGCCAGCGCCAGGCCGCCCTCCTCCAGATGGCTGGCATAGAGCAGCGCTGCGGTCAGCGGGGTACGGATCTGATGCGCCAGCGAGGCCATGGTCCGACCCAGCGCCGACAGCCGCTCATGCCGCGCCAGTTCGCCCTGCAGGTGACGGGTTTCGGTAAGGTCGTTGAGCAGCACCAGTTGTCCCGGCTCGCCATCCAGGGAGCGGATGGCGATGGACAGGCGCCGGCCGTCGCGCAGGGACACCTCATGGCCGTCGTCATGGCGCGGGGCAAAGGCCCTGGCGATCACCGTACGCCACAACTCGCCTGTCAGAGGCTCGCCGAGCAGAGCCTGGGCCACGGGGTTGGCATCGCGCACGCGCCCGGCGCCGTCCAGCACCACGATGCCGGCGGGCAGGACGTCGAGCAGATTCTGCAGCCGGCTGGCCAGGCGCTCCTTTTCCGCCAGCTCCTGCAGACGCTGGGCAGACACCCACTCCAGTTCGCCCTGCAGCGAATTCATCCGGGCTTCGAGCAACTGGAAGGATTCGCTCAGCTGGCGCGACATCTGCCCCAGGGCTTCACGGGCCTGCGCGGAGGCGGAAGCCTCCACGGCAGCGTCGGCAGGGACAGCGGAAGAAAGGGCTTGCGCAGGCATCGGCTGGGGCTCGCGACGGACAATTGACATTGTCCAGGCTGGAGCAAGACCCATGCCGCCCTGGCACCAAAGCACCGTAGCGTGGAAAACGGCATGGCCTTTTCCACTTGCCACGCTAAAAAAGAAGGTGGATGAGGCTGCGCCGTCATCCACCCTACGTTGACCCATTCAGCGCTACAGAAGGATCGCTAGATCTCTTCGTCGAACTCGTCGTCGCGACGGCCCATGCCGTACTTGCGCATCTTCTCGACCAGGGTGGTCCGGCGGATGCGCAGTCGCTCGGCGGCACGTGCCACGACGCCACCGGCATCGTCCAGCGCCTGCTGGATGAAACTCTTTTCCAGGTTGGCCAGGTAGTCCTTAAGATCCAGGCCTTCGCTGGGCAGCAGCGCCGAGGACGACACCTCGACCGTCCCGATCCCGGCCATGGCCTCGCGCTCCTGCAATTCCTCGCGCAGGGACTCCACCATGGGATCGGCTTCGTCTTCCACGTAGCGGAACTTGAGCGGCAACTCGGCCACGCCGATGACGCCATAGGGATGCATGATCGCCATGCGTTCAACGAGGTTCGCCAGTTCGCGGACATTGCCCGGCCACTCGTGGCGGCACAGCGACATGATGGCCGCCGAGTTGAAGCGGATGGAGCCCCGCTTCTCATGTTCCATCCGCGCGATCAGTTCGTTGATCAGCAGCGGGATGTCTTCACCCCGTTCGCGCAGGGGCGCCATGTCGATGGGGAAGACATTGAGGCGGTAGTAGAGGTCTTCGCGGAAGGTGCCCGCGGCGATCATCTGCTCCAGGTTCTTGTGGGTCGCCGCGATGATACGCACGTCAACGCTCTGGGTCTTGTTGCTGCCCACCCGCTCGTAGGTCCGTTCCTGCAGCACCCGCAGGAGCTTGACCTGCATGGGCAGCGGCATGTCGCCGATCTCGTCGAGGAACAGGGTGCCGGTGTTGGCCAGTTCGAAGCGACCGGCGCGACTGGTGATGGCGCCGGTGAAGGCGCCCTTCTCGTGACCGAACAGCTCGCTTTCCAGCAGCTCGGCCGGAATGGCGCCGCAGTTGACCGGCACGAAAGGCGCCTCGCGGCGCTTGGAATGGAAGTGCAGGTTGCGCGCCACCACCTCCTTGCCGGTACCGGATTCACCGAGGATGAGTACCGTAGCCTCGGTATCGGCCACCTGCTGCATCATCTTGCGCACGCCCTGGATGGCGCGGCTGGTACCCACCAGGCTGCGGAACAGCTCGGGCTCGCGCTGACGCCCGCGATCCCGAGCCTGGTCGTACATCTCGCGATAGACCTGGGCACGGTGCAGGGAATCCAGCAGCTTGTTGTAGGCCAGCGGGTATTCGAGGGAGACCAGCACGCGGCGGCGGACATCGTCCGGCCACTCCGGCTGCGCCGCTTCGCCGAGCAACAGCAGCGGGACCATCTCGTCCCAGGCCACCACCTGCTTGAGCAGCTCGACGCTGTTGCCACGGCTGTCGACGCGACCGACCAGCACACAGCTGACCTGCCGACTGCTGTCGAGCGCTTCGAGGGTGGCCTGCCAATCGGAACTGGTGCAGGCGAGATGAGCTTCGCCGAGAAAATCGAGAATGACCGAGACCGCCTTGCGCCGCTCGGCTTCATCGTCGATCAGAAGGATCTTGGTTTCACGCCACATGTCCCTGCCCCAATTCGGCTTGTCGGTTCGCTACGCGCAGGTGTCGCCTGCATCCAAGTGCCAACTGGTCGGCATCTTGCGCAAGTTAAGACAAATTGTGATGCGGGGTCAATTTTATGGCGGCGAAATATCCAAACTTTGAATTACCGTCCAACAGATGACAGTCAACCGAACAGTTGATAAACCTTGGCGGCCTGATTCGACTTGTTGAGCTTGGTCAACTCCTGGGCGGTAGCGTCCCGCTCTGCCTTGCAGCTCTGCAACAAGGAGGCATAGAGCGCCAGCAGGCGCTCGAGGCTGGCACGCAGGGCTACTGCCTCGTCACCCGTGGCGTACATGGCTTCGTCGACGAACAGCCGGCAATCCAGATCCAGCTCGGCGATCCGCGTCCAGTCTCCGGCCTTGAGCGCAGCGGCCATCTGCTCATAGACGAGCTCGACACGTTCCACCGGGGTCTTTTGCATGGCGACGTTCATCGGTCGACTCCAGATCAGGGGGCAATGGCATCCCAGCCGGATTTGATCTCGCGGATCAGGCCGGATACTTCTTCAAGAATAACAGGATCATTGTTGCGGTTGGCTTCGCTGAGCCGGCGGATCATATAGTCATACAGACGATCCAGGTTGGTGGCTAGCTCGCCACCCTGCTCGAAATCCAGGACGTCCTTCAGACCGGCGATGATGGACACCGCCTTTCCGATCAGCTCGCCCTTCTCCGGTAGCCAACCACGCTCCAGGGCACCTTGCGCCTTGGCCAGACGGTCCAGAGCACCCTGCATGAGCATCTGGATCAGCTGATGGGGACTGGCTTCGAACACCTGCGCCTGCAGGCCGACCTGCTGGTATTGGCGCATGGCTGTCATTGCGTTCATGTCACGACCTCTGTGTGTTTCCGATACGTTCTTTATCGGTCATGACGCGAATTACTTGACCCCTTTATCGACCGGATTGGCCGATTCCACCTGCTCAACTATTGTTGGCGAAAGGCATGGCCGCCAGCTGCTGGGACAGCGAGGACGCCGTGCTCGACAACGACGAGTACAGCTGGTCCATGGCGTTGTATTGCTTGTAGAGGCGATCCGAGAGCGCGGTCATGCGGGTATTCAGCGTGGCGGTCTGGGCATCCACATTCTTCAAGGTGGTGCTCAGGGAGTTCGAACGCTGCTCGAGAATGCCATTGGCCATGGTATAGGGATCGAGCTTACCCTTGAGCCGCGCCGCTATGCCCTGGTCGCCGGTAAAGAAGCCGGACAGGTCACTGAAGTTGGAGCTCACCATCTTGCTCAGCTTGGTGTCGTCGATGGCCAGGGTGCCATCCTTCTGGGTGGTGATACCCAGATCGGCCAGCGCCTTGACGGCGCCTGTCCCCTGCATGGTGCCAAGCTCGCTGCGGATGGTGGTCGTAAGACCGCGGGCGGTCGCATCCCCTACCAACGCAGCCGTGATGGGCGCACTGTTGTCCCCGACCTTGGTCACCGAGGTCTGGGTCTTGATCACGCCCATGAGCTTGTTATAGGCGTCGACGAATTTCTGGACGTTGCCCTTGACGCCTGACTCGTCCTGGCTGACGCCAACGGTCATTGGACTGTCCGCCGGAGTAGTGGCCTTGAGCGTGAAACTCAGACCATCGACCGCATTGCTCACCGTATTCGAGGCGCTGGTGACCTTCAGACCATCGATGGTCATCTGGGCGCTCTTGGCTTTCGAGAGTGAATGGGCAGCTGCGGGATCAGAGGAGTCAGTGCCGCTTGGCGTGTAGGCCAGCTTGGTCAGACTCTGTTTGCCTGAACCGTCGTCACCACTCACCGCTACCGAGATATCGTTACCGTCGCCGGTCTTGGTGCTGCTCAATACCAGTCGTGAACCCGTGTCGTCATTGACGACACTGGCACTGATGCCCTGGCTCTGTCCGGCCTTGTTGATGGCATCGCGGATGCCACTCAGGGTGTTGTTGGTGGCATCGACCTTGATGTCCGACAATTTGGTATCGCCGACCTTGATGCTCAGCGTGCCCTTGCCGAAGGTGGTGGGAGTCGTAGTGGAAGTCTTGTTGTCGCTGGCAGTCGTGGTGGATGTGGCTGGTACGGACGCCAGGGCCACCTTGCTGCTGCCAGCCAGCTGAGTGACCGCGACCTGATAGCTCCCAATGCTGGCGCTGGTACTGGCCGTGGCCGTGAGATAGTCGCTTTTCGAAAGGTTGACCGCGCGTGCCTGGAAGCTGGTGGGACTGTTGAGCGTGGTCAGCGCGGTCTGGAATTCGCTGATGGCGCCTTTCAGTGAACCGATCGCGGTCAGTTGCGCGGTCGCCTTGGTTTGCGTCGCGTTCAACTGATCCTGCTTGGGTGCCTTTTCGGCAGCCACCATCTTGGTGACGATGGAATCGATGTCCAGTCCCGAGCCGCCAATCCCGCTGATACCTGCCATGTCACTATCCCCCTGCCAACGTTACGTCGTCGCCTCTGCGTTCAGTCAGTCCGATACAAGTTCCGCGCCAACTAGGCTTCGGCCTTGAACATCAGGCTGCGCATTTCATCCAACTGCTTGGCCAGCTTGAGCACTTCCTCACTGGGCATCTGCCGGATGAGCTTGCCGGATTCGCCGTCCAGCACCTTGACCACCACCTCGCCGGTGGAGTCGTCGATACTGAAATCCAGGTTGCGATGATCTTCCTGGAATTTCGATTTCAGCTTGGACAGGGCGCCATCCACGTTGCCGTCTTCCGGCTTCTCCGCCTTGTCCCCGTCAGCCTTGCTGGCTTGGGAAACCGACTTGACCGTGGAGTCCGCCGTGGGCGCCGCAGCACTGAAGGACGTCGCGGCCGCAGGGCTCGATTGAGCGCCATAGGGCCTTACCGCTGAAAAACCCGTTGTCTTGACGATGTCCATTGTAATGTCCTCACAACGCATGAAAGGGAGAAGGGGCGTCCCCCTTCTCCCTGCCTAGACCGATCTATGCCCTTACTGGAGCAGGCTGAGAACCGACTGGGGCAGCTGCTTGGCCTGGGCCAGGATCGCGGTACCAGCCTGCTGCAGCACCTGGTTCTTCGACAGGTTCGCGGTTTCCGCGGCGTAGTCGGTGTCCTTGATGCGGCTACGGGCGGAAGTGGCGTTCTCCGAGATGTTGGTCAGGTTGCTGATGGTGTTGTCAAAGCGGTTCTGCACCGCACCGAGGTCAGCGCGCTGGGAGTCGATGTTGGCCAGGGCCTGGTCGATCACGGCCAGAGCCTTCTGGGCGCCGTCGGCGGTGGAGATGTCGACGTCGGAGACCTTGCTCAGCGAGGACTTGGTGTCGCCGAAGATCTTGGCGGTGTCACCGGTCATGGCGAAGGTGGTCGGCGAGTCCAGCTTGACGTAGCCCATGCCTTGGCCGCCGTTGGCCCGTACATCGACGCCCGCACTGTAGGTACCGTCGGATTTTTGCGAGGCGACAGTGATAGCGCCTGCAGCGGTGCCGGTATCCTTGCCGAAGGTGACGTTCTCACCCGTAGCCGAAGTAATGGTCAGCTTCTTGGACTGACTGTCGTAGTTGGCAGTGACGCCCAGTTTGGCGGCGTTGGCGTTGAGCTGGTCGGCTATGTCCTTGGTGCTGGTCACACCGACCAGATCCAGGGAGTTGCCACCTACGGTCACCTTCATGTTGGCCGAACCACTGGTGATGCTGTCGGTCACGGTCAGCACGGTACGCGCCGAGGCGGCGAGACCGGGGATCTGGCCATTCATGGCGCCAGCGATGGTCTTGGCGGAATCGCCCGCCTTGTAGGTGACGTCCTGGCTCTTGCCGCCGCCCACCAGAGTGATCTTGCCGCTGGTGGTCAGAGCGCCACCGCTACCGGCAACGGCGCTGCCTGCGCTGGTGCTGGCACCGCTACCAACCTGGTTGGAACCCAGGGCAGTGGCCGAGGTGTCTTTCAGGGTGACGTCGATGGTTTCGTAGGCGTTGGCGCCGATCTGGAAGCTGGTGGTGCCGAAGGAGCCGTCCAGCAGCTTGCGGCCACCGAAGGTGGTGGTCTGGGCGATACGGGTCAGTTCGTTCTGCTGCGCGGTCACTTCCTTCTGCAGAGCGGCGCGGTCGGCGTCGCTGTTGGAGCCGTTGGCAGACTGCACGGCCAGGTCGCGGATACGCTGCAGGATGTTGGTGGACTGTTGCATGGCGCCTTCAGCGGTCTGCGACAGGGAGATACCGTCGTTGGCGTTGCGAGTCGCCTGGTTCAAACCGTTGATCTGGTTGGTCAGACGATTGGAGATCTGCAGACCGGCGGCATCGTCCTTGGCGCTGTTGATACGGCTACCGGTGGACAGGCGCTGCATGGAGGTGGCCAGCGAGCTGGACGCGTTCTGCAGGTTACGCTGAGTGTTCAGGGAAGGGATGTTGGTATTGACGGTAAGTGCCATGGTGGCGTCTCCAGTTGAACCTTGTGTGCCTGAGCATGCGAATGGGACCTGCTTGCTCAGACGCCCCTGTATTTCGCATTCATCTTGTTTATCGGCGCCTGTCGCTAGAACTTTAAGGGTGTTTGGCGATTTTCTTCGCCAGACACTTGACAGTGATCAAACGCCGGAGAGTGACATCCAGGTTATCGACGGGAGAGCCGTTTTATTTAATGGCGAAGCACACTTTTCCTTGCGGCATTCAACCGGGTAGCCATGCAGCCTGCCAGGCGTCCAGATTGCGGCCTTCCAGCATCCACCTTTGGAGCACCTGTTCACGCAGCAGATCGCCCTGTCGTGCGGTGGCATCCAGATCGGCCAGCTGACCGCGAATGGCATCGCACCAGTCCTTGAATCTGTTGCGCACCCGGGTTACCGGCAGATCACCTCGGTAGGGCTCGATATCCGAGCACACCACGGGGAAACCGCAGGCGCCATATTCGAGCAGCCGCAGGTTGGTCTTGCAGCGGTTGAACAGGTTGTCTTCGAGCGGGGCAATAGCGAGGTCGAGATCCAGGCTGGCCAGCTTGGCCGGGTAGTCGTCGATGAAGACGCCCGGATGGAACTCATGCACATAGGGTCTGAGTCGGTCGGGGCACATGCCGAAGAAGACCCACTCCACTTCGTCGGCAAGCGCCTGGACGACATCCACCACCAACTCCAGGTCGCCGGTATGGCTGCTGCCCCCCGCCCAGCCCACTCGTGGCTTGCGTCCCTGTCTACGCAGGCTTTGCCGCCCCGCCCACCAGCGTGGAGGCAGGAAGTTCGGTACGACGCGTATATCGGTATTCATACCGGCCAGAGCACTGCCCAGCGCCGGCGTAGAGACCACTAGGCGGTCGCAGGTCGCCACGGCCTGGCGCAGCGCCTTGAGGATATCCTTGGGTATCGAGGCGCGATGCATGCTCTTGAGCGGCAGGTTGGGCAGATAGTCGTCCAGCTCGAACACCGTGAAGGTGCGCGATAGCCTCTGCAAGCGACGCAGGCTGTCACGCTGGTCATCGGTGATCTGCCGCTGCAGGACCAGGGTATCGACCGAAAAACGCTCCAGTTCCAGGGGCGTCGGATGCTGGGCGCAGATCAGCCCCTCTACCCGACCGGCATCGCGCAGCGCCATCAACGGCTGACGTATCCGGTAATGGCCGCAGCCCGCTTCGTCGGCGGGACAGACCAGGATCTGCGGGAGGACGGCCTGCTGCAGGCGTCGCGTACCGTATTCGAAGCTGAAGCCGCTGCCGGCCAAGGAGAGCTGAGAGTTGTACGCGGGATCTCGTGCCAGCACGGGGAGCCAGCGCTCCTGCAGCGCTTCGCGCTCCGTCGCACGTTGCTGATCGACCAGTGTGCCGTCCAGACCTTCCTGGACAACCGTCGCCTGGGGCGTCCAGACGTTGAGATAACCGGCCTGCCGCAGACGCAGGCAAAAATCCACCGGGCCATAGGCCAGCGGAAAGCGCTCGGCATCCCAGCCATCCAGCGCCAGGATCAGCTCGCGCTTCAGCAACAGGCAGGCTGCGCCCAGCGCGCTGTAGTCCTGGACCAGCTGCTGCCGACTCAGATAGCCAGGGGCTTGCAGATCCTCACCGGCGAAGGCCGCACTGGCCGCATCGTCCAGACCCAACAGCAGGCCCGCTTCGAGGATCCGCCCCTCGGGATCGCAGATCCGCGGTCCGACGGCGCCGACTTCCGGCCGCTGCCCCTGATCGAGCAAGACCTCCAGCCAGTCCGGCTGCACCAGCACGCAACCGGGCTCGAGCAGCAGCAGGAAGTCTGCCGCGCTGGCCTGGGCCACGGCGTTGATCAGCGCGGAGCGATTCGGCTCGCCAGCAAAGCGCCAGACCTTCACCTGTTCGGCAGCCAGCGCCTCCAGGTCATCTAACCAGCGTTGCGTCGCCGGCTGACGGCTGCCGCAATCGACCAGCAGGACCTCAAAACCGGCATAGCGGGTCTGTTCCAGCAAGCTGTCCAGACAGCGCTGGGCGCGCTCCAGCTCATCCAGCACCGGGATGACCACCGATACGCTGGGAGTCGCCTGATGGCCGTAGGTGATGAGATACCGCCGTGGCAGAAACGCTTCGACCCGGGCCTCGGCATAGCCGCGTGCCTGCAGGTGCTGCTCCAGCGCCACCTGCTCGGCGGGCTCGACGCTCAGGGCGGGACTGTCCGCGACCAGCAGGACCTCGGGCAGATGTTCGATACCGGCTCCGGCATGGCGCTGGATCACCCGCAGCAGCAGATCCAGAGGTGCTGCAGTGCCGTAGGCAGGCTCCAGGCCGCCCAGGGCAAGCAGGCTCGATTGACGCACGGCCCAGTGCCGTCCGAACAGCGCCGGAAAGCTCAGCAGCAGATCGAGGTTGAAGTCGGGACGAAAGCAGGCGCCGATCGCACCCTCGGCAGACCGCTGAAACTCGTCGGCGAAACAGGCATGACTGGCCTGCCCCTCGGGATCCTGCAACTGCAACCGGGCTAGCATCGAGGTGACCAGCAGCAGGCCGCTGCGAGTAAATTCGCCACCGGCGTCCAGGGTCAACCACCAGTCGCAGGCCGCATTGCCCTGCTCCTGCATCCGTGCCGAGGCGACCGTCATGATCTCCCCTGCTTCGACCGGTAGCCATTCGACGCCGGCCTCTAGGGTGACGGGGACAGGCGCCGGGCTGACTACTACAGCGGTCCAGGCCGACCCCAGGGCCTCTTGCAGACTGGCTAGAGTCCGCTGCACCGCGCCGCCATTCTGGTCGGCATCGAGAATCAGGATTCCCAGCAATTGCCGGCCGCGACCCAGCTCGTCAAGCGGACGCTGCAGCGCCTCGCGCTCCGCCGCGATAGGCAGGCGGGCATCCAGCCAGGCCAGCAGACGCGGCACCAGGCCGACGGCCATCTCACCCATCAGCTGTGCTACGCGCTGGGCGGCATCGCCCGCCTGGGCAAGGTTGTAATAGGGTGCGTTGCGGGCGCTGGCCGCAATCTGCCGAGCCCGCTCGCCAGGATCGCACAGCAGACGGCCAAGGGCCTCGGGCAGCTCTTGCGCCGTGACGTCGGCGATACCGGCTTCCGCCGCATAGCAGGGTCCGAAGGGCATGTTGCCCGGATGCCGCAAATTGATGGCAGCGGTGCCGCTCAGCAGGGCTTCCACGCAGTAATTGGAATCCACGGCGATCAGTACATCGGCGACCACCGGCCAGAGCGGACCGTCTTCGACCAGATAGAAATAGCGCCCCGGATCGGCCTGGCGTTCGCGCAGCAACTCAGCCACGCGCGTCTCGCCGAACTGGAAATTGGGCGGACGATCCTTGATCACCGCATTGAAGGTCAAGCCGCTACTGAACAGCTTCTCGCAAGCATCGATGAAGGCCGCCACGGTTCGTTCGAAAATGGCCTGGTCACCGTGGGCGCTATGACCGCTCGCCCAGGTGGTGCCGAACACCACGATGGGTTCTCCGACGCGCAGACCGTGCCTGGCACGCAGTGCCGCGGCATGCTCGGCACGGGCGGCACGCCGTGCGGGAATGCCATCCCAGGCCGGATTGCCAGTGACCCTCAGGCGCTCCGGCGGCACCCCATAATCCAGATAGCCCTCCAGGCCACGCTGGCCGTAGACGGCGGTGATGTCGGCGACCTGGCGCCCATGCACCGTGTAGGGATCGTTCAGCGCCAGGGCGTGGGACAGGTGCAGGGAAGGAATCCCCTGGGTGCGCGCCCAGAGCATGGTCACCTTGGCGATGACCATCACGTCTTCACTGCCCAGCACCAGGCTCAGCCGGTAGTCGCGTTGCGCGCGGGCGAGGCTTTCCAGCAGCGTCACCACGGTGGGCAACTCGGCGTGCAGGCGGGCATCGATCAGGGCGCGCAACGCGGTCCAGTCTTCGTTGTGCAGACGCGCCGGCGGACCCTGATCGAACCAGAGCTGCAGGCGGCTATGCCAGTGGTGGGTGTCGCGCTCGACGGCGAAGACGCCCGCATCGTCCAGCTCCTGATCCAGCACGAAGACCTTGCTACCCGCTTCGTCCAATACATCCAGCAGCCCCTGCGAGACATAGGGCGACAGGGTGATCAGGGTCAGGGGGCCGTGTCGGCGGAAGAACTCCCGCAACACCGGCAGTTGATTGTCCCAAAGGAAGGCGACGATGGCCGGGGCTTTCACGAGGGTGTTCTCCGTGCCGGAAAATACTGCCGCAACAGCGGCGTCATCAGGAAATAGTCGAGGCCGCGCAACAGCTCTTCATGTTCGCCGGAGCCCTGGTGCCATGCGTCGAGTATGGCCATGGCCCGCTGATCGATCGCCTCGGCGGACTGCCAATCGCGCAATTGCCGAGCGGCTGATTCTGGCAGCAGCGCCAGCCAATCCAGCTGCGGATAGTGTCGCTGCAGAACCTCGCCAAGCATGAGCAACAGCTGCTGGGCACGCAGGGAAGAAGTCACCTCCGCCTGGCTTGCCGCCAGCACCTCGGCACCCGGCGCCAGGCGCAGAGGATCACGCAGGGCCTGGTCGCGCTCGGCGAGTTGCTGCAATGTCTCCTCAGGATCCACCGCCCCGGGACGCTTCTCTGCCGCGACCAGGCAGCGTCCACTTGCCCGGGGTGCCAGCGTGGCGAAAACCTCCTGCTCCAGGCGCAGCGCCCAGGTCCGCAGCGGCTCGTCGTTGGCAAGCCAGGACAGCAGCCGCCGCCACTTGTGTCTGTGCCTGAGCCCCCGATACAGCCAGGCATTGTCCCAGAGCCCGGCATAGGGCTCGATGGCGATGACGGCCAGTCCCTGAGCGCTCAACTGGTCGATCAGGTCGCAGAGGGCATAGCACGGTGTCCGCTGATCCCGGGCTGTCAGACGCCGACCGAACCCCTGCCAGTGCTCCGCCGGACGCACGTCCAGTACCAGTCGCCCGCCCTCTTCCAAGGCGGCGGCATAGTCATGCCAGCGCTGTTCAACCGCTAGATTCGACGGTAGCGCAGCATAGGCCTGCAGGTTGCGGGTCGCCGGTACGGACATCTGGTCGGCACTCACCCGCAGGGGTTCGGCTGCGGGATGCAGATGGCGCCGGGCGAAGGCGTCTTCCACCTGCTGCCGCAGGCGATCGATCCCGGCATTGCCGAAGAGCCAGGGGCCGTCGGAAAGCGGCAGGTCGGTCGAGGTCCAGTCCTGGAGTGGCTGGGTGGATAGGTGCTGGAGGGTCATGGTTGCAACCGTCTCCCAAGGAATAGGATTTCAGCCTGGATCCGGCCGACGCTGGTAGGCGCCAGATTATCGTGCGCCTTGGCTTATGGATGGATGTGACATGCAAGGAGCTTGGGTTCAAACACCAGTGCTATTGATCGCGCTCTTGGAGATGACGCCAGTCCAGGGCTTGTCCGCGCTTGAGCGGCTCACGGGCCGTGCTGCGCAGGACCCGCTCGAGATGCTTGGGCGCCAGGCCCAGACCGGGACGGATGGCGCGGACATTGGCCTCACTGAAGGCTTCGCCCGCCACCATGTCTCGTACCACATAGAGGGAGCGGCGGAAGACCAGTGATTTGCGCTCGTCGGGCGTGGGTCCGTAATGCACCTGCCCCATGGCCTGCCAGGCACGCTCGGTCTCCACCACAAGCGCCCTGAGCTCATCAGGCTCCAGTGAAAAACTCGCGTCCACACCGCCTTCTGCCCGGGACAGGGTGAAATGTTTTTCGACTACGCTCGCACCTAGCGCCACGGCCGCGACCGCAGCCCCTACTCCCGGCGTGTGATCGCTGAGCCCAATCTCGCAGCCGAACAGCTCACGCATGTGTGGAATGGTCCGCAGGTGGGTATTGGCCGGACTGGCGGGATAGGTGCTGGTGCACTTGAGCAGGACCAGATCGCGACATCCGGCCGAACGCGCGGCCTCCACGCACTCCTGCAATTCGGCGAGGCTGGCCATGCCGGTGGAGATGATCAGCGGCTTGCCAGTCGCGGCAACGCGGCGAATCAGCGGCAGATCGACGTTCTCGAAGCTGGCGATCTTGTAGGCCGGGACGTCGAGCGACTCGAGGAAATCCACCGAGGACGCATCGAAGGGCGTCGAGAAGACTTCCAGGCCGCGCTCGCGAGCGCGTTGGAAAATGGGCTCGTGCCATTCCCAGGGCGTATGGGCTTCGCCGTAGAGTCGATAGAGCGAGGTGCCGGCCCAGAGACTGGCGGGATCGCCGATATGGAATTCTCCCTCGTCCAGATCCAGGGTCATAGTGTCGGGGGTATAGGTCTGCAGTTTCAGGGCATGGGCCCCCGCATCGGCTGCGGCGTCGACCAGAGCCAGCGCCCGGTCCAGGGATTGGTTGTGGTTGCCGCTCATTTCGGCGATGACGAAAGGCGGGGCGTCGCGCCCTACCAACCGATTACCAATACGGAAGGTGCTCATGATGGGATTCTCGGCAGAGAAAGCTGAAGCTGATGATCACGCAGTAGAAAACCTGCGCGCTGGAAAAGCTGAAGGGAGGCCAGATTGCCCGGACGCACCTGTGCCGCTATGGATTCCAGGTCGATCCAATGACGTCGAACAGCCTGCTCACCGCCGCTCAGCAGATGCTCTCCCCACCCCTGACCGAGGCGCTCGGGCAGCAGGTAGATCGAGACCTCGGCCCTCAGTCCCTCCAGGCGGTCGTAGCGCAATACGCCAACAGGTCCATCGAGCGTCTCGCCGATCAGCAGCAAGCGCCGCTCGGGTTGGGCCAAGACCTGCTGTAACCAGGCCAGATGCTGCTCCCAGCCAATCGGGGCGGTATTGACGGAGGCCTGTCGTACCCTTTCGGCGTTGCGACCCTCGAAAAGCAGTCGAGCATCTTCGAGTGTCGCCGGACGCAGGAGCAGCTCCATGCCGAGCAGCGCCGTCGCTACCCGGTTAGCGCCGCGACCATCCACCAGCGCCCGGCCGCGGGCCGCCAGGCTCTGGCGGAGGCCGGGACTGGCCTGCAACGTCTGCACGGCTGCACGGTAGACAGCGACGCTGACCTGCGCCGCTTCGCCCAGGTAAAGATGGGCGCCGCCGGCCGCCAGGGCCTCGGCATTGGCGCGCTGATTGGGCGCCAGAGAGACGCAGAGACTGGGGACCCCCAGGCAGGCCCGCTCCCAGGCTGTGCCGCCACCCGCGCCGATAGCCAGGTCGGCTTCGCGCAGCAGCCCGGCGAAATCCTCCACGTGCTGCCAGAGGCGCCACGCCGGATGTCCCTGGCAGCGTTCGACGAGTTCGACCCAGTGGGGATTGGCCGGTCCGGCGACTACATCCACCTGGAATTCGGCGAAATCAGCGAGGGCAGTCAAGACCTTGAGCGTCTCTCCGGCGGCATCCACGCCGCCAAAGCTCACCAGAACACGCCTGATCGGCCCCCAGCATTCAGCGCGCGGTCGGGCGAAGGCAGGTCGCAACAAGGCGAAACGCGGTCCGGCCAGCAGACGTGCCGTGTCTGGCAAGGTGATGGTTCTTCTCTGAGCGGTAAGGTTCTGGTCCAGCAGGAGATCGACGGCATGCCGGCGGGTATCCAGGTCATCGATGGCCAGGACGCGGCGCGCACGCAGGCGCACGGCCGTCTCCCACTCGTGACCGAGTCCGTAGTGATCCACCACGCACCAGGCGAAGTCCAGCTGCGCCGGCAGAGCGCTCCAGAGCGCCTCGATGTCATCCTGCCAGGGCAGCGCCGCCTCCATATCGCGGCGCGGGTCCGGTACCAGCAAGGCATGGACCTCATGGCCTCTTGCGGCGATAAGCGCCTGCAGATCGCCAGGACCGGAACGGCAGGCAAAATGCACCTGGCAGCCCGCCGCCGCCAGGACATCGGCCAAGGTCAGGCAGCGCATCACATGACCCGAGCCCAGCGACGTCGAGGCATCGCAGCGGATCAGGATGCGCATAGGCGGCCCAAACCGGTCAGCAGGGCGCCATACAGCAACTCGGCGCGCTGCCAATCCTCGGGGGTATCGATATCCTGCACCCGATGCCGCGGCAGCCGTATGGGCAGCGAGTGAGACGCATGCAAGGGTGCACCCTGCGCCCAGGCCTCGGTGCGTCCCCAATAGAACTGGCCGGCATCGTGGAAGGCCGGCTCCAGGTCCTGGGAGCGGGTTTCGTAGAACTCCGGATAGAGCGATTCGACACCGCCGTCAGGGCGCAGCCGCAACGCTCGCTGCACCGGCGAGGCGAAATCGGTGACGGTAAAGGCATAGGCCTTGTCCGGATGACCTTCGAGGATTTCCAGCCCCCGCGCCAGATCGGCCGGGGTCACGAAAGGTGCGGTAGCGTAAAGGCAACAGGCATAGGCGAAGTCCTCGCCCTGCTCGAGCAGCGCCGCTACCGCATGCTGGATCACCTCGACGGTACCGGCATGGTCATCCGCCAGCTCGGCGGGACGCAGGAAGGGCACCTCGGCGCCCCAGCTCCGGGCGACTTCGGCGATCTCTGCATCGTCGGTACTGACCACGACCCGGGTGAACAGGCCACTCTCCAGGGCCGCCTGGATGGAATAGGCGATCATCGGCCGGCCGTGGAAGGCCTTGAGGTTCTTGCGCGGGACGCGCTTGCTGCCCCCCCGGGCGGGAATGATGGCGATAGCGGTCACGCCTGTTTCTCCAGCAGGAACCAGGAGATGTCATCGGCCGGAAACAGCGGATCGCGGTGATAGACGAAGCCGTAGTCCAGCAGGCGCAGATCGGCATGGCGGTCGAGCAGTTCACCGGCGAAGTCGCGCTTGAACAGTCGCTCGGCATGGCCGCGATAGCTCACTTCCACCGGCGTGGGGTTGTAGTACTCGGCGACCAGGATGAAGCGTCGGCTGGCCTGGTACAGCTTGTCGTAGGCAGCCGGCAGCAAGTCGGGAGGCAGATGGATGAGTACGCCCTTGGTGAACGCCAGGTCGAAGCCCTTGGTCACGGGATAATCGAACAGCGAACCCTCCCAGATCTCGGCCACGTTCTGCGCCCGGGCCAGGGCGCAGGCCTTGCCGTTGAGCTCCACACCCTGCAACTGCGCCTGGGGCAACAGGGCTCGCAGGGCCTGCAGGTTGAGGCCACGGTTGGTGCCCAGTTCGAGTACGCTACCCAGGCCGCCGGCGCGCGCCAACGCGCGTCCGAAGAAGGCCAGGCTGCTGGCCACGGCTGCAGCGCCGGCGTTACGGTCGACGTAGGCATCGCCGAATTCACCCTGCCAGAAGCGCTCTTGCGCGGTCATCTCTCGCATGCTCCTTTCCTCTACTTCAACAACTCGGCCAGCGCTTCAACCACACGATCCTGCTGGGCCTCGCTCAGGTCGGCGTACAGCGGCAGGCTCAGGGCCTGGGCGTAGTAGCGCTCGGCTTCTGGAAAATCGCCGGGTGCGAAGCCCAGGGCGCGGTAATAGGGCTGCAGGTGCACGGGAATGTAGTGCAGGTTGACGCCGATACCCGCAGCTCTCATCCCGGCGAAGACCTGATCGCGCTGGCCTTGCTCCACGCGGATGGGAAAGAGATGCCAGGCCGACTCGGCACCGACCTGATCGCCAAGGAGGCCGACCGGCAATTCTGCCAGCAGCTCCCGATAGCGCTGGACCAGGGCGCGCCGGCGCGCGATGAAGGGCTCCAGGCGGTCGAGCTGCGACAGTCCCAGGGCCGCCTGGATGTCGGTGATGCGGTAGTTGAAGCCCAGCTCCAGCTGTTCGTAGTACCAGCCACCCTGCCCTGCGGCCTGCAGCAACGCCGGATCGCGGGTGATGCCGTGGCTGCGCAGTCGCCGCAGCCGTTCGGCAAGGGCGGCATCGTTGGTGGTGAGCAGTCCCCCTTCGCCGGTGGTGACGATCTTCACCGGATGAAAGCTGAATACGGTGATGTCGGCCTGGGCGCCAGAGCCTACGGGCTGACCGGCGTAACGCGCGCCTATGGCGTGGGACGCATCCTCGATCACCTTGAAGCCATAGCGGCGTGCCAAAGGCTGGACGGCCGCCATATCGCAGCTCTGGCCGGCGAAGGCCACGGGCACCAGGATCTTCGGCAGCCGCCCTGCCCGCTCGGCGACTTCCAGCTTGGCGGCCAGCGCCGGGACGCTGAGATTGAGGGTGCGCGGATCTATGTCGACGAATTCGACGTCGGCGCCGCAATAGCGCGCACAGTTGGCGCTGGCCACGAAGGTGTTGGGCGAGGTCCAGAGCAGATCCCCTGGCCCCAGGTCCAGTGCCAGGCAGGCGATATGCAGCGCCGCCGTGGCATTGCACACGGCCACGCCATGCGTTGCTTCGCAGCGCCCCGCCACCGCCTGTTCGAAGCGCTCGATCATCGGCCCCTGGGTCAGCCAGTCGGAGCGCAGCACGGCGGTGACCGCGGCGATGTCCGCTTCGCTGATGGATTGCCGACCGTAGGGAATGGCGCTCATGGGCAGCGCTCGACCAGTTGGCGCAGCGCCGCGACGTCCAGATAGTCGGGGTTGCTGTCGGACAGGTATTCGAAGCCCGGCTCGACCGGATGTCCCTGCTCGCCCAGGCCATCAAGGGAGTAGTTGCACGGCTGGTTGAAGCTCAGCGCCGGCGCGATGACATAGTGGCGTGCGAATTCCAGGGTATGAGGACTGTCATCCCGGGAGATCATCATCTCGTGCAGCTTTTCCCCCGGACGGATGCCAACCTGGCGCTGCGGCAGGTCCGGCGCCAGGGCGGTAGCCAGATCGACGATCCGCGCGGAGGGAATTTTGGGCACGAACAACTCACCGCCCTGCATGCGCTCGAAGCTGCGCATGACGAAATCCACGCCCTCGTCAAGGGTGATCCAGAAGCGCGTCATGCGCGCATCGGTGATCGGCAGGTCCTTGGCGCCCTTGGCGATCAGCTTGCGGAACAGTGGCAAAACCGAGCCGCGGGAGCCAACCACATTGCCGTAGCGCACCACGGCGAAGGACGTATCGCGACTGCCGGCGATGTTGTTAGCGGCGACGAACAGCTTGTCCGACAGCAGCTTGGTCGCGCCATAGAGATTGATCGGACTGGCAGCCTTGTCGGTGGACAGGGCGATGACCTTCTTCACGCCGTTCTGCAACGCCGCGGCGATGATGTTTTCCGCGCCATTGACGTTGGTACGGATGCATTCGGTAGGGTTGTATTCGGCCGCCGGCACCTGCTTGAGGGCGGCGGCATGTACCACCAGATCGATGCCGCGCATGGCCTGCTGCAGGCGCTGCTCGTCGCGCACGTCGCCGAGGAAGTAGCGCATGCAGGGGGCATCGAACTCCTGGCTCATCTCGTACTGCTTGAGTTCGTCGCGAGAGAACACCACCACCCGTTTGGGCTGGTAGTCGCTTAGCAGCCGCTTGACGAAGGCGCGACCGAACGAGCCGGTACCACCCGAGATGAAGATCGACAGGCCATCAAACATGTTGCTATCCCTTCGCGATGAGTCGAGCGGCGGAGGCGGCGGAAAACCGGCGCATCTAGCCTAGCGAAAGAGTAGCAGCAAAAAATCGGCCAATCCCGTTACGCCTTGACCTCTGTCCTTACAGGTACTTGAACAGACTCAACTGGGCGATCTTCACGAAACTCTGCTGCGATGCCTGCAGTACGGTGTTCTGCAAGGCGTAACGCGACAGCGCCTCGGGATAGTCGAGATCCTGGAGATCAGACTGCACCGACTTGTTGACCAGGCTGACGTTGGCGATGAAGTCACTGGTGGAGTCGATGACGTTGAGACGCGCGCCGACCTTGCCACGCACGCCGTCGACCTGGGTGTAAGCCGTATCCAGGTTGCTCAGGGCCACGGCAGCGCTGTCACGGATCTGGTAGACCCCTTCGGTACTGCTGTCGCCATTCTCCAGCGCCTTGCGCAGGTCTGATACCACGTTGAGCAGGCTGCGCTTCTCGTTGGCGGTGTCGCGGGTGATCTTGAATTCGTCACCGGCAGCCGGAACGCCATCCATCTGCACCTTCACCCCGCCATAGCTGATGGATTTGCTGGCTTCCTGGGTGCTGTCCAGGCTGTCCACCTTGAGTTGGCCCGCGGGTGGATTGGCCGGATCGTAGGCCGCCCATTGGGCGGCCGTAGGTGCCTTGGCGAGGTCGTAGACGACGTATTTCTTGTCATCGAGGAAATGGATGCCGATACCGTCACTGGCTACCGGCGGCGCGCTGGCCGGAAAGGTCGAGTCATAGGCGCCCTTGTCCGTCACCAGGCCGAGGGAGATCCGCCCGGTACCGGTATTGGTCGTCCCCTTGCTGGTATCCACCCGATTGGCGTTGAAGTTGTTCTCGAAGGCGTCCTTGCCGCTGTCGCTGAGGGGCACGAAGGTGGAGCTGGCGATCTGTACGCTGCGCTGCCCTTCGTCGCCGTTGTAGCTGTAGGTGCCGTCGGCGTTACGCACATAGGGCTGGGTGTCACCCATAGAACCGGAGAACAGGTATTTGCCACTGGCATCCTTGCTGTTCATCAGGTTCATCAGCTCGTCTTCGCGCTGCCCGACTTCCTTGGCCAGAGAGGCGCGATCGGTTGGATCCAGGGCACCGTTGCCGGCCTGGACGGCGATCTCGCGAATACGCGTCAGCACCGTCTCCACTGAGGTCAGCATGGATTCCTGGGTAGTGAGGCTGTTCTTGGCGGCGGTCATACCGGTGTTGTACTGACCGTTGAGCGCCTCTTCCTGGCTCAGCTGCAACAGCTTGATCGACGCCACCGGATCGTCCGCCGGGGTGAGGATCTTCTTGCCGGTGCTGATCTGTTCCTGGGAGCGGCTGACATCGCCATAGTTGCTCTGCAGGCCGCTGATGCCATTGTTGAACGCCTGGACCGTAGAGATGCGCATGGGCGGGTTCCTTATCTGAAGGCGCCGATCAGGGTGTCGAACAGCGACTGGGCGATCTTGATGACCTGCGCCGAGGCACCGTAGTACTGCTGGAACTGGACGAGCTTGGCCGCCTCTTCGTCCAGGTTCACCGCTGACAGGGAATCACGATTGTCTTCGGATTGCTTGAGCACGGTCTCACTGGCGGCCGAGTCCACCCGCACCTGGGCGGTCAGGGTACCGACCCGCTCCACCAGGCCGCCGTAGGCGTTGTTGTAAGTGGTACCGGTCGTGCCATAGCCGCCCATGGTGGTCTTGGTCTGCAAGGCCACCAGGTTCAGGGCATTGCGGTTGTCCGAGACGGCGCCACTGTTGGCACCCAGGGTGAAGCTGTCGCCATCCTGCGGCACGCCGCTGACGTTGAAATCGTAGCTGTAGCTGTTGTTGGTGTTCGGGTCGGTGTATTGCAGCCGCAAGGTATTGGTCTGACCCGAGGTCAGGCCGGTAGTGGACGGCGAGACATAACTCAGGCTGGCCCCGGTGGGCAGGGTCCCGGTCAGGTTGCCAGCGGCGGCATTGAAACTCAGCTTGATGCCACCACTACCGAACAGCCTACCCAGATCGGCGGTACTGACCGGCGAAGGCGCACTCTTCAGGTCAGGCTGGGTGATAGCACCGGTACCACGGTTGTTGGTAGTGCTGGCAGCCTTGGCGGTACCCGCGAAGCCCAGTTGGCTGGATTGGCTCAGCTCCACACTCATCTGCGCCGCACCGCGACGGGTGGGCTGGAGGCTGAAGACGTCGCCCGCCTGGGCCTTGTTCAGTTCGGCCGCGGTGAACTGCACCTTGAAACCCTGATCGGTACCCTTGGCATCGGCGAAGGTCAGGGTGACCGGATCGGTACCGCTGCGGGTCACCGTGATGCTGGTGCTATCACTGATGCGCAGCGCCTTGAAGTTGGTGCCGTCGAAATCCAGCCGATAGTCGCTCGGATTGAGCTTGGACGTATCGGTGATGTTCAGCGTGGCTGTAGCCGAGCCGAAGTTGGTGGACCGCCCCATGACTCGCAGACCGGTGCTCTGGCCGCCGTTGACGTCGCTGAACAGCGCCGAACCGGCATTGCCCGCCAGATCCAGACCCTGCCCCAGCTGCTTGTTCAGGGTATCGGTCAGGGTCAGCGCCAGCTGACCGAGGCTATTGAAGGCATGGTCCAGTGCCGTGTCTCTATAGGACAGCAGGCCCCCCATCTCGCCACCACTGACCTGCGAGGTGATGATCTGCGAGGTACTGCCCGCCGTCAGGGTGATCTGATAGCGCGACGGATCGTCATTGCCCGGTTGAGCGGTCAGCGTCGAAACGTTGCTGCCGACCACCAGTGGCTGGCCGGTGCCGACGAACAGGTTGAGCGAGCCATCGTCCTGGCTGACCACCTGCAAACCGACCATGCCGGACAGCTGCTTGATGGCCTGGTCCCGCGAATCGATCAGATCGTTGGGCGCCGCGCCGGCTGCCTTGGAACGGGCAATGGCATCGTTCAGGCTGCCGACGCTTTTGGCCAGGGAATTGATCTGACCGGTGAGGGCCGACAGCTGATCGTTGATCTGGCTGTTCTGCTTGTCGATCTGGTCATACAGGGTATTGAAGGACTTGCTCAGCCCCTGCGCCTGGGCAAGCACGGCCTCCCGCGCCGGGACCGAGGACGGATCCTGGGACGCGGTCTGCAGGGTGGCGAAGAACTTCTGCATCGCCGGCGTGATACCGGTGGTGTTGTCGGACAGCAGGCCGTCGAGCTGGGAGATCTGGCTCTTGAAAGCCTGCAACTCGCTGTTCTGGCTGTTGGCCGAGCGCACCTGGCTGGTGAGGAAATCACTGGCGAGGCGACGCACATCCACCGTCTGGGAGCCGGAGCCGACATAACCCGAGCCATTGAACTGGGCGATGTTGGTCTGCTGGATGGCCTCCTGCCGCGAATAGCCGGGCGTATTGACGTTGGCGATGTTGTGACCGGTGGTGGTCAGGGCGTTTTGCGTGGACCTCAGGCCCGATAGACCAATGGAAAGTAGATCAGCCATGGCTCACCTCAACCGCGGGACGGACTGGTGCCCAGGGAGGCGACCGTCTGATAGGTGTTCATGTTGCGGGCGATCTGGATCACCTTGCGTGCGTAGTGCGGATCGGTGGCGTAGCCGGCCTGCTGCAGCCCCTGCATGAAGCGCTCGGAGTTGCCGTTGGTGGACAGCGCCTTGTCATAGCGGTCGTTGCTCTGCAGGAAGTTCACGTAATCGTGGAAGCTATCGGCGAAGGAATCGTAGGTGCGGAACTTGGCGGTCTCGGTCACAGCCTTGCCGTTGACGAATTCCTGGGTCACCGCCGGGGCGCTGCCGCCGTCCCAGCCGTGGGATTTGATGCCGAACAGGTTGTTGCTGTTGCTGCCATCGGCCTGCTTGACCATGTGCTTGCCCCAGCCGGTTTCCAGCGCCGCCTGGGCGACCAGGTACTTGGGGTCCACGCCCAGGCGCTTCGCCGCGGCCTCGGCCATGGGCATCATGGTGTCGACGAATTCCTGACGGGTGCGGAAACGGGTCTTGCCGGTGGCAGCGGCGCCGTCCACGCTGGCGACGGCCTCGGTCGCGGCGGCCGGCTTGCTGCCGGGTTGCGTGGCCTGCTGGCGCCAGGCGCTCTGGGCGGCCGCGACGTCCTGAAAACTCTGCTTGAGGGTGGCGCCCTGCTCCGCCGCGCCGGAAATATTGGCGGCGGTACGCTCGGCCAGACGCCCGGGCAGGGCCAACCGGCGCGAATTCAGCGCGCTGGAATCGTCCCGCCCGGAGGACGCTACGTTAGTGGCGGGCTTGAGGCCGTGGCTCGCCACGTCGTTGAGCTTGGCGTTGCGGCCGGCGGCCAGCTGGCCTTCGGTGGGCGCAGCCTGGCCGACCTGGGCGAAGGGATTAGGGCGGCTCGACGGCTGGGCGGTCTTGCTCAGCTGACGCTCGAGCACGTTGGCCAGGCCGATACCACCGCCATCCCGGGACAGGGAAACGGCCAGCTGCTGGTCGTACATGTCCTGGTACTGCTTGGTGGTCTCGCTGGAAAAGGGGCTGTCCTTGTCCGCCAGCGCCTGGTTGGCGCTGCGCATGGACTTGAGCATCTGGCTCAGGAACAGCGACTCGAATTCGCCGGCGACCTTCTTGACGTTTTCCGAGCTGTCGCGATCCTTACCCTTCATCTGGGCCAACCGATTCAGGTCGGTGAAGGCCCCCGAATCCTTGACGTTGCCGTAGTTGCCACCCAGACGAGATTCCATCGCCCGTTCTCCTTAGATAACGATCAGATCGGCCTGCAAGGCGCCGGCCTGTTTCAACGCTTCGAGAATGGCGACCAGGTCGCTGGGCGCAGCGCCCACCTGATTCACCGCTCTCACGATCTCGTCCAACGTGGTACCCGGACCGAACTTGAACATCGGCTTGGCCTCCTGCTTGGCCTTGACGGTCGACTGGGGGGTCACCACCGTCTGCCCACCCGACAAGGGATTGGGCTGGCTCACCTGGGGGTCCTCGCTGATGGTCACGGTCAGGCTGCCCTGGGTCACCGCCGCCGGCGAGACCTTGACGTTCTGGCCGATGACGATGGTCCCGGTGCGGGAGTTGACGATGACCTTGGCCACCGCCTGCCCCGGATCCACTTCCATGTTCTCCAGGATCGAGATGTAGTCGACGCGCTGGCTGGGATCCACCGGCGCCGTGACGCGAATCGATCCGGCATCAACAGCGGATGCAACACCCGCGCCAAGTGTCTCGTTGATCTTGTCGACGATGCGCTTGGCGGTGGTGAAGTCGCTGCGATTGAGGTCCAGCGTGATGCTGTTGCCCTGGTCGAAGCCGCTCGGCACCGGCCGCTCGACGGTGGCGCCATTGGGAATGCGGCCGGACGACGGAACGTTGACGGTGATCTTCGAGCCATCGCGACCTTCGGCGTCAAAACCACCCACCACCAGGTTGCCCTGGGCGATGGCGTAGATCTGGCCATCGATCCCCTTGAGCGGCGAGAGCAGCAGGCTGCCGCCTCTCAGGCTCTTGGAGTTGCCGATGGAGGACACGGTGATGTCGATGGTCTGGCCGGGCTTGGCGAAGGCCGGCAGATCGGCATGGATGGACACCGCGGCGACGTTCTTCAGCTGCGCGGTGGTACCCGGCGGCACCTTGATGCCGAACTGGGCCAGCATGTTGTTGAAGGTCTGCACGGTGAAGGGCGTCTGGGTGGTCTGGTCGCCGGTCCCGGGCAGACCCACCACCAGGCCGTAGCCGATCAGCTGGTTGGTCCGCACGCCCTGGATGCTGGCGATGTCCTTCAGCCGATCCGCCTGGGCCAGGGGCATGACCAGGGCCAGGGCGGCAGCGGCGATGAGGGTCTTGAACATGGCGCTCATCCTCAGAAGGGCATCAGCGGGCTGCCGAAGAACTGGCTCAGCCAGCCCGGCTGACTGGCATCGGCGAAGGCGCCGGTGCCCGAATACGTGATCCGCGCATCGGCCACGCGGGTGGACGACACGGTGTTGTCGGTGGCGATGTCATCGGCGCGGACCATGCCCTGGATGCGCATGAGTTCGTTGCCGGTGTTAAGCGTCAACCACTTCTCGCCGCGGACCACCAGGATGCCGTTGGGCAGCACCTCGGCGATGGTCACGGTCAGCGAGCCGGACAGGCTGTTGCCCTGGGCCGCGGTGGACTTGCCGGTGTTGGAGCGGTTGCCGGAGAAGCCGGCGTCCAGGCTCAGGTCGCCGTCGGCCAGGGGATTGGGGATCTTCGGCTTGGCACCGAACAGCGAAGTCAGCCCGAGGGTCGCCTTGCTGTTCTTGGCGACGTCGGAACTGGCGTTCTTGCTGGCCTGGGTCTTCTCCTGCAGGGTGACGGTGATGATGTCGCCCACGCGGAAGGCCTTGCGGTCGGTATAGAGATTCTGTTCGAACCCCGACTGGAAGATGGCGCCGTTGTTCTGCGCCGCCGGCACCGGCGTGCGCGGCAACACCGGAGCGTAATAGGGATCGTCCGGCTTGGCGGCCGGGGCTACGCATCCTGCGAGTACGAGCGCTCCCAGGAGCGGGGCGACGGCGAACAGAGGTTTCATGGAGCGCGTCCTCACAGGGGATTAGAGCTGTTGACTGACGAAGCCGAGCATGTCGTCGGCCGCTTTGATGACCTTGGAATTCATCTCGTAGGCGCGCTGGGTGGTGATCATGTTCACCAGCTCCTCCACCGTGCTCACGTTGGAGTTTTCCAGGGTGCTCTGCAGCACGGTGCCGAGGCCGTTCAGACCCGGGGTGCCAACCTGGGGCGCGCCGCTGGAGGCGGTCTCGCTGAACAGGTTCTGGCCCACGGCCTGGAGACCGCCCGGGTTGACGAACTGGGCGATCTGCAGGTTGCCGATGACCTGGGGCGCGGCCTGGCCGGCGGTGGTGACCGACACGGTACCGTCTTCGCCGACGGTAAAGGTCTTGGTATCGGCCGGCAGCACGATGGCGGGCTGCAGGGCGAAGCCGTTGGCGGTGACGAGCTGGCCATCGGCATTCAGGTGGAAGGTGCCGTCACGGGTGTAGTTGATGGTCCCGTCGGGCATGGTCACCTGGAAGAAGCCGTCGCCGTTGATGGCCATGTCCAGCGGCTGGTCGGTGGTCTGCAGCGAACCCTCGGTGAAGTTCTTCTGGGTGCCGACGATGCGCACACCGGTACCCAGCTGCAGGCCGGAGGGCAGCTGATTGTCCTGGGTGGACTGGGCACCCGGCTGGCGCCGGATCTGGTACAGCAGGTCCTGGAATTCGGCGCGGTCGCGCTTGAAGCCCGTGGTGGACACGTTGGCCAGGTTGTTGGAAATGGTGGTGAGGTTCATGTCCTGGGCGGACAGACCGGTCTTGGCGACCCACAGTGACGACATCATGATGGTATTCCTCGAAGTGCCGGTTTTACGTCGGCGCTAGCCTTGATCAGGAGAATTGCAAAACCTTTGCCAGCGCCGCGTCGTTGTCTTCGGCGCTGCGCATCATCTTCACCTGCAGTTCGAACTGGCGGGACAGCGACAGGATCGAGGTCATCTCCTCCGCCGCATTGACATTGCTCGACTCGACGAAGCCGGACACCAGGGACACATTGGCATCCATAGGCGGCGCCGCCTGGCCCTGCTTCATGTGCAGCAGGCCGTCGAGCCCCTTTTCCATCTGCTTGGTGTCGGGATTGACCAGCTTGATGCGATCGACCTGGGCCAGGGCATTGGCTGCCTGGCCGGAGCCGCGAATGGTGATGCTGCCGTCCTGACCGATTTCCACCTTGGAAGCGGGCGGCACGGCGATGGGTCCGCCATTGCCGAGCACCGGCATACCACTGCCGGTCCGCAGCATGCCGAGGGGATCGATCTGCAGACTGGAGGTACGCACATAGGCCTCCTTGCCGGAGGGATCCTGGACCGCGACGAAACCCGGCCCCTGGATGGCCACGTCCAGATCACGCCCGGTTTCCTGCAGCGCGCCGGGCGTGAAGTCCGTCGCCGGCCGTTCGCTCATGGAATAGACGCGCGACGGCATGGTCTCGCCGAACACCTGCATCGAGCGCGCCTGCTCGAGATCCTTGCGGAATCCCGAGGTCGAGACGTTGGCCAGGTTGTTGGCATGGGCGCGCTGGGCCATTTCGTTCTGGCTGGCGCCGGTCATGGCGACGTACAGCAGCTTGTCCATCTGATCCTCCGACGGCGGCCGATTGCCGCCAAGCTTGCGTTCGGAGGTTCTTTAGCAAGGCCCGTTCCAGAAAACGAAAAACCTGCTGAATCAAGGGCTTGAGAATAGAAAAGCCTCCCAAAGGAGGCTTTTCCTGACGTCTGAGCGGCAAGCCGTCAGAGAAACGACATCAACGCAGGTTGATGATGGTCTGGGTGATGGCGTTCTCGGTCTCGATGGTCTTAGCGTTCGCCTGGTAGTTGCGCTGCGCCACGATCATGTCGACCAGCTCGGTGGAGATGTCGACGTTGGACGCCTCCAACGCACCGGATTGCAGGGCCCCCAGGGTACCGGCCCGCGGCGTGCCCACCACCGGCTGGCCGGACTCGGCGGATTCGGTCCAGGAAGTCTTGCCCATGGGCGTCAGGCCTTGGACGTTGGCGAAGTTGGCCAGGATCACCTGACCCTGCACCTTGGACTGACCGTTGGTGTAGCGCGCGAAGATCTGACCGGTATCGTCGATCTCCAGACCGGACAGCTGACCGGTGGTGTAGCCGTCCTGGTTGACGCTGTTCACCGCGAAGGCCGTAGAGAATTGCGTCGAGCCGCGCGGATCGAAGGTGAAGCCGCCCGTGTTGCCCAGCGCGCCGTTCCAGCTGTAGTTCGCCGGGTTGCCACCATCGGATATCGCCGGGATCCAGCCACTGCCGCTCGAGCCGGTGGGGTCGGCGGCGAAGGTGATGATGTTGGTCTTGGGATCGATGCTGACGCCCGACGAAGAAGAGGTCACGGTGCTCAGCTTGCCGGCCGCATCGAAGGTCACGCCAAAGCTCTGCGGCTGGGTGCCATAGGCGGCCACTGCTGCGGCGACCGAGGCCGCAGTCGCACCGGTAGCGGCAGCTGCGTTGTTGGCGATGGTCTTCACCTGGGGCGTGGCCCCGGACATGTTGTTGACAGCCGTAGCGACATCATTCGCCGTGGCACCGGCAACCCCTGCCGCCGTATTGGCCGTTTTGGTGGCGATACCCGGATCCAGCGGATTGCGCCCATCGATCAGCACCTGCATCGACCACTGATTGGTGGCCGGCGCCGGTGCCTTGACGAAGTACTGCGACATGACGTGGGAGTTACCCTGGCTGTCATAGATGTTCAGCGAGGTCGAGGAGTTGTAGGTTTTCGGATCCGAGGGATCGAAGGGCGTCAGCGTCGGCGGTGCGCTGGTCGAGTTCAGGTTGAACTGCTGAGCGATCTGGGTGGTGGACTTGGGCGCCTGACTGGCCGTCTCGATGCGCAGGTCGCTGCGTACGCCGGGCTGCAGCAGGCCTTGGGCATTGGTGGTGTAGCCCTGCAGCTTGTAGCCGTTGTTGTCGACGATGAAGCCTTGCTTGTCGGTGCCGAAGTAACCCGCACGGGTGTACTGGACGGCACCGTTGTTGCTGGTCATGAAGAAGCCGTTGCCATTGATGCCCATGTCCAGCGCATTCTGCGTGGAATCGATGGTGCCCTGGTTGAACAGCTGGCCGACATTGCCCAGCAGCACGCCGCTGCCCTGGGCATTCTTGCCGGTGCCCAGCACCGAGGCGGCATAGAGATCCTGGAATTCCGCCCGCGACTGTTTGAAGCCGACGGTGCTGGCGTTGGCGATGTTGTTGCCGGTGATGTTGAGGTCACTGGACGCGGCCTTGATGCCGCTCAAACCGATATTGAAAGACATGCTGGATTCCTCTCGTGTGCCGCGCCTTACTGGCCGACCGCCTGGACTTTGGAGATGCCGATGCTGCCGACGCCGGCAAGGTTGAGTGTCATTTCGCCGCCGTTCTGCCCCAGCGTCACGCTGTCGACGTTAGCCGGCAAACTGGTTTTCATGGCTTCGGTCTTGCCATCGATGCTGGCCTGGGCCTCGAAGCGATAGGTGCCTGCGTCCAGCTTCTTGCCACTGGCATCGGTGCCATCCCAGGTAAAGTTCACCAGGCCGCTGGATTGCTGTCCCAGGTTCAGGCGGTTCACCTGACTGCCGCTGGTGTCATAGACGTTGACCCAGACATTGGAGCTGGAAGCGGTCAGGTTGAGCGCCCCCTTGAAGTCCGCGGTGGTATCCACCTTGACCTGGTCGCTGTCGACGATCACCTTGCGTCCCACCAGGGTGGACGCCTGCAACGCCTGGGAAGACTGGCTGCCGGAAAGGATCGAGCTGACGCTGGTGTTGAGGTTGGTGATGCCTTCGACGGTACTGAATTGCGCCAGCTGCGCGATGAATTCGCCATTGCCCTGGGGCTCCAGCGGATTCTGGTTGTTCATCTGGGCGACCATCAGCTTGAGGAACTCGTCCTTGCCGAGCTGGCTAGTCTTCTTGGTCTCGCTGCCGCTGCTGTCACCCGTGGCACTCGTCTTGTTGAGCGAGTACTTGTCGAGTACCGACTGAGCGGTGGAATTGGTCGTGCTTATGGCCATGGCGCCGGTTCCTTACTGACCGAGGGTCAGCACCTTCTGCATCATCTGTTTGGCGGTATTCATCATTTCCGCATTGGTCTGGAAGGCGCGACTGGCCGAAATCATGTCGGCCATCTCCTCCACCACGTTCACATTGGGGTAGTAGACGTAGCCGTCCTTGTCCGCCATCGGGTGGTTGGGCTCATAGCGCTTCTGTACCTCGCTCTGGTCCTCGACGATGCCCTTGACCTCCACCCCGACCCCGGCCTGATCCTGGTCGTCGAACAGCGAGGCGCCGCCCTGGGCCTCGTTGAGCTGGGCGGCGAACACCGGGTGCCGCGCCTTGTAGGTCTGGTCGACGCTGGAAGACACGGAATCGGCGTTGGCCATGTTGCTGGCCACGGTATTGAGGCGAACGTTCTGGGCGCTCATCCCGCTGCCGGCGATGTTGAACAGCGAACTCAGGGACATGGCTATTCTCCGCGCAGGGCCGACATCAGCCCCTTGAACTTGCTATTGAGCAGGGTGAAACTGGCCTGGAAATTCATCGCGTTCTCCGCGTAGTTGGCCTGCTCGACCTGCGCATCCACGGTGTTCTGGTCCACCGAGGGCTGAGTGGGGATGCGATATTTCAACGCCGAGTCGCCCATGCCCATGTCGAAGCCTTCGGCAGCGATATGGCGGCTGTTGGTGGTTTCCAGCTGATAGTGGCCGGAAGCCCCCGGCGCGCTCTTGGCCGCCTGCTCCGCCATCACGGCGCTGAAATCCAGATCCCGTGCCTTGTAGCCTGGGGTGTCGGCATTGGCGATGTTGTTGCCCAACACCTCGGCACGCTGCGAACGGAAGTTCAGCGCCTGCTCGTGCAACCCGAGTGCTTTGTCGAAACTGATGCTCATGTCGAGAGACCTTTGACGTGGCTTGCAAGCGATTTAGCAAGGCCCGTGCCAGTCTCCAGCATCCATCTAAATCAAGGGCTTAGCGCAGGGTGGCAGTCAGAACGACGGCAAGCGGCAAGGTTTTTCCGCCGTCTTTGCCGGGCCCCGAGGCCGGGGCGGCAAAACTTTGGCGCAAAAGAAAGGGCAGACCTGGGTCTGCCCTTGGGGTGTCCATCGACCGGCCTACTTGGCCTTGTAGATGATGCCCGGATTGCACTGCACCATCTGATAGAGATCCGGCAGGCCATTGAGGGCCTCGGAGGCGCCCAGGAACAGATAGCCGCCCGGCTTGAGGGTGCTGTGGATGCGCGTGAGGATGTCCTTCTTCACCTCGGCGGAAAAGTAGATCAGCACGTTGCGGCAGAACACCATGTCGAACTTGCCGAGGCTGGCATAGCTGTCCAGCAGATTCAGCGCACGGAATTCGATGCGGCTGCGAATCGCCGGCTTGACCGCCCAGCGCCCCGGCTGCTGCACGTCGAAGTAGCGCTGCAGGCGCTCCTGGGACAGCCCCCGACCGATCGCCAGCGAATCGTATTCGCCGGACTTGGCCGCGGTGAGAATGGCGCCGGACAGGTCGGTCGCCACGATCTGCATGCCGCCACGCCCCTGCCCTGCCGCACTGCGCTCGAATTCGTCCATGGTCATGGACAGCGAATAGGGTTCCTGACCCGAGGAGCAGGCCGCCGACCAGACCCGCAGGCGCTGGCCGAAGGTGTTCTTGGTCAACTCCGGCAAGAGGCGGTTCTTGAGCACCTCGAAGGGATAGGTGTCGCGAAACCACAGGGTTTCGTTGGTCGTCATCGCATCGATGACCTTTTCCCGCAACCCGCCACGGGGCTGCATCTGGATGCGCTGCACCAACTCCGACAACGTCTTGATCCCTTCGGTCTCCATCAGCTTGTTGAGCCGACTGGAGACGAGGTACTGCTTGTTGTCACCGAGCAGGATCCCGCTGGATTTCTCGAGGAAATCACGAAAAAGCACAAAATCCGCGTTGACTGCTGACACTGCCGCTCCGCCTTCTGGATACCGGGATAGAGACGCCTTCACCTAGTGACTGTCGACCGCGTTGATGCGCTCGGCTACCCGGGAGGCAAGATCATCGGGGCGGAACTTGGCCAGGAAGTCGTCCGCACCGACCTTCTTGACCATCGCCTGGTTGAAGACGCCGGACAAGGAGGTATGCAGCAGTATATGCACTTTCTGCATCCGCGAATCATGACGGATTTCCGCCGTCAGGGTGTAGCCATCCATTTCCGGCATCTCGATGTCGGAAATGATCATCAGCAATTCCTCTTCCGGGCGCTTGCCTTCGGCCACCATGGCCTGGAGGTAATTCAGGGCCTGGCGGCCGTCGTTGAGGGAGATGACCTCTACCCCGACGGTTTCCAGGCAGCGACTCACCTGCTTGCGGGCCACCGAGGAGTCGTCGACGATCAGGACGCGCTTGGTGACGGCCTTGGCCTGTACCACTTCGCTGATGACGCCGGCCGATACGGTTTCGACGGACGGTGCGACTTCGGACAGGATCTTTTCCACGTCGATGATCTCGACGAGCTGGTTGTCGACCCGGGTGACGGCGGTTAGGTAGTGATCACGACCGGTGCCCTTGGGCGGCGGGTTGATGCCTTCCCAGTTCATGTTGACGATCCGCTCCACCGAGCGCACCAGGAAGCCCTGCACCTTGGTGTTGTACTCGGTGATGATCACGAAGCAGTTGTTGATGTCTTCCAGCCCACGGCGACCGGTGGCCATGGCCAGGTCGATGATGGGAAAGGTGCCGCCGCGAATGCTGGCCACGCCCCGTACCACCGGACTCGATTTCGGCATCACGGTGAGTTTGGGGCACTGCAGCACCTCCTTCACCTTGAAGACGTTGATGCCATAGAGCTGCGAGCCGTCCAGGCGGAACAGCAGCAGTTCCAGACGGTTCTGGCCCACCAGTTGGGTACGTTGGTTGACTGCGTCCAATACACCAGCCATTTGGCGACTCCTCTCGTTGCCACGGACCGGTTGGAAAACTCGGCACAGGGCTTGCTTAGATGTGACTCATGAAGATCGAAGCGACGTGTTTCCGACCTATGAAGACTTCTTGCCGCTGGGCTGCGAATCTTTTGCTGATCCTGACATGCCTGGGCGGAAAGGCCTATGCAGAAGGCGACTACACCTCATCTGACGAACTTATCGGCGCCGTCGAAAGTTTTCTTGAGGAGCGCGTGCAGGAATATTTGCTGGAGACCCATTCCAACGCGCGCCATGAAACCCAGATCAACTCGCTGGATTCCCGCCTGCGCCTGGCCGCCTGCGACAAACCCCTGACGCTGTCGCAGCAGGGCAACCCGACCCCGGTGGGTCGGATAAACGTCAAGGTACGCTGCGAAGGCGCTAGTCCCTGGACGGTATTCGTGCCCGCGCAGGTCAAGTTGTATCGCCCAGTGGTGGTCACGCTGCAGCCCCTGTTGCGTGGCGCGGTGCTGGACAGCCAGAACGTGGCGCTGGTGGAGCGTGATGTCGGCACCCTGACCCAGGGCTACCTGACCAGCCTGGAACAGGTGATAGGCACCCAGCTGAAGCGTCAGGTGGTCAGTGAGCAGGTCCTGGCGCCGTCCTTTATCGAGCAGGCCGAACTCATTCGCAAGGGCGAGCAGGTGGTCATCAATGCCCGCAGCGCCTCCTTCAGCATCCGCATGCAGGGCGAGGCCCTCAGCGCCGGCGCCAAGGACGAGGAGATCCGCGTACGCAACCTCAGCTCCAACCGGGTAATTCACGGTCGGGTCGTCGATCAGGGCCAGGTGGAGGTAGCCCTTTAGCGCAAGAGCCAAAAGAGGTACCTTGAACGTCCGCTTCCTGAACCTCTGCGCGTCATCCTGTCGAAGGATGTGACGGGGCGCACAGGTCTACGGCTAAAGTTTCGGCATTGCACGCCGATAAGCCGGACATGCGAACGAGACGACACGAGGATCTCCACTCATGGCTCTAGATATCAATCGCCTGAATTCGTCCTCTACTGCGGGCATAGGCAATACCAAGGCGGCGTCAACCAAGGACGTGTCCGCGGCTCAGACCAGCGACGTCAAGGCTACCCAGAGCACCGCCTCCGGCGAGTCGGTCAGCTTGAGCGCTGAAGCCAAGCAACTGAGCTCCCTGACGGCAGGGCTCAAGGATCTGCCGGTGGTCGACAGCGACAAGGTCAGCCGCCTGAAACAGGCCATCGCCGATGGCTCCTACAAGGTCGACAGCCAGAAAGTGGCCGACAAACTGATGGCGTTCGAGTCCTGACGCCCGGTTCGGCACGGCCTTTCTGACGATCGTCACTAACGTTCGAAAGGAAACCGTGCCATGCCCAATGCCACCTTGCTCGAGATCACCCGCCACGACATCGACCTGAGCGAGCAACTGCTGGCCCTGATCGAGCAGGAATTCCAGGCCTTGAGCGAGCGTCAGCTCGATCGGCTGGAAGCCCTGCTGGGTACCAAGCAGATCCTGCTCAAGCAGCTCGACCAGCATGCCCAGCAGCGCACTGCCCTGCTCCAGGCCCACGGCCTGCGCTCGGATCTGCAGGGCTTGCAAGCCCTAGCGGCGCGGCTACCCGATGGGGAAGAACTGCTGGCGCTTTCCAGTCAGCTCGCGCAGCTCATGGAGCAGTGCAAGGCGCATAACGTCCGCAATGGCCAGATCATCCAGGCCAACCGCTTCGTGGTCGGCAAGCTGCTGAACGTGCTGCAGGGCACCTCGGCACCCACGCTGTACAACCGTCGCGGCAGCCAGACCGGTGGCGGTTATCAGCGTCCGCTGAGTTCGGCTTGAGCTCGAAGCTTTTCCCCCAACGCGTTTTTGCTGTACAGATGGCAGCTAGCCAGTATTCTTGCTGACCGCTGTTTACAGGAGTTTCCAGGTGCAAGGTTCTTCCGCTAGCGACAACGCCGCTCAGCCACCCCAGATCTATCGCTCCAAGGGCGAGATCCTGGCCTGCCTGCGGCCGGCGCAACAGCAGCACATTCCGCTGCGGATCACCTTCAATCGTCAGGGGCAGCAATTCCAGAGCTTCGTCGTCGAAATCGACGAAGCCAAGGGACTGATCGCGCTGGACGAATTCATCCCACGTGAAGCCGAACGCCTGCTCGAACAGGGCCAGGCGTTTCGGGTGGACAGCTTCCACGAGGGCATCAAGGTCACCTGGCAGATTGATCATCCGGTCGAGTTCAGCGAACTGGACGGCAACCGCTGCTATTGGATCGGCCTGCCCACCGAGCTCACCTATCACCAGCGGCGCAATGCCTATCGGGTCAAGCTGCTGCTGACCCAGCCGGCGACGGCCGAGTTGAGTCAGGGCAACAGCCAGATCCAGCTGCGTGGCCAACTGATTGATCTGTCGGCCACGGGCTGCAAGCTACGCTTTCCCGGCAACGTGACCCACTTGCTGCAACCCGGGCAGCGGGTCCAGAGCTTTACCGCCGAGTTGCCCATAGGCGCCATCAACACGCCGGTGACCATCCGCCACGTGGCCTGTCCGGACCGCCTGGAATACAGCGACGTGGGCGTCTGCTTCGACAACCTCAGTGGCGCAGCCCAGCGCCAAGTCGAGCGCTTCATCTACCAGCTGCAGCGAGAAAATCGCCGGTTCGAGTGACCGATCGGGCGCCCACGGCTGCTGGGCGCCCTCCTCCAACTCTCAGGTCGCCTTGGATTCAGGCGGATTCCGGGGAAACTCGATCTCTTCCTGCAGAGGCGCCCCCTCCTCGGCGGGTTCCTCCTCCATGACCGGATCAGTATGCATCTGGTCGTGTACCACCTGGCTATCGACCCGTGGATCCAGCGCGGCCGCCAGCGGCGAACTGGTCGACCCTTCGGGCATCTGCACATGGCTCAGCGGCGCCTCGTCGACCAGGTGCTTGCCCGTGACTGCATCCGGCCGGATGCGCCAGATCAGGATCGCCCCGCAGAGGACGACGAAGGCATAGAGCATATTGGGTCCGACCAGATTCATCAGAGCCCCCACCACCAGCGGACCGATACAGGCACCGATGCCAAAGGTCACCAGCAGCATGGCACTCAGGGAGACCCGGCGCTCCCCTTCGATATGGTCATTGGACAGCGCCACCGCCAGCGGATAGAGCACGAACTGCAGCAGGCTGGCGATGAGGCCGAGGGGTAGCAGCACCACTGGCGGCACATGGGGCAGCACGGCCAACGGCAGGGCGGCGAGAGTCAGGGCGATGGCGACCACGCGGATCAGCCAGCTGCGATCGTGCCGATCCGAAAGCCAGCCGATCGGCCACTGGGCGATCAGACCGGCGAAGATGCAGCAGGCCATGAACAGGCCGATGCGCTCGGTGGGCAGGCCCTGGGCGCTGGCATAGAGCGGCGCCAGGCCATAGAAGGAGCCGATCACCAGTCCAGCGACCAGGGTCGTCGTCAACGACTGCGGAATCCGCTGGATGAAGAACGTGGGCTCCAGCGGCGCCGGCTTGAGCGGCGCCGGGTGGATCTTGCCGGTGACCGCTACTGGCACCAGACACAGGGCATAGCAGATGGCGACCAGCATCAGCTTGTCGACGCCGAGATCGGGCGAGAGCACCAGCACCACCTGCCCCAGCGCCAGGCCAAGGTAGGAGGCGGTCATGTAGCCGGAAAAGACCTTGCCCCGCTCGCCAGGGCCAGCCTGCTCGTTGAGCCAGCTTTCCAGCACCATGTACTGGCACATCATGCCCATGCCGATCAGTACCCTGAGCGCCAGCCACACCGGCAACCAGGGCAGCAGGCCGATGCCCAGCACCGCGGCACCGACCACCCCGGCGCAGGTCACATAGGCGCGGATATGGCCAACCTTGGCGATCAGCCGATGCCCCAGCTTGCCGCCTATCACCAGTCCTGCGTAATAGGCGGCGGTCAGAGCGCCGACCCAGAGTCCCTGCACCTGATCGGCGGCCAGTCGCAGGCCGAGATAGGTACTCAGCAGACCGGTCCCGATCAACATCAACAGCGTCGCGAAATAGAGCCCGCGAAACGCCGACAGCACACGCACCATTGCCTACTCCATCGTCTCTTGCGCATCAGGCGAGCGCGACGGGATCAGCTTCGTCGTTGCGCCGCCAACTGGGCATCCTCGCCCAGGCGTGGGTTGTAGTGGCCTGCACAGGCCTTCATCAGTACCTGCAACACCGACAGATTACCTCTGACGCTGCTGATCTTGGTGGGTACCTCGCCCTTCGGATAGCGCCGCACGGTGGGGAGTTCCACGCAGCGATAGCCCAATTTCGGTACCCGGTAGGACAGATAGGCCAGCAACTCGTAGGTGGTGAACTCGTCGCGGAACGGTGCCACGCGCGGATCCAGCAGCATGGCCCGGCTGTAGGCGCGGAAACCCTGGGTGGTGTCGGTCCAGTGGAAACCCGAGGCCAGGCTCAGCATGGGTGCATGGATGAAGCGAATGGCGAAGTCACGGGACTTGGGGGTGTTCTCCGCCACGCCGCCGGCCAGAAAGCGCGAGGCCTGGACGAAATCGTAACCCTGCTCGATGGCTTCGATGAAGCGCGGGATGGCGTCCGGATCGTCCTTGTCGTTGCCGTCGATGGTCACGATGCCGGTGTAACCCTCGTCGAGGACGAAGGCATAGGCGCAGCGCAGCTGGGCGCTCAGCTTGCCCGGCGCGGTCTTGACCAGCAGTCCGCGGACGCCCAGTTCCTGCAGCCGTTGCGGCTCCAGCGAACCATCGGTGCTGCCGCCGTCGACGATGATGACATCGGCGATGTCGGCGATCCTGACCGCCGCCATGCGCCGCAGGAGGTTGAGAATGCGCTCGCCTTCGTTGATGACCGGAATCACCACGCAGTGCGGGCGGCTACGGCCGTTCCAGAAGGTCGTCGAATAGCTGGGCACCTGCCAGAGGGCGCGCTCGGTGGCGGGAATTGCAGTAGTCATAGGTCCTCCAGGTTCAACCGACACGGGCCGTGATGAGGGCGACGCCGGCGATGATCAGGACGATGCCTGCCGCCGTGGTCCAGGGAAAGGCTTCGCGAAAGATCACCACCGACAGCAGTGCGACGCTGGCGATGGCCCCGGCCGTCAGCACCGGATGCGCCACGTTCAGCGGCAGCTTGGCGAGGGCGGCGGCGTACAGCAGAAAGGCCAGGCCATACATGAACAGCCCGAGCCAGAACGGCCAGTTGGCCAGGGCGCCCATGGGATCGCTCAGGCTGGGAAAACGCCGCGGCGGCAGCATGGCCAGTTTCACCAGCACGCTCGCCGAGGCGTTGGACGCGATGCCCAGGATCAGGATCAGCCACTTCATGCGGCAGCCTCCGGCAGGTCTCGATAGGCCTTGACCGCGACCTGGACGCCACGCTCCAGCGCGGCCAGGTTGGAGCCCTGCTTGGCTGGCAGCATCTCGATGCTGACGACCTGTTCCGGCAGGCGGCGGGTCAGGGCGAAGGCGATGCCCTCGTGGTTGGTACCGCCCTCCCCCAAGGTCACCAGGTCCGGCTCGCTGGCATGGACGTGACCGATCAGCTCCGCATGCTCTTCGAGCACGCGAGCGGCATCTTCCTCGTTGATGGTCAGGGCGCCGGTATCGAGTTGCATGCGGATCGCCGGATGCTCGACCGCCCGCACCACGGCGGCGGTGGAATCGCTGTCGATCATGAAATTGGCGCCATAGCGGGGCGGATTCGGCTCCAGACAGATCTGCACGCCATGGGTCGCGGCCACATCGCCCAGACGGCGAAAGAAATCCCGTGCCTGTGCCAGGGCCTGGTCGTCACTCAAGCCCGAGCGATCGCGATTGCGCGGCGAGCCGAACACCAGGCGCGTCGCGCCCAGTCCCTCGGCGACCCGGCAGACGCCCTCCAGCTGCGCCAGCAGCGCGCGCTGGATATCGTCGGCGCCAAAGACATTGAGTCCGGTGGTGCCGAACAGCAGGGCCTGCATACCGGTGATCTCGATGCCGCGGGCCTGCCACTGCTGACGCACCGCCTGGATGTCCTGGGCGGTGGCCGTCTTGGGATCGGCGAAGTACTTGCCGGGCGCGATGTCGATGGCATCGACCCGGTATTGCTGCAGGATCTCGGCGACCATGGCGTCATCGGTCGGCTCCCAGGCGATATTGGAGATGGCGATGCGCATCACTGACCCTCCGCCTTGATGACCGGAGGTTCCGACTGGGCATAGGCGCGCACGGCCAGCAGGGTATCGCGGGCGCTGTACTGGTAGCCGTCACGCCCGCCGAAGACCTCGGCATGCACGCTGCGAAAATCGTAGCGCGCCGGCGTACCCTCCAGGGTATTGCCGAAGTCGCGTCCGAAGCCCTGGCGGGCGATGTCCGCCACGCTGATGGGCTCGGCGGTCAGGTGCACCAGGTCCAGCCCGGCGGCCTGGGCGGTCTGGATGTCATAGCCGAGATTGACCATCGGATAGAACTGGAAGACGCCGCGACTTTCCACGGCGTGCAGGTTGTTGTCGTTGAGCAGGTCATAGATCACGTTCTTGCGCAGGCCGGGACCGACCAGGCCAGGCAGGCGGACGATCAGGGCATTGGCGAAATGTTCCCGGACGAACTGCTCCAGTCGATAGCGATTGGCGCCGTACGCGTGCAGGCCCTCTTCGTCCACCGCGGTGGTCTCATCCACCCCGAGCGGCTGCTTGAAGACGTCCACGGTGCTGATCAGCACGAAGGAATCGCACTGGATCCGCGACAGATGACCGATCAGGCCATCGATCTTCTGGCGATCGGCCTCGGGATCGCGATTGGCGATCCACTTCTGGGCAGGGGCGCCGGCGCAGATGACCTGGCCATAGGGCTGGTCGCCGATCTGGTCGATATTGGTGGAGCGAAACAGCGCGCCGAAGGCCTTCTGCTTGAGCAGCGTCGACCCCACGAAGCCGCTGTACCCTATCAATGCGTCGGTCTTCATGTTGCTCACCCCTTGGTCTTGAATCTCAGGCAATAGTCCGGTTGGCACTCCTCGACGGGATAACGCTCGTCCAGGTAGGCCTTGAGTCGTGGAAACTTGTCGTGCATGGAAATGTTGTTCAGGTTGAATGACCAGAAGGTCGTCGAATACACCACCGCCGGCGGATCGGCATGCTGCAGATCGCTGAGCAGATCGGCCTCGTAGGGCGGCGTGGCATAGACCGGATAGATGTACTTGGTACAGGCCGGCAGATCGGTCACCCCGTTGATGACCCCGTTGTTGGCCAGGTCGAACACACAGTGGGCGCCGCTCTCCAGCAGGCGCTGCGAGGCCCATTGCACTCCGGGCGTTGCCAGGGCGGCGTCATCCGGCAAGGCGGCCAGCTTCGGCACCCAGGCGAGCCCCTGGGCCCACACTCGCTCCACCGGCGACTTGTAGAGGTTGAAGGCGGCGAGCAGCACCAGCAGCGCCGCCAGGGCGGGCACCAGCAGGCGCCGGCTGAAAGCCAGCAGCGCACCAACCAGCAGTACCGCGAAGAACGGCGAGGGATTAAGTCCGACCAGCCCCAGCAGCACCGCAGCGGCAATGGCCGCGACCGCCGCGCGCGGGTGGGCCGAGATATCCCAGCCACCGTTGCGCGCGAGGCGCTGCCGCCGGGCGGCATAGAGCAGACTCAGCAGGGGGACCCAGAAACCCATCTGGATGTGCTGGAAGTCCGCGCGATTGACCCCGATCTTGAAGAAGATCGCGAGCAACACGGCCAGGGCACCGATCAGTGGCAGATCCTCGCTCCAGCGCCATGGCCAGGGCAAACAACGGATCAGGGCGAAACCCGCCAGGGCCGTGGGCACCGCCAGCAGCAGGCTCAGGGCCAGCGGCCGGGCACTCAAGCCGTAGCCCCACTGGGACGAGGTCTCCAGGAGGAAGGTCAGGTTCTTGACGTAATCGGTCAGGGCGAAGAAATCGGTACCAACGCCAAGCCAGCCGACAGTCGCCACGAAGCTCAGCAGAGACAGGACATGCCGCCGCTGCAGGAGCAGCGTGAGCAGTACCGCCGAGCCGATGGCCAGCACCCCGGCGATGCCGCGGTCATAGGACCAGAACAGGTTGAAGCCGGCAGCCAGACCCAGCAGCACCTCGCACAGCAGTCGCCGCGGCGTGGTCTCCACCTTGCGATGCAGGCAGAAGAGAAACAGCGACAGCAGCAGGAAGAGATCACGATAGCCCACCACCTGGGTCGCCACGGCGCCCACGGCGACCAGCAGGATCAGGCGCGCGCGGCCCTTGGGCACCGGGCACAGCAACACGGCCGTTCCCCAGAGCAGCAGTGCCGCACCGGTGTTGCACAGTCCATAGAGGATCTGGGTCACCAGGAAGGTGTGCTGGGCGCCGAACCAGGTCTCCGCCAGCCATACCGGGATGAAATCCAGGCCACCATGGATGGTGAAGGCATGGGCGCCCGGCTGACTGTGCAGCAGCGTCGGCAATGTGGCGAAATACTCCCCCTGGTGGAAGGGATCGAGGATGACGCCCTTGCCGAACAGAAAGAAATTGATGATGGAAAAGACCAGAACGCTGATGAAGCCGGCGACGCCGGACACCCCCCTGGGTGTCGCTTCAGTGGAAGGGTTCGGCATCGAGGCGCTCCAGGGCATCGAAAATGTTGTCGATCTTGCCACCCAGCATCGAATAGCAGCCGGGCAGTTGGGGATGTTGTTCGAAGAGGATGGGACGGCCGTCGTCGCCTTCGTTCTTCATCAGAATGGTCTTCACTTCGAACAGCGAATCCCGGTACTCCACCCGCGCCGCTGCCGACATGTAGCGGGCCACGTCGCGCACCATCCAGTCCGCCCGCGAGGCGCGGTCATAGCCGTCCAGCAGCGCATAGGGATCGGTGCCATTGGCGTCTTCCCAGTTCAGGTGCGGGGTGTAGCGCACATGGGACAGGGTGTGCAGACCCCGGGCCGGGAACGGCATCATGGAAAAGAACGGACCGTCCATGACCGTCACCCCGAGGTTGCGCAGTTCCGGAGGCATCTCCACCAGCGCCATCTCGGTGATTTCGTGACGCAGCCGGGTGGCGGTCCCGGGGAAATCGCCACCGTACTGGTTGAGGCCGCTGTAGGTGCAGTTGAAGAGATAGCGGCACTGCATCTCCTCCTGGCCGCCGGCTTCGTCCACCACGTCGACCCCCAGGCCGCCGCGTTCGCCGCGGATCGCCGTCACGCGACTCTTGAAGCGCAACTCGACGCCGACGGCATCCAGTTCGCGACTCACTTCAGCGGCGAGTACGGCGGAGTTGAAGGCATATTCCTCGGTGAGATAAACCGCCTCGATCAGTCGATCGTCGAACAATCGACTTAATTCCTCGGACGCCGGTTGCAGCGACGCCTCGATCCCCTGACAGAAGCGTTCGAACTGTTTGGCCGTGACCTTGGAGTTGTTGCGGGCAATGGCATACAACTTGGTGAAGTCGCGCACCACCACATCCGGATAATCGCGCAAGAAGCGCGGCAAGTTGACTCGACTGCGAAAGGCCGTGACGAAACTGCGGGGATAGTGATAACCGTTATGGACGCGCGCCTGATTGTGATAAGAGGCGCGCTTCAACAGCCCGTCTTCCCGCTCGACCAGAGTGACTTTCGCAAAGCCTCTCACGCGCATGAGATACAGGGCCGTCATGGCCCCGTAAAATCCGCCACCTATGACGATCGCATCTCTCATGATCGTCAGGCCATGCCGGATTGAGTGGCCGGCCTTGCGGCATTGCCGCCCTGCACTACTTCGACATTGAGCTTGTCACGGCGCGTCATGACCGCACTCGTGAACTCCTGGGCGACATGATAGAGCGGCCCTTCGTTGACTCTGTGGGTCAACTGCAGGACATATTCGCCGAGCACCAGCAGGACCAGCGAAATGAGAAAGAACATGCCGGACTGCTGTAATGAAATCGTCACCCAACCTGGCGCGACGTCATCCTTGAACAGGCCGATGGCGATGACGTAGATCGAATAGAGCAGATTGGACAGGGCCCCAACGATGGACAGGAAACTGACCATGCGCATGGGCTTGCGGGTGGAGGACACCAGCAGCCGGGCACCGCGATCGAAGCTGCCGGACAAACGCTTGGGCTTGGTGCTGCGCGGCGGCATGCTGTATTCGAGATTGATCCGCGAGAAGCCCGCCGTCGCCGGCAGATGGCGATAGGTCAGCGCCGGCGCGGGGTGGCGCAGGATGTAATTGATGACCTTCTTGCTGAGCATCCGGTACTGAGGCGCATCCTTGGCCAGATCGACGCCGTTGAACTGCTTGTAGAGACTGTTGAAGCCCTTGGAGCAAAGACTGTAGGACAGGGTCTGCCGAACTTTCTGCTGATTGTTGGCGAACACCACGTCGATGCCACCGGCAGCCTGTTGCAACATGTCGGGCAAGAAGGCGATGTCATCGGTTTCCGGATCTATGACGACCGCGAAGTCCCCCAGCGCATTCTCCAGTCCCACCCAGGCGGCGGTATCGGAGTCCACTTCCTTGGTCAGGGCATATACCTGCAGATTGGGCAGGCCATTGATGCTGGTGAGTTGCTTCAATCGAGCTACGCTGTCATCAGAAGAGGCGTTGTCGACAATGATAAGTTCGTAGTCACTTACCAAGGGACCGATAACAGTTGCCGCGCGCTCCAGGACGCTCTGCAACTCGGTAGCCTGATTACGCACAACGAACACGACTGAAAGTAGGACGGGATAAAAGGCCATGACGCGAACCTCCAGAGGCGCTCCAGATACAAGCAATGCAGACGGTTAGCCAACGGAGAGTACAGATAAATTCGGCAGGTTTTTGTCTGCTGCTCTATGCTGTGATCACAGCCACAAATCGCCACTGGAAGAGCTTGGAAGTCGGACAAGGTCGCCGTTTTTGCCCTATCCTCCAAACTGCTGTAACGGTTCGGCAAGGGCAGTTGAAGGCGTCGGATCGCGAGGAGAGGTTCTGGAAAGGAATCTGGTGTCCCAGAGTGGGGTCGAACCACCAACCTTCCCCTTAGGAGGGGGATGCTCTATCCAATTGAGCTACTGGGACAGGAAAGGGCGCTCATGGTAACGAGCAGCGGAAGGTTTGTCATGTTCCGGTTCAGGCAGCGCGACACTGCGCGCGGGGCGGCACAGGCAGGAAGTTCTTCAGCAGCTTTGCAATTTGTTCTGTACGTCGGTAAATTGACGTCAATAAAAACAGATACCTAGGGACAGGTGGTTACAGAGTCCAAGGTGCCGTGAGTGCTAGCGGAACGAGACGAGGGCTTATGCCTTCACTGATTTTTGACTCCAGATGAAGTACCTCAATGACCCAGGCCATTAGATCCTACTCAAGCCGTACCGCTGACAAATTCGTCGTGCGTCTGCCCGAGGGCATGCGAGAGCGCATCGCGGATGTGGCCCGCAACCATCATCGCAGCATGAACTCCGAAATCATCGCGCGTCTCGAGCAGAGCTTGCAGCAAGAGGGCGCCCTTGGGGACGAACCCGGGCTTCGCCTGGACAGTCCGGAGATCACCGCCAGCGAGCGGGAGTTGCTGCAGCGCTTTCGGCAACTGTCGGGTCGCCAGCAGAACGCCCTGATCTCGCTGATCGCCCACGACATCGACGCCGCATCCTGACGGCGTCCGGGCTGCCCTGCGCCTGGGCAGCCCGCTGCACCCTGCCCTGCCCTACATCAGGAACAGGGTGGCGAGTCCCAAGAAGATGAAGAAGCCGCCGCTGTCGGTGACCGCAGTGATCAGGACGCTCGACCCCATGGCCGGGTCGCGACCGAAGCGCTGCAGGGTCATGGGAATCAGCACGCCCATGAACGCCGCCAGCAGCAGATTCAGGGTCATGGCCCCCATCATCACCAGGCCCAGGGACCAGCTGCTGTAGAGATAGAAGGCCACCAGCCCTATCACCCCACCCCAGATGACGCCATTGCACAGGGCGACGCCCATCTCCTTGCGTAGCAGGCGCGCGGTGCTGGTCACGCTGATCTGCCCCAGCGCCATAGCGCGCACGATCATGGTGATGGCCTGGTTGCCCGAGTTGCCGCCAATGCCGGCGACGATGGGCATGAGCGCGGCCAGGGCCACCAGTTTCTCGATCGAGCCCTCGAACAGGCCGATGACCCGCGAGGCGATGAAGGCCGTGATGAGGTTGGTGGCCAGCCAGGTCCAGCGGTTGCCCACCGATTTCCACACCGAGGCGAAGACGTCTTCGTCTTCGCGCAGACCAGCCATGTTGAGGACTTCGCTTTCGCTTTCCTCGCGGATCAGGTCGACCATCTCGTCGATGGTGAGACGGCCAATCAGCTTGCCGTTCTTGTCCACCACCGGCGCCGAAACCAGGTCGTAGCGTTCGAACGCCTGGGCCGCGTCATAGGCGTCGCCGTCCGGATGGAAGGCCACCGCCTCCTTCGCCATGACCTCGACCACCAGCTTTTCCGGATCGTTGACCAGCAGTCGCTTGATCGGCAGCACCCCCTTGAGGATGCTGTCGTTGTCGACCACGAACAGCTTGTCGGTGTGGTCGGGCAGCTCTTTCAGCCGGCGAAGATAACGCAGCACCACTTCCAGGGCGACGTCATCGCGGATGGTCACCATCTCGAAGTCCATCAGCGCGCCCACCTGGTCCTCTTCGTAGGACAGGGCGGAGCGCACCCGCTCGCGCTGCTGGGCGTCGAGGGCCTCCATCAGTTCATGGACGACGTCGCGCGGCAGGTCCGGCGCCAGGTCGGCGAGTTCGTCGGCGTCGAGCTGACCGGCCACCGCGAGGATTTCCTGATCGTCCATGTCGGCGATCAGCGTTTCACGGACGGCGTCCGAGACCTCCAGCAGGATCTCGCCGTCACGCTCGGTCTTGACCAGCCCCCAGACGGTCAGGCGGTCTTCCTGCGGCAGGGCTTCGAGGATGAAGGCGACGTCGGCCGGGTGCAGCTCGTCCAGCCGGGCACGCAGCTCTTCGAGGCCCTCTTCGGGGATATCGGCGGGGGATACGGGGGCGCGATCGTGGTCTTCACGCGCCTCGACGGCGAGGTCGTAGCGCTCCAGCAACTCGACGACCTGGGCGAGACGCTCCTGCAGCGTCTCGTGGGGCTTTCTGATTTCTGCTTCGTTCACTACGGTCATAGCGCACTCCGGCCCGCCGGCGGAGCGCACCGACGAACCCTATCTCAACAACGGGACGAAAAAGGCGATTGAGTGTTGACTGGGTAAGTCCATAAGGGGGGATGACCACTGCCCCGGCGGGGCTGACGGCGGGGATGATACACCGGACCGGTTATGGGTGCGAACGCAAAAGGTTTTCAAAACAGCTATTTGCAAGGGCTCTGGGCCGGTATCGAAGCCGCGCTTGCAACGCTCGTCCCGCGGTCGTTAACCCGCTAAGCTTGAGCGCTACGTCAAGGAGGACGTCCCATGAAGAAGCTCGTCGTGCTCGGCCTGTTGCTGGGCTGCGCCTCTGCCCAGGCGGCCACGGTCTATCGTTGCGAAGATGCCGCCGGCCACCTCACCTTTTCCACCAGCGGCTGTGCTTCGGACAGCGACAGCCGCCTGCAACGCGCGGACAATCCCCGCCCGGGCGGCGCCAGGCCCACGCTGATGGCGAAACCCAAGGCCCCTCCGCGCAAGGAGGCGCAACGCCCACCAACAGTGGTGGCAGCCAGAACGGATGGGTGCGGCGATCTGCTCAGCCCCAGCGAAAGGCGGCAGGCGATCATCCGGGGACAGGTCAGGGTCGGCATGAGCCGGGCGGACGTGGAGAACGCCCTGGGACCACCGCAGCGGATTTCCCAGCTGGATGCCCTGACTCGTTATCACTACGAGGCGCGCCAGCGCAAGGAACGCTCGCGCCTGGTGACCTTCGACGACAAGGGTTGCGTGCGTCGACGCTGACGCCCGCAACCGGCCGGCGCCGCCTCAGAGCACGGCGCGGGGGTAGGAACCGAGGACCTTGAGCGCCACGGCGCTGGTGGACAGGCGCTCCAGCACATCGCGGATCAGCGGATCGGCCTGGTGGCCGAGGAAATCAATGAAGAAGACATAGGTCCACTTGCCGCTGCGCGAGGGCCGCGTCTCGATCCGGCTGAGATCGATGTTGTTGGTATGGAACGGCAGCAGCAGCTCGTGCAGGGCACCCGGCTTGTTCTGCATGGAGACGATGATGGAGGTCTTGTCGTCGCCACTGGGCGGCACCTCCTGGTTGCCGATGATGAGGAAGCGCGTGGAGTTGTCCGGGCGATCCTCGATCTTCTGCTGCACCGGGGTCAGGCCATAGAGCGAGGCCGCCATGTCACCGGCGATGGCCGCGCTGTTCCACTCCCCCTTCACCCGCCGCGCCGCTTCGGCATTGCTGGCCACCGCCACCCGCTCGACGCTGGGGTAGTAGGAGTCCAGCCACTTGCGGCACTGGGCCAGCGACTGGGCGTGGGAATAGATGCGGGTGATGCTGTCGGCCTTGGTGTTCTCGCCGATCAGCAGGTGGTGGTGGATGCGCAGCTCCACCTCGCCGCAGATCGACAGGTTGTGCTCGAGGAAGCTGTCCAGGGTGTGGTTGACCGCCCCTTCGGTGGAGTTTTCCACCGGCACCACGCCGAAGTTGGAGGCGCCGGCGGCAACCTCGCGGAAGACCTCGTCGATGGCCGCCATGGGCCGGGTCACCACGGCCTTGCCGAAGTGCTTGAGCGCCGCGGCCTGGGAGAAGGTACCTTCCGGGCCGAGGTAGGCCACGTGCAACGGCTCTTCCAGGGCCAGGCAGCAGGACATGATCTCGCGGAACAGTCGCGCCATGTCTTCGTCACGGACCGGACCGCCGTTGCGCTCCATCACCCGCTTGAGCACCTGGGCCTCGCGCTCGGGCCGGTAGAACACGGGCTTTTCGCCCTCCGCCAGCGTTCCCATCTTGACCCGGGCCACGTCCTGGGCGCAGCGGGCACGTTCGCTGATCAGCTCCTGGATGCGTTCGTCCAGACTGTCGATACGCAGGCGCAGGGCCTTGAGCTCGTGTTCGGACATGATCAGCCGTGCTCCTTCTCGAATTCGGCCAGATAGGTCACCAGCGCCTGGACGGCTTCCAGGGTCACGGCGTTATAGATGGAGGCGCGCATGCCACCCACCGAACGATGGCCCTGCAGATACAGCAGACCGCGCGCTTCGGCGCCCTCGAGGAAGGCCTTGTCGAGGCGCTCGTCCGCCAGGCGGAAGGGCACGTTCATCCAGGAGCGGTCGTTCTTGGCGATGGGGTTGCTGTAGAAGTCGCTGGCGTCGATGAAGCCGTACAGCAGCTCCTTCTTCTGGCGATTCAGGCGCTCCATGGCGGGCAGACCGCCCTGCTCCTTCAGCCACTTGAACACCAGGCCCGACAGGTACCAGGAGAAGGTGGCCGGGGTGTTGTACATGGAGCCGTTGTCGGCCTCGACCTTGTAGTCGAGCAGCGTCGGGCAGGCGGCGCGGGCGCGACCCAGCAGGTCTTCGCGGACGATCACCACCACCAGGCCGCTCGGCCCGATGTTCTTCTGCGCGCCGGCGTAGATCAGCCCGAAACGCGAGACGTCCAGCGGGCGCGAGAGGATGTCGGAAGAGGCATCCGCCACCAGGGGCACGTCACCCACGTCCGGAATCCAGTCGAACTCCAGACCGCCGATGGTTTCGTTGGGGGTGTAGTGGACGTAGGCGGCGTCCTTGGACAGCTGCCATTCGTGCTGCCCCGGAATGGCGAAGTAGTCGTAGCCCTTGGAACTGGCGGCGACGTTGACGGTGCCATAGTGCCGCGCCTGCTCGATGGCCTTGCGCGACCAGATGCCGGTGTCGATGTAGTCGGCCTTGCCGCCCTCGGGCATCAAATTCATCGCCAGCTGGGCGAATTGCAGACTGGCGCCGCCCTGCAGGAACAGCACCTTGTAGTTGCTGGGGATGGCCAGCAACTCGCGCAGGTCGGCCTCGGCCTGGTTCGAGATGGCGGTGAAGTCTTCACCGCGGTGGCTCATCTCCATCACCGACAGGCCACGGCCCTGCCAATCCAGCAGATCGGCCTGGGCCTGGCGCAGCACAGCTTCAGGCAGGGCCGCCGGGCCGGCGCAGAAGTTGTAGGCACGCTTGCTCATCACTCGTCATCCTCGTTGGGCAGATCATCGCTCGGCACGTCGCTGGCACCGGGCAGCACATCGTCCTGGTCGGGTTCGTGGCTGTCGACCGGCAATTCCTTGTCGAGCACCTCGTCGTCCAGCTCGGCTTCGTGGTCCAGCAGCTCTTCGTCGACCGAAGGCTCCTGCACCCGCTCCAGGCCCACCAGCTTCTCGCCCTTGCCGAGCTTGATGAGGGTGACGCCCTGGGTGTTGCGGCCGGTACGGGAGATGCCCTCGACCGGCGTCCGCACCAAGGTGCCCTGGTCGGAGATCAGCATGATCTCCTCGCCGTCCAGCACCTGGATGGCGCCGATCAGGGGGCCGTTGCGCTCGTTGATGACCATGGCGATCACGCCCTGGCCGCCACGACCACGCTGCGGGTATTCGGCCATGGCGGTGCGCTTGCCGAAGCCGTTGAGGCTGGCGGTGAGGATCTCGGCGCCCGGCTCGGGGATCAGCATGGAGATCAGCCGCTGGTTCTCGGCCAGACGCATGCCCCGCACGCCGCGGGCGGTACGGCCCATGGTGCGCACATGGCGTTCCTTGAAGCGGATGACCTTGCCACCGTCGGAGAACAGCATGACCTCGCGGGCCCCATCGGTGATGGCGGCGGCGATCAGGCTGTCGCCCTCTTCCAGCTTCAGCGCGATCAGGCCGTTGCTGCGCGGACGGCTGAACTGCACCAGCGGGGTCTTCTTCACGGTGCCGTTGCGGGTGGCCATGAAGATGTAGGCGCCGGTGGGCTCGTCCTGGTCGGCATCGAGGAGTTCGCCCTCTTCGCCTTCGCTTTCGCTTTCGCTTTCGACATCGTCTTCCACCAGCACGGCGTCTTCGATGTCCAGGTTGTCGTCCTGCTCGCCCAGGTCCTCGTCACCGGCCGGCGCCTGCTGACGTATGGCTTCCAGATCGACCGGCAGCATGGCGGTGATGCGCTCGCCTTCGGCCAGCGGCAGCAGGTTGACCAGCGGACGGCCACGGGCGGCGCGGGAGGCCTCGGGGATCTCGTAGGTGCGCTTCCAGTAGACCTTGCCCAGGCTGGAGAACAGCAGCAGGGTGGTATGGCTGTTGGCGACCAGCAGGTGTTCGATGTAGTCCTCTTCCTTGACCGCCGAGGCCGAGCGGCCGCGGCCGCCCCGGCGCTGGGCCTGGTAGGCGTGCAGCGGCTGGGACTTGGCGTAGCCGCCATGGGAGATGGTGACGACGCGGTCTTCCTCGGTGATGAGGTCGGCGATGGTCAGGTCCACCTGGGAGGCGATGATTTCGGTACGACGCTTGTCGCCGAACTCGGCCTTGACCTTCTCCAGCTCCTCGCGGATGACTTCCATCAGCCGCTCGGGATTGGTGAGGATGCGGATCAGCTCGCCGATCTGCTGCAGGATCTCCTGGTACTCGGCGATGAGCTTCTCGTGCTCCAGGCCGGTCAGGCGGTGCAGACGCAGATCCAGGATAGCCTGGGCCTGCTCGGGCGAGAGGTGATACTTGCCCTCGTGTAGACCGTATTGCTCGGGCAGGTCGTCCGGACGGCAGGAGTCGGCGCCGGCGCGCTCGACCATCTCGCGTACCGCGCTGGATTCCCAGGGCGTGGCGATCAGGCGTTCCTTGGCTTCGGCCGGGGTCGGCGAGCTCTTGATCAGCTCGATGACCGGATCGATGTTGGACAGGGCGACCGCCTGGCCTTCGAGGATGTGGCCACGCTCGCGCGCCTTGCGCAGTTCGTAGACGGTGCGCCGGGTCACCACTTCGCGACGGTGGCGAATGAAGGCTTCCAGCAGTTCCTTGAGGTTCAGGGTTCGCGGCTGGCCGTCGAGCAGGGCCACCACGTTGATGCCGAACACCGTCTGCAGCTGGGTCTGGGCGTAGAGGTTGTTGAGCACCACCTCGGGGGTCTCGCCGCGACGCAGCTCGATGACCACGCGCATGCCGTCCTTGTCGGACTCGTCGCGCAGCTCGGTGATGCCTTCGATCTTCTTCTCTTTCACCAGCTCGGCGATCTTCTCGATCAGCCGTGCCTTGTTGAGCTGGTAGGGCAGCTCGGTGATGACGATCTGCTGGCGATTGGCGCTCTTGTCGATGTCCTCGACTTCGGCGCGGGCCCGCACATAGATGCGGCCACGACCGGTGCGATAGGCCTCGATGATGCCGGCGCGACCGTTGATGATGCCCGCGGTCGGGAAGTCCGGACCGGGGATGTACTGCATCAGGTCGTCGACGGTCAGCTCGCTGTTCTCGATCAGCGCCAGGCAGCCATCGATGACCTCGCCGAGGTTGTGCGGCGGGATGTTGGTGGCCATGCCGACCGCGATGCCGCTGGAACCGTTGACCAGCAGGTTGGGGATGCGCGTGGGCATTACCGCCGGGATCTGCTCGGTGCCGTCGTAGTTGGGCACCCAGTCGACGGTTTCCTTGTCCAGGTCGGCCAGCAGTTCGTGGGCGAGCTTGGACATCCGCACTTCGGTGTATCGCATGGCCGCGGCGTTGTCGCCGTCGACCGAACCGAAGTTGCCCTGGCCATCCACCAGCATGTAGCGCAGCGAGAAGGGCTGGGCCATCCGCACGATGGTGTCGTAGACGGCGGTGTCGCCGTGGGGGTGGTACTTACCGATGACGTCACCCACCACACGGGCGGATTTCTTGTACGGCTTGTTCCAGTCGTTGCCCAGCTCGCTCATGGCGTAGAGCACGCGCCGGTGCACCGGTTTGAGGCCGTCGCGCACATCCGGCAGGGCCCGGCCGACGATGACGCTCATCGCGTAGTCGAGATACGACTGCCGCAATTCGTCTTCGATATTGACCGGGAGGATTTCTTTGGCCAGTTCACCCATGAGAAGCCTGGTTCCTTCTGATCTGAAAAGCGCTAGGGCTCGTCCGCATGTCGGCCGAGCCTGATATAGGAGAGGCGAAAGCCCGTCTGGCGGCGCCTGCCACCGGCGGCGCGAAGGCGCTCCAGCCGGTTTTCAGCACTGCATCGCCGCCTGCCGAGGGCTTTCGAACAAAGCCTGTGCAAAGAGCGAAATTCTAACACATTCAGGGATGTATCCGCCCCTGGCGATCACCTCAATGCAGGCGGCGCCGATTCATCAGCTCGGCCATCTTCTTGGCGTCCGGACGCTCCACCACACCGCGCTCGGTGACGATGGCATCGATGAGATCGGCCGGGGTCACGTCGAACACCGGATTGAAGGCCTCGACCTCGGCGGCGATGCGCTGGCCTCCGGCTTCCAGCAACTCGTGACCGGCGCGCTCCTCGATGGGGATGTCGTCACCGGACGCCAGATTCATGTCGATGGTGGAGCTGGGCGCCACCACCATGAAGCGCACGCCGTGGTGCATGGCGATGACCGCCAGGTTGTAGGTGCCGATCTTGTTGGCCACGTCGCCGTTGGCGGTGATGCGATCGGCGCCGACGATCACCCAGGCGACGTTGCGCGTCTTCATCAGGTGCGCCGCGGCGGCATCGGCGTTGAGGCTGACCGGGATGCCCTCGCCGGCCAGCTCCCAGGCGGTCAGGCGCGAGCCCTGCAGCCAGGGGCGGGTCTCGTCGGCGTGGACGCATTCCACCAGGCCGTCCAGGTGCGCGGCGCGCAGGACGCCCAGGGCGGTGCCGAAACCACCGGTGGCCAGGGCGCCGGTGTTGCAGTGGGTAAGGAAGGTCTGCTTGCTGGCGTCGTGCTTGCGGATCAGCTCGACGCCCAGCTGGGCCATGGTCAGGTTGGCCTCGCGATCGCTCAGGTGGATGGCCACCGCCTCGGCTTCCAGCGCCGCCAGGGCACCCTCCCCGGCCATGCGCGTCAGGCGCTCGCGCATCCGGTTGAGCGCCCAGAATAGATTGACGGCGGTGGGACGCGAAGCGGCCAGCAGTTCGAAGTCGGCACTGACGGTGGCTTGCCAGTCCTCACCCGCCGCGGCACGCTGCCGGGCACCCAGCACCACGCCATAGGCGGCGCTGATGCCGATGGCCGGCGCGCCGCGTACCAACATGTCGCGGATGGCCTGGGCCACCTCGGCGGCGCTGTGACAGGCGACCCAGTGTTCGCGCAGCGGCAACAGGCGCTGGTCGAGCAGGTGCAGGGCACCGTCCCGCCATTCGATCGCCTTGATCTTTTCCGCCGCCAGCAGACGCTCTCGCATGATCTCTCCTCGACCTGAATCTGTAGCCAGCCAGTATACCGGCATCGGCGTGCGGATTTAGCGGTAGCGCCGCAAGGACCGCTATACTGCCGGCTCGCCCCCCCTTGGAACCGCCGCCGATGCCCACCCCCGCGCCCCTGGACCTCTTGTTGCTCCCCAGCTGGATCGTGCCGGTGGAGCCTGCCGGAGTAGTCCTGCGCGATTACGCCCTGGGCGTGCGCGACGGCTGCATCGCCCTGCTCGCGCCGCGTAGCGAGGCCCTGCGCCAGCCGGCCAAGGAGACCCTGGAGCTGCCGGGCAAGGTGCTAATCCCCGGGCTGATCAACGCCCATGGTCACGCCGCCATGACCCTGTTTCGCGGCATGGCCGACGACCTGCCGCTGCAGACCTGGCTGCAGGATCACATCTGGCCCGCCGAAGGGCGCTGGGTCGACGAGGACTTCGTCCGCGACGGCACCACCCTGGCCATCGCCGAGCAGATCCGCGGCGGCATCACCTGCTTCTCGGACATGTATTTCTACCCCCAGGTGGCCTGCGAGGCGATCCATCGCACCGGGGTGCGCGCCCAGGTCTGCCTGCCGATCCTCGACTTCCCCATTCCCGGCGCCCGCACCGCGGACGACATGATCCGCCGTGGCCTGGAACTGTTCGACGACATGAAGCTGCACGAGCGCATCAGCGTGGCCTTCGGCCCCCATGCGCCCTATACCGTGGCCGACGCCAAGCTCGAACAGATCCTGGTCTTGGCCGAGCAACTGCAGGCACCGATCCAGATGCACGTGCACGAGACCGCCTTCGAGGTGGAGCAGGCGCTGCAGCAGACCGGTGAGCGGCCGCTCAGCCGGCTGCGGCGACTGGGCCTGCTCGGGCCGCGCTTCCAGGCGGTGCACATGACCCAGGTGGATGACGAGGATCTGGAAAACCTGGTCGAGACCAACAGCCATGTCATCCACAGTCCCGAATCCAATCTCAAGCTGGCCAGCGGCTTCTGTCCGGTGGAGCGGCTCTGGCAGGCCGGCGTGAACGTCGCCATCGGCACCGACGGCGCGGCCAGCAACAACGACCTCGATCTGCTCGGCGAGACCCGCACCGCCGCCCTGCTGGCCAAGGCCGTCGCCGGCTCGGCCACCGCCCTCGATGCCCACCGTGCGCTGCGCCTGGCCACCCTGAACGGTGCTCGCGCCCTGGGGCTGGAGCGCTGCCTGGGTTCGCTGGAAGTCGGCAAGGCCGCCGACCTGACCGCCGTCGACCTCAGCGGCCTCGCCCAGCAGCCGCTCTACGACCCCGTTTCGCAACTCATCTATGCCACCGGCCGCGACCGCGTCAGCGACGTCTGGGTCGGCGGCGTGCCGCTGCTGCGCCAGAGCGAACTCGTGCGCCTGGACGAGGCCGAACTCATAGCCAATGCGCAGCAGTGGGCCACCCGTATCCAGCAGGGCGCCTGACGCGCCCCGCTCCCTTGCCTCTGGAGAACCCCATGTCCAACGTCGATAACGCCGAGATCGCCAAGTTCGAGGCCCTCGCCTACCGCTGGTGGGATCGCGAGAGCGAATTCAAGCCGCTGCACGACATCAATCCGCTGCGCGTCAACTGGATCGACCAGCACGCGGGCCTAGCCGGCAAGAAGGTGCTGGACGTCGGCTGCGGTGGCGGCATCCTCAGCGAGGCCATGGCCCAGCGCGGTGCCCAGGTGACCGGCATCGACATGGCCGAGGCGCCCCTGGCCGTCGCCCGCCTGCACCAGCTGGAATCCGGCGTGCCGGTGGAGTACATCCAGGAGACCACCGAGGACCACGCGCGCAAGCACGCCGGCACCTATGACGTGGTGACCTGCCTGGAGATGCTCGAGCACGTGCCGGATCCCTCCTCGGTGATCAAGGCCTGCCACGACCTGGTCAAGCCGGGCGGCCAGGTGTTCTTCTCCACCATCAACCGCAATCCCAAGGCCTATCTGTTCGCCATCGTCGGTGCCGAATACGTGCTGCGCTTGCTGCCGCGGGGCACCCACGATTTCCGCAAGTTCATCCGCCCCTCGGAACTGGGTGCCTGGGCCCGCGCCGCCGGCCTCAACCTGCGCGACGTCATCGGCCTCACCTACAACCCGCTGACCAAGAGATACAAGCTCGAAGGCGACGTGACGGTGAACTACATGGTGCGCACCCAGCGCGAGGACTAGGCCATGCGTCTGCAAGCGGTCCTCTTCGACATGGACGGCACCCTGCTCGACACGGCGCCGGACTTCATCGCCATTATCCAGGGCATGCGCCAGGACAGGGGCCTCGCGCCCGCCGATGAGGCCCGCCTGCGCGGCGTCATCTCCGGTGGTGCCAAGGCGATGATCCTGGCCGGCTTCGAGATCGACCCCCTGGGCGCCGAACTCGAACCCCTGCGCCTGGAGTTTCTCGAGCGCTACCAGACGCAATGCGCGGTCCACACCCGGCTGTTCGACGGCATGGACGAAATCCTGCGCGATCTCGACGCCGCCCGGTTGCGTTGGGGCGTGGTGACCAACAAGCCGGTGCGCTTCGCCGAGCCGATCATGCAGCGCCTGGGCCTGGCCGAGCGCTCGGCCTGCCTGGTCTGCCCGGACCACGTCACGCACAGCAAGCCGGATCCGGAGATGGTGCTGCTGGCCTGCCGGCAACTGGACGTGGATCCGCAGACCGCCCTGTTCATCGGTGACGACCTGCGCGACATCGAATCCGGTCGCGCCGCTGGCAGCAAGACGGTGGCAGCGCGCTACGGCTACATCCATCCGGACGACCGCCCCGAGCACTGGGGCGCCGACGCCATCATCGACCATCCGCTGGAATTGCGCGCCCTGCTCGATCGCGCGCTGTGCGGCTGCTAGAGGTTCAGATGTTCGACTACCAGGCTCCGGCCGAGCTGCTCAAGGACCGCGTCATCCTCGTCACCGGTGCCAATCGCGGCATCGGCGCCGCCCTCGCCAAGGGCTGCGCCGCCCTGGGCGCCAGCGTCATCCTCCAGGGTCGCGATGCCGCGGCGCTGGATCAGGTGTGTCAGGAGATCCTGGCCAGCGGTGGCCAGGCCGAGACCCTGATACTGGATCTCGAACAGGCCGATGCGGCCGCCTATGCCGCCGTGGCGGAGCGGCTGAGACAACGTCACGGGCGCCTGGATGGCCTGGTACACAACGCCGGCCTGCTCGGGCCGCGGGTGCTGCTGGAAGAGACGCCCGCCGCCGCGCTGGCGCAGGTGCTGCAGGTCAATGTCCAGGCCGGCTTCGCCCTGACCCAGGCCCTGCTGCCGCTGCTCAGGGCGGCCGGTGAGGCCTCGCTGATCTTCACGTCCAGCAGTGTCGGTCGCAAGGGTCGGGGCGGCTGGGGCGCCTATTCGGTGTCCAAGTTCGCCACCGAGGGCCTGATGCAGGTCTGGGCCGAGGAGCTGGCCGAGGACGGCATCCGGGTCAACAGCGTCAACCCGGGCGGTACCCGCACCGCCATGCGGGCGGCGGCCTATCCCGAAGAGGACCCGGCCCGGGTGCCCGCGGCGGAGGCCATCCTGCCGGTCTATCTCTATCTGCTCGGTCCGGCCAGCCGGGGCACCACTGGCCAGGCGCTCAACGCCCAGTAGCGGAGTCGATCAGACGTGGAAGCGCTGCACCAGGCGCGCGAGCTCGTCACCCAGTTCGGCCAGCTCGCGGCTGGCTGAGGCCGTGGCCGCCATCGCCTGGCTGGACTGATCGGCGCCGTCGCGAATCCGGGTGACATTGACCGCCACCTCTTCGGCCACCCCGCGCTGCTGTACCGCCGCCGCGGCGATCTGCTGATTCCTCTGCTGGATGCTGGCCACCGCCGTGGCGATACCGGCAAAGGCGCGCCGGGTATCGCCGGCACTGTCCAGGGTGTCGACGAGCAGGGTCTCGCTCTGCTGCATCCGTGCGACCGCTTCGCCGCTGCCCTTCTGCAACACCACGATGAGCCGTTCGATCTCGACGCTCGACTGCTGGGTACGGCGCGCCAGGGCCCGGACTTCGTCAGCGACCACGGCGAACCCTCGCCCCTGCTCACCGGCACGCGCCGCCTCGATGGCCGCGTTGAGCGCCAGCAGGTTGGTCTGCTCGGCCACCGCCTTGATCACGTCCAGCACACTGCTGATCGCCTGGCTGTCGTGGGACACGCCTTCGAGGCGCTCCGCCGCGGACCGGACATCCACCCCCAGGGTCTCGATACCGGCCAGACTGCGGCCGATCACCGCCTGGCCATCGCTGACCTGGCGCTCGGCCTGATCGCCGGCACCAGCGGCGGCCTCGGCGTCCGCGGCGACCCCCTGGGCCGTGGCGGCCAGTTCGGCCATGGCCGCGGCTACCTGATCGGTTTCCTCGCGCTGCCGGGTCACGCCCCGCTGCGCCTCGCGGGCCTGTTCGGCCAGGGCGGCGGCGGACTGGCCGAGCCGGCCGATACCGCTCTGCAGCTGCAGGACCATGCCGCGCAGCGCCGCCACCATGCTGGCGCTGGAACGCTGCAACTGGCCGATCTCGTCGCCCCGATCCACTGTCAACTCGACATCCAGCTGGCCCTGGGCGATGCGCTCGGCGGCGGCGATCACCTTGCGCAGCGGCCGGACGATGGCCAGGGTGATGATCAGCGCAGCCAGGGCGCCGACGATCAGCGCCAGCAGGGCCACGCCGCCGATGGTCAGCAGGCGCTTGGTCATCATCGCCTGCAGTTCGGTCTCCTGTTGCCCATAGAGGGCATCGACCCGCTGCACCGCGGTCTCCGCAAGGCTGGTCATCCGCGCACCGGCGGTCTGCTCCTGGGCCAGGGCGGCGGCATAGTCGCCGAGGCGGCGGATGAATTCCTTGATGTTGGTGGAGACGTCCTGGATGACCGAGGAATAGGCCGGATCGCTCAGTTGCGGCTCGACCTTGGCCAGCAATTCCAGGGCGGCACTGGCCGAGGGCAGCGGCTGGTCGTCCACCGTGCTCTTGCCGGCTCGCGCCTGGGCTTCGTCGAGACTCTTGAGCATCAGGCGATAGAGTTCGCCGACCTGCTGCGACAGGGTCAGGAGTTCGGCGCCCTGCTTGCCGCCGGAATCCTTGAGGGCATAGGCGCCGTCATCCAGCAGACCGGACTGGAGGATGTCCAGGCTGTTGGCCGCGCCCTCTACCAGAAAGGCGGCCCCCTCCATGGCCAGACGGCGCGAGGTGTGGAGTCGTTCGAAGTCGGCGAAGGCAGCGCCATAGGCCTGGATGGCCTCACGGGCGGCGCCGAGGTCGACAGCGTTGGCACTGCCCACCTCGGCCTCCAGCTGTCCCAACCGCTCGAGCACTGCCGGCAGGGCCTGCCGTAGATGCTCGGCCTGGGCGGCCTCGCCACTCAGGCGAAAGCCCTGCTCCAGGGCGCGGACCTGCATCACCTGCCGGTTGATCGCCGCCATGTCGCGCAGGGAGCCGAATCTATGCTCGACATCCTTGAGTGCGAGCCCGCCCTGCAGGGCCACCACCAGGGTCAGCAGCAGCACCAGCCCGAAGCCCACCGCCAGCTTGGTCGCGGTTCGCCAATTGGCCAGGCGATAGCGCGCAATCCCTTTCATACCGCACCCCGACAAAATGAGTTCTACCGACGCTGTCGTCTGCAGAAGCCGATTCTTGAGAGGGTGCGGAGCAAACCGCCACTATCCGTCGCGCGCGGTTATGTCGGCGTCGCTTTGGACGGCGGCCGTTGGCCAGGGGGCCAAGCGATCAGCGACCGGCGCGGGACTCGCGAATGTAGAAGCGCGCCTTTTCGGCGTTCTTCACGCAACCGGTGTAGGCCTCGACCTGCTGCTGCGTCTTGGCGGTGGACAGCAAGGCCAGCGCCTTGGAGTAGCTCACCGTGCCGGAAAAGCCTTCGGCCTTGGCCAGGTCGAGTTCCTGCCAGGCGGAACGGGTCTGGGCGGCGCAGCTGTCGCGATTGACCACCTTGCCCGAACAGCCGGCGAGCACCACGGCAGCCAGCGTAGCGGCCAGGACGGGAACCAGTTTCGCTTTCATCTCTCTTTCTCCTTGCACCTGCAACCGGCCGGAACGGCCGGATAACCGCAGCGTAGACCGCCAACCCCAAGCGCTGTTCAGCGCCGGTTGCGCAGAAACTCGACCACTGCGGCCTGGTCACCGCTGAAGATCACCCGGGACGCCTTGCTCTCGCGCTGATAGGCGTACATGGGATCGTAGTATTCCGCCAGCAGGCCCTCGATCCAGCCGCGATGCGCCGCGACGTCACCCGAGCGCTCCTGCTCGGCGAGGGCGTCCTCGAGAATGGCCGACAGGCGCTGGAAGCGTTCGCCCCCCAGGCGCTTGGCGATGCCGGAGAGACTCTTGCGCAGCTGCTCGGCGAACAGGCCGAAGCCCTGTTCGGGGCCGTACAGGGCCACGAATTCCGCCGCCAGGTCGATGACGTAGTCGCGCAGGATGCGCTCGATACGGTTTTCCCGGCTGTCTTCCAGCCAGACCAGCGGGTACTGCTGCATGCCCTGGTGCAATTCCAGCGGCAGGGAGCAGCGACCGACCAGGCGCGATTCGTCTTCCAGCACGAATTGCGCCTGCCCCCCATGACGGCGGCGCAGCAGGTCGATGGCCAGGCTGTTCTCGAAATCGATCTGGCCCGGCTGGGGCGTGGCCCGCTTGCCGAAGCTGGAGCCGCGGTGATTGGCATGGCCTTCGAGGTCGACGGCGTTGTCGAGCTGGGCCACCACCTCGGTCTTGCCGGTGCCGGTCATGCCACCGACCACCACGAAGCCGCACTCGGCCAGGGCCTGCTGCAGCGTATCGATGAGAAAGGTACGCATGGCCTTGTAGCCACCCACCACCCGTGGATAGGCGATGCCGGCTTCGCTGCGCAGCCATTCCTGGCTGATCTGGGAGCGCAAGCCACCGCGGAAGCAATAGAGGTAGCCCTCCGGATGGGCCCGGGCGAAGTCGGCCCAGGCCTGGATGCGCGCCTCCTTCACCGCCCCGGACACCAGCTGGTGACCCAGTTGCAGCGCCGCCTGCTGACCCTGCTGCTTGTAGCGGGTGCCGACGCGCTGGCGCTCCAGGTCATTCATCAGCGGCAGGTTGGTGGCCTGGGGAAAGGCGCCCTTGGCAAATTCCACGGGGGCGCGGACATCGACCAGGGGGACATCGCTCAGGAACAGCGCCCGCAGGTCGCGGGCATCCTCACGCTGGCTCATCAGGCCACCTCGACCGCATGGGCGCGCCGGCTCACCAGCTGCCCTATGGGTTGCAGGGCCAGGCCCAGCTCCGCCGCCACGGCGAGAAATTCCGCCTCGCCCTCGGGTGCCACGGCCACCAGCAGGCCGCCACTGGTCTGGGGGTCGCACAGCAGCTGGCGGCGGCCTTCGTCCAGCGGGGCGATACGGCTGCCGTAGCTGTCGAAGTTGCGCTCGGTCCCGCCAGGCACGCAGCCCTGCTGCAGATAGAAATCCACGCCTTCCAGGCGGGGAATGGCGGCGAAGTCGAGTTCGGCGGTGAGGCCACTGCCGTCGGCCATCTCCACCAGGTGGCCGAGCAACCCGAAGCCGGTGACGTCGGTCATCGCCGTGACGCCGGCCAGGCGGCCGAAACGGCTGCCGGGACGATTGAGCTGGCACATGGTGTCACGCGCCAGATGGCGATCCTCGGGGCGCAGCAAGGCCCGCTTCTCGGCGGTGGTGAGGATGCCGATGCCCAGCGGCTTGGTCAGATAAAGGCGGCTGCCCAGGGTCGCGGTGTCGTTGCGCTTGAGATGGCGCTTTTCCACGATCCCGGTGACGGCCAGGCCGAAGATCGGCTCGGGGGCGTCGATGGAATGACCGCCGGCCAGGGGAATGCCGGCTTCGTCGCACACGCGGCGACCGCCAGCGATGACCTCGCGCGCCACTTCCGGCGGCAGCACGTTGACCGGCCAGCCGAGGATGGCGATGGCCAGCAGGGGATCGCCGCCCATGGCGTAGATGTCGCTGATGGCATTGGTGGCGGCGATGCGCCCGAAATCGAAGGGATCATCGACGATGGGCATGAAGAAATCGGTGGTGGAGACCACGCCGCGTTCTTCGTCCAGGCCATAGACCGCCGCATCGTCGCGCGAGGCGTTGCCCACCCACAGCCGCGGATCCAGGTGCTGGGCGCCGCTGCCGGCCAGGATGGTCTCCAGGGTCTTGGGGGCGATCTTGCAACCACAACCGGCGCCGTGGCTGTATTGGGTGAGGCGAATGGGATCGGTCATCGTTACTCCGGTTCAGCGGTGGCGCTGGTTCGACAGCCAGCGCGAAGGGGCGTAATAGTAGCAAATGCCCGTCAGCCGGCGGGCACCGACCGCGCCTAACAGATCGCCAGCCAAAGCAAAAGGGCTGTTTTCTGGCGGTAATCCACAGTTGCTGTGGATAACCTCGTGGAAAACCTCCAACCGACCCCGGACAAGCGAGCGGCGGTGCGGCGATGGACGAACTGGCGATTTTTTAGCCGGTCCGCCAACTATTTTTTCCCGTTGAAGGGTAGCGAACGGAAGCGCCGTGCGTTATGGCCAGGGTGCGCTAGCATTGCCAGTTCCCCCGGTCATAGCCGTACTCATGTCTTCTCCAGCCTCCTCCCCCCTTACCCCCTGGCAACGCGGCCTGCTGCTCGCCAGCCTCATGCTCATCGCCCTCAACCTGCGCCCGGCGCTCTCCAGCCTGGCGCCCCTGTTGCGGCAGATCGAGGCCAGCACGGGTCTTTCCAGCAGCGCCATCGGTCTGCTCACCACCCTGCCGGTGCTCTGCCTGGGGCTGTTCGCGCCCCTGGCTCCGCGCCTGGCCCGCCGCTGGGGCAGCGAACGCACGCTCGGCGCCATCCTGGCATTGCTGGCCGCTGGCATCGTCCTGCGCAGCCTGCTGCCACCCCTTGGGCTGTTTGTCGGCAGCCTGATCGCCGGCGCCTGCATCGGTATCCTCGGCGTCCTGTTGCCGGCCCTGGTCAAGCGCGATTTCCCCGCCCAGGCCGGCCAGCTGATGGGGCTCTACACCATGATGCTGTGCATAGGCGCCGCCGTGGCCGCCGGGGCCACCGCGCCGCTCGCCGAGGCCTTCGACGGCCGCTGGCAACCGGCCCTCGCCACCTGGGCCCTGGTCGCCGTGGTGGCCCTGCTGGTCTGGCTGCCGCAATTGCGCCAGCCACCCACCATCGCACCGCGCCGCGGGGCTGGCGGTTCGCTGTGGCGCAATCGGCTGGCCTGGCAGATCACCCTGTACATGGGCCTGCAGTCGTCGCTGGCCTATATCGTCTTCGGCTGGCTGCCCACCCTGCTGATGGATCGCGGCCTGGGCATGGTGCAGGCCGGCCTGATGCTGTCGGGCTCGGTGATGACCCAGCTGGTCAGCGCTCTCACCGCCCCCTGGCTGGCGACGCGGGGCCAGGACCAGCGCCTGGCCATCGTGGTGGTGATGAGTCTGACCCTCGCCGGCCTGCTGGGCTGCCTTTACGCCCCGGTCGGCAGTCTCTGGCTGTGGGCGGTGATACTCGGCCTGGGCCAGGGCGGGACCTTCAGCCTGGCGCTCGCCCTGCTGGTGCTGCGCTCGCGGGATGCGGAAACCGCCGGACGGCTGTCGGGCATGGCCCAGGGCGCGGGCTACAGCCTGGCCTCGCTCGGTCCGCTGCTGGTGGGCATCATCCACGACGCTACCCACGGCTGGGCCCCCATGGGCGTGCTCTTCACCCTGATCGCCGTGCTGGCCACGTTGTTCGGCCTAGGTGCGGGGCGGACCCGCTACGTCAACGACGTCTAGCGGCGATAGAGTCCGGCGGCTCGACTGGCCTCGGTCTGCAGCCGCGGCGCGCGGATACCCGCTTCGCGCAGGGCACGCTGCCAGGCGTCTGCCTGGTCGCCGCCCAGGGTCACCGCCACATCGCCATTGAGCGCCAGGCCCGCCGCCAGCCGGGCGATCCAGGGTTGCTCCGGGGCCTGCTCAAGGGCGGGCAGGAGCAGCTGACCGTCGCGCTGCAACTCCTTGAGCAGGGTGGCGGCGCTCGGCAACAGTTCAGGGAGGGGCTGGCCTGCCTGCAGCCGCTCGGCATGCAGGTAGCCGCGACGATTGCCGCGGGTGATGCCATAGAGCGTCAGCACCGTCTGCGGCTCCGCCAGTTGCAGCACCAGCAGCCCCTGCTGATCGTCCGGTCCATAGAGCATGGCCTCGCCCAGCAGGCTGTTGGCGATGACGTTGCTGGCGCCGCAATCACGCCCTTCGCACCAGTAGAGCAGCGTCGCGCCCTGCTGCTGCAGGCGCTGCCGCTCGCTGTCCAGCCGCGCCAGCGGCGGATGGCCGCTGGCCAGCTCGAAGGTCTGGGTCTGGAGCTGGCCCTCCACCTGCAGCGAATCCTCCAGGCGCAGGCGACCGCCGATGCGACTGACCGGTCCCAGCGGATAGAGGCGTTCGGCGCTGGCCGGTGCGCTTTCGCGCACCAATTGGGCATGGTCCATGGGTGCGATCTCCGGCAGCACCTCCGCCTGCGTCGTCCCAACGGACAGCAGCAGGCCGATCAGCAGGAGGCGTCGCAGGGAGCGGGAGCGCGGGCAGAACAGACGGCTAGGCATGCCGCATTATTCGTCGTGCCCGGTGCCGGCGGCAAAGAAGGCATTGAAACAATCTGCGACGGCCTGGGCGCCTGCTGCATCGTCCAGATGCAGATGGTGCCCGCCCGGCAATTCGTGAAGGCTGAAGTTCGGCTGTTCTCGCGCCAGGCGCATGGCCTCGGCATGGGGCGCCACCAGGCCACCCGCGGCCACCACCAGGGCTGTGGGGCAGCGCACCGCGCGCAGACAGGCTTCGGCCTGCTCCGGGGTGAACCTCATTCGACTGGGCAGCCTCAGGTGGGGATCAGAACGCCAGGTGTAGCCACCGGGTACCGCCATCAAGCCACGCTCGGCGAGCAGCTCGGCGGCTTCCCGACTGACCGTCAGCGACCCCTTCAGCCGCGCCGCCACGGCGTCTTCCACCGTGGCGTAGACCGGCTTGCGCCGGTTGGGCAGCTCCAGCTCCGCCAGTAGCGCCTTGCCGAGTTTCTCGGCGATCTCCTCTGCCGGCGTTGTATAGGGCAGCAGGCCATCGATCAGCGCCAGGCGCTCGATCTGCTCCGGCAGGGCCGCGGCCGCGATGACGCCGACGATGGCGCCCATCGAATGGCCAAGCAGACCGAAGCGATCCCAGCCCAGTTGCCGCGCGGCCGCGAGCACATCCAGCCCATAGTCCTGAATCGCATACCCAACGCCTGCGGGACGATGGGCCGACAGACCATGACCCGGCAGGTCCAGAGCGACGATGCGCAGGCCGTGCAGCCGTGGCGCGAGCTGGGCGAAGGTCATGGCATTGTCCAGCCAGCCATGCAGCGCCAGCACCGGATAGCCATCTTCCGGACCGAAGGTCCGGGCGCTCAACTCGATATGGGGCAATTCCAGCCGCAATTCCTGCACCTGGGCGGTCATGATTTCCACTCCGCGGGTGCCAGTGCGCGCTTCATGCCGGGGAGGCATCCCGCTGCAAGGGCACCACGGCTACCGTGAGCCGTGAGACACAGGTCAGGCGCCCCTCTTCATCGCTCAGGCGGATGTCCCAGACATGGCTGCTGCGCCCCAGGTGCAGGGGACGCGCCACCGCCGTCACCCGCCCGGAGCGCACGCCCCGCAGGTGGTTGGCATTGATTTCCTGACCCACGCAATAGAAGCGCGAGCGATCCACGCAGAGCATGCTGGCGATCGAGCCCACGGTTTCCGCCAGGGCCACCGAAGCGCCGCCATGCAGCAACCCCATGGGCTGGTGGGTGCGGCGGTCGACCACCATGCTGGCGGTCAGGCTGCTGTCGTCCCAGGCCTCAATCCGCATGTCCAGGTGTTCGGCCAGGGTGTTCTCGAGCGCACGCCCGAGGTCCTCAGGATCCGGAAGGGTCTGCCAGATGCTCATGTACTTTCCTTGCAAGGACGTCAGCCATGGAAGCGACTGACCAGATCGAAACCGCCGGCCAGGGGCAGCGGCGCCTCCAGGCACAGCAGGGACGCGGTACCCATGGCCACCGGCGCCTGCCGATGACCGTGCAGCAACCAGCCGGCCAGTTCACCGACGAAGGGATTGTGAGTCACCAGCAGCAGCTCCTCCACCTCCAGTCGCGCCAGTTCCGCCAGGGCGCGTTCCGGCTCGCCGTCGGGCGTGGCCCAGGAAACGCTGCGCAACTCGCCTGGCCAGCCCAGCTGCTGTTGCACCAGGGCCGCCGTCTGCTGCGCGCGCACATAGGGACTGGCGAGGATGAGCTGCAGCTGCGCATCCTTGAGCTGCAGGGCGCTGCGCAACACCTCGGCGCGACCGGTCGCGGTCAGCTCGCGCAGCTCGTCACTGGGCGCCCGCGCCTCGGCTTCGCCATGCCGCAGCAGCCAGAGCTTCATGGCGCGGTGGCGGAACGGTCGTCGGGTTGCTCGGTGGCCGGCCAGTCGGCGAAGGGCCAGGGCTTCACTTCGCTGGCGAAGGTGCCGAAGCGGACGATCTGCGCCAGATAGCTGCCCAGGGCCGCGCCAAAGGCGGTCAGACCGGGATTGGCTTCGCCCTTGATCAGGCGCACCACCAGTTGCACCAGCACCACTACCGCCAGCACGTACTGCGCACCCAGCCAGACGAACAGGAACAGCAGCATCCAGATCAGGCGCAGGCCTAGCAGCTCGCGGGAATGTTCGGGTTGGGACATGGGAATTCCTCTTTTCAGACAGTGTAGCGGCTCAATTGAAGGGGGCGTCCGCCACATCCACATCGGTCTTGGGCTCGCCGCCCATCAGGGCCTCGATCACCTGCCCCAGGCTGCGGCCCTCGAACAGGATCGCATAGAGGCCGTTGACCAGGGGCATGTAGACGCCCAGCTCGTCCGCTTTTTCCTTGAGCACGCGCAGGGTATTGACGCCTTCCGCGGTCTCGCCGATCTGCGCCACCGCCTCGTCCAGGGTCAATCCTCGCCCCAGGGCATGGCCGACCCGGTAGTTGCGGCTCTTCTCCGACGAGCAGGTCACGATCAGGTCCCCTACCCCGGCCAGGCCCAGGTAGGTGATGGGATTGGCGCCGCGCTGCACGGCGAAGCGGGTCATCTCGGCCAGGGCCCGGGTGATCAGCATGCTGCGGGTGTTCTCGCCCATCGCCAGGGCCGCGGCCATGCCGGCGATGATGGCGTAGACGTTCTTCAGGGCGCCGGCCAGCTCCACGCCGAGACGGTCGGCACTGGCATAGACGCGGAAGGTGCGGCCGTGCAGCGCCGCCTGGACCCGCCGGCACACGGCTTCGTCCTCGCTCGCCACCACCGTGGCGGTGAGTTGGTGCTCGGCGATCTCGCGAGCGAGGTTGGGCCCGGAGATGATGCCGATGCGCGCCCGCGGCACGATTTCCGCGAGGATCTCGCTCATCAGCATGAAGGAATGCGCTTCGATGCCCTTGGTGGTGCTGACGAGGAAACGCCCTTCCAGCTGCTGGGCGATGGGTGCCAGGGCCTGGCGCAGCGCGCTCGACGGCAGGGCCACCAGGATCAGCTCGCAGCCCTGGATGGCGCCCTGCAGGTCACTGGTAGCCTCGACCGCGGCGTGCACCTTGATACCCTTCAGATAGCGCGGATTCTCGCGCTCGCGGCGGATGGTCTCGGCCTGGTGCGGATCGCGCATCCACAGGCGCACCGGCAGCCCGTTCTCGGCGACCAGATTGGCCAGGGCGGTACCGAAGCTGCCGCCGCCCAGGACGGCGATGGGGGATTGGACTGTCATCGAAACTCTCGGCTTCACCGCGATCGCGCGGCCTCGTCGCTCAGTATACGGTAGCCGCGCGCCGGCCTCAGGGCCCGTTCATGGTCTGCCGCGTATCGGCCGAACGGTATTGAAAACGCCCGAGGAATACTTATCTAGGGTGGGCAAACACCCCTTTCCCGGTACTGCCCGCCGCGTCGCCCCAGGGCGCGCGCGACCCCGAGCGGGCGCCCAGGATGGAGAATTGACTGCGAAAAGTGCACAATGGTCCGTTAACGAGCGGGGCGCTGGCCTGTGACTTTCCCGATGCCCCGGCAGTCTACTGCTACACGAAGCCATACCCAGAGCGACCTTCGGAGTCGCCAGAGCCTGGACCTAGGCCAGCTACAGGAGCTTGCATGACCAAACAACACGCCTTTACCTACGAAGACTTGCTGCGCTGCAGCCGTGGCGAGCTCTTCGGTCCGGGCAATGCCCAATTGCCCGCACCGAACATGCTGATGATCGATCGGATCACGCATATCAGTGAGGTAGGCGGGAAATACGGCAAGGGCGAACTGGTGGCGGAACTCGATATCCGTCCCGACCTCTGGTTCTTCGGTTGCCATTTCGAAGGTGACCCGGTGATGCCGGGCTGCCTGGGCCTGGATGCCATGTGGCAGCTGGTCGGTTTCTACCTTGGCTGGCAGGGCAATCCGGGTCGCGGTCGCGCCCTGGGCTCTGGTGAAGTGAAGTTCTTCGGCCAGGTACTGCCGACTGCCAAGAAGGTCACCTACAATATCCATATCAAACGCACCATCAACAGGTCGCTGATTCTGGCCATCGCCGATGGCACCGTTAGCGTGGACGGCCGCGAGATCTACTCCGCCGAAGGTCTGCGCGTCGGCCTGTTCACTTCCACCGATAGCTTCTAAGGGCTTTTCGCATGCGTCGCGTCGTCATTACCGGTCTGGGTATCGTTTCGTGCCTGGGCAATGATAAAGACACCGTTTCCGCCAACCTGCGCGCGGGTCGTGCCGGCATCCGTCACAATCCGGAATATGCCGAGATGGGTCTGCGCAGCCAGGTTTCCGGTTCCATCGACCTGAACCTCGAAGAATTGATCGACCGCAAGGTCAAGCGCTTCGTCGGCGATGCCGCCGCCTACGCCTATCTGGCGATGGAGCAGGCGATCAAGGACTCCGGTCTGTCCGAAGAGCAGGTCTCCAACCCCCGTACCGGCCTGATCGCCGGTTCCGGTGGCGCTTCCACCTTCAACCAGATGGAAGCCCTGGACATCCTGCGCGAGAAGGGCGTCAAGCGCGTCGGTCCCTACCGCGTGACCCGGACCATGAGCAGCACGGTCTCCGCCTGCCTGGCCACCCCCTTCAAGATCAAGGGCCTGAACTACTCCGTAGCCTCGGCCTGCGCCACCAGCGCCCACTGCATCGGCCTGGCCATGGAGCAGATCCAGCTCGGCAAGCAGGACGTGGTCTTCGCCGGTGGCGGTGAGGAAGAGCACTGGACCCAGAGCATGCTGTTCGATGCCATGGGCGCGCTCTCCAGCGACTACAACGAGACGCCGGAAAAGGCTTCCCGTGCCTACGACAGCAAGCGTGACGGCTTCGTCATCGCTGGCGGCGGCGGCATGGTGGTGGTCGAGGAGCTCGAACACGCCCTGGCCCGCGGCGCCAAGATCTACGCCGAGATCGTCGGCTACGGCGCGACCTCCGATGGCTACGACATGGTCGCCCCGAGCGGCGAAGGCGCCATCCGCTGCATGCAGCAGGCGCTGTCCACCGTCGACGGTGAGATCGACTACCTGAACACCCACGGCACCTCCACCCCGGTGGGCGACGTGGCCGAGATCAAGGGCGTGCGCGCCGTGTTCGGCGACAAGGCTCCGGCCATCAGCTCCACCAAGAGCCTGTCGGGTCACTCCCTGGGCGCTGCCGGTGTGCACGAGGCCATCTACTGCATGCTGATGATGGAAGGCAACTTCATCGCCGGTTCGGCCAACATCGACGAACTGGATCCGGAAGTCGCCGACCTGCCGATCCTGCGCGAGACCAAGGAAAACGCCAAGCTGGATCTCATCATGAGCAACAGCTTCGGTTTCGGCGGCACCAACGCCACCCTGGTACTCAAGCGCTGGCAGGGCTGATAGCCCTCGCTTGTGTGACCCAAACGGCGCCTCTGGCGCCGTTTTTCATTTCTGCTCCCTGCCCTGCTGAACCGGTCACGGGCCCCGCGGTCGAAGGCGCCGGCACTTCGCCTGCGAACCTCCAGGAAGAATGGATTCAGCAGCACGAATAGCTTAATCTCGCGCCGCTTCGCTGTACCTGCGCAGCCGCCATAGACAGCGCTGTCCGAACTAGCGGGCAGAAACAAGAAACTGTTGTACCCATGGAGCCCCAATGCACAATCAAAACCAGAGCTACCGCGGACCCTTGATCGTCCTCACCATGCTGTTCTTCATGTGGGGTCTGATCACCTCGCTGAACGACATCCTGATCCCCCACCTCAAGGCGGTCTTCACCCTCAGCTATCTGCAGGCCTCGCTGATCCAGTTCTGCTTCTTCACCGCCTACTTCATCGTCTCCTTCCCGGCCGGTCGCCTGGTGGAAAGCCTGGGCTACAAGAAGGGCATCATCGTCGGCCTGCTCACCGCCGGCGTCGGTTGCGTACTGTTCTACCCGGCCGCCGGAGCCCACTCCTACGGCTTCTTCCTGACTGCCCTGTTCGTGCTGGCGGCCGGTATCACCGTGCTGCAGGTGGCGGCGAACCCCTACGTCACCATCCTCGGCAAGCCGGAAACCGCGGCCTCGCGCCTCAACCTGACCCAGGCCTTCAACTCCCTGGGTACCACCGTCGGCCCGCTGGTGGGCGCAGTGACCATCCTGGCGCTGGTCGGTGAAGACTCCGCCGCCCATTCGGTACAGCTGCCCTACCTGATCCTGGCCGGCATGCTGGTCGCCCTGGCGGTGATCATCGGCCTCTTCCGCCTGCCGCAGATCAAGGACACCGAGCAGGACAACGCCACCGACGAGAACGCCCTGACCGCCAACAGCGTCTGGGCCTATCGCCACCTGCTGCTCGGCGTGGTCGGCATCTTCATGTACGTGGGTGCGGAAGTGTCCATCGGCAGCTACCTGGTAAGCCTGATGGAAAGCCCGGACGTGGCCGGCCTGAACGCCGCCACCGCCGCCAAGTACCTGTCCCTGTACTGGGGTGGCGCCATGGTCGGTCGCTTCATCGGCGGCGTGATCATGACCAAGGTGCGGCCGAACCTGGTGCTGACCTTCAACGCCATCGCCATTGGCGTGCTGCTGGCCGTGGCCGTGCTGCAGGGTGGCAAGGTCGCCATGTGGGCGCTGCTGGCCATCGGCTTCTTCAACTCCATCATGTTCCCGACCATCTTCTCCCTGGCACTCAAGGGCCTGGGCAAGTTCACCTCCAAGGGTTCGGGCCTGCTGTGCATGGGTATCGTCGGTGGCGCACTGGTGCCGGCCATCCAGGGCTACTTCGCCGACACCATCGGCCTGCTGCCCTCCTTCCTGATCCCGCTGGTCTGCTACCTCTACATCCTGTTCTACGGCGTAATGGGCTATCGCCCCACCCTGCGTCGCTGATCCACCCCGAAGCGCTGGCGGCCTGCCAGCGCTTCGTCCCTTCTGCTACCCCTCCGCTCTCCTCCCTCCTTATCTCCCGCCTGATCGACTGACCTGCACACCTGCCAGATAGCGGGCTGTACGACCCTGCACGCGCGATCTGACCCATCCTGCGCCATCACCGCACCTCCCGCCATGCAGCATCGGCAGGGGCCGTCTGAAGGGCCCCGTCTTGCCCTTCGCTCTCGGCGTAGCCAAGCCGGCTTGGAGGGCTCTCCCATACCTGCCAATCGAAGGGCCTGGCCTTACGGCCTGACGCGGCGCGGCCACCCTGCTCCGGCCAGATCCCAGGCAAAAGAAAACGCCCGTATCTTTCGATACGGGCGTCTTGTCGTTACCGCAGGGACCGCTCCAGGAGCGGCCCTCGCGTCAGGCTCAGGCAGGCTGGCGAGCTTCCTCGACTTCGACGGCGTTCGGGCCGCGAGCGAGTTCGGTCTTCAGGGTCTGCTCGTCCAGCTGGCCGCACCACTTGGCGACCACGATGGAGGCCACGCCGTTGCCGACCAGGTTGGTCAGGGCGCGGGCTTCGGACATGAAGCGGTCGATACCCAGGATCAGCGCCAGGCCGGCGACCGGTACGTGACCGACGGCGGACAGGGTGGCGGCCAGTACGATGAAGCCGCTACCGGTGACGCCTGCAGCGCCCTTGGAGGATATCAGCAGCACCAGCAGCAGGGTGATCTGGTGGGTGATGTCCATCTGGGTGTTGGTGGCCTGGGCGATGAACACCGCAGCCATGGTCAGGTAGATGGAGGTGCCGTCGAGGTTGAAGGAGTAGCCGGTGGGGATCACCAGGCCGACCACCGACTTCTCGGCGCCCAGCTTCTGCATCTTGGTCAGCATGCGCGGCAGGGCGGACTCGGAGGACGAGGTACCCAGCACGATCAGCAGTTCTTCACGGATGTACTTGATGAACTTGAGGATGCTGAAGCCGTGCATGCGCGCCACGGCACCCAGCACCACCAGCACGAACAGCAGGCAGGTGATGTAGAAGCAGGCCATCAGGTAGCCCAGCTGCACCAGGGTGCCGACGCCGTATTTGCCGATGGTGAACGCCATGGCACCGAAGGCGCCGATGGGGGCGAGCTTCATGATGACGTTGATGATGTTGAAGAAGACGTGGGAGATGCGGTCGATGAAGTTGAACACCAGTTGACCGGTCTCGCCCAGGCGATGCAGGGCATAGCCGAACAGCACGGCGAAGAACAGGACCTGCAGGATCTCACCGGTGGCGAAGGCGTTGACGACCGTCGACGGGATGATGTTCATCAGGAAGTCGATGGTGCTCTGCTTCTCGCCAGCCGCGGCGTAGGCAGCGATGCCCTTGGTGTCCAGGGTGCTGACGTCGACGTTCATGCCGGCGCCCGGCTGGACGACGTTGACCACGATCAGGCCGATCAGCAGCGCGATGGTGGAGAAGATCTCGAAGTACAGCAGCGCCATGCCGCCGGTCTTGCCCACGGCCTTCATGTTCTGCATGCCGGCGATACCGGTCACCACGGTGCAGAAGATGATGGGCGCGATGACCATCTTGATCAGCTTGATGAAACCGTCACCCAGCGGCTTCATGGCAGCGCCGGTCTGGGGATAGAAGTGGCCGAGCAGCACACCCAGGACGATCGCCACGATCACCTGGAAATAGAGACTCTTGTAGAGCGGCTGCTTGACGGGACGCTTGGGCGCGGGAGCTGTGGTAGTTGTTGTTGTGTCGACGGTTGCTGTCATGGCTCTTTCCCTTGTGGCCACTACCTGACGTCCTGTCTGAGTGGGCACCTGACTGAAGTTGGCTCTCTCATCCTGAGAGCTTTTTGTTGTGGACCTGGCGGCCGCGCGACGGTGACACCAGTATCTGGCTGGATATAAGCAATCGCCGTTCCACTTCTTGGTGCGCAATCAAAGGGCCAGCTTTCATGCACCTTTCAGTCGAAAGTCTAGTTGTCAGCGGTGGGCGGAACCCCGCCACCCGACGAAAAGGGGCGGAAATCCCCCACCGCGCGAGGCGGTTTTCCGCCAGTCGCCGTCGGTAGTCGGCTATCCTTTGCGCGCCTTTCCAGCGGCGCCTGCCCTGATCCGTTGCCGCCTTCGAGGAGTATCCGGCCGAGATGCCCGCCCTGCCCCCTACCGACCTGCCCGGCTGCTGCACAGCGCCCGCGCCGCTGCCGCCGCTGGCGGAGGAATTCGACGCCCTGGCCCTGCTGCATTGCCGCTTCGATCCCGCCCAGCTGAGCTTCGAGCGCGACGCCCTGCGCCTGGGCGCCCTGCCGCCGGACAACATCCGTCGCGCCGTGGCCAAGCGCCAGGCCGAATACCTGGCCGGGCGTCTCTGCGCCCGCGAGGCCCTGCGGCAGCTCAGTGGCTCTCCGGCGGTACCCGGTCATCGCCGCGAAGACCGTGGCCCCGCCTGGCCCGCCGGCTGGGTCGGCGCCATCACCCACAGTCACGGCTGGGCAGCCGCGGCGGTAGGCAGCGCCCGGGACTACCTGGGTCTCGGCCTGGATGTGGAAACCCTGCTCGAACCGGCCAAGGCCATGCGTCTGGCCGACCAGATCCTCACCCCGGCCGAACGGGAAAGCGTGCAGGCGCTGGATGAAGAGCAGCAGGCCTTTGCCATCACCTTGGCGTTTTCCGCCAAGGAGAGTCTGTTCAAGGCGCTGCATCCCCAGGTCGGGCAGATGTTCTTCTTCCAGGATGCCGAGATCCTTGTCATCGATCCCGGCGGGACCTTCGATATTCGGCTGCTGATCGAGTTGTCGCCGCGCTGGTCCGCCGGGACCTCACTGCGCGGTCACTACCGCCTGGACGAAGAACGGCGGTTGCTCACGCTGATCGCGCCCCGTCGCTGAGGCTCTCCTATATAGAGAAAGGGTCGTCCGGTCGATCGGGTGCACAAACGCTGGCCGGGGCAGAACGTCGCAGCGGCTATCGAACGTTTTCTTATGGTGGAGAAAATGCTCATAGCGAACCGGTATATCCCGTGACGCTTTTGTCTCACCCGCCCAGTCACGTTGTACGTTATTTGACCACTTCGCTCTGATCCTAGCCTTCACGCGCACTGGCTGGGCACCGCCCCCAGGATACCCCCCAGTCCCGAACAGCTTATCCACGTCTTATCCACAGCCGGAAACGTGACAAACGCGACATCTAGTGGCCCTTGCACCCCCGCACCACCATATATAGCAGTTCGTCGGCATGGCCTGGGACGGCGAAACACCCCTCTGTCAAGACTGTCTTCCCTAACGAGGAGGGCTTATCCTGTCGCCCGAATTATGAATTTCCAGGGTCCCTGACCCCGAACGCCGGCTCCTGCGGGAATCGGCGCTGGTACGGCTTTTCGTTGGAATCTTCATTGGTAATGGCGCGACAGGCAGTCGTCGCGCAGGCCCACGGGCCGACACTCTTCCGGATCGCCGGCGCGCCGACGATCCCCTCTTTCCGATCAAGGGAGTTCCGCATGCACACCGACCTGACCCGCGAGCAAGCCCAGCAGGGCCGCCCGGCGCAAGATGCCAGCCAGGACCTGGGCGCCACCGCCCCCGGGCAACTGCGCGTCATCAAGCGCAACGGTACCGTCGTCCCCTACACCGACGACAAGATCACCGTGGCCATCAGCAAGGCTTTCCTCGCCGTGGAAGGCGGTACCGCCGCGGCCTCCTCGCGCATCCACACCACCGTCAAGCAGCTCACCGACCAGGTCAGCAGCACCTTCAAGCGCCGCATGCCCTCCGGTGGCACCATCCACATCGAAGAGATCCAGGACCAGGTCGAACTGGCCCTGATGCGCGCTGGCGAGCAGAAGGTCGCCCGCAGCTACGTGATCTACCGTGAAGCCCGCAGCCAGGAGCGCAAGCAGGGCGCCGCCAGCGACATCGCCGAGCCGCACCCGAGCATCCGCGTGACCAAGGCCGACGGCACCACCCAGCCGCTGGACATGGGCCGCCTGAACACCATCATCAGCGAAGCCTGCGAAGGCCTCGAAGAGGTGAACGGCGAGCTGATCCAGAAGGAAACCCTGAAGAACCTGTACGACGGCGTGGCCGAGAAGGACGTCAACACCGCCCTGGTGATGACCGCCCGTACCCTGGTTGAGCGCGAGCCCAACTACTCCTACGTCACCGCCCGCCTGCTGCTGGACAGCCTGCGCGCCGAAGGCCTGAGCTTCCTCGGCGTCGCCGAGTCCGCCACCCACCACGAGATGGCCGACCTCTACGCCAAGGCCCTGCCCGCCTACGTCGCCAAGGGCGTGGAGCTGGAGCTGCTGGACCCGAAACTGGCTACCTTCGACCTGGCCAAGCTGGGCGCCGCCATCGATCACGAGCGCGACCAGCAATTCACCTACCTCGGCCTGCAGACCCTGTACGACCGTTACTTCCTGCACAGCCACGGCACCCGCTTCGAGCTGCCGCAGCTGTTCTTCATGCGCGTGGCCATGGGTCTTGCACACATGGAGAAGGACAAGGAAGCCCGCGCCATCGAGTTCTACAACCTGCTGGCCAGCTTCGACTACATGGCGTCCACCCCGACGCTGTTCAACGCCGGCACCCTGCGTCCGCAGCTGTCCAGCTGCTACCTGACCACCGTGCCCGACGACCTGTCCGGCATCTATGGCGCCATCCACGATAACGCCATGCTGTCGAAGTTCGCCGGCGGCCTGGGCAACGACTGGACCCCGGTGCGCGCCCTGGGCTCCTACATCAAGGGCACCAACGGCAAGAGCCAGGGCGTCGTGCCCTTCCTCAAGGTGGTCAACGACACCGCCGTGGCGGTCAACCAGGGCGGCAAGCGCAAGGGCGCGGTCTGCGCCTACCTGGAAACCTGGCACCTGGACATCGAGGAATTCCTCGAGCTGCGCAAGAACACCGGTGATGACCGTCGTCGTACCCACGACATGAACACCGCCAACTGGATCCCCGACCTGTTCATGAAGCGCGTCTTCGAGGACGGTAACTGGACCCTGTTCTCCCCCGCCGACGTGCCCGATCTGCACGACCTCTACGGCAAGGCCTTCGAAGAGCGCTACGAGTACTACGAAGCCCTGACCGAGTACGGCAAGCTCAAGCTGCACAAGACCATCAAGGCCAAGGACCTCTGGCGCAAGATGCTGTCCATGCTGTTCGAGACCGGCCACCCGTGGCTGACCTTCAAGGATCCGTGCAACCTGCGCAGCCCGCAGCAGCACGTGGGCGTGGTGCACAGCTCCAACCTCTGCACCGAGATCACCCTGAACACCAACAAGGACGAGATCGCCGTGTGCAACCTGGGTTCGGTGAACCTGGTGAACCACATCGTCGACGGCAAGCTGGACACCGCCAAGGTCGCCCGCACCGTTAAGACCGCCGTGCGCATGCTCGACAACGTCATCGACATCAACTACTACTCGGTGCCCCAGGCGGAGAACTCCAACCTCAAGCACCGTCCGGTCGGCATGGGCATCATGGGCTTCCAGGATGCGCTGTACCTGCAGCACATCGCCTACGGTTCGGATGCCGCCGTGCAGTTCGCCGACACCTCCATGGAAGTGATCAGCTACTACGCCATCCAGGCCTCCTGTGACCTGGCCGAAGAGCGTGGCAGCTACTCCAGCTTCCAGGGTTCGCTGTGGTCCCAGGGCATCCTGCCGATCGATTCCGAGAAGCGCCTGATCGAAGAGCGCGGCGCCAAGTACATCGAGGTCGACCTGTCCGAGACCCTGGACTGGGCCCCGCTGCGCGAGCGTGCCAAGAAAGGCATCCGCAACTCCAACATCATGGCCATCGCGCCGACCGCGACCATCGCCAACATCACCGGCGTGTCCCAGTCGATCGAGCCGACCTACCAGAACCTCTATGTGAAGTCGAACCTCTCGGGCGAATTCACCGTCATCAACCCCTACCTGGTACGCGACCTCAAGGCCCGCGGCCTGTGGGACTCGGTGATGGTCAACGACCTCAAGTACTACGACGGCTCCGTGCAGCAGATCGAGCGCATCCCGCAGGATCTGAAGGACCTGTACGCCACCGCCTTCGAAGTGGAGACCAAGTGGATCGTCGAGGCCGCCAGCCGTCGCCAGAAGTGGATCGACCAGGCCCAGTCGCTGAACCTGTACATCGCCGGCGCCTCGGGCAAGAAGCTCGACGTGACCTACCGCATGGCCTGGTTCCGCGGGCTGAAGACCACCTACTACCTCCGTGCCCTAGCCGCCACCAGCACCGAGAAGTCGACCATCAACACCGGCAAGCTGAACGCCGTGAGCGCCGATCCCATCACCGGCGTCCAGGCCAGCGCGGCCCCCGCCCCGGCGCAGAAGGTCGAAGCGGCGCCCGCCGCGGCACCAGCTCCGGTGCCCAAGGCTTGCAGCCTCGACGATCCCGAGTGCGAAGCCTGCCAGTAAGTACCCAAGCCCTCTCTTAGCAGAGGGCTGCTCTTTATCCCCTCTCCCCCTGGGAG
>NZ_JALNUX010000008.1:0-215308 GCF_026544185.1 Pseudomonas sp. GM_Psu_1
GACACCGCCACCGCCAAGCCCGCCCAGGCCGCTGGCCAGCAGGCGCCCGCCCAGACCGAGCGCCTGGATTCCGAGGGCGACGCCCTGGTCCATGATGCCCGCGCCCTGTCCGCCGACGATTCCGACGCCGTGGCCCGCGCCAAGGCCGCGTTGAACGAGCTGGACATCCAGGAAGGCCTGGACGACCTGGAAGGCTCCTCCGCGCGCGTGCACGTCGGCGACAAGCAGATGATCAACGCCCGCGCCGACCTCAACCAGCTCGTGCCCTTCAAGTACGACTGGGCCTGGCAGAAGTATCTGGATGGTTGCGCCAACCACTGGATGCCCCAGGAAGTGAACATGAACGCCGACATCGCGACCTGGAAGAGCGCAGACGGCCTCACCGAGGACGAGCGCCGCATCGTCAAGCGCAACCTCGGCTTCTTCTCCACCGCCGACTCCCTGGTCGCCAACAACCTGGTCCTGGCCGTCTACCGCCTGATCACCAACCCCGAATGCCGCCAGTACATCCTGCGCCAGGCCTTCGAAGAGGCGATCCACACCCACGCCTACCAGTACTGCATCGAATCGCTGGGCATGGATGAAGGCGAGATCTTCAACATGTACCACGAGATCCCGAGCGTCGCGAAAAAGGCGAGCTGGGGCCTGAAGTACACCCGCTCCATCTCCGACCCCGAGTTCAAGACCGGCACCCCGGAGACCGATCGCCAGTTCCTCAAGAACCTGATCGCCTACTACTGCGTGCTGGAAGGCATCTTCTTCTATTGCGGCTTCACCCAGATCCTCTCCATGGGTCGCCGCAACAAGATGACCGGCACCGCCGAGCAGTTCCAGTACATCCTGCGTGACGAGTCCATGCACCTGAACTTCGGCATCGACATGATCAACCAGATCAAGATCGAGAACCCGCAGCTGTGGGATGCCCAGATGAAGGACGAAGCCACCCAGATGATCCTCCAGGGCACCCAGCTGGAGATCGAATACGCCCGCGACACCATGCCCCGCGGCGTGCTGGGCATGAACGCGGCGATGATGGAGGACTACCTCAAGTTCATCGCCAACCGCCGCCTGACCCAGATCGGCCTCAAGGAAGAATACCCGGGCGCCACCAACCCCTTCCCCTGGATGAGCGAGATCATGGACCTGAAGAAGGAGAAGAACTTCTTCGAGACCCGCGTGATCGAGTATCAGACCGGTGGGGCGTTGAGCTGGGATTGATGCTCTGCTAGAACGTATGTAGATTGATCGCTTATAAAGTTCGGATCAACGACATAGACCCCGCCGAGTGCGGGGTTTTTTTAAGGAAAAAATAATGAAAGGAAATGTGCTAGGCGATATCCGGGCCGAAAACGACTCCAAGATGCTTGAATCATCTTTTTGGGAGACCTCAGACTACAAATCATTACTTGAATCGAACGATAGATCCATTGTAGTAGGTCGAAGAGGAACCGGAAAAAGTGCTCTCGTACATATGCTTTCAAAGCATTGGTCTCAAAAGCCTCAAACCCGTGTAATTGTCATATCACCTGAAGAAGAACAAGTAATTGGACTAAGAGACACGTTCGAAATGTTTGGCGAAAGGTATCTCCATATTAAGGCCGGCTGCAAAATGGCATGGCGGTACGGAGTGTACATGGAGATAATAACCGACCTACTAAACCATTATAAATTTAGTAAAAATCTAGACATAGCGGCGGTGAATCATCACATTCAGACGTGGGGCCCCAAACGACAAAGCATATCTACGAAGATACGCAAAAAACTAAAAGAAATATCAGAACTTCCAAACACCCCTCAATCGAGAATAGCTGAACTATCCGACTTATTAGAGCTTGAATTGATCGAAGAGGTTCTTTTAGAAGCCCTTGAAAAATCTAAAATTCAATATGTTGTTTTCGCAGACAAACTAGACGAAGGTTACAGCCCTGACAACTTGGGCGTAGCAATAGTAGATGGATTCATACAGACAGTAATAGACATCAAAAGCAGATTAAAAGAAACGGCGATAGCTTTTGCCTTTGTCCGCGACAACATATATAGATCCATTTCCAAATTAGACCCAGACTTTACCAGAAACATTGAGGGGCAAACTCTACGACTACACTGGGATGAATATAACCTTTTCAACCTAACCTGCAACAGAATTCGCGTAGCATACAACTGCGAAATAGAGAACAACACTAGAGTATGGAATCAATTCACAGCAGCCGGCCTAAAAGGTAAAGAGGGCTTCCGCACTGCTTTAAAGCTTACGCTCTACAGACCCCGAGACATATTAGTTCTCCTTAATGATGCATTTCTCCATGCCAACTCTAAAGATCGAACAGAAATAGTCCTCGAGGACATAGAAGCGACAGCTAAAACCATATCAACAAACAGAATAAATGACTTACACAAAGAGTACGAATCTATTTTTCCGGCTCTAGAAGAGTTCACCGCGGCTTTCGGTGGAAGCCAGTCCGAGCTCACTACCGAACAAGCATTTTCAAGAATAGACTCAGTTCTAGAAAACGATAGATTTGAAAGATCAAAACAGCAAGACATCCTGCTTTTTGAAAGCCCGCTACAAGTAATAAATCGATTGTATAGTGTAGGATTTATCGGCATTTATAACGAAAACTCTGCATCTTTCGTTTTTTGCCATGATGGAAAAGAGCCGGACATAAGCTTTGTAGCAAACTCAAGATTACTAATTCATCCCTGTTACTGGCTTGCTTTAGGAACCTCCCAATCAGAGATAAGTCTAGGCGAAGCTGAAGACATACACGACGAATATGATATAGAAGTCAGCTCTATCTCGACCGAACAGAGAAATCAAAGAATTGGCTCTTTACTTCAAGAACTGATAGATATCCCCGAGGGGCAAGCGGGTGCAAACGATTTTGAAGCATGGTGTTTAAAGGCTATTAAAATCGCCTTTGCAGGCTCGCTATGCAACATTGAAATACACCCAAACAAAAACGGACTACAACAGCGCGACATAATCGGAACCAACCTAGCCGAAACAAAATTTTGGAAAAGAATAATACAGGACTACAAAACAAGACAAGTCATATTCGAGATAAAAAACTTCAAGGAGCTAGGCGCCTCTGAATACAGGCAAGTAAACTCCTATCTCTGCAATGAGTATGGAAATATTGCATTTATCATAACCAGAGACCACAACAACAACCTAACAAAAGACCGAGAGCTGAACTGGGCAAAGGAGCTATACAACACCAACAGAAAAATTGTAATTAAATTATCTTCAAAATTTCTCGAAAAGCATCTAAGAAAGGCCAGAAGCCCTCAGCGTCACGACGCAATAGACAAAGAGCTAAACAGCTTGATAGACACCTATCTAAGACAATACCTCATAAATAAATCGCGCTAAAAGCCATGCCCATTACAGAAGCACCTAGAAGTCTTTAAAACAGATAAACCAATAAAATCCATTATCAGCATTAATTGATTCTGTGAAATCCGTACCACACTGAATATTTAAAAATTTTGCTGCCCAGCTGCTGTTACTCAAGGACGAAACAATGACCCGCTGGACCGACCAACCCGCCACCGACACGGATGCCGTCTTCGACTTCATCCTCGAGTTCTCCGGCACCTTCCTGCGGCGTCATGCTTCGCTGCTGGCCAAGGTGCTGCCGCCGACCCTGGGTTTCGGAATGTTCCTGGCTTATTTTGCCCGTAATCATTTCTATCCCAGCTTCGATCTCTTCCAGTTTTCGTCGCTGTTGCTGGCCGCTGCTTGCCTGGGTTTTCTGACCATAGGCGCCTTCGTTGCCGCACTCTTTCTGCCAGGTGCCTGGGTCTATTACCGCTTCATCAACACGGCGGCGATCAAGGAAGACATCACCTATGCCCTGCCCTATCGCGGCGAAGGGCGCTTTCGCAAGATCATGCTGTTGATGACGCTGGTGTTCTTCGTGCCCTATCTGCTGGCAGGCTTCAGCGATGCGGCCATCCTCTTAGTCGATCCTGAGCTGTTCCTCAGCGTTGCCTTTCTAGCGCCTATCGCCATCACGCTACTGGCAAGCATGGCCATACAGGGGCTGTTCGACTTGCGCCGCTTCAGCTTCCTGAAGTTCGTCTGGGAGGCTTACCTACCGACAATGGTCGTCGGCCTGTTCATCTTCTGGATGCTGGCGCAGGCTTATCCACTGGTTAGCGATTGGCAGCCGCTGCTCAAGTGGAGCGCTCTGGCCATCGCCCCCTTCATCATTGCCTTCGTCACGACCATGACCTCCATGCTGATCATCGCCGGCTGGAAGGCGGCGATGATGTTCTCCCTGTTCTTCGCTCTCTTTCTGGCCGGCTATAGCGGTGTGCTCACCACCCTCCCCGAGACCATGGTCAGGACGCTGGGCCTGGGTAACTACCAGGCCAGGGCCATCGTGCTCGATACCTCCTACTGTGCCAAGGAACAGGCCAGAGTGCTGCCTACCGATGACCAGTGCGTGCTCAAGGAGGTACAGGTGGTCTGGTCGCTGGGGGAGGCCTTCGTGCTGCGGCTGGCGGATGGCAGCACCGCGCGGTTGCCGGCCACGGCGATTCGAACGCTGGTGAAAACCCAGTAACGGGTGGGCCAACTGCCCCAGCCAAAGGTCAGGTTTGAATTAGCGTTATCTGCCCGTCATCATGGCGCGCAATCCTCTGCCTCAAGCCCGCGCCTGCCGTGTCGATAAGACTGCGGTGCGGCTCCGCTTTGGCGGGCGCTCGTCCCAGGCAGGGAGCGTCCTTCTCGTATTCAGACAGGTCCGATTCGCCCATGGCACTCGATGCCCCCACCATGCTGACCCTCACCATCGCCCTGGCGGCTGCCGCGGCGGGCTATCTGGCCATCGAGTGGCGGTCGGTGCGCGATTCGGCGCTGCTGTACTGGAGCACGGGCTTTGCCCTGATTTGCGTGGGTAGCACCCTGGCGCTGTTGCGCAGCCAGGGGCTGCTGCTGGTGGGTATCTGGTTCGCCAATGGGCTGCTGATCTTCGTACATGGACTCTTTCTGCTCGGCGTGGCGCGCTTTACCGGGCGGCGCCTGAATCTGGGCTGGTGGGCCATCGCCGCCCTCTGGCTGGGGTTGCTGCTGCTGCCCAACGAGGCCTGGTGGTCCAAGGTGATGCTGGTGGTGCAGTCGCTGCTGATTGGCGTCCTGGCGATACGGGCGAGCTTGCTGCTGCGCCGGCGCAATGCCGGGGAACGGCAGCTGCGCATGGTGCTGCTGATCCACGGCCTCTTCTACCTGACCAAGATGATTCCGCCGCTCACCCCCGGCACCCTGATCGATCTGGCGGTCTATCGCGGCGCCATCATCCAGATCTCCCTGGTGGAGGGGGTGATGGCGGTGATGCTGATCGCCCTGTCGATGACCGGCACGGTGCGCTATCGCCGCGAGCAGCATATCGAGCGCCTGGCCGGTAGCGATCCCCTGACCGGCCTGCATAACCGCCGGGCGCTGGAAGCCGAGGCACCGCGACTGTTCGGCCAGGCGACACCGGCTCGACCCGGCGCCCTGCTGCTGATCGATCTGGACAACTTCAAGCTGGTGAACGACCTCCATGGCCACGCGGCCGGTGACGGCCTGCTGATCGCCCTGAGCGACCTGCTGCGCACTACCTTGCCCCGCCAGGCGCTGGCCGCCCGGCTGGGAGGTGATGAATTCGTGGTGCTGCTGGGCGAGGCGGCGGATGCGGATGTCGTGCGTTTGGCAGACACTCTGCGCCAGCGCTTCAACCAACTGGCGGCGCAGCGCTTGCGGACGCCCGAGCCCGTCACCCTGAGCATCGGCGCCGTGCTGTTCGATCAACCGCCGGAAAGTCTGGCGGCCCTGCTGGAGCGCGGGGACGGTGCCCTCTACGCCGCCAAGCGCGGCGGGCGGGATGGATTGCGGATGAGCCTGGGATGAGGCCGCGCTAATGGCTTAGGCTTGGGCGATCGCCTGACCGGAGCCACCATGCCCATCGCCCTCGAATCCCCCGATCAACCCGAGGTCATCGCCCTGATCGCCGAACTGGATGCCTATCAGGACGGCCTCTATCCGCCCGAGAGTCGTCATGCCCTGGATCTGACGTCGCTCATGCAGCCGAACGTATTGTTTATGGTCGCCCGCGATGACAGCGGCACTGCCCAGGGCTGTGGGGCCATGGTGCTGCAGGACGGCTATGGCGAGATCAAGCGGATGTATGTGAGCCCCAGGGGTCGCGGGCAAGGGTTGGGCGGTCGCCTGTTGGCGGAGCTAGAGCGTGAAGCGACAGGTCGCGGGTGTGAGCTGGCGCGACTGGAGACGGGGCCTTATCAGCCGGAGGCCTTGAGGCTTTATGAGTCTGCGGGTTACCAGCGGCGTGGTCCTTTTGGGGCGTATCGGGAGGATCCGTTGAGCGTGTTTCTCGAAAAGCAATTACTAGGTCTACCTCAGCAAAATAGTGCGTAATGAAGGCACATATTTTCGGTGAAAAGAGCGAGCCGCCTCATTATCAAAATCACCACCAAAGTTCAAGGCTTATTTCAAAATATGAAAAAGCTGCGCTCGTCTATGCGAAAAAACACCACAGAAAGCTTTATTACTAGTTTCTAGCCTAGCGGGCGATAGGCCACATATGCAGAATGGGTCGTTTCTAATGATTAACACCGCCACTCAACCACTTGGCACATTGCCAGTATAGTTAAAGAACAGACAGTGGTAAGGCATTATCTTGTTGCAATCCTCTAGACAATAACTGTAAAAGGAGCACGACCTGTCCAACAAACTTGAAGGTAGCACGTCTTATGGAAATCTCAGACGCGATAGACTTTGTAAAAAGCAATACCACCTTAATACTAGCAATCGGAAACCTAATCGCACTAAGTGCAGCTTTTGTTTGGATCTGGACAAGAACAGGTACCGGCTATCTACTCAAAGACTACATATGGAAATTTGCAGGAGGAGCGCCTGAATTTACAACAGAAGAATTTAATATTTTAAAAAGGAGAGAAAGAGAAACTGAAAAATTTAAATACGAGACTGGACTGAAAATTGGAAATCTTGAAGAAAGCATAAACTTTGCAAGATGGATAAATAATAACAAAATAACTCTAAGAGAAATAAAGCTAGCTTTTACTTATTTAAATCTAAAAGAAAACGACAATATTCACATTAAAAGCTTAAACTACAAACTTAGGAAATGGCTGTGTGTGACATTCATAGTAGCAGGCTACTTCGCCATCATCCTCTTAGCAACGATAGCAGCGAGTCCCTATGTGATGGCGCACTTTCCTGATTCTCCAAGCTTTTTTGCTTCCAAAAAAGAATTTAAAATTTCAATTTTTGACCAATCCGGTATAACTGCGGAAAAATGTAAAGACGAAACCCTCTTAAAAAATTACAGTAATAAAAAAGAATTTCCTATAGCTCAAACAAATTCGATATGCAAAAGCTTATTTGATCGAGACGGGCAGGAATGGGTAGACAAAAATATAAAAGCTCAAAAAATACTTTCATCCACACTTATTGCTTGGATATTCATTTACTGCTTAGTATCGGCAAGGCTTATAGCGAAGATTTCAGCAGCTCAGAAAATTCTCCGCCGTGTTGGAGAACATACTCCTGAATTGGGATTGCCATTCAGATCAAACTACAGATAAGCCGCTGTAGTTTAGGTCGCAGCAGGGACACCAGGAAGCTTTTCCACGCTACGGGGTGAATTCCGTTAACAGGAATTCCACGAAGCTCCTCACCGTCACCGAGCGCCATCTCGTCTGGGGATAGAGCGCGGTCAGGGGGCGGGTGAGTTCCTGGCCCTGGAAGAGGCGGACCAGATTGCCGGCGGCGACGTCGTCCTGCAGCAGGAAGGCCGGCTGGAGGATGACGCCGAGGCCTTGCAGGGCGGCGAGGCGCAGGGCGGGGCCGTTGCTGAGGTGCAGGCGGCCGGGTGGCAGCGGGCCGAAGGGGGTGCCGGTCTGGGCGCGCCATTGGCTCAGGGCGCGAGGGTCCATGCCGAGGCAGTCGTGGGCTTCCAGATCGGCCAGTCGCTCGGGCGTGCCGCGCTGGGCGAGATAGCCGGGCGCGGCGCAGCACCACATCACATAGGGCGCCAGGGGTCGCGCCACCAGGGAGGAATCGGCCAATTCACCGATGCGGATGGCGATGTCGATACCCTCCTCCACCAGGTCCTGGACGCGGTCGCTCAGCACCAGATCGAGGGTGACCTGGGGCTGCCGCGCCAGATAGTCGCCCAGCCGAGGCGTGAGGCCGTAGGTACCGAAGGACACCGGCGCCGACACACGCAGGATGCCGGCGGGTGCCAGGCGTTGGGTTTCGGCCTGGCGGTCGGTGTCGGCGACCAGGGCGAGGATCTCGCGGCAGCGGGCGTAGTAGCCCTCGCCAAAGGCGGTCAGGCGCTGGCGCCGGGTGGTGCGCACCAGCAGTTGCAAGCCCAGGCGCTTTTCCAGGCTGCGCAGGTGATTGCCGGCCATGGTCGGCGAGATGCCCTGGGCCTGGGCCGCTGCGGCCAGGCTGCCGCGCTCCACCACGGCGACGAACACCTGCATGCTGTCGAGCAGATCCATTCCACACTCCTGCTAAGGAATCCTCGCACTGGGAGGGTGTTTATCTCATCAGGGTGGTGGTTGAGGCTAGTGGCGTGGGTGAGGTGGCGAAGTGTTGGGCTTCGCTGCACTCAGCCAAACCCGTGGAAAAGGCTGCGCCGTTTTCCACCCTACGACCCTGAAGTGGAGAATCGATCATGGATCTGCAACTGCACGACCGTACCGCCCTGGTGACCGGCGCCAGCATGGGTATAGGCACGGGTATCGCCCGCGTCCTGGCTGCCGAAGGCGTTCGACTGGCGATCACCGCGCGGCGGCGGGAGGCTCTGGAGGCCCTGGCAGAGGAGATCGTGGCGGCGGGTCATGCCCGGCCGCTGGTAATCGCAGCGGATATCACCGACGCCGCAGACGTCCAGCGCCTGGCACGGGAAGCCGAGGAAGGGCTGGGTCGGGTGGATATCCTGGTCAATAACGCCGGCGGCACACGACCGCTTTCGATAACGGCGGACGACGCGGCCTGGGACGAAGCCTGGAATCTCAACTTCACCGCGACCCGCCGCCTGACCCAGGCGCTGCTGGGTGGAATGCGCGAAAGACGCTGGGGACGCATCGTCAATTTCAGCGGCAGCATGGAGCCGCGGGACGTGAACGGCGCCGGGGCGGCCAAGGCGGCGATCCAGTTCTGGTCCAAGGGGCTGGCGAGTCAGCTGGCGGCCGAGGGCATCACGGTCAACACCATCGCCCCGGGGCGGATCAATTCCGAGCAGATCCTGCAGCGGCTGCACCCGACGCCCGAAGCGCGCCAAGCCTTTATCGCCCGGCACATTCCCATCGGCTATTTCGGCGAGCCGGAAGACGTGGGCCAGGTGGTGGCCTTTCTCGCCTCACCGCTGGCGCGCTACCTAACCGGTGATGTGATCGCGGTGGACGGCGGGATGCATGCCCATGCCCACTAACACCCTCTAGCGTTTGACGCAGACGAACAGCGCATTGCCCGCCTCGCCGGCCCAGGGTTCGATGCGCTGGTAGTCGTGCTCCAGCACCTGGACCTCGAAGTGTGGCTCCAGCAGGGCCAGCAGTTCGGGGAAGTCCACCGCCACCATGGGGTGTTCGTCCTGCCAGGTCTGCTGCTGGCCGGCGTGACGGCGTTCGATGCGCAGACGGAGTTGCTGGTGCTCGCCCTCGCCCGGGTAGTGCCAGGCGGAAGCGAAGCTGAAGTGGCCGTCGGCCCGCGCGACGCTGTGGCCGACGCTGGAGCCATTGTCGATGCGGCGCTTGTCGACGGCGTTGAAGCAGAACAGGCCGCCCGGGGTCAGGGCCGCCTGGACCCGCGCCAGGCACGCCTGGAGCCGTGCGAGGCTACCGCTGTAATGCAGCGAGTAGAGGAAGCAGGTGATGAGATCGACCGGCTGCTCCAGCTCGAAGGCGCACATGTCCTGGCAGGAGAACTGGGCCTCGGGGCAGCGCAGCGCGGCCTGGGCCAGCATCGGCGGATTGAGGTCCAGCCCGCTGCTCTGGAAGCCGGCATCGAGAAAATGCCGCACATGGGGACCGGTGCCGCAGGCGAGATCCAGGTGACGGCTGCCGCCGTTGCCAAACAGCCGCTGCAGGCGCAGCACCGCCTGGCTCTGGGCCTGGTAGTCGATGTCGGCGCAGAGCAGGTCGTAGTAGGCCGACAGGTCGGTGTAGAGGGCGGTGGCGGACATCGCAGGGGCTCGGGGCTGAAGATGCGGGCGCGCATCTTAGTCGGTTTTCGCGATGATGGACGCCTTATACTGGCGGTTTTCCCGAGAGTCCCTTGACGTGAGCAACAAGAGATACGCCTGCATCGGCCTGAGCAACCCCAAGTCGCCGTCCAACGTCGGGTCCATCATGAGGGCGGCGGGCTGCTACGGGGTGGCCTCGGTGTTCTATACCGGCACCCGCTACGACCGCGCCAAGGATTTCGTCACCGACACCAAGAAGGTCCACCAGGACATCCCGCTGATCAACATCGACGACCTGCGCCGCATCCTGCCGCTGGGTTGCGTGCCGGTGGCGGTGGAGCTGGTGGACGGCGCCCGGCCGCTGCCCGAGTACACCCATCCCGATCGCGCCCTCTACCTTTTCGGCGCCGAGGACGGCTCCCTGAGCCAGGAGTTGCGCGACTGGTGTGAGGACGTGGTGTACATCCCTACCCAGGGCTGCATGAATTTGGCGGCCACGGTCAACGTGGTGCTCTATGACCGCCTGGCGAAGGGTAATAACACCCGCTCCGGTCCGCTTTTTTAACCAAACCCCTGGGTCGGCCGGCGCAAGACCGGATCGAAGGGGTTGATGCGCGCGGCGATAACCCCGGCTTCGCGGCGGAGCAGTTCGATCACCGTGGGCAGGCGCTGGGCGTTGAGGCGTTCGCTGAGGGTGCCCACGCTCAGGGCCGCCACTGCCCGGCCGTTGCGGTCGAGGATGGGCACGGCGAGGCCCGCCATGCCTGCCAGCACCCCGGTGTTGCGCGCGGCGTAGCCCTGCTGGCGGACGTTGTCGATCTCGGCGCGCAGCAGCACCTCGTCGTAATGATGGGCGTCGCGCAGCCGCGGCAGGTTGTAGCGGATCACCTCTTCGCGCTCTTCCTCGGGCAGGAAGGCCAGGATCGCCAAGGCGCCCTGGCCACCGCCCAGGGGCACGCGACCGCCGATGTCGCCGGTGAAGGTGCGGATCGGATAGGGCCCCTCGCTGCGATCCAGGCACATGGCATCGAAGCCGCTGCGTGCCAGCAGGAACAGCGAATCGCCGAGGGACGCCGACAGTCGCAGCAGACTCGGCCGCGCCAGGTCGCGCAGGTTGCCGACCTGGCCGGCGCGAGCCGCCAGGGCGAAGAAGTCCAGGCTCAGGCGGTATCTCTTGCTGCGGGCGCACTGCTCGACCATGCCCTCTTCCACCAGGCCGCGCAGCAGCCGGTGGGTGGTGGGTTGCGACAGGCCCACGCGCTCGGCCAGGCGGGTGACCTTTTCCCCTTCGGGATCCCCCTCGCCCAGGGCGCGCACTACGGCAAATACCCGGCTAATGGCGCCGACGCCTGGCTCAGCTGCCGCTGCCTTTCTTTCAATGGAATCTTCCATCGGCACTACTCCAAAATATTTCACTGAATGAATAAATCCGAAAAAAGAGTTCATTCAGTGAAAAACCTGCTTGTCCTGCATCCTAGGTCGCCCTTACCTTCAGGTCCATAGGGCGATACTCACAATCACCGGACGCCGCCATTCGAGCGAGCGCCAACGTCCAGATCCAGGCTGTCTTTCGCCCTGCCAAAACCTTGCCCACCGTCCCCGTGGGCGCGACCGGAGGAGCATTGCGGCCATGGCTTTCCTGACTCTCGACAATCTCAGCAAGCGCTACGGCGACAGCTACGCGGTGGCCGGTTCGACCCTGGCCATCGAGCGCGGCGAATTCGTCTCCCTGCTCGGCCCCTCCGGCTGCGGCAAGACCACCACCCTGCAGATGATCGCCGGCTTCGTCGAGGTCAGCAGCGGGCGCATCCTGCTCGACGGCCAGGACATCACCCATGCCAAGCCGGCCAGTCGCGGCCTTGGGGTGGTCTTTCAGAGCTATGCGCTGTTCCCGCACATGACGGTGCGCGACAACGTCGCCTTCGGCCTGCGCATGCGCAAGGTGGCGGGCGCGGAACTGGCGCGCCGCGTCGAGGAAGCCCTGGGCCTGGTGCACCTGGGCCAGCACGCCGAGCGCTATCCCCGCGAACTCTCCGGTGGCCAGCGCCAGCGGGTGGCCCTGGCCAGGGCACTGGTGATAGCCCCGCCGGTGCTGCTGCTGGACGAGCCGCTGTCCAACCTGGACGCCCATCTGCGTGAAGAGATGCAGTTCGAGATCCGCCGCATTCAGCGCGAGGTGGGCATCACCACCCTGATGGTGACCCACGACCAGTCCGAGGCGCTGTCCATCAGCGACCGGGTGGTGGTGATGGAGGCCGGGCGCATCACCCAGGTGGACGCGCCCTATCGGCTCTACGAGCATCCGCGCAACAGATTCATCTCCGACTTCGTCGGCAAGGCCAACCTATTGCCGGGCAGCCTGGATGCCCAGGGCCGGCCGCAGATCGCTGCTGGGGGCGCTCTGGCGATCTCGCTGCGGCCGGAAAAGATCGAGCTGCGCCCCGCCGGCGAGGGTCGCCTGCAAGGACGGGTGCTGACCCGCTTCTTCCTTGGCAGCCAGTGGCTGTACCGCCTGGAGACGGCGCTGGGCGAGGTGTCGGTGCTGCGCAGCAACGACGGGCTGCCGCCACTGGACGAGGGCCAGCGCGTCGGGCTGCACTGGGACGACGGTCTGTTGCGCCGTCTGGAAGCCGCGGAGGCTGCCGCATGAGCACCCTGCTGCGCGGCACCGGCCGCGCCTATCTGCTCAGCGCCCCGGCGCTGGTGCTGTTTGCCGGACTGCTGCTGGCGCCCCTGGCGCTAACCCTGGCGCTGTCCTTCAACGTCTTCGACTACGAAACCGGGATCAAGGAAGGCAGCTACACCCTGGCGCACTACCTGAGCCTGCTGGGCGATCCCTATTTCTACGAGATCTTCCTGCGCACCTTCTGGATCAGCGCCCTGGTCACCCTGCTCTGCGTGCTGATCGGGGTACCGGAGGCCATCGTCCTCAGTCGCATGGGCGCGCCCTGGCGCTCGATCTTCCTGATCCTAGTGCTGACGCCGCTGCTGATCTCGGTGGTGGTGCGCGCCTTTGGCTGGAGTCTGCTGCTGGGCGCCGACGGCCTGGTCAACCAGGCCATCGTGGCCCTGGGCGGGCGCCCGCTGAAGCTGCTCTACACCCCCTTCGCGGTAGTCGTCGGCCTGGTCCACGTGATGCTGCCCTTCATGATCATCCCGGTGTGGACCTCGCTGCAGAAACTCGACCCTGCCGCCGAACAGGCCGCGCTGTCCCTGGGCGCCAGTCACCTGACGGTGCTGCGCCGCATCGTGCTGCCCCAGGTGATGCCCGGGGTGCTATCCGGAACGCTGATCGTCTTCGGCCTGGCCGCCAGTTCCTTCGCCATTCCCGGCCTGCTCGGCGGACGCCGGCTGAAGATGGTCGCCACCCTGATCTACGACCAGTACCTGGCCGAACTCAACTGGCCGATGGGCGCCACCCTGGCGGTGGCCCTGCTGCTGCTCAACCTGCTGGTGATGCTGGGCTGGAATCGCCTGGTGGAACGCCGCTACAAACGTGCTCTGGGAGTCTGACCTAATGACCCGCAACGGCCCGCTCGGGCTCGCCTTCCATACCCTGGTGATGGTCTTCATGCTGGCGCCGCTGGTGGTGGTCTGCCTGGTGGCCTTCACCCCGGAGAACACTCTCAGCCTGCCCACCGCCGGCTTCTCGCTGCGCTGGTTCGCCGCCGTCTTCGAGCGAGCGGACTTCCTCACCGCCTTCTACAACAGCCTGCAGCTGGCGGCGCTGTCGGCCACCCTGGCGACGCTGATCGCGGTGCCGGCGGGGCTGGCCATCACCCGCTACCGTTTTCCCGGCCAGGGCTTTCTCAACGGCCTGTTCCTCTCGCCGATCATCATCCCGCACCTGGTGCTGGGCGTGGCCATGCTGCGGCTGTTCGCCCTGCTGGGGGTGAACGGCAGCTTCAGCTGGCTGGTGCTGGCCCACGTGGTGGTGATCACCCCCTATGTGCTGCGCCTGGTGATCGCCGCCGCCATCGGCATCGACCGCAGCGCCGAGCAGGCCGCCGAGAGCCTGGGCGCCAGTCGCACCACGCTGTTCTGCCGCATCACCCTGCCGATGATCCTGCCAGGCGTGGCCGGCGGCTGGCTGCTGGCCTTCATCAACAGTTTCGACGAGGTGACCCTGTCGATCTTCGTCACCTCCCCGGCGACCCAGACCCTGCCGGTGCGGATGTACGTCTACGCCACCGAATCCATCGATCCGATGATGGCGGCGGTGTCGGCCCTGGTGATCGCCCTCACCGCGGCCACCATGATCCTGCTCGACCGCATCTATGGCCTGGATCGCGTGCTGGTGGGCAAACAATGAACAGCCGAGACCCCTCCATGGCACTGCTCAAGCGGGTGGCCGAACGCGACCGCCCGACCCTGGCCTTCACCCTCGACGGCCAGCCGGCCGAGGGCCTGCAGGGCGATACCCTGCTCACCGCCATCCTGACCCAGAGCGATCACCTGCGCGGTAGCGACTTCGGCGGCGAACCCCGTGCCGGTTTCTGCCTGATGGGCGCCTGCCAGGACTGCTGGGTGCGCCTGGCCGACGGCCGCCGGGTGCGCGCCTGCGCCACCTTTCTCGAAGCGGGCCAGCAGGTCAGCCGCGATCCGGGGCGGCCGCTGTGAGCGCCGTCGTGGTGGTGGGCGCCGGACCGGCGGGCATTCGCGCGGCCCAGACCCTGGTCGCCCATGGCCTCGAGCCGGTGCTGCTCGACGAAAGCGCCCGCGGCGGCGGCCAGATCTATCGCCAGCAACCGGGCAATTTCCGGCGGCCGAGCAAGGCGCTGTACGGCTTCGAAGCCGGCAAGGCCCAGGCGCTGCACGGCGCGCTGGAAGCCGTGCAGGCGCAGCTGGACTATCGACCCGACACCCTGGTGTGGAATGCCGAAGCGCGCGCCCTGGATACCCTGAGCCAGGGCCGCTATGTCGATCGCCTGGCCTTCGACCAGGTGATCGTCGCCACCGGCGCCACCGACCGCATCCTGCCGGTGCCGGGCTGGACGCTGCCCGGCGTCTACAGCCTGGGGGCCTCCCAGGTGGCGCTCAAGTTCCAGGGCTGCGCCATCGGCAGCCGCCCGGTGCTGGCCGGTACCGGCCCCTTGCTCTATCTGGTCGCCTATCAATACGCCAAGGCCGGGGCCAAGCCGCTGGCGGTGCTGGACAGCGCGCCCTTCCGCGACCAGGCTGCCGCTACCCCGGCCCTGCTCGGTCAACCGGCCACCTTCGCCAAGGGCCTCTACTACCGCAGCTGGCTGGCACTGCACGGCGTACCCGTGCACCAGGGTGCCGAGCTCCTGGCGGTCGAAGGCGAGCGTCGAGTAGACGCCGTGCGCTGGCGCGCCGCCGATGGTGAGGCGCACCGACTGGAGTGCGACGCCCTGGGCTTCGGCCAGACGCTGCGCAGCGAGACCCAGCTGGCCGACCTGCTGGGCTGCGACTTCGCCTGGAGCGCTCTCAATCGCGCCTGGTTGCCGGTGCGGGATCCGGGTGGGCGCAGCAGTCAGACCGGGGTCTACCTGGCCGGCGACGGCGCCGGTATCCAGGGCGCCGATGCCGCCGAGCTGGCGGGCGAACTGGCGGCCCTGAGTCTGCTGGACGATCGCGGCGTGCCGGTGGACAGGACGCGCATCCAGGCCCTGCAGGCACGCCTGGTGCGCTTCGAGGTGTTTCGCCAGGGCCTGGAGCGGGCCTTTCCCTTCCCCGCGGACTGGGCGGCCAAGGCGCCGGACGAAGTCACGGTCTGTCGCTGCGAACAGGTCAGCGCCGGCGAGATCCGCGCCGCCGTGGCCCAGGGCCATTGGGAAATCAACAGGGTCAAGGCCACCTGCCGGGTCGGCATGGGTCGCTGCCAGGGGCGCATCTGCGGCGCGGCGGCGGCCGAATTGATCGCCTGCGCCAGTGGTCGCCCGCTGGACCAGATCGGCCGGTTGCGCGCCCAGGCGCCGATCAAGCCGCTGCCCTTTGGCGTGGAGCTGGCGCCATGAGTCGGCTGGACGTGGATGTCCTGATCATCGGCGGCGGCATCGTCGGCAGCAGCGCGGCGCTGTTCCTGGCCCAGGGCGGCCAGCGCGTCGCCTTGCTGGAACGCAACTTCTGCGGCGCCCAGGCCAGTGGCGTCAACTACGGCGGGGTACGCCGCCAGGGCCGCCCGCTGGTGCAGTTGCCGCTGTCCAGCCGCGCCCATCAGATCTGGGGTGGTCTGCGGGACCTGCTGGGTACCGATGGCGAATACCTCAGATCCGGCCACCTCAAGCTGGCCCGCAGCGACACCGACTTCGCCTCCCTGCAGGCCTATGCCCAGGCCAGCCAGGGCTTCGACCTCGATCTGCAACTGCTCGACCAGGGCGAATTGCGCCGGCGCTTTCCCTGGGTCGGCGACATCGCCGTGGGCGCCTCCTTCTGCCCGGAGGACGGCCACGCCAATCCGCGCCTGGTCTCCCCGGCCTTCGCCCAGGCGGCTGCCCGCGCCGGCGCCCGCATCCTCGAACGGACCGCCGTGACCGCGGTCGAGCACGACGGCCAGCGCTTCCAGGTCCGCACCGACAGCGGCCTGATCCTGAGCGCGCCCTGGCTGCTCAATTGCGCGGGTGCCTGGGCGGCGGAGCTGGCCGCCCGCTTCGGCGAGCCGGTTCCTCTCACCGCGGCCCATCCGGCCATGCTGGTGACCGAACCGCTGCCGCCGTTCATGACCGCCAGCACCGGCGTAGAAGGCGGCGGCATCTATGCCCGCCAGGTGGCGCGGGGCAATTGCGTGCTGGGCGGCGGGCGCGGTTTCGCCCTCGACGCCGACCGCGCCCGCCCCGGCCAGCTGGCCATCCTCGACATCCTCAGAAACGCCGCCGAACTCTATCCGGCCCTCAGCGGTGCCCAGGCCATCCGTACCTGGAGCGGTGTCGAGGGCTATCTGCCGGATCACCAGCCGGTGCTCGGCCCCAGTCTCACCACCCCCGGCCTGCTGCACGGCTTCGGCTTTGCCGGCGCGGGCTTCCAGATCGGGCCGGCGGCTGGCGAAGCCCTGGCCGAGTGCATCCTGCAGGGCGCCCCCCGGCACAGCCTGCAGGCCTTTTCCGTCGCCCGTTTCCCTTCCCAGCCCAGGAGTTCCCAAACATGCGCCTGACCCCTGCCCTGCTCGTGGCCCTTGCCGGCCTGCCCCTGGCCGCCGTGGCCGAACCGACGCTCTACCTCGGCATGAATGGCGGCACCATGGAGCGCCTCTATGCCGATAGCGTGCTGCCCGCCTTCGAGAAGGCGCACAACGTCAAGGTGGTGATCGTGCCCGGCACCTCGGCGGACATCCTCGCCAAGGTCCAGGCCAGTCCGCAGAAGCCGCCGATCCATGTGATGTTTCTCGACGACGGCATCATGTACCGCGCCATCGGCATGAATCTGTGCAGCCCGCTCAAGCCCAGCGCGGCCCTGGCGCAGATCCCCGAAAAGGCCAAGATCAAGGACCAGGCAGCCGCCGTCAGCCTGGGCGTGACCGGTCTCGCCTACAACAGCCGGCTGTTCAAGGACAAGGGCTGGGCCGCGCCGACCTCCTGGGCGGACCTCGCCGATCCCAAGTACAAGGGCAAGGTGGTGTTCCAGTCGCTGTCCTCGTCCACCTTCGGGCTGCATGGTTTCCTGATGTTCAACCGGCTCAAGGGCGGCACCGAGCAGGACGTCGACCCCGGCTTCAAGGCCTGGTCCACCACCGTCGGCCCCAATGTGCTGGAGTACATCCCCAGCTCGGCCAAGCTCTCGGAGATGGTGCAGACCGACGAGGCGGCGCTGTTCCCGCTGACGCCCACCCAGGTCACCGCGCTCAAGCTCAAGGGCATCCCGGTGGAATACGCCCCGCCTAAGGAAGGCGCCGTGGTGCTCAACGTCGCCGAATGCGTGACCGCCAACAACGACCAGCCCGAGCTGGCCCAGCAACTGGCGGAATACCTGCTGACCCCCGAGGCCCAGGCGCCGGCGCTGGAACTGGGCGACCAGATCCCGTCCAACCCCAACACCCCCACCACCGACAAGACCCGTGGTCAGGTGGAAGCCATGCAGAACTACCTGAAGACCGCCGTGACCATCGACTGGGACGAAGTGAACAAGGTGCGGCCGCAGTGGAACGCCCGCTGGAATCGGCAGGTGGAGCGCTAGTCGCTCGGACAGCGCAAATGCACCGTTAGGTGTCGACCCTGGACAACCCAGCTTCGGGGCGACCCTTCACCCTTGGCGGCTTCCATCAACAGGAGAGCCGCCATGGCCAACCCGCCCATCACCGTTCTGCGCGACACCCAACCCCTGCCCGTGGTCGATGCCTGCAAATGGGAGCGCATCGAAGGCGAGCCCCATACCGTCAACCTCAATGCCTACACCTCCGATGACGGCAGCAAGATCATGGGCACCTGGATCTGCACCCCCGGCAAGTGGCGCGTCGACTACGTGAAGTGGGAGTACTGCCACTTCCAGGAGGGCTACTGCATCATCACCCCCGACGGCCAGGAGCCCATCCACCTGAAAGCCGGCGACATCTTCGTCGTCGAACCCGGCATGAAGGGCACCTGGGAAGTGGTCGAGACGGTGCGCAAGTATTTCGTGTTCGCCTGATCGGGTGAGCCCCCGGCACTGGCGTCGGGGGCCGGCTGTCACCGACCGTCGAAACCGCGGAAGAAGCGCTCGGCGTTGTCGCTCAGGGTTTCCAGGTCGTATCCCCCTTCCTGCACGATCACCGTGGGCAGCCCGAGGGCCTTGATCCTTTCGCCCAGCAGGCCGAATCCCGCCTGACTCACCGCCACCTTGGACTGCGGATCGTTTTCGTAGATGTCGAAGCCGAGGGACAGCACCAGCACGTCCGGCGCCCATTCACGCAGTGCCGTCTCCGCCTGATCCAGCCGGGCGAAGAAGTCCGCCTCGGAGGCGCCGTGAAGCATTGGCAGATTGAGGTTGCAGCCCTCGCCCCGCCCGCTGCCGCGTTCATCGGCGAAACCGGCCACCACCGGATAGAAGTTGGTCGGATCGCCATGGATCGACAGGTAGCAGACGTCATCCCGGTCGTAGAAGATTTCCTGGATGCCCTGGCCGTGGTGCATGTCGGTATCGAGGATGGCGACCCGGGCGAAGCGCGCGCGCAACTCCTGGGCCGCGATGGCGGCGCCATTCAGGTAGCAGAAGCCACCGGCCGCCTCGGCGCGGGCATGGTGCCCGGGTGGACGACAGAGGGCATAGGCGGCTGGCGCGCCGTCCCGTACGCAGCGCGCCGCGGCGACCGCGCTCTGGGCGGAGCCATAGACGGCGGCCCAGGTCTGGGCGCCGATCGGACAACTGCCGTCTGCCAGGTAGCGGGCGGTCTGGCCGAGGATGCCACGCAGCGGGTTGTTCTCGCGGATATAGATGTTCGACATCACCTCGTCACCCCAGTCCTCGGGTACCTGGTGCCAGTCGCGATAGGCATTCTCCAGGTAGGTCACATAGGCCTCGCCGTGCACGGCATGCAGCGGCGCGCGACCGTGATCCGCCGGCTGTTCGAGGGGATAGCCCAGTCGCTCCACCGCGGCCAGCAGGGCGTCGAGGCGGGCCGGTACCTCCTGGGGGGTGCGCATCTGGCCACGGGACAGGTAGCTGCGCGGATGGTGCAGGCGCTGATCGGGATGGAAAAAGGTCTTCATGTCATCTCTCCTGATGGCCCGCGCGGGCCAGCACGGCATTGAACAGGACGTCGGCGCCGCGGCGGACGTCGTCGAAGCTGGCCGATTCGGCCTCGTTGTGGCTCAAGCCGCCGGCACAGGGGATGAAGATCATCGCCGTGGGGCAGTGCTTGGCCAGGTGGATGGCATCGTGACCGGCGCCGCTGATGATGTCGCGGTGGGGATAGCCCAGCGCCTGGACCGCATTGCGCACGGCGGCGACGCAGTCGGTGGCGAAGGGGGTAGCAGGACTCAGCCAGTGCCGCCGGACGCCCAGCGACAAGCCGCGCTCGGCGGCCACGGCGGCCAGGCATTCCCGCGCGGCGGCTTCCAGCGCCGCCAGGGTCTGGTCCTGGGGATGACGCAGGTCCAGGGTGAAGTGCACCTCGCCGGCGATGGTGTTGCGCGAGGAGCGCGCCACGTCCAGTTGCCCCACGGTGACCAGTCCTTCGCCGAAGCGAGATGCGAGACCCTCCAGCGCGGCCAGCATCCGGCCGACGCCGAACAGGGCATCCCGGCGCCGGGCCATGGGGGTGGTCCCGGCGTGGGCCGCGGTGCCCTGGACGCACACGTCGAGCCAGCAGATCGCCTGGCCCCCGGTCACCACGCCCACGGCCAGGCCCTCGTCTTCGAGGACCGGACCCTGTTCGATATGGGCCTCGAAATAGGCGTCGAAGGTCCGCCCCAGTGGCTGGTCGCCGGCATAGCCGGTGCGCTCCAGGCTGGTAGCCACGGAGATGCCATCCCGGTCGCAGGTCGCCAGGGCCTCGGCCAGCGGCAGTTGCCCGGTGAAAACCGCGGAACCCAGCATGGCCGGGGTGAAGCGGGCGCCCTCCTCGTTGGTCCAGACGGCGACTTCCAGGGGGCGGTCGGTCTGGATGTCCGCATCGTTTAGACTGCGCATCACTTCGAGACCGGCCAGCACCCCATAGACGCCATCGAAGCGCCCACCCTTGGGTTGGGTGTCCAGATGACTGCCCATGACCACCGGCGCGGCCTGGTCATCACGGCCCGGACGACGGGCGAACAGGTTGCCGATGCGGTCCACCGTCAGACTGAGACCGGCGGCCGCGCACCACTGGCTGAACAGTGCCCGCCCCTGGCGATCCTCTTCGCTCAGGGCCAGCCGGCTGCTGCCGCCGGCTTCGCCAGGGCCAATCTCGGCCATGGCGGCAAGGCTCTGCCAGAGACGCTCGCCATCGATTCGATACATGGTGGATTCCTTGTGTTCAGGCGGGAGAGACATGGGCGGTCGCTTCCCGACGGCGCGCCAGAGCGGCCACGCACAGCAGCGACAGACCGGCCAGCAGGGAGTAGAAGACCGCCAGTGGCCACCACTCGCCCGTGAAGCGGTGAGCCAGCAAGGTGCCGATCATGGGTGTGAGGCCACCGGCGATGGCGCCACAGATCTGGTAGGCCATTGAGATGGCGGTGTAGCGCACCCGGGTAGCGAAGACGCCACTGACGAAGCCGGCAATCACCGCATAGAAGGACGCCATGCAGGCCGCCGCCAGGGCGATTCCCAGCACGATCAGCGGCGCCGAGCCGGTCTTGACCAGCACGAACATCGGATAGGGCGAGGCCATGGCCAGGGCTGCGATCAACAGCAGGAAACGGGCGCTGCCCAGGCGCTCGGCGGACAGTGCGGCCAGCGGCTGGACCAGGAACTGGATGAGGGCGACGAACAGCAGGCAATCGAGGATCAGCGAGCGCGACAACTCCAGCACCTGGGTGGTGTAGCTGAGCATGAAGGTGTTGGTGAAATAGACCCCGGCGATGCCCAGGGTATTGGCACCGATGCACAGCAGCAACGGACGCCAGGCGCTGCGCAGCACCTCGGCTGCCGGCGCCTTGACCGTTTCCTGGCGCTCCTTCATCTCGGCGAATTCGGGGGATTCATCCACGCCCAGGCGGATGGCCAGCCCGACCACCAGCAGCAGCGCGCTGGCCAGAAACGGCAGGCGCCAGCCCCAGCTGAGCAGGTCCTCTTCCGGCAGGCTGGTGACGCTACGAAAGGCAATGATCGACAGGATCAGGCCGGCCGGGCTGCCCCATTGGGCGAAGGAAGCGAAAAAGGTACGACGGCCCGCAGGTGCATGCTCGCCGGCCATCAGCACGGCGCCGCCCCATTCGCCCCCCACGGCAATGCCCTGCACCACCCGCAACAGGATCAGCAGGATCGGCGCCCAGACGCCAGCCTGGCTATAGGTGGGCAGAATGCCGATGAGCACGGTGACCACGCCCATCATCAGCAGGGTGACGATCAGGGATTTCTTGCGGCCGATGCGGTCGCCGATATGGCCGAAGACCAGGCCACCCAGAGGTCGGGCGAAGAAGCCTACGGCGAAGGTCCCGAAGGCAGCCAGGGTGCTCAGCAAGCGGTCTTCGGAAGGAAAGAACAACTGACCAAAGACCAGCGCGGCGGCCGTGGCGAAGATGTAGTAGTCGTACCACTCAATGGTGGTGCCCACGAAGGCAGCGGCGGCGGCGCGTCTGGGTTGGCGACGAGGAGAGGTGGACGGCATGCAGGGTGCTCCTATCGACTGCCGGAAAGAGAGGCGGCGCGGCGGATGGAAAGGCCGGACGCACGGAGAGCGATGGCAGAGGCGATCAGGGCGACATGGACGCAGCACTCCTGGGGGTATCGTTCTTGTTGGGCAGGAGAGGAAGAAGGATCGAGGACGCTCTAGGGCGCCTTGACGTCGTTATCCCTTGGCGGGCTAAGATTAGTCAATTTTCTAATTCTTATACTTATCTATAAGCATGGCTAATAATCAGGATAAGCCGCTCTCCCCCGCGCCCTTGCCCGAGGGCCGGCGTTTTCTCAACGATCGGCTGGACTGGAATCTCCTGCGCACCTATCTGGTGATCGTCCAGGAAGGCAGCGTGAGTCGTGCGGCCGCACGGCTGCACCTGACTCAGCCAGCCGTGAGCCAGGCCCTCAAGCGGCTGGAGGAACAACTCGATCGCGCGCTGATCATTCGCCGTGGGCCGCGCTTCGCCCTCACCGAGGCCGGCGAAGAGGTGGCCCGGATCGCCAGCGACCTCTATGGCAACGTCTCCCGCCTTGGCGCTGCCTTGGAGCGCTCGACGGAAACCGTGGTGGGCAAGGTGCGGATGCTCACCATCAGCCGCATCCAGTCGCGCTGCTACGACGACTTCCTCGCCGACTTCCACCGTCGCTTTCCACGGGTAGAACTGGAGATCGACGTGATGCGCAGCTCGGACATCATCAGCTCCCTGCTGCAGAAGACCGCGACCCTGGGCCTCGCCCTCTGCCGTATTCCTCAGCCCAAGCTGGAGCAGCGCGTGCTGTTGCAGCAGCGCTACGCCTTCTTCTGCGGACGCCGCCACCCCTTGTTCGGGCGCAGTGGCCTGTCGCTGGCCGATCTGCAGGGCGAAAACTTCGTCAGCTTCACCAGCGACCAGATTGGCGGCAGCCTCTCGCCGCTCACCATCTTTCGCGATCAGCAGGGCTTCACCGGACGTATCGTGGCCTCCTCGCCCAGCCTCGAAGAAATCCGCCGCCTGGTCGGCGCCGGTTACGGCATCGGCTGTCTGCCCCAGCATGTGGTGGCCGACGAGGTGGCCGCCGGCGAACTCTGGCGCCTGCCGCCCAGCGAGGGCGTGGCCGATGTCGACGTGCACCTGCTCTGGCACCGCGAACAGCGCATGACCCAGGCGGAAACCGCACTGCTGGAAGGCTTCCAGCATCTGCTGGCGACCACCGAGGTCGCCGCGCGGCTCTAGGCCTCAGGGCGTGGCATCGCTCGCATAGCAGGCCCAGGCCGGGCGGGTGGCCAGGCGTTCGAGATAGGCCATGATGGCCGGCGCGGCGATGCGCTCCATCGGGGTGCTGCGCCAGCGGTGCAGCGACAGGCCCAGGGCGATGTCGGCCAGGCTGAAGGACTCGCCGGCCACATAGGGACCGTGCTGCGCCAGGTGCGCCTCCAGAATGGCGATGCGCCCGTTCCAGGCGGCGATGCCTTGCGCCAGGCGTTGCGGATCGGGTTCCGGTGGCTGCTGCTTCACCAGCGCCAGATAGGCATAGCTCCAGGCCGGATTGAGTTCGCAGGCCTGCCAGTCGAGCCACTGATCGACCCGCGCCCGGGCGCGCGGAGCGGTGGGATAAAGCGCCTCGCCGCCATGGGCATTGGCCAGGTAGCGCAGGATGCTGTTGGACTCCCAGAGCACGAAGTCGCCGTCCAGCAGGACCGGGATCTGGCCGTTGGGATTCCACTGCAGGTACTCGGCGGATTGCGCCGAGCGAAAGCCGGCGCCCCAGTCCTCGCGCTCGTAGCCCAGGCCCAGTTCATCGAGGCACCAGAGCGCCTTGCGTACGTTGATCGAAGAGACGCGACCAAGAATCTTCAGCATGCCGAGGCGACCTCCCGGGATGGATGGCTGAGATAGGGCTCGATATTGCCGAGCGCGCGCTGCACATAGTCCTCCTTCTCGCCCACCGGTGCCACGTAATGCAGCACCTCGGCCGCCGCGTCGCGGCCCAGCAGCCTGGCGATGGCCCAGGCCGCCAGGTAGCTGGAAGCCAGGCAGCCGCCGGCGGTGGCCAGGTTGCCGCGGGCGAAGAAGGGCTGATTCAGCACCTCGATGCCGGCTTCCTGCACCCAGGGCTTGGTGGTGAGATCGGTGCAGCCGGGTACGCCGTCGAGCAGGCCGAGGCGCGCCAGCAACAGGGTGCCGGAGCACTGGGCGCCGATCAGCTGGCGCCCGGGATCGAGCACTGCCAGCTGTTCCAGCAGCGCGGCGTCTCGCGCCAGTTCCCGGGTACGGCTGCCACTGCCCACCAGCACGGCGGTGCAGTCCGTCAGTTCGTCGAAGCCGGCCTGACGTTCCAGGCGAACACCGTTCATGGAGGTCACGAAAGGCGTGGGCGCCATCAGCGAGACCCGCCAGTCCGGGCGCCTGATGCGATTGAGCAGGCCCAGGGCGATTAGGGAGTCCAGTTCGTTGAAGCCGTCGAAGGTGAGGATGGCGAGGTGCATGGGAGCTACCAAGGGCTTGCTGTCGATCCAAGGATTCTTGGCCGCGACTCTGCCGTTCGACCAGATACAGTGCCGCACCGGGCTGGCCATACAGTCATGCCAATCATCGGCAAACCGCTCTAAGCCGGGCAACGACGACGCTGGAGCACTGGAAGCCATGGCACTTAGCCATTACAGTGACACACCCTGGCCGAGCCACCGGCCGATTTGTCATCGCCCATCGGCCTTACCCCCTTTCGAGATGTCGATGGACAACGAGATTCGTTATGAACAGCACGTCCGGCGGGTGCTGCGCACGCCCCTGCTGGTGCTGCAGCCGCTGATGCTGGCGATGTGGCCGCTGACCCTGTGGTGCAATCCGCTGATCGGCAGTCCCTACAAGGGACGCTATTTCGCGCTGATGCTGCTGTTGCTGGCGATCAGCGCCCTGCTCAGCGTGGCGCGCAGCGCACGCATGATGAGTCTGACCTTTACCGGCAACATCTGGGCATTCGCCCTTGCCTTCCGCATCCAGATCCAGGATGGCGGCGCCGTGGGTCACTACTGGAATCTGCCCGTCGCTCTCATCATCATTCTGGGCACCTGCGGCCTGACCTACCGCCTCTCCCACTACCTCATCACCCTGGCCGGCGCCGGCTTCATCCTCTTCATCGGTCAGGACCGGTTGATACCCAGCGCGATGCCGGAGCAGTTGGTCGGGCTGCTGGTCAGTGTCTCCCTGGCAATCGGCATCGCCTACAACCACGCCAACAGCCAGTGGATGCGACGGACCTTCAGGCTCAAGGAGCGCTATCGGATTCTCGCGGAAACCGATGAACTCACCCGGATCGCCAACCGCCGCAAGCTCCTGCAACAGCTGGACGCGGCGCGGGGCGAGAGCGGACGGGAAGCCAGGCATTTCGTCATGCTCGACATCGACAACTTCAAGGAGATCAACGACCGGCACGGCCATCAGGTGGGCGATGAGGTGCTGGTCGCCACGGCGCGGGAACTCGATCGACTCGATCCGCGGCTGGAGGGCGGTCGCCTGGGCGGCGAGGAATTCGGCCTGCTGGCCCACGGTCTCGACGAGGCGCAGGTCAGCCATCTGCTGGAAACCCTGCGCAAGCGACTGGCGGACGCCGAACCCTTAGGTATCCGCTTCAGCGCCGGGGTGCTGCGCCTCGACCCGCAGGTGTCGCTCAACGAATCTCTGCGCCGAGCGGACGAAGGCCTCTATCAGGCCAAGCGCCAGGGCAAGGATCAGGTGGTCTGGCCGCGCTAAAGGCGCTACTCCAGCTTTTCCACCTTTACTGCGGTGGTGCCGTCGTCGACCATGTCCACCCGCCGGGCAGCGGCGCGGGAGAGATCGATGATGCGGCCGCGGATATAGGGCCCGCGGTCGTTGATCCGCACCACCACGGCGCGATCATTTTCCAGGTTGGTCACCTTGACCCGGGTGCCGAGCGGCAGGGTCTTGTGGGCGGCGACCAGTTCGTTGTTGTTGAAGGTCTCGCCACTGGCGGTTTCCTTGCCGTGGAACTTGCGCGAGTAGAAGGAGGCCTTGCCGCGCTGTTCGAAGCCGGCTTCCTTCTTGACCGGTGCCGCGACGGTCTTGGCGTCCTTTTCCTGGCAGGCGGTGCAGGCAAGTATCAGAAGCAACACGAGGGATCTGGGACGGATGAACACGTTTCACCTTCCTCTTTTTCTTGGTTTTCGGGAAAGCAACGCTCGGGGAGTGGATTCAGCTAGCTCTGAACCCGGGCGCCCCCGGGAGGTTCGCCAGGGATGGCCAGCGGCCATCCTATCTGTGACGAGCCCCTCAAGACCGCCCTAGGGCGCCGGCAGCACGTACCTGAGGATGGCCACGAAATGCAGGGCGCTGCCGGCCATGACGAAGCCGTGCCAGATGCCATGCCAGTGGCGGAAGCGATCGTCGAAGACGAAGAAGAGGATGCCGACGGTATAGAGCACCCCGCCGGCCGCCAGCCAGGCGAAGCCCTCGCCGCCCAGGCGATCCAGCAGTGGTCCCACCGCCACCAGCACGATCCAGCCCATGGTGGCGTAGATCACCAGCGACAGGATGCGCGCCTCCGAACGCGGCTTGAGCTCCTGCGCCATGCCGATCAGCGCCAGCCCCCAGACGATGCCGAACAGCGTCCAGCCCCAGGGACCGCGCAGGGTCACCAGGCAGAACGGCGTGTAGCTGCCGGCGATGAGCAGATAGATCGACAGGTGATCGAGCTTTTGCAGCAGGCGTTTCGCCCGCCCCTTCACGCTGTGGTAGAGGGTCGACACGCTGTAGAGGATCACCAGCGCGACCCCATAGATGGCCACGCTGACGATGCGCCAGGGATCGCCCTGCAGGCTGGCCAGTACCACCAGGGCAATGGCGCCGGCCAGGGCCAGCAGGGCACCGACCAGATGGGTCCAGGCATTGAGACGTTCGCCGTAGTACATGCGTCCTCCGGTGTAGGTCGCAAACGGGGTCAGGGTCTCGCCGAGCCCTCGCGACGGGCAGTGAGGCGCTCGTAGCGGTCGAGCAGCGGCTGGATGGAAATCCCGTGGACCGCGATGCTCAAGGCCACCACCGACAGGGTCAGGTCGACGATGGTCCCGGCCCAGTCGGCCGTGACCTGATGCGTGAGCGCGTAGCACAGATAATACAGGCTACCGATGCCACGGATGCCGAACCAGCCGATCAGCGCACCCTGGTGGCGATCAATGCGGGTGAAGGGCAGCATGCTCGCCACGCCCAGCGGGCGGATCACCACGAACAGCAAGGCGCCCAGCAGCAGCGCGCGGCTGTCCCAATGGGTGATCAGCACCACCCCGAGCAGGGTCACCAGCAGCACCTCGAAGGAGCGCTCCACCAGGCTGCCGAAGGCGAGCATGTCGCCCATCATCACCCCGGCGGCCATGCGCGGCTCCTCGATGTCCTCGGCGTTGGCCACCGTGGCACGCTCCGGCGCTCCGGTGAGGTGACCGATCACCGGTTGCGCCAGTTGCTCGGAAGGCGTTTCCGCATTACCAGAGGTCTGTACCTCGGCCTGGCGCAGGCCCAGGCCGGCGGCGAACACCGCGAGAAAGCCGAAGGCGCCGATCTCGTCGGCCAGCACATAGGACAGGGCGATCAGCGCCAGGGCGAGGAAATCGTTGGGCGAGATGGTGCTGTCGCCATGCCGCGTGCGCAGGAAGATCATCAGCCGCCCGACCCCCTTGCCCATGGCATAGCCCAGCAGCAGGCCCGCCGGTACGCCCCAGACCACATTCTTGAGAAACCACTCCAGGGTCCAGCCCCACTGGAGTTCGCCATGCTGCAGGAGCAGCAGACCGAGCAGCACGAAGGGAAAGGCGGTGCCGTCGTTGAGTCCCGCCTCGCCGGAGAGACCGAAGCGCACCCGGTCGAAATCCTGAGCGTGGTTGACCTGCACCAGCCCGGCCAGCACCGGGTCGGTGGGCGCGAGGATGGCGCCGATCAGCAGGGCCACGCCCCAGGGCAGACCGAGCAGGTAGTGGGCGACCAGGCAGACCCCGGCGATGCTGAAGATCATCACCGGCCCGGCCAGCAGATAGGCGCCATGCCAGGAAGAGCGATGAAAGGACAGGCGCAGCTTGAGGCCGCTGACGAACAGCGAAAAGAGCACCGCCACCTCGGTGAGGTGGCCGATCCAGGTTGCCGATTGCTGGAAGTCGACCTCGGCCAGGCCCAGGCCGATGGGGCTGATGAGCATGCCGAAGGCCAGGCAGACCACCGAGGTGGTGACCGGCAGCCAGCGCAGATAGGCGGAGGTCAGGGCGAGGATCATCAACAGCGATCCCAATACCCCGACCCAGACGAGAAAAGTCATGTGGGTAGCGTGATCCAGAACAGAGAAGGAAGAGCGGGTAGCAGACGTCACCCTTCTGATGGAGACTGCGCCGACGTAGCCACGTGCCCCCTATCTGCCGAATGGCGCGCCTCCGGGTGACCCCGTGGCCCTGGCCGGGGTCCCATGCCCTATAGTCCCAAGGAAAGCCCCTACCCGCATGAGCGATCACCGCCTCCGCAAGCAACGCCGCCTCGAACGCCTGCAGCGCTTCCTCGACTGGGCCGGCCGCACCCATCCCGACTTCGTCGCCAAGCAGCAGCACCAGGAACTCTGGTTCAAACCCTACTCGGGCTATCCCCTGCCGCACCTGGGTCGTATCGCCAAGGCCTTCTGGCTGGGTCTCGACGAAGCCACCGCGGTAGCCGTCGGCAGCGCGCCCGATCCCGACAGCCTGCTGGGCCAGACGCTGCTCAATGCCGGCAAGACCTTCGGCTATCCGGTGGATGTCTTCGGCAGCGAAAAGCTCTTTACCGGCGGCGCGGCGAGCGAATTGCTCGAACCCCACTGGGCGCTGAATCTGGCCGACAGCGCTTCGGCCGAGGCCTTTGCCGCCGCGGTCAGCGAGCGTCTGGGCAATGCCGTGCGCGAGCGGCTCGGCCTCCTGGCGGCGCCCTTCGCCGAAATGGCGGACGAGGATCGCCAGCGGGTGCTGGAGCGGGTGCCCCAGGCGTTGATCCGCCTGGACGACTTTTTGCCGCGGGCGGTGGAGGTGCTCAACGAAACGCGCCACGAATTGAGATTCAACGTGGTGCTGACCCACGAGGACATTCGCCTGGAGATCCCCCGGCGGCTGGCGGCCAACCAGGGCCGACTGCTGAGTGACGCCGATGTCGCCGCGCTAAGGGCCGAAGCCGAGGCGGACCTGCGCGAGCGTTTCGCCGTGCTGGTGGGCGAAGCCGATGCCCTGGACTTCGATCTGCACCAGCTGGGCACGCCGCGCCTGCAGGAGCTGATGCGCCTGGAAGCCGACAAGCTGCGCCGCGCGCTGCGCCACGCCGTGACCCAGCAGCGTGAGAAGATGGCCTTCGCGGTGCTGCTGGAAAACAATCCGCGCTTCGGCCAGTACCACCAGAATTATCCGGCCCGCCGCCTGACCCGCACCTGGACCGCCCTGCTTGGCCCTACCAACAGCGGCAAGACCCACAGGTCCATCGAGGCCATGGCGGCGGTGACCCATGCCATCTACCTCTCGCCGCTGCGCTTGATGGCCCTGGAAAATCAGGAGCGCCTGGAATCCCTTGGCGTACCCTGCTCGCTGGTCACCGGCGAGGAGGAGATCATCCGCCCGGGCGCCACCCACTTCTGCTGCACCGTGGAGGAATTCGCCCGCTTCCGCCGCCAGCAGTGGGAGGTGGTGGTGGTCGACGAGGTGCAGATGCTGGCCGATCCGCAGCGCGGCTGGGCCTGGGTCGATGCCCTGGTCAGCGCCCACACCAAGCGCCTGCTGATGACCGGCCCGGCGCTGATCGAACCCTCGCTGCGCACCCTCTGCGAGCTGTGCGAGGACCGCCTGGAGATCAAGCCCACCAAGCGCCTGTCGCCAGTCACGGTGGCGCGCCACGCCACCACCCTGGAGCGCCTGGAACCGGGTTCGCTGCTGGTGGCCTTCAGCCGCCGGGTGGTGCTGGAACTCAAGGGCCTGCTGGAGATGGCCGGCCGCCGGGTGTCGGTGGTCTATGGCGCCCTCTCGCCGGAGGTGCGGCGGGAACAGGCGCGGCGCTTCCGCGAAGGCGAGACCGAGATCATGGTCGCCACCGATGCCGTGGGCATGGGCCTCAACCTGCCGGCCCATACCCTGTGCTTCTACACCGACGAGAAATTCGACGGGGTGGAGAACCGGCCGTTGCGGGTGCAGGAGGTCAAGCAGATCGGTGGGCGTGCCGGGCGTTTCGGTCATCATGCCGAGGGCGAGATCACCGCGCTGGAGCCCCACGTACTGCGCAACATCAAGCGGCTGTTCCACAGCCCGGACGATCCGGTGGATTTGCACCAGTTCCAGGTGCGACCGAGCCTGGAACACCTGCGCGCGCTGTCCGAGTTCATGGAGGAGCCCAGCCTGCTGCGCACCTGGCTGACCTTCAATCGCAACATCAACTATGGCGACGCCTTCGTCTCGGTACTGCCCGACGAGCTGGCCGAGTGGATCAAGCTGATCGACCTGCCCGGTATCGACTTCCAGCTGCGCTGGATCTTCGCCTGCACGCCGATCCGTGGCGGCCTGGAAGGCCCGGCCAGCAGCCAGGCCCAGCGCTGGCTGCGCAGCGTCGCCCGCGGCGAGCCGGTGGATCTGCCGCGCATCCCCATGGGCACCGATCTCGCCGGACTGGAAAGCGCCCTGCACGTGGTGGAGACCTATCTGCACCTGTCGCGCAGCCTGCCCGAGCTGTTTCCGGCCCTGGAACGCGGCCAGGATCATCGCGACCTGCTCAACGACGCCATCACCCGGGAGTTGTCCCGCCGACGCCGGCCGCGTGGCCAGGAAAAGGGCCAGGGCAAGGGCGGCCGCCGCCAGGGTCGCGGCGAGCGGCGTGGTGGGCGCTTCGGGCGTTAAGCGGATCGGGAGTCGCCGAGGGTCATGCTACCGATCGCGGCCATGGGCCGCTCCTACAGGGAAATGATGCTCCTGTAGGAGCGGCCCATGGCCGCGATAGTCCAAGCCAGAACGGCCGCATCGGCGGACCGCCATGGCCGCGATAAAGAAAGACAGTCGCTCCTACCGGGACGTCCCCAGCGGCGCCCGCGCCTTGAAGCTCCAGGTGAAGAAGAATTCCGCCACCTGCTCACCGCTTTCGTCGGTGCCGACGCTGCGCAGCTCGACCTGCTGCGGCTCGCCGGTCTCCCGGGCGCGCACCAGCGCCGCGGCGATGGCCGCGCCCTGGTCGCAGCGAAAGACGATGGTGCCCACGGCCTTCTTGCTGAAGGTTGCGCTCATGGCCACGACCAGCATGGCGTAGCGGCTGCCGGAACGGCGGATGTGCCGGTCGGCGAGGATGCCGGTGGAAAATTCCGCCGCCATGCCCTCCACCGCCCAGAACATGCTCTTGAAGGGATTCTGGTTCAGCCAGCCATGGGTGACCTGCATCTGGCAGCCGGCATCGTCCAGGTGGCGCAGGCGCAGGCCGGCGATCTTGGCGATGGGCACCTTGGTCCAGACGAAGAGATTGAACAGCAGTCGATTCATGGCGAGCGCATCCGGCAGCCTGGCCGGAGCGCCAGGTGCCCGCAGCTTAGCGCTTCGCCCCGGGCCGCTCCATGGCTGGCGGACGCGGCCCGGTAGACAGTTCGCGACCCCCGGGTCGCGCGGCCGGGGCGCCTCGCCGAAGAGGCGCCCGCGGGCCTTATAGCGGATTGGCGTTGAGTTGCTCGGCGTAGCGCCGGGTCATGAACACCGCGAACAGCAGACCGGCCACCGCCAGGCTGCCGCCCACCAGGCCGACGTAGGGCATGCCGACATGGGTCCCCACCACGCTGCCGAGCAGGGCGCCGCCGCCGATGCCGACGTTGTAGATGCCGGAGAACAGCGCCATGGCGACGTCGGTGGCGTCCTTGGCCAGGGCCAGCACCTTGGATTGCAGCGCCAGGCCGAAACTCATGATGGCGATGCCCCAGATGACGCTCAGACCTTCCAGCATGAAGCTCTTCCAGGCGAACGGCAGCAGCAACAGCAGCGACAGGGCGATGCCGGCGATGGCCGCGATCAGGAAACCATTGGGGAATCTCAGGCTGTAGCGGCTGAACAGCAGCGAGCCGATGACGCCGGAGCCGCCGAACAGCAGCAGCAAGGCGGTGATCTGCATGCCACCCATGCCCGCCACCTCCACGGCAAAGGGCTCGATGTAGCTGTAGCCGGTGAAATGGGCGGTCACCACCAGGGTAGTGAGCAGGTAGATGCACAGCAGCGCCGGGCGCTTGAACAGCACCGGCAGGCTGGCCAGGGAACCGGAATTCTCGCTGGGCAGCAGCGGCAGGTTGCGCGCCAGCCAGAGCACCGTGCCCACCGCCAGCGCCGCGATGGCGACGAAGGTGTAGCGCCAGCCCAGCAATTCACCCAGCACCCGACCCAGCGGGATGCCCAGCACCATGGCCAGGCAGGTGCCGGTGGCCAGCAGGCCGAGCGCCTGGGTCTGCTTGCCGGCCGGGGCGATGCGCACCGCCAGCGAGGCGGTGATCGACCAAAACACCGCATGGGCGAAGGCGATGCCGATGCGGCTGGCCACCAGCACCTCGAAGCTCCAGGCCACCCCGGAGAGGCCGTGGCAGGCGATGAACACGATGAAGACGAACACCAGCAGCCGGCGCCGCTCGATGGAGCGGGTGGCGAGCATCATCGGCAGCGACATCAGGGCCACCACCCAGGCATAGATGGTCAGCATCAAGCCGACCTGCGAGGGGCGCATGTCGAAGCTGCGCCCGATGTCGCTGAGCAGCGCCACCGGAACGAATTCCGTGGTGTTGAAGATGAAGGCGGCCAGGGCCAGGGCGATGACACCGGACCAGCTGGGCTTCCGGGCTTCGGCGGTAGCATCCATGGGGGGTCTTCTACTCCAGAGCGAAAGGGTGGATGGCGACTCTCGGTCAGAAAGCCGACGACAAAAACCCACGAGCAAAGGCCTGGCCCGCCTGCGACGCCGGGTCGCGAGCGAGAAGTCTGCCGTAGGTAGGGATTGGAATTGAATGTAGTAAAAATTCTACGCTGTCGATTCGGACCATCACAACCTCCCGCAGTTGCGCCTGACAGCGGCAATCGCCTGGCCGAAGCGGCCAACCGCCTGATCGGTGGCGCTTTTTTACCCGGGAGCAGCACGCCGATCGCCTGGCGCTGCGACAAAACATCGCGAAACCTTTTGCCTGGACGAAGCTCCGAGCGAAACGCGCCGGACGATTGACCTTACCCCAGGGGCAAGCTCTAGCCTCGGCGTCACCAGCCCAGTCAGGAGCCTCCCCCATGCGTATCGTCCTCTCCTCCACCCTGCTCGCCCTCAGTCTGCTCGCCGGCGGCGTCGCCCAGGCCGCCGAGACCCAGCACCCGGCCCACCAGGACATGCAGAAGAGCATGGAGACCATGCACCAGGGCATGGAAGAAGGCCTCAAGGCCAAGGACCCGGACCTGGCCTTCGCCAAGGGCATGCTGGCCCATCACGAGGGCGCCGTCGACATGGCCCGCTATCAGCTGCAGCACGGCAAGGACCCAGAGATGCGCAAGCTGGCCGAGGACATCATCCAGGCCCAGCAGAAGGAAATCGACCAGCTCAATCGCTGGATCAAGGCCCACGGCAAGTAATGGCGCACCGCATCCGGGACTGGCACAGTGGGACGCCAGTCCCGACGCGGAGTCCACCATGCTGATCGACCATCTGGATCATCTGGTCCTGACCACCATCGACCTCGCCGCCTGCGAGGATTTCTACACCCGGGTGCTGGGTATGCGCCTGGAGACGTTTGGCGCGGGGCGCAAGGCGCTGCGCTATGGCAACCAGAAGATCAATCTGCACGAGCGGGGGCACGAATTCGAACCCAAGGCGCACCTGCCGGTGCCGGGCGCCCTCGACCTCTGCTTCATCGCCCGGGAGCCGCTGGACCAGGTGATCGCCCATCTGCAGCGCGAGGGCTGGCCGATCATCGAAGGCCCGGTGGCTCGCACCGGCGCCACCGGACCGATTCGCTCCGTCTATGTCCGCGATCCCGACCTCAATCTGATCGAGATCGCCGAGTACCCGACCTAGGCTCTGCGCGAAAGGTCGCCGAGCGAAGGTCAGGCGAGGCGAAAAGAAGCCTGAGGAAGCGGAGTTTACGAGTGGTAAATGAGCATTCCGAAGGCGTTTTCAACGACGCATCACCGAGTGCAGGCACTTTTCGTACAGAGCCTAGCGCGGCCGACCGAACACCTGGGTCCAGTAGAGGCTGTGGGTGCTCCGCGGATTCAGGGCATAGGCCGCGCCCATTTCGGTGAATTCCGGATTCATCAGATTGGCGCAGTGGCCCGGACTCGCCAGCCAGCCCTGCATGGCCTGGCTGACCGAACCGGCGCCCGCGGCGATGTTTTCACCGATGCGGGTCCAGCCGTAGCCCTGTTTGCCCACCCGCTCGGCCACGGTGCCGCCGCCGGGGGCGGTATGGGAGAAGTAGTCGCGACCGGCCATGTCCTGGCTGTGGGCCAGGGCGGCATTGGCCAGCGCCGGATTCCAGCGCAGCGGGGTGGTCGCGGCAAAACGGCGGGTGCCGCAGGTGCGCGCCTGGGCCCGGGCGCGATTGACCTCGGCCAGCACCGCCTTGCCAGCGCTCTGCCAGTCGCCCAGGCCGGCGCTCACCACCGGACGCGCCAGCACCAGCTGCCAGCGCGGACCCTGCTGACTCACCCCGATCTGCGCATAGTCGCTGCTGGCCAGCGGCCGGCAATACTGCTGGCGCAGTCCGGCCATGGCCGCCTGGGCGGTGGGGGCGCCCGCCAGCATGATCACCTGCACCGCCGATGCCTGATAACCCGCGGCGCGCAGATCGCCCTGCAGCCGATCGCGACCGGTCAGGCGCACTGCCGCCAGGCGATTGTCGGCGGCGAGCGGCGCCGCGGCGCGGGTACCCGGGCAGCCCTGGGGGGCGGCGCGATAGGCGTTGATCAGACTGACCAGACGCGCCTCCTCGGGCGTCGCGGCGAGGGCGGCCTGGGTCAGCAGGGTCGTGGTCAGCAACAGGGACAAGGCGGGGAAACGGGACATGCGCGAGCGGATCCGGAAAAGACGGAAGCGCTATGTACCCGGCCTGAATCCAGGGCGCAAGCCAGACCGGTGGCCAGCCGAGGAACGGATGGCAGTTTGCTTGCAAGGGTGATTGGAGTAGGCTCGCCGGCTCATTCAACAGGAGTCTCTCCCATGGCCAAAGCCTCTGCCCGCCACATCCTGGTTTCCAGCGAAGCCAAGTGCAACGAACTCAAAGCCGCCATCGAAGGGGGCGCCGATTTCGCCCAGGTGGCCAAGGACAACTCCAGCTGCCCCTCCAGCCGCCAGGGCGGTGACCTGGGCACCTTCCGTCCGGGCCAGATGGTCAAGGAATTCGACACCGTGGTGTTCAGCGCCCCGCTGCACCAAGTCCAGGGTCCGGTTAAGACCCAGTTCGGCTATCACCTGGTGGAAGTCACCAGCCGCGAAGATTGATCGCGCCAGTGCTCCCGCTCGCAGCGGGGGCACCTCCCTTCCCTGCGCCCAACCGGCTATCCTGCAGACCTCCTGTCTCACGAGGATAGTGCCATGTCCCTTCCCCTCGAACGTCACGGTCAGTGCCTGTGCGGCGCCGTCCAGCTGGATTGTCGCCTCGACAGCCTTGCCGTCTCGGCCTGTCATTGCCGGACCTGTCGCCGTTGGAGCGGTGGCCCGCTGCTGGCAGTGGACTGTGCTCAGCCACCAGTGATCGGCGGTGGCGATGCCCTGGCCGTCCATGCCTCGTCCGACTGGGCCGAGCGCGGCTTCTGTCGCCACTGCGGCACCCACCTGTTCTACCGCCTCAAGGCCGAGCCGTACTACGCCATTCCGGTGGGCCTGCTCGAGGGCAGCGACTGGTTGCTGGACAGCGAGATCTTCATCGAGGAAAAGCCGGCTTGGTACTGCTTCGCCAACCAGACCCGCCAGCTGACCGGCGCCGAGGCCATCGCCGAGCACGGCGAACAGGACTAGTCGCCTTCCGGCGTCAGCCATGACCACCGGTCGCCTCGCTGCGGGCGACCTCGGGGTCATGCGCACGCTCGTTATCACGCCAAGGCTCATGCCAGAGCCCCGGCCTCTGCCGCACCCCTGATCCGTTGCGCCCGGTCGCCTGCGGCCTGGGCGCACACCCCTATCAAGCCACCGGCAAACGCGCCGATGCCTGGGTGAGCTCCCTTTCCCAGCCTGCCAGACAAGAGGAACAATCATGGGGTTTCTGCAACGCTTCGGCGCGCGTGCCCGCCAGGGCGGTAGCGGCGTGTTCAGCCTGACCTGCTCCGCTCGCGAACTCGGCGACCGCCTCGGCGGCGTCGCCCTCAAGCCCACCTATATCGCCGGCTTCGTTTCGCCGCACCTGGACCTGAACGCCATCGCCCGGCAGCTGGCGGGGCGCTTTCCCGGCGCATCCATTAGCCTGTGCACCACCTCCGGCGAACTCTGCGGCAGCGAGCAGCGCCTGTATTGCGCCGCCGACGGCGCCTGGGACCGGCTGGTGCTGCAATTCTTCGACGCCTCGGTCATCGCCTCGGCCGAGGTGGTGCACGTGCCGCTGGACAGCGAGGACATCCGCCGTGGCGGACCGCGGCGCAGCATGAAGGAGCGCCTCGCCCGCCTGACCGAGTCGCTCAAGCGCCTGCAGGTGCGCACGCCCATCGATCACCGCGATACCCTGGCCTTCGTGCTGTTCGACGGCCTGTCCGCCTCGGAATCCTTCTTCATGGAGGCGCTGTACGAGTCCGGCCGCTTTCCCTGCCTGTTCGTCGGCGGCTCCGCCGGCGGCAAGGGCGACTTCCGCCAGACGCTGCTGCACGATGGCCGCAAGGCCTATGAAAACCATGCCCAGCTGGTCTTCCTGAAGATGGCCCGGAACACCCGCTTCGGGGTGTTCAAGAGCCAGAATTTCAGCGCCACGCCGCTCAGCCTCAGTGTCCTCACCGCCTCCCTGGAAGAGCGCTACATCAGCCAGGTGGTCGACAGCCGCGGCCAGATCAAGAGCATGGTGGCGGCCCTCTGCGAGGCCCTGAGCTGCGGCGCCGAGCAGCTGGCGCAGCGCCTGGCGGACTATTCCTTCGCCATCCGCGTGGGCGAGGAGCTGTTCGTCCGTTCCATCGCCCGCATCGACTACGAGCGCGAGCGCATCCACCTGTTCTGCGACGTGGCGCCCGGCGAAGAGCTGGTGATGGTCAAGCGCACCTCCCTGGTGGACGCCACCCGCGAGGACTTCGCCCGCTTCCTGCAGGGCAAGAGCGGCACCCCGCTGGTAGGCGTGCTCAACGACTGCATCCTGCGCCGCGCCAACAACGGCGCCGAGCTGCCGCGCATGGGCGAGGTGTTCGGCCAGACGCCGGTGGTGGGCTTTTCCACCTTTGGCGAGATCCTCGGCCTGAACCTCAACCAGACGCTCACCGCGGTGTTCTTTTTCCGTACCCCGGAGGGCGCGCCCTTCCGCGACGACTACGTCGACAACTTCGCCGCCCACTACGGCGAGTTCAAGGCCTTCTTCCTGCGCCGGCAGATCAAGAAGCTGGCCGGTCTGAGCCAGGTGGTGGTCAACCAGATCAACGAATTCAAGCGGCAGAACTTCACGGGTGTGGTGGATGCCCAGGGCCTCGACGACTCCATCCAGGCGGTGTTCGGCGGCCTCGCCGACCTTGGCCAGGTGCTGCGCCAGGCGCACCAGAGTCGCCAGGAGATCGGCGAGCAGTTGCGGCACTACTCCGGCGAATTGCACAGCAGCATGGACGATCTGGCGGGCAATATCCTGCAGCAGGGCGAGGTCACCCGCCAGGCCGACAGCACCGTGCAGCACCTCACCGAACAGGCCGAGGACGTGGTGCGCAGCGCCAACGAGCTGAGCCAGTCGAGTCTGCGCATCCAGTCCATCGTCCAGGTGATCCAGCAGATCGCCGGCCAGACCAACCTGCTGGCGCTCAACGCGGCCATCGAGGCGGCGCGCGCCGGCGAGAGCGGTCGCGGCTTCGCGGTGGTGGCCGACGAGGTGCGCAACCTGGCGGCCATCACCCACAAGAACGCCGCCGAGATCGGCGCCGACATCGACCAGTTGTCGCGCGCCATCAGCGAGGTCGGTGCCCATATCGCCGGCCAGGCCCAGGACGTGGGTTCGCTGCAGGAGCTGCTCGCCGTCCTGCGCGAGTCCGGTCGCCTCACCGCCCAGACCTCCCACCGCACCAAGGACATCGCCGATACCCTGACCGGTCTCACCGCCGCTACCTCGTCCTAAGGCAGGAGGGGACTTACCGTTCGTCGGCACTGACCGGCAAGTCCCGCCCTCTTCCCGCACCGCCGCCCCTCACCAGGAGGGGCGACCGGAGGCCGCCGGCTCACCCTTTGAGTGACCGCAGGGTCACGGCCAGCGCCGTGGCTTGCGGCCCTGTTTTGCCCTCATCGGCGACCCATGAGTCAGCAATAGACGCCCCAAACCCGCTCCCGGCCGCGTCTACGACTTTTGTAGTGACTATACGAAAGCACTACAAAACTGAGTTGACGACGCCCTTGTCTCCTGCAAATCTCTAGCTGCACCGGACGCGAACCCCCTATCCATGCGGGTCGCGCCTGGGCTCCGGGTGACCCTCGGGCCGTCTTGCGTAGTGATGCTCAAGAGGCACTACAAGAGAAGACGACTGAAATGCCGCGCTGCTCGAGGCAGCGTCGCCAGAGGTGACGTCCGGATCCATGCAGGAACGTACGGCGACATGACTCGACAGCTGGGCTGACCTTTCGCCTTCGCGACCGGTATCCGGGTGGCAACCGCCATCCCGCTGCCGGACGTTGGGAAAAGACTGGTACCCAAGCCAACCTCATCGAGAAGGATCGACTCATGTCCGCTTACGAGAACGACGTTCAGGCCATCGCCGCCCTCAAGAACAGCACCGGCAATCACTGGAGCGCCATCAATCCGGAGTACGCAGCGAGGATGCGCCTGCAGAATCGCTTCAGGACCGGTCTCGACATCGCCCGCCACTGCGCGGCCATCATGCGCCGGGACATGGCCGCCTACGACGCCGACAGCAGCGCCTACACCCAGTCGCTGGGCTGCTGGCACGGCTTCATCGGGCAGCAGAAGCTGATCGCCATCAAGAAGCACCTGGGCAGCACGAAAGGCCGCTACCTCTATCTGTCCGGCTGGATGATCGCCGCGCTGCGCTCGGAATTCGGCCCGCTGCCGGACCAGTCCATGCACGAGAAGACCAGCGTGCCGGCGCTGATCGAAGAGCTCTACACCTTTCTGCGCCAGGCCGACGCCCGCGAGCTGGGCATGCTGTTCCGCGAGCTGGACGGCGCCCGCGCCGCCGACGAGAACGCCAAGGCCGCCGCCATCCAGGCCAAGATCGACAACCATGAAACCCATGTGGTGCCGATCATCGCCGACATCGACGCCGGGTTCGGCAACGCCGAGGCCACCTACCTCCTGGCCAAGAAGATGATCGAGGCCGGCGCCTGCTGCATCCAGCTGGAAAACCAGGTCTCCGACGAGAAGCAGTGCGGCCACCAGGACGGCAAGGTCACGGTGCCCCACGAGGACTTCCTGGCCAAGATCAACGCCGTGCGCTACGCCTTCCTCGAACTGGGCGTGGACGAAGGCGTCATCGTCGCCCGCACCGACTCCCTGGGCGCCGGCCTGACCAAGCAGATCGCCGTGAGCAAGCAGCCGGGCGACCTGGGTGACCAGTACAACAGCTTCCTCGACTGCGATGAGGTGGACGCCAGCCAGCTGGGCAACGGCGATGTGCTGATCAGCCGCGGCGGCAAGCTGCTGCGGCCCAAGCGCCTGGCCAGCGGCCTGTTCCAGTTCCGTGCCGGCAGCGGTGTGGATCGCGTGGTGCTGGACTGCATCACCTCGCTGCAGAACGGTGCCGACCTGCTGTGGATCGAGACCGAGAAGCCCCACGTCGGCCAGATCAAGGCCATGGTCGACCGCATCCGCGAGGTCGTGCCCAATGCCAAGCTGGTCTACAACAACAGCCCCTCCTTCAACTGGACCCTGAGCTTCCGCCAGCAGGTGTTCGACGCCCTGCAGGCCGAGGGCAAGGACGTCTCCGCCTACGACCGCGCCAAGCTGATGAGCGTGGACTACGACGACACCGAACTGGGGCGCCTGGCCGATGCGCGGATTCAGAGCTTCCAGCGCGATGCGGCGCGCGAGGCAGGCATCTTCCACCACCTGATCACCCTGCCCACCTACCACACCGCGGCCCTGTCCACCGACAACTTGGCCAAGGGCTACTTCGCCGAGGAAGGCATGCTGGCCTACGTCAAGGGCGTGCAGCGCCAGGAGATCCGCCAGGGCATCGCCTGCGTCAAGCACCAGAACATGGCCGGCTCGGACATGGGCGACGACCACAAGGAATACTTTGCCGGGGAAGCCGCGCTCAAGGCGGCGGGCAAGGACAACACCATGAACCAGTTCCATTGATCACGGCCACTGCGGAGGACACGCTCATGAACCTGAACGACAACCCCAGCCTGGACGATCTCAAGCAACTCTTCGGCCGGCTCAAGGACAAGAACCACAACCACATCCTCTGGGTCTGCGAGAGCGGGGCGGTGCACGTCGACCGCCTGCCCGGCGGCGAGACGCCCGAGCAGTTCGAAGAGCGCCATCCCAGCCTGCGCATCCGCTTCAAGACCTACAACAAGGGCGGCGGCTACGTCGGCAAGTCGGCGGCGGCGGACGACAACTTCATCAGGAGCGTCCACACCGCCCTGCAGGAGCACTGGCGCCTGGCCGGTCGGCAGCAGCAGCCGGCCTATGTGGATCGCTACTACTGAAAGAAAAAGGGCGCGGCGGGTAGCTGATCACCCGCCGCGCCCTGCCCCACCTCTGAGGCGACTCGCCTGATCCTGGATGGCCCTCCCGGATCGAGCGAGTCGCCTCTTCCGTTTACAGCACGAACAGGTCCACGAAGCGATGCACCGGGGTGGCTTCCAATCCTGCTTGATCCTTGCACAGCGCGAAGATCTGGGCGCAGCGACCGGCCGGGAAGCGCGTGGCCAGGTTGCTCTGGAATTTGCGCTCCAGCAGCGGAATGCCCTCTTCGCGACGACGGCGATGGCCGATGGGATATTCCACGGCGATCTTCTCGGTGCTGCTGCCATCGGTGAAGAACACCTGCAGGGCATTGGCGATGGATCTCTTGTCGGCTTCCAGGTATTCGCGGCTGTAGCGCTCGTCCTCGACGATCTCCATCTTCTCGCGCAACTGGTCGATGCGCGGATGCGCCTGGTGGAAGGCGTCCTCGTAGTGCTCGGCGACCAGGTCGCCGAACAGCAGCGGCACGGCGATCATGTACTGCAGGCAGTGGTCGCGGTCGGCGGCGTTGGCCATGGGGCCCTGCTTGGAGATGATGCGAATGGCCGATTCGTGGGTGGTCACCACGATCTTCTCGATCTGGTCGACGCGGTCGCGCACCTGGGGGTGCAGGATCACCGCGGCTTCGGCGGCGGTCTGGGCATGGAATTCCGCCGGGAAGCTGATCTTAAACAACACGTTTTCCATCACGTAGCTGCCGAAGCCCTGGGGAAAGCTGAACTGACGCTGGTCCGCCGGCTTGGTGGCCAGATCCTTGTTGGTGTGGCTGAACAGCACGTCGTAGAAGCCCCACTGGGGCGCGCTGAGCACGCCCGGGATGCCCATCTCCCCACGCAGGGCGATGTCGGCCAGGCGCACCCCGCGGCTCGAGGCATCACCGGCGGCCCAGGACTTGCGGCTGCCGGCATTGGGTGCATGGCGATAGGTGCGCAGCGCCTGGCCATCGACGAAGGCGTGGGACAGCGCCGCCAGCAGTTGCTCGCGGTTGGCGCCCATCAGCTTGGCGCTGACCGCGGTGGAGGCCAGCTTGACCAGGAAGACGTGGTCCAGACCGACGCGGTTGAAGGAGTTCTCCAGGGCGAAGACGCCCTGGATCTCGTGGGCCATGACCATAGCCTCCAGCACCTCGCGCATCGTCAGGGGCGCTTCGCCCTGGGCCACGCGGCGCTGGGAGAGGTGGTCGGCCACCGCCAGGATGGCACCCAGGTTGTCGGAGGGATGGCCCCACTCGGCGGCCAGCCAGGTGTCGTTGTAGTCCAGCCAGCGAATGATGCAGCCGATGTCCCAGGCGGCCTTGACCGGGTCCAGGCGATAGCTGGTGCCCGGCACCCGCGCGCCCTGGGGCACCACGGTGCCCTCCACCTGGGGGCCGAGCAGCTTGGTGCACTCGGGGAAACGCAGGGACAGCAGGCCGCAGCCGAGGGTGTCCATCAGGCAGTTGCGGGCGGTGTCCAGGGCCTCGCGGGAGGTGACCTGGTAGGTCAGCACGTAATCGGCCAGGTCCTGGATGACCTGGTCGTAATCGGGTCGGTTGTTGAGATCGACGTTGGCGCTCATGGAGGTTCCTTTATATAGCGTCTTATCGCGGTCATGGCGGTCTGCCGATGCGGCCGCTGTACGGGGTTAGGTTCATCGCGGCCATGGGCCGCTCCTACAGGACGCTCCCGCCCTTGTAGGAGCGACCCATGGCCGCGATCAAACAATCAACGATTGGCGATGGGGGTGAACGGCCGCTGCTCGACACCGATGTAATCCGCGCTGGGGCGGATGATGCGGTTATCGGCGCGCTGCTCGAAGACGTGGGCGCACCAGCCGGCCGTCCGCGAGCAGACGAAGATCGGGGTGAACAGCGGCGTCGGAATGCCGAGGAAGTGGTAGGCCGAGGCGTGGTAGAAGTCGGCGTTGGGGAACAACCCCTTCTCTTCCTTCATGGTGCGATCGATGGCTTCCGAGACCGGGAACAGCACGCTGTCGCCCACCTCCGCCGCCAGTTGCCGGGCATAGTCCTTGATCACCTCGTTGCGCGGATCGCTGTCGCGGTAGATGGCGTGGCCGAAGCCCATCACCTTTTCCTTGCGTTCGAGCATCTGCTTGAGGCCGGTGACCGCCTCCTCGGGCGAGGCGAAGCGCTCGATCAACGCCATCGCCGCCTCGTTGGCGCCGCCATGCAGCGGGCCGCGCAGGGAGCCGATGGCGCCGGTGACGCAGGAATAGAGATCCGACAGCGTCGAGGCGCAGACCCGGGCGGTAAAGGTGGAGGCGTTGAATTCGTGCTCGGCATAGAGGATCAGCGAGACGTTCATCACCCGGGCATGCAACTCGCTGGGCGCCTTGCCGTGCAACAGGGTGAGGAAGTGGCTGGCGATGTCTGGGGCGTCGCTCGTGCAGTCGATGCGGGTGCCGCTCTGGCTGAAGTGGTGCCAGTAGAGCAGGATCGCCGGAAAGGCGCCGAGCAGGCGATCGGCCACCTGCTGCTGGTCGGCGAAGCTGTGCTCCGGCTCCAGGGTGCCCAGCAGGGAGGCGCCGGTACGCATCACGTCCATGGGGTGGGCGCTGGCGGGGATGCGCTCCAGGCCTTCCTTGAGCGGCTGCGGCAGGTCGCGCAGGGCCGCCAGGCGCTGGCGATAGGCGTCCAGTTGCGCTTGCGTCGGCAGCTCGCCATAGAGCAACAGGTGGGCGACTTCCTCGAAGTCGGCCCCGGCGGCCAACTCACGGATGTCGTAGCCCCGGTAGGTGAGGCCGGCGCCGGTCTTGCCGACGGTGCAAAGCGCGGTCCGGCCGGCGACCTGGCCACGCAGGCCGGCGCCGCCGAGGGTTTTACTGTCTGCCATCGTCTCGCTCCTCTTGGAGTTGTTGTGCGAAAAAGCGGGCGTTCAGGGTGGAGCGTCAGTGTTTCTGTTGTTGGAACAGGCGATCCAGCTGGTCCTCGTAGCGGTGATAGTCGATGCGGTCATAGAGTTCGGCGCGGGTCTGCATGGTGTCGACCACCGCCTGCTGGCTGCCGTCGCGGCGGATCGCCGTATAGACGTTTTCGGCGGCGCGATTGGCCGCGCGGAAGGCCGACAATGGATAGAGCACCAGGCCGACATCGGCCCCGGCCAGTTCTTCGGTGGTGAACAGCGGCGTGGCGCCGAATTCGGTGATGTTGGCCAGGATCGGAACCCCCACCGCCTGGGCGAACTGGCGGTACATGGGCAGCTCGGTAATGGCCTCGGGAAAGATCATGTCGGCGCCGGCCTCGACGCAGGCGCAGGCGCGGTCGATGGCGGCCTGCAGGCCTTCCACCGCCAGGGCGTCGGTGCGCGCCATGATGACGAAGTCCGCATCGGTGCGGGCATCCACCGCGGCCTTGATGCGGTCGACCATCTCCTGCTGGCTGACGATCTCCTTGCCCGGCCGATGACCGCAGCGCTTGGCGCCGACCTGATCCTCGATGTGCATGGCCGCCGCGCCGGCCTTGATCAGGGCACGGGTGGTGCGGGCCACGTTGAAGGCCGAGGCGCCGAAGCCGGTGTCGACGTCCACCAGCAGCGGTAGGTCGCAGACATCGGTGATGCGGCGGACGTCGATCAGCACGTCTTCCAGGCCGCTGATGCCCAGGTCCGGCAGCCCCAGGGAGCCGGCCGCGACCCCGCCGCCGGACAGGTAGATGGCCTGGAAGCCGGCGCGCTTGGCCAGCAGCGCATGATTGGCGTTGAGGGTGCCGACCACCTGCAGCGGGCGTTCGGCGGCGACGGCGGCGCGGAATTTCTGGCCGGGACTGACGGCAGGCATGGCGTTACCTCGACTGAGCTTGGACTAGGGGATGGTGCTGCAGATTGCGTTTGGAAGCGGCGATGTGGCGGCGCATCAGCAGCTCGGCCAGTTCGCCGTCGCCCTCGGCCAGGGCATCGAGGATGCGGTGGTGCTCGGCGAAGGCCTGGCGCGGACGATTGGGGGTGGCCGAGACCTTGAGTCGGTACATGCGCACCAGGTGATAGAGCTCGCCGCAGAGCAGCCGCACCAGCATGCCGTTGCCGCTGGCCTGGATGATGCGGTAGTGGAAGTCGTGGTCGCCTTCCTGCAGGTAGTAGCCGGTGCCGGCCTGGAACGCCGGATCGCGTTCGTGGGTATCCAGCAGCTGGCGCAATTCGTCGATGCCCTGGGGCGTGAGCCGCTCGGCCGCCAGGCGGCAGGCCATGCCTTCGAGGGATTCGCGGATTTCGTAGAGTTCGACCAGTTCGGCAAGGCTCAGGGCGGTGACCCGGGCGCCGGCATGGGGCACCCGCACCACCAGGCGCTGGCCTTCCAGACGATGGATGGCTTCGCGCAGCGGCCCACGGCTGATGCCATAGGTGCGCGCCAGCTCGGGCTCGGAAATCTTGCTGCCCGGCGCCACGTCACCGCGGACGATGGCCTCGCGGATCCGGCGGAACACCTGCTCGGAGAGGGTCCCACTGTCGGTCTCGGGCGCTTCGGCCTGGAGAGGGCTATCGATCATTGTCGACACCTTTTGTGTTTATGGCCTGAATAACTACGCCTGAACGCCTTTCCCGTCAATCTTTGTCGACAATCCAGCTGTGACAGCCTGTATCTCGCTCCGCCAGAGGCGGTTCGCTACACTAGCGCGCCGCCCTCCCTGCCGAACTCGCCATGCCCCTCTGCCACCTGCATCCCCTGCCCTATCACGCCGATCCCACGGCGCGTTTCGCTCTACTGCAGGGCGAGCCCGGCGCGGTGCTGCTGGATTCCGGGCGGCCGGTGGCCGAGCGGGGTCGCTACGACCTCATGGCGGCCTGGCCACTGCAGGTGCTGCAACCCGCTTCCGGCGAGACGGGGGGCGCCTTTTTCGCGCGGACGCGCGCCGCCCTGGCCAGTCTGGGGCGCGCCGACCTGCCTGAAGGCGCGGACCTGCCCTTTGCCGGTGGCCTGCTGGGCTATCTCGGCTACGACTTCGGCCGGCGCTTGGAACGGCTGCCAGACGGCGCCCACGCCGATCTGCAACTGCCCGATAGCCGCCTGGGCCTCTATGCCTGGGCGCTGATCAGCGATCACCAGGCGCGGACCAGCCAGCTGGTCTGCCATCCGGCACTGGACGCAGGGGAACGCCAACGACTGATCGCCCTGTTCGAAGCAGAGGAAACGCCCGAGACCTCTGACTTCAGCCTCACCGCACCCTTCACTGCCGATATAGACCGCGATACCTATCGCCAGCGCATCGAGGCCATCCAGGCCTATATCGCCGCCGGCGATTGCTACCAGGTCAACTTCGCCCAGCGCTTTCGCGCCCCCTTCCAGGGTTCGCCCTGGACCGCCTACCAGGCGCTGCGCGCGGCCTGCCCGACGCCCTTCTCCGGCTATCTGGCGCTGGAGCGCGGCGCCCTGCTCAGCCATTCACCGGAGCGCTTTCTGCGGGTCAGCCGCGGTCAGGTGGAAACCCGCCCGATCAAGGGTACCCGTCCGCGCCGCGCCGATCCGGCCGCCGATGCAGCCGAGGCCAACACCCTGCTGGCCAGCCCCAAGGATCGCGCCGAGAATCTGATGATCGTCGACCTGCTGCGCAACGACCTGGGGCGCAGCTGCCGGATCGGCTCGGTGCGGGTGCCCGAGTTGTTCGCCCTGGAGAGCTATCCCAACGTCCACCACCTGGTCAGCGCCGTCACCGGCGAACTGGCCGCAGGGCTGGACGCCCTGGATCTCCTGGCCGGCAGCTTTCCCGGTGGCTCCATCACCGGGGCGCCGAAGATCCGCGCCATGCAGATCATCGACGAGCTGGAAGAGACCCGCCGCGGTCCCTACTGTGGTTCGCTGCTCTATCTGGACGTGCGCGGCGAGAGCGACAGCTCCATCCTGATCCGCAGCCTGCTCGCCGAAGACGGCGTGCTCAGTTGCTGGGGCGGCGGCGGCATCGTCATGGACTCGCACTGGGCCGACGAATACGCCGAATCCCTGGCCAAGGTGCGAGTGCTGCTGGAGACGCTGGCAGCCCACAGCTGATCCGGCTTTGCTACCATGGCCTCACCCCTTACCCGGCTGGAGTCCGCCATGTCTCTCGATCTCGCCCGCATCAACGCCGACTTCGGCCGCGATCCCGAAAAGCTCGTCGCCTGGGCCCTGGGGCTGGGCAAGAGCGCCATCGTCACCACCAACTTCCGCCCCTTCGAGGCGGTGATCCTGCACCTGGTCAGCCAGGTCAAGCCGGACATCCCGGTGGTCTGGATGGACAGTGGCTACAACACCCCCGCCACCTACCGCTGCGCCGACGAGATCGTGCGCAAGCTGAATCTCAACCTGGTGACCTACCTGCCCAAGCGCTCGCGCGCCCACCGCGAGGCCATCGACGGCCCGGTACCGGGGCTGGACGATCCGCGCCACGCCGCCTTCACCGAAGAGGTCAAGCTGGAACCCTTCGCCCGCGCCCTGCGCGAGACGGCCCCGGAAGTCTGGTTCACCGCCCTGCGTGCCACCGACACCGCGGTGCGCGCCCAGATGGACCCGGTCAGCGTCAACCCGGACGGTCTGATCAAGGTCGCGCCGCTGCTGCACTGGACCTCCAAGGATCTCTACCAGTACCTCACCGCCCACGACCTGCCCAACGAGTTCGACTACTTCGATCCCACCAAGGGTGACGAGAACCGCGAGTGCGGCCTGCACCTCGCCCACTGAGTCCGTGCCTTTCGCGCGCCCGCTCCCGGGCGCGCCCTGCTCCTGCTGATAGCTCGCCCATGACCGCTTCCCGCCCTATCCACTCCCGCAAGGGCGTCTTTGCCGTGGTGCTCGGCAACGCCGTGGAGTTCTTCGACTTCGGCGTCTACGCCACCTTCGCCGTGCTCATCGGCCAGGTGTTCTTTCCCTCGCAGAACGCCTTCGCCAGCCTCATGGCCAGCGTCATCACCTTTGGCGTCGGCTTCGTCGTCCGCCCGCTGGGCGCCATCCTCATCGGCGCCTGGGCCGATCGGGTCGGGCGCAAGCCGGCGATGCTGCTGACCATGGTGCTGATGGCCCTGGGCACCGGCGGCATCGCCGTGCTGCCGGGCTACGAGCAGATCGGCATCGCCGCCCCCATCCTGCTGGTGCTGACGCGGCTGTTGCAGGGCCTGGCCTGGGGTGGCGAAGCCGGCCCGGCCACCACCTACATCCTGGAAGCGGCGCCGCTGCACAAGAGGGGCACCTACGCCTGCTGGCAGGTGGTGGCCCAGGGCCTGGCCGCGGTGGCGGCCGGCCTGATCGGCTATGGCCTGACCCTCTGGCTGACACCGGAGCAACTGCTGGCCTGGGGCTGGCGTCTGCCCTTCCTGCTCGGCCTGGCGATCCTGCCCATCGGTCTCTACATCCGTCGCGGCCTGGTGGATACCCACGTCGGTGAAACCCGGGGCACCGGCGCGGTGCTGGGCGAGGTGCTGGCCACCCAGCGGCGGCCACTGCTGCTGGGACTGCTGATCCTCTCCGGCAGCACCATCACCCAGTATTTCCTCAACTACATGACCACCTTCGCCCTGGTGGAGCTCAAGCTGCCGGCCGGGATCGCCATGCTCGCCACCCTGGTGATGGGCGCGGCCATGGCGGTCTGCTCGATCCTGGGCGGGGTGCTCAGCGATCGCTATGGCCGACGCATCGTGCTGATCCTGCCGCGGCTGCTGTTGCTGGTGTTGCTCTATCCGGCGCTGGAACTCATCACCCAGGCACCCGGCCCGGGCACCTTCCTGCTGACCCTGGCCGTGCTCTCCGGCCTGCACGGCATGAGCGGCGCGGCCCTGATCGTGCTCCTGGTGGAAAGCTTTCCGCAGCGGGTACGGGCCACCGGCTTCTCGGTGGTCTATGCGCTGGGGGTGGCGGCCTTCGGCGGCACCGCCCAGATCGTGGTGACCTGGCTGATCGGCGCCACCGGGGATCGCATGGCGCCGGCCGGCTATCTGCTGGTGGCCAATCTGGTCTGCCTCGGCGCCGCCTGGTTCGCCGCCGAGACCTGCCCGGGGCGTCAGCCGGCGGAACGCTCCGCGGCGTAACCCTCTTCCCGACGGTTCTTGCGCTCCAGGCGGGTGTAGACGATGCCGGTCAGCAGGAGGCCAAACACCAGCACCGCGGCCAGCAGATAGAGACCCGAGGCCAGGGTCCCGGTCGCCGCCTTGAGCGCGCCGATGCCATAGGGGCCGAGATAGCCGCCGAGGTTGCCTACCGAATTGATCAGGGCGATGCCGGCGGCGGCACTGGCCCCGGCGAAGAAGCGTCCGGGCAGGGTCCAGAACAGCGCGGTAAGGGAAAACAGGCAGAAGGCCACGACCGACAGCGCCGCCAGTTGCAGCACGGCGGTGCCGAACCAGGCGCTGCCGGCCATGGCCAGGGCGCCCACGGCATAGAGCACCGCCAGGTGACCGTAGCGATCGCCCAGGCGATCCGAACTGCGCGGCACGATGAGCAGGCCGAGAATGCCGAAGGCATAGGGGATCGCCGAGATGAAGCCGGTGGTGAGATCGCTGCCGCCGAACTGGTGGATCAGCGTCGGCAGCCACAGCCCCAGGCCATAGATGCTCAGGGTCACCGGCAGATAGTAGAGCGCCAGCAGCAGCACCCGGCGGTCCTTGAGCGCATGCAGGGGGTTGCCATGGCGGGTCTGGTCGAAGAGGTGCAGGTCCTTTTCCAGCTCCGTGGCCAGCCAGCGCTTTTCCTCGGCATTCAGCCAGGCGACCTGTTGCGGACCATCCGGCAGCCGGGTCAGGGTCGGCCAGGCCAGCAGCACCGCCGGCGCGCCGATGCAAAGGAACAGCCACTGCCAGCCGTGCAGGCCGAGCGCGCCATCCAGTTGCAGCAGCATGCCCGACAGCGGCCCCGTCACCAGCATGGCGATGGGTTGGGAGAGGATGAACAGCCCCATGATCTTGCCGCGGTGACGCACCGGGAACCACTGGGTGAGGTAGTAGAGCACCCCGGGAAAGAAGCCGGCCTCGGCCACCCCCAGCAGGAAGCGCATGACATAGAAACTGGTGGGACCCTGGACGAAGGCCATGCCCATGGTGATGGCGCCCCAGGTGATCAGGATGCGGGCGAACCAGCGCCGGGCACCGAAGCGCTCCAGCAGCAGATTGCTGGGTACTTCGAAGAGGAAGTAACCGATAAAGAACAGGCCGGCACCGAGGCCGTAGGCGGCGTCGCCGATGCCGACGTCGGCGCCCATGTGCAGCTTGGCGAAGCCCACGGCAGAGCGGTCGATGTAGGCGACCAGATAGAGCAGGACGAGAAAGGGAATCAGCTTGTGCGTGATCCGGCGAATGAGGACGGATTCGGGGTGCATGGCGTTCTCCGACTTGTTGTTTTTGTGCGGTTGAAGCGCAGATCGCCCTAAAGTCTAACGTAATATCATTGAGACGTTAAATAGCCATAAGCCGCCATTAATCGGCACTTAAGGTAAATTTGGTACTATTAAAACAATGTTACGAAGTAGGAAATCTTACCTCTTGCTTTCCGCTGATCCCCATTACAGAGCCGCCTGGCCCACGATAAGATCGGTTATCGCGCTGATGGTGTTATAGTGATGGCACGACGACTTCGGATGCCTTTCGATGAATTACAAGACACCGCTGCCGCGCAAAAGCAGACACGCTCGCATCGTTCATGAGCTCGGTACCCAGATCGTGTCTGGACACTTTCTGCCAGACCAGCGCCTGCCCCCCGAGGCGCAGCTGTGCGAAGAGTACCAAGTGAGCCGCCCTGTCCTGCGTGAGGCTACCCGGGTGCTCGTGGCCAAGGGCCTGGTCAGGTCCAAGCCCAAGGTCGGAACCGTGGTCAAACCACGCAACGAGTGGCATCTGCTCGATCCCGACGTCCTGCATTGGCTGCTGGAGAGCGATTCGCGGCACAGCTTCTACGAGACCCTGGTCAAGGTGCGCAACATCATCGAGCCGGAGGTCGCCGCCATGGCGGCTGCCAATGCCCAGCCCGAAGACGTGAAGGCCATCGAAGACGCCTACGAGCGGATGGAGCAGGCCGTGGACATCGCCAACATGGCCGAACCGGACATGGCCTTTCACCTGTCCATCGCCACGGCCACCCACAACGAATTGCTGACTCACCTCTACAGCATCATGTTGCTGCCGGTGCGGGACTACCTGGAACGCTCCTCGGCGCTGTTCGCCGCCGGCGACAGCCTCAACCTGCTGGTCTCCCGGCACAAGGCTATCCTCACCGCCATCCAGCACCGCGACCCGCTGACCGCTCGCCACGCCGCCATCGCCCAGCTGGCCGGTGTCAATGACATGGTCGCCGAGGCCTTCCGGCCGCAGCCCTTGTCTGAAGGTGAAATTTCGTATGATCATTGAGGGCAAGAACCCACTCGCGGTATGCCCTCATGTCCAGCAGCTACCATGCCTCTACCGTAGAACAACTCGGCCAGCGCCTCGCGGCCGGGCAATTTCCACCCGGTAGCGCCCTCAAGGTAGAGGCGGATCTCTGCCAGGAGCTGGGCGTCAGCCGCACCATCCTGCGCGAAGCGATCAAGACCCTGGCGGCCAAGGGCATGCTGGAAGTCGGCCCCAAGGTCGGTACCCGGGTCCTGCCGCTGAGTCGCTGGAATCTGTTCGATACCCAGGTGGTGGGCTGGCTGGCCACGGGCGGTCTGCCTGCCCATTTCGTCAAGGACTTGCTGGATCTGCGCCACGCCATCGAGCCCGCGGCGGTCCGCTGGGCCTGCGAAAGAGCCACCCCTGAGCAGGTGCAGGCGATCCAGGTCGCCTACCAGCATCTGGAAGCCTCCCTCGAGGGCGGCGACTACAACACCGCCGACCAGCGTTTCCACGAGTGCGTCCTGGCGGCCAGCCACAATCAGTTCATCGAGCAGATGGTGCCCGCCCTGGGCGCCCTGCTGGCGGCCTCCTTTACCCTGTCGTCGGCCGATCCCGCCGAATTGCGACGTACCCTCCCCCTGCACAAGACCCTCGCCGACGGCATCGCCTCGCGCGATGCGGCGCGCGCCGTCTGGGCCTGCATGATGCTGATCGACAGCGCGGCGGTGACCCTGGCGCGCTATACGGACTGACGTTTCGGTCGGCAACCTTGGCGTCGCTGCAGGTTCCCATGCCTGGACTTCCCGTACTGCCACAACAAGAGAGGTGAACGATGGATTGGCAGCTGCTGCTTCCCCAGCGCTTCAAACTGGCCGAGGGCCCCTTCTGGGACCAGGAGACCCAGGCGCTCTACTGGGTGGACATCGCCGGCTTCAAGGCCTGCCGCCTAAGCGGCGAGCACTATCAGGAATGGCAACTGGATCGGCCCTGTTCCGCCTTCGTGCCCACGGTGCGCGGCGACGCCCTGGTGACCCTGCCAGACGGCGTCTTCCGTCTTGACCTAGATTCGCCACCGGACCGTCCCGCCCTGGAACTCTTCTGCGTCGCCGATCCCGATCCGGGCAATCGCGGCAACGAAGCCCGCTGCGATGCCCAGGGGCGACTCTGGCTGGGCACCATGCAGAACAATCTCGATGCCCAGGGTGGCGACGTGGCCATCGACCGCCACTCGGGCGGGCTGTTCCGCATCGATCCGGACGGCAGTGTCAGTCGTCACGCCAGCGATCTCGGCATCGCCAACACCCTGGTGTGGAGCGCGGCGGACAACCACGTCATCAGCGCCGATACCCTCAAGGACACCCTCTATCGCTATCCGCTGGATGCCAATGGCAACCTGGGGACCCCCACCGTCTGGGCCGGCCCCCACGAGCGCGGCTCGCCGGACGGCTCGGCCATCGACAGCGAAGGCTGCGTATGGAATGCGCGCTGGGATGGCAACTGCCTGCTGCGCTTCTCGCCGGAGGGCGAGCTGCTGGAGATCGTCGAACTGCCCGTCCAGCGTCCCACCAGCTGCGTCTTCGGCGGACCGGATCTGCGCACCCTGTACGTCACCAGCGCCGCCGCCGATGGCGCCCTCGACGGCGCCCTGCTCAAGGCCACCGCACCGGTAGCCGGCATGCCCTGCCACAGGTTCGCTGGCTGATTCATCCTACCGACCCAGGCGCCCCTCTGCGGCGCCTTTCCGTTCCAGCCCCTATGTAACAGCTTGGTGACAGAGGTGACGAAAAATCTCGTCACCTTTTCCTTGCACCCGCACCCATCCAATCATAATATCAATGAAGAGCGGTGTCGTCTGACCTCCACGACGGCAGCCCGCCGCCTCGCATTGCCTGGCCACACCAATAAAAACAAGGAGTTCCAGCTATGTTCCGTGTTCCGGGAGTTCGTTCTCTGCTGCGTGCCGCCCTCGCCGCCGGTGCCGTCAGCCTGTCTCTCTCCGCTTTCGCTGCCGATCCGGTCAAGATCGGTTTCCTGGTCAAGCAACCCGAGGAACCCTGGTTCCAGACCGAATGGGCCTTCGCCGAGAAAGCCGCCAAGGACAAGGGCTTCACCCTGCTCAAGATTGCCGTGCCGGATGGCGAGAAGACCCTCGCCGCCATCGACAGCCTGGCCGCCAACGGCGCCAAGGGATTCGTGATCTGCCCGCCCGACGTCTCCCTCGGCCCGGCCATCGTGGCCAAGGCCAAGCTCAACGACCTCAAGGTCATGGCCGTGGACGACCGCTTCGTCGACGCCAAGGGCAAGTTCATGGAAGACGTGCCCTACCTGGGCATGGCCGCCTTCGAGGTCGGCCAGCAGCAGGGCGCCGCCATGGCCGCCGAAGCCGAGAAGCGTGGCTGGAAGTGGGATGACACCTATGCGGTGATCAACACCTACAACGAGCTGGACACCGGCAAGAAGCGCACCGACGGTTCGGTGGAAGCCCTGAAGAAGGCCGGTCTGCCCGCCGATCACATCATCTTCGCGCCGCAGAAGACCCTGGACGTGCCTGGCAGCATGGACTCCACCACCTCCGCGCTGGTCAAGCTGCCCTCGGGCGCCAAGCACCTGATCATCGGCGGCATGAACGACAACACCGTGCTGGGCGGCGTCCGCGCCACCGAAAGCGCCGGATTCAAGGCCGAGCAGGTGATCGGCATCGGCATCAACGGCACCGACGCCATCGGCGAACTGAAGAAACCCAACAGCGGCTTCTTCGGCTCCATGCTGCCCAGCCCCCACGAAGAGGGCTACCAGACCGCCAGCATGATGTACGAGTGGGTCACCACCGGTAAGGAACCACCAAAGTACACCGCGATGGACAAGGTCACCCTCATCACCCGCGCCAATTTCCAGCAAGAGCTGGAAAAGATCGGCCTCTGGAAGTGATGACCCCGGCGGCGCCTCGGCTGGCGCCGCCCTCCTCTTTCGTCTGACAGGAGTGCCCCATGGCAGCCCTGGAACAAACCACCGCCCAGAGCGCCGACAGCCTCGGTTTCGTCGGCATCGGCAAGACCTTTCCCGGCGTCAAGGCGCTCGCCGACATCTCCTTCAACGTGCGTCCCGGCTCGGTGCACGCCCTCATGGGCGAGAACGGTGCCGGCAAGTCGACCCTGCTGAAGATCCTCAGCGGCTACCACGCCCCCACCACCGGCCACCTCAACATCGACGGCCAGGAGCTGGTGTTCAAGAGCACCGCCGAAGCCATCCGCGCCGGCGTCGCCGTGATCCAGCAGGAGCTGCAGCTGGTGCCGGAAATGACTGTCGCCGAAAATCTCTTTCTCGGGCACCTGCCGGCGCGCTACGGCATCGTCAATCGCGGCCACCTGCGCCGCCAGGCCCTGGACCTGCTCAAGGGCCTGGCCGAAGAAATCGACCCCAATACCAAGGTCGGGCGCCTGTCGCTCGGTCAGCGCCAGCTGGTGGAGATCGCCAAGGCGCTCTCCCGGGGCGCCCGCGTCATCGCCTTCGACGAGCCGACCAGCTCGCTGTCCGCCCGCGAGACCGATCGGCTGATGACCATCATCGCCCGGCTGCGCGACGAAGGCCGGGTGGTGCTCTATGTCTCCCACCGCATGGAAGAAGTCTTCCGCATCTGCGACGCGGTGACGGTGTTCAAGGACGGCCGCCACGTGCGCACCATCGAGCGCCTGGCCGACATCACCCCCGACCAGCTGATCACCCTGATGGTCGGCCGCGATCTCGCCGACATCTACGACTACCGCCCGCGCGAGATCGGCGGTGGCTGCCTCAAGGTCGAGGGTCTGCTCGGCCAGGGCCTGCAGCAACCGGTGGGCTTCGAGGTCTGCCAGGGCGAGATCCTCGGCCTGTTCGGCCTGGTCGGTGCCGGTCGCACCGAGCTGTTGCGTCTGCTGGCGGGGCTGGAAAAGCACAAGGCCGGCAGCTTGAGTCTCAAGGGCGCCCCGGTCAGCCTGAAGTCGCCGCGTGACGCCATCGCCGCCGGCATCCTGCTGTGCCCGGAAGATCGCAAGAAGGAAGGCATCGTGCCCCTGGCCAGCGTGGCCGAGAACATCAACATCAGCGCCCGCGCCCACCACGCCAGCCTCGGCTGCCTGATCCAGGGTCGCTGGGAAAAGGCCAACGCCGAAAAGCAGATTCGCGCGCTGAACGTGAAGACGCCCCACGCCGGGCAGAAGATCAAGAATCTCTCCGGCGGCAACCAGCAGAAGGCCATCCTCGGGCGCTGGCTGTCGATGCCCATGCAGGTGCTCTTGCTCGACGAACCCACCCGCGGCATCGACGTGGGCGCCAAGTCGGAGATCTACGCCATCATCCATGACCTCGCCGCCCGCGGCATCGCCGTGGTGGTGGTGTCCAGCGACCTGATGGAAGTCATGGGCGTGGCCGATCGCATCCTGGTGATGAGCGAAGGCGCCATCACCGGCGAGGTGGCCCGCGCCGAGTTCAACGACGAGCGCCTGCTGCAGCTCGCCCTGCCCCGTACCCGGGCCTGATGAAAACAAGAAAAGAGGTCACGTCCATGTCCGCCCAACCCCACAGCCTGACCCCGCCGCGCCGCGGTTTCGACACCCGCCGCTTCCTCGACGACTGGGCCATGATGCTGGCCGCCGTCGTCATCTTCACCCTCTGCGCGCTGTTCGTGCAGAACTTCCTCTCGCCGCTGAACATGCGCGGTCTGGGTCTGGCGATCTCCACCGTGGGCATCGCCGCCTGCACCATGCTGTTCTGCCTGGCCTCCGGCCACTTCGACCTCTCGGTGGGGTCGGTCATCGCCTGTGCCGGGGTGGTCGCCGCGGTGGTGATGCGCGAATTCGACAGCGTCTTTCTCGGCGTCGCCGCCGCCCTGGCCATGGGCCTGGTGGTGGGTCTGATCAACGGCCTGGTGATCGCCAAGCTCAAGATCAACGCCCTGATCACCACGCTGGCGACCATGCAGATCGTGCGCGGCCTGGGCTACATCTTCTCCGACGGCAAGGCCGTGGGCGTCTCCCAGGAGCAGTTCTTCGTGTTCGGCAACGGCCAGCTGTTCGGCCTGCCGGTGCCCATCGTCATCACCCTGCTGTGCATCCTGTTCTTTGGCTGGCTGCTCAACTACACCACCTTCGGCCGCAACACCATGGCCATCGGCGGCAACGAGGAGGCCGCGCTGCTGGCCGGCGTCCACGTCGACCGCACCAAGATCATCATCTTCGCCATGCACGGGGTGATCGGCGCCCTGGCCGGCGTGGTGCTGGCCTCGCGCATGACCTCCGGCCAGCCGATGATCGGCCAGGGCTTCGAACTCACGGTGATCTCCGCCTGCGTGCTGGGCGGGGTTTCCCTGGCCGGCGGCATCGGCATGATCCGCCACGTGATCGCCGGCGTGCTGATCCTGGCGATCATCGAGAACGCCATGAACCTGAAGAACATCGACACCTTCTATCAGTATGTCATCCGCGGAACCATCCTGCTGCTGGCCGTGGTCATCGACCGCTTCAAGCAGCGCTAAACCCAGACTCTGCCCTCCCCCGCGGCGCCAGGCGCGCCGTGCCGGGGACCGCTTTGCCCGTGAAATGCCCGAGGACCAAACAATGACCACGCCCAAACGCCCGCTCCGCTCCGCCCAGTGGTTTGGCAGCAACGACAAGAACGGCTTCATGTACCGCAGCTGGATGAAGAACCAGGGCATCCCGGACCATGAATTCCAGGGCAAGCCCGTCATCGGCATCTGCAACACCTGGTCCGAGCTAACCCCCTGCAACGCCCACTTCCGCAAGATCGCCGAACACGTCAAGCGCGGCATCTACGAAGCCGGCGGCTTCCCGGTGGAATTCCCGGTGTTCTCCAACGGCGAATCCAACCTCAGACCCACCGCCATGCTGACCCGCAACCTGGCCAGCATGGACGTGGAAGAAGCCATTCGCGGCAACCCGGTGGACGCCGTGGTGCTGCTGACCGGCTGCGACAAGACCACGCCGGCGCTGCTGATGGGCGCCGCCAGCTGCGACGTGCCGGCCATCGTCGTCACCGGTGGCCCCATGCTCAACGGCAAGCACCACGGCCGCGACATCGGCGCCGGCACCATCGTCTGGCAGATGCACGAGGCCTACAAGGCGGGTGCCATCGACCTCAACGAATTCCTCTCCGCCGAAGCCGGGATGTCGCGTTCGGCCGGGACCTGCAACACCATGGGCACCGCCTCCACCATGGCCTGCATGGCCGAGGCCCTGGGCACCTCGCTGCCGCACAACGCCGCCATTCCGGCGGTGGATTCGCGGCGCTACGTGCTGGCCCACCTGTCCGGCATGCGCATCGTCGAAATGGTGGAAGAAGACCTGCGGCTGTCGAAGATCCTCACCAAGGAAGCCTTCGAGAACGCCATCCGCGTCAACGCCGCCATCGGCGGTTCCACCAACGCGGTGATCCACCTCAAGGCCATCGCCGGCCGCATCGGCGTGGACCTGGAGCTGGACGACTGGACCCGGGTCGGTCGCGGCACCCCCACCATCGTCGACCTGCAACCGTCCGGACGCTTCCTGATGGAGGAGTTCTATTATTCCGGCGGCCTGCCGGCGGTGATCCGCCGCATGGGTGAAGCCAATCTGCTGCCCCATCCCGAGGCCCTGACCGCCAACGGCAAGACAATCTGGGCGAACTGCGCCGAGGCCCCCATCTACGGCGACGACGAGGTCATCCGCGCCCTGGACAACCCCCTGCGCGCCGATGGCGGCATCTGCGTGCTGCGCGGCAACCTGGCGCCCAAGGGCGCGGTGCTCAAGCCCTCGGCCGCGACCCCGGCGCTCATGCAGCATCGCGGTCGCGCCGTGGTGTTCGAGAACCTCGAAGACTACAAGGCGCGCATCGTCGACCCGGATCTGGACATCGACGAGACCTGCGTGATGGTGCTGAAGAACTGCGGGCCCAAGGGTTACCCGGGCATGGCCGAGGTAGGCAACATGGGCCTGCCGCCCAAGCTGCTGGCCAAGGGCATCACCGACATGGTGCGCATCTCCGACGCCCGCATGAGCGGCACCGCCTACGGCACCGTGGTGCTGCACGTGGCGCCCGAGGCCTCGGCCGGCGGCCCGCTGGCGGTGGTGCGCGAAGGCGACATGATCGAACTGGACTGCGCCTCCGGGCGCCTGCACCTGGATATCCCCGACGAAGAACTGGCCGCGCGTCTGGCCGACTGGCAACCGCCGGCCGATCAGCTGCTGGCCGGCGGTTATCGCCGCCTCTACGTCAACCATGTGCTGCAGGCCGACGAAGGCTGCGACTTCGACTTCCTGGTCGGCTGCCGCGGCGCCGAGGTGCCCCGCCACTCCCATTGATCCGCTTCTACCCCCTCTCCCTTCGGGAGAGGGTTGGGGTGAGGAGGCTTTACCGCCCCTCCTCCGGCTTCCGGGTCGCCTGACCCACCCTTGCACAACAACAAACCGAAAAGGTGGTCGAGATGAAACGCACGTTAGCCCTCACCGGACTTGGACTGTCACTCATGATCAGCACCCTTACCGCCCAGGCGGCCGGCCTCAGCAGCCAGCAGTCGAGCTTTGGCAAGCTGCCCGATGGCACCCCCATCGAGAAGTTCGTCCTGACCAACAGCCACGGCATGCAGGCCACCGTCATCACCTACGGCGGCGTGCTGCAGGCGCTCAAGGTGCCCGACCGCAAGGGCCACAGCGAAGACGTGGTGTTGGGCTTCGATGACGTCCAGGGTTATCTCGACAACCCCACGGTATTCTTTGGCGCCACCATCGGCCGCTTCGGCAACCGCATCGCCGACGGTCGTTTCAGCCTCGACGGCAAGAGCTACCAGATCCCGCAGAACGACAAGACCAACGCCCTGCACGGCGGTCCCCAGGGCTTCAACACCAAGGTGTGGAAGGCCGAGCCGGCCAAGGGCGACGGCTGGGTCGGCGTGACCCTGAGCTATGTGTCTCCCGATGGCGAGATGGGCTTTCCCGGCACCCTGACCACCCAGGTGACCTACCAGCTGGACGAACACAACCAGCTGACCCTCAAGTACCGCGCCACCACCGACAAGCCGACGGTGCTCAACCTGACCAACCACAGCTACTTCAACCTGGCGGGCGCCGGCAGTGGCACCGTGCTCAAGCAGGTGGCGATGCTCAATGCCGACACATACACGCCGGTGACCGCCAAGCTGATTCCCACCGGCGAATTGCCGCCCGTGGCCGGCACGCCCCTGGACTTCCGCAAGCCGACCGCCATCGGCAAGCACATCGCCGACGACAACCAGCAGCTGAAGTACGCCGAACCCAAGCAGGGTGGCTATGACTTCAACTGGGTGCTCAACACCGCGGGCGATCTGCAGAAGGCCGCCGCCGTGGTGACCGATCCGGGCTCCGGCCGCACCCTGACCCTCTACACCACCGAACCGGGCGTGCAGTTCTATACCGGCAACTTCCTGGAGGGGAACATCAAGGGCAAGGCCGGCAAGACCTACGGCCACTGGGGTGCCTTCACCCTGGAAACCCAGCATTACCCGGACGCCCCCAACCAGCCGAACTTCCCCACCACCCGCCTGGATCCCGGCCAGACCTACACCCAGACGACCATCTTCAAGTTCGCCGCCAAGTAAGGCGATTGCCGCTGCACGCAAGGCCGCTCCCAGGAGCGGCCTTCTTCTTTGGGGACTGTGCATGCGGCTTCCCTCACCCCAACCCTCTCCCGGAGGGAGAGGGGGTTGTTCCGGCACGCGCTTGGCTCTTCAGTAGCGTGGAAAACGGCGCAGCCTTTTCCACTGTCCTGCCACCCCCCTTCCACCACCCAATAAAAAACCCGGCGTCTCGCGACGCCGGGTTCTCAACCACTCAGGACCGCGCGATCAGATCGCGGCCTTGGTATTCTCGCCGTTCACCAGGCGCTGGATGCCCAGCGGGTTGGCGTTCTGCAGGGCTTCCGGGAGGAAGGCGTCCGGATAGTTCTGGTAGCACACCGGGCGCAGGAAGCGGTCGATGGCCAGGGTGCCGACCGAGGTGCCACGAGCATCGGAGGTCGCCGGATAGGGACCGCCGTGGACCATGGCGTCACAGACTTCCACACCGGTGGGATAGCCGTTGAGCAACAGGCGCCCGGCTTTCTGCTCCAGCAGGCCGATGATGGCCTCGAAGCGTTGCAGATCGGCCGGCTCGGCCAGCAGGGTGGCGGTCAGCTGGCCATGCAGGCCTTGCAGCGCCTGCTGCAGCTGGGCCTCGTCGGCCACCTCGACCACCACGGTGGTGGGGCCGAAGACTTCTTCCTGCAGCAGTTCGTCGTTTTCCAGCAGCAGGCTCACATCCGCCTTGAACAGCTGCGGACGCGCCTGGTTGCCTTCCTGGCTGGCACCGGCCAGGTGTTTCACGCCGGAATGGGCCAACAGCGCCGCGACGCCCTTTTCGTAGCTCTTCAGGGTGCCCGGATTGAGCATGGTCTGGGGCGCCTGCTCGTTCATGGCACCGGCCAGGCGCTCGAGGAAGGCGCTGAATTCAGGCGAACGCAGGCCGATGACCAGGCCCGGATTGGTGCAGAACTGGCCGCAACCCAGAACCACGGAGGCCGCGAGTTCGCCGGTGATGGCGTCGCCACGGGCCTTGAGCGCCTCGGGCAGGACCACCACCGGGTTGATGCTGGACATCTCGGCGAACACCGGGATCGGCTGCGGACGGGCCGCGGCCATGTCGCACAGGGCGCGACCGCCGCGCAGGGAGCCGGTGAAGCCCACCGCCTGGATGGCCGGGTGCTTGACCAGCTGCTCGCCCACGCCACCGCCATAGATCATGTTGAACACGCCCTTGGGCATGCCGGTCTTCTCGGCAGCGCGAATGATGGCGTCGGCCACGTATTCGGCGGTGACCATGTGGCCGCTGTGGGCCTTGAACACCACCGGGCAACCGGCGGCCAGGGCCGCGGCGGTGTCGCCACCGGCGGTGGAGAAGGCCAGCGGGAAATTGCTGGCGCCGAACACGGCCACCGGCCCCAGGCCAATGCGGTACTGGCGCAGGTCGGGACGCGGCAGCGGCTTGCGCTCGGGCAGCGCGGTGTCGATGCGCACACCGTGGAAGTCACCGCGGCGCAGCACCTTGGCGAACAGACGCATCTGGCCGCTGGTACGGCCGCGCTCACCCTGGATGCGGCCAGCCGGCAGCGCGGTTTCCTGGCAGACCAGCTGGACGAAGTCGTCACCCAGGGCATCCAGTTCGTCGGCGATGGCGTCGAGGAAGGTGGCGCGCTTTTCGGCGCTCAGCTTGCGGTACAGGGGCGCGGCCTGCTCGGCGGCGCGGGCGGCGGCATCGACCTCGGCCGTGGACGCCTGGAAGAATTCGTAGGGCAGCTTCTCGCCGGTCGTGGCGTCGATGCTGTAGACCCGCACCTCGCCCTCGCCGCTACGAGCGCCACCGATGTAGTTCTTGCCTTGGATCTGCATTGTTCTCGACTCCTTATACCTAGGGGTTCAGGGAAGACCACCCGCTACGGGGAGGTCTTCGAAAGGGTGGCACGCTCGGTGTCCGAGCGGCCGGGCCAGCCTGTGCGATACCCACTCTAGCATTCGCATAGTCAGCAGTCATCATACAACCATCAGAGCTGACGGACCTGCCCGGGCTGGAAAGCTGCCGCGCCGGCCTTGACGCCATTGCTCAGCGGCTCGCCGAATTCCGGCACCGCGATCTCGAATCTGTCGCCCGGCTCGACCCGCACCCCATCGGCGAAGGACAGGGTTGCCGTGCCGAAGAAATGTACATGGACATCGCCCGGCCGCAGGAACTGCGCGTACTTGAAGTGGTGATACTCGAGGTTCTCCAGGCTGTGGCACATGTTGTCCTCGCCCGAGAGGAATTCCTTCTCCCAGATCACCTGCTCGCCGCGACGGATCCGGCTGGTGCCCGCCAGATGGCTCGGCAGTTCACCGGTGCGCAAGGCCGGACCGAAGCTGCAGTAGCGTAGTTTGGAATGGGCCAGGTAAAGATAGTTCTTGCGTTCCATCACGTGGTCGGAGAATTCGTTGCCCACCGCATAACCCAGGCGGTAGGGCTTGCCGTCGTCACCGATCACATAGAGACCGGTCAGCTCCGGCTCTTCCCCGGCGTCCTCGGCGAATTCCGGCAGCGGGATGTCGCCGCCCGGACGCACCAGGATGCCGCCGTCGCCCTTGTAGAACCATTCCGGCTGTGCACCGGCGCTCCCCGCCGCAGGCCGACCGCCCTCCACGCCCCATTTGAACATGCGCATGGAGTCGGTCAGCTTGGCCTCTTCCTGGCTGTTCTGCTGGTGCATCTTGTCGCGGGTAGCGGCGCTGCCCAGGTGGGTCAGACCGGTCCCGGTGACCAGGCAGTGCGCGGGATCCTCATGGTCCAGCGGCGGCAGCAGGCGACCGGCCTCGAGCAGCTCGGCATAGGCCGGGCCGGGCTCCAGGCCCAGGGTCTGCACCTGAGATTCCAGGGAAACGCCGGCACGGATGGCCTGCAGCGCCAGGGTCCGGGTGCTGGTCGCGCCGCGGACCTGCTGGACTTCACCGCGCTCGACCACGCCGACGCGGCGCTGGCCCTGTTGGTCTTCGAACTGAATCAGGTGCATGGCATTCTCCTTGTTGGTTATCGCCTGCAGGAGACTTTACTCGGCGCCATGGGGCCTGCCTAATGAGAGCTCCCTATCCCGCGATAACCAACGGTTATTCCCATGCTGCCATCCCTGGGCTCCATCGCCTCCCGTCTGCGCCTGCGGCAACTGCGCCTGCTGATCGCCCTCGACGAGGAAGGCTCGCTGCACAAGGCCGCCGAGCGCATCGCCATTTCCCAGCCCGGCGCCACCAAGGCCCTGCACGAGATCGAAAGCACCCTGGGCGCCACCCTCTTCCTGCGCACCCACCAGGGCCTGCAGCCCAATGACCTGGGCCGCTGCGTGATCCGCTATGCGCGGCTGATCGAAAGCGACCTGGCCCATCTGCGCGAAGAGATGCTCGGTATCCTGCAGGGCGAAGGCGGGCGGCTGGCGGTGGGAGTGATCATGGGCGCCGTGCCTCGGCTGATCGCCGCGGTGTCGCGCCTGGGTGCGGCGCAGCCCCAGCTGGGGATCGAGATCATCGAGGACACCAGCGTGCGCCTGCTCGACCTGCTCGACGCCGGTCGCATCGAAATGGCCATCTGCCGCAGCAGCGTCAGCCGCCGGCCGGATGCCTACGACTGCCTGGAGGTGCGCGAAGAGCGGCTGGAGATCGTCTGCCATCCCCGCCATCCGCTGGCGGAGTCCGAGACGCTGAGCCTGGCCGAGCTGGTCGACAGCCGCTGGATCGTCTATCCGGCCAACCTGCCCATGCGTCTGACCCTGGAACGGGAATTTCGCGCGGCGGAGCTGGAGTTTCCCCGCTATCCGGTGGAAACCTCCTCGACCTTCACTCTGCTCGGCCTGCTGCAGGAAGACGCCAACCAGGTGGCCATGCTGCCCAGCGATATCGCCCAGTTCGGCGAAGGACACGGCCTGCTGCGCCGCCTGCCGGTGGTCCAGCGTACCCGCAACGAACCCTATTCGATCCTGGTCCGCCAGGGCGCGGGATTGTCGGCGGCCGCGCAGCTGCTGCTGGAGCAGTGGCGGTTGGCGGGGTGAGGTAACGCATCGTGGCCATGGCGGTTCGCCGATGCGGCCGCTCCTACGGATGGAAGCACGACGGCTTGTTGCGATTTCGCCGAGGCTGACGTGACTGAACGCCTGCTCGGATAGCCCCCTCTCCCCTCGGGAGAGGGTTGGGGTGAGGGTGTCCCCTTCAGCGCAGTCTCCAGTGGAAAAGGCTACGCCGTTTTCCACGCTACGTGCTGCTGCGGCCGCGATGATTTCAGCGAGAGGAAAACCTCAATACGTCGGCAGCGTCACCCCGTGGAACAGGGTCTCCAGCTCCTGGCGCGACGGTGTCTGCATGGCCTCGGTGAGGACATCGCGGGTCAGGTGCGGCGCGAAGCGGCCGATGAAGTCGCACATGAAGCCGCGCAGAAAGGTGCCGCGGCGCAGGCCGATCTTGGTCACGCTGGCTTCGAAGAGGTGGCTGGCGTCCAGGCAGACCAGGTCGGCATCGGCTTTGTGATCCACCGCCATGTCGGCGACGATGCCCACGCCCAGGCCGAGGCGGACATAGGTCTTGATGACGTCGGCGTCCGCCGCGGTCAGCACCACGTTGGGCTCAAGACCCTGGCGGGCAAAGGCCTCGTCGAGCTTGGAGCGGCCGGTGAAGCCGAAGACGTAGGTCACCAGCGGCTGTTCCGCCAGATGTTCCAGGGTCAGGTGTTCCACCTTAGCCAGGGGGTGACCCTGGGGCACGATGACACAGCGGTTCCAGCGATAGCAGGGCATCATCACCAGATCGTTGAAGCGTTCCAGACCCTCGGTGGCGATGGCGAAGTCGACGGTGCCGTCGGCGGCCATCTCGGCGATCTGGGTCGGCGAGCCCTGGTGCATGTGCAGGGCCACGTCCGGATACTGCTTGATGAATTCGCTGATCACGTCCGGCAGCGCATAGCGCGCCTGGGTGTGGGTGGTGGCGATGGACAGGGTGCCCTTGCGCTCGTTGGAGAACTCCTGGGCGATCTGCTTGATGCTCTCGCACTTGCGCAGGATCTCGCCGGCGGTCTGGATGATGCGTTCGCCGGCCGGGGTCACCCGGGTCAGGTGCTTGCCGCTGCGGGCAAAGACCTCGACCCCCAATTCGTCCTCGAGCAGGCGGATCTGCTTGCTGATGCCAGGCTGCGAGGTATAGAGGCTCTGGGCGGTGGCGGAAACGTTCAGATCGTGGTGGGCGACTTCCCAGATATATCGCAACTGTTGCAGCTTCATGCCGGCTCCTCACTGACCCATGCGCAAGCATATAACAGTAAAGCAGGCCCTAAGGTTTTTCTAGACCGAAATCGAATTAAGTCGCGGAGGAGTAAGACTGACGCTTACGGATCAGCCCTGTCGCAGCGGCACCAGGTACACCGGAATGCGTGCGGTCTGCAGCAGACGGCTGGCGGTACGTCCCAGTGGGGCGACCTGGGCGTCGCCCTGGCTGCGACTGCCGATCACCAGCAGATCCGCGGCGAAGTCCTGGGCCTGCTTGAGAATGGCCGCCGGCGGATCGCCCTGCACCACCCGCACGGCCCGGATCAGACCCGCGGTGGCCGGGATCTCCAGCAGGTCCTCGCGCAGCGACTCGAACACCTGCTGCTCGATGGTCTCCAGCACCAGCTCCAGACCGCCATTGCGCAGGCGATCCAGGGATTCAACATTCGGATGCTGTTGCAGCAGCGTGGAGGCCAGCAGGCCGAGCGGCTCCACCACATGGACGACATACAGCCGGGCCTGATGGATGCGAGCGAGATTCAAGGCATGCTGAAAGACATAGGACGAACACAGGCCCAGGTCCGTGGCATAGAGCAGCGAGCGGATCACGATTCCTCCTGGCCAGATCAGGCGACCTGACCGGTGCAATGCGGGATAGCCCTTTCCAGCGTAGCAGGGGAAAGACATTTGCGCTGCGAAGCACGCGTTAGAGGCCTTTCAGGGTATTTCCTCGGGCTCCCGCGCCGCCGCGGCCTGGATCGCCGCCACCAGGGCCGGCTCGCGCAGGGGCGCCTGTACCGGGCCGAAGAAGTCGCCATCCTCGATCAGGAACAGCGCCGGTAGATGAAAGACCCCATAGCGCTGCACCAGACCGCCACTGCGCTCGGCATCCACCCAGTACAGCCGCTCGACCGGCAGCGCCGCCGTCGGCAGCACCTGGCGCGCCAGGCGGCAGGAGGCGCAACCGGCGCTGGTAAAGATCAGCAGGGAGCGCCCCGGCGCCGCCAGCAGGACGGCATCGGCCGTCCCATCGTCCAATTCCATGCTTTCCTCGTCGCGATCATCGCCAAAGCACGCCTTCGGGCGCGTCGATAGCGTCGTAGCCATTGTGAGCGGGCGGGACAAGCGTTAAGGTGCCCCACCCTCTCCATCGTATTTTGCCTGCACGGGCCCTGACCTGTCGCAGCGCCGTGACCGACGAGTAGCACCATGGCCGCACAGCCCCGCCTTAACGACCTCAACATCGAAGCCAACGAGCCGCTCATCACCCCCGAGCAGCTCAAGCAGGAGATCCCGCTGAGCGATCTCGCCGCCGACACCGTCGCCCAGGGCCGCCAGGTCATCCGCGACATCCTCGACGGCAAGGACCACCGCCTGTTCGTGGTGATCGGCCCCTGCTCCATCCATGACATCAAGGCCGCCCACGAATACGCCGAGCGCCTCAAGGCCCTGGCCGCCCAGGTCAGCGACAGCCTCTATCTGGTCATGCGCGTCTACTTCGAGAAGCCCCGCACCACCGTGGGCTGGAAGGGCCTGATCAACGATCCCTACCTGGACGACTCCTTCAAGATCCAGGACGGCCTGCACATCGGTCGCCAGCTGCTGCTGGACCTGGCGGAAAAGGGCCTGCCCACCGCCACCGAGGCGCTGGACCCCATCTCCCCCCAATACCTGCAGGACCTGATCAGCTGGTCGGCGATCGGTGCCCGCACCACCGAATCCCAGACCCACCGGGAAATGGCGTCGGGCCTCTCATCCGCGGTCGGCTTCAAGAACGGCACCGACGGCAGCCTGACCGTGGCCATCAACGCCCTGCAGTCGGTGTCCAGCCCGCACCGCTTCCTGGGTATCGACCAGCGCGGCCAGGTATCCGTGGTCATGACCAAGGGCAACGCCTATGGCCATGTGGTGCTGCGCGGCGGCAACGGCAAGCCCAACTACGATTCGGTCAGCGTCACCCTGTGCGAGCAGGCGCTGGTCAAGGCCAAGGTCAAGCCGAACATCATGGTCGACTGCAGCCACGCCAACTCCAACAAGGACGCCGCCCTGCAGCCGCTGGTGATGGACAACGTCGCCAACCAGATCGTCGAAGGCAACAACTCCATCGTCGGCCTGATGGTGGAAAGCCACCTGGGCTTTGGCAGCCAGCCGATTCCGGCGGATCTGTCGCAGCTGCAGTATGGCGTCTCGGTGACCGACGCCTGCATCGACTGGGCCATGACCGAGAAGAGCATTCTCGACATGCACCGCAAGCTCAAGGATGTGCTGCCGCGCCGCGCGCGCAGCTGATCCTGCAGCAGATACGAAAACGCCGGGCTCAGCCCGGCGTTTTTCTTGGCGTGGCCATTCAGGCCAGCGGCGTCACCTGGCCACGACGTTCCAGGTAGTGCTCCACATAGGAGCAGGAGGGAATGACGCTGTAGCCGCGGCTCTCGGCGTAGTTCAGCGCGTACTCAGTCAGCCGCGCTGCCAGGCCGCGCCCACGCAGGGCATCGGGGACGAAGGTGCGATAGAAATCCATGGTCTGCTTGCCCAGATCCATGTAGGCGAGATAGGCGCGCTGGCCGTCGACAGAAAGGTGGAATTGATGATTGGCCTCATCGTGTTCCACGTGCAGGGACTCGTTCATGACTACTCCTTGGCGGTTTGGCTCCGCCTTATCCATTGTTATCGATGATACCCGAAGACGAGAACGCACCCTTCCTGTGCGGGACTGAGCCACAGCGCGTCAGACCCCTCCGGAAGAAGCAGGTTCTGACCAGCCGTCGCACCGAGAAGACACACTATATCAGGGCCGCTTGCGCGGGAGCAGGCGCGGCTCAGCGCTTGACAACTTCCGCTCATCCTCTAACGTTTTGAAACGTTCGCGACTTTCAGCCATCCAAGCAGTTGCTGATACCGGGTGCGCAGGGATTCCGGGACGAACACGGGGAGCCGAGAAGGATTTTCCGCAAAAAATCCTTCTTCAACGGGTTCGCTCAGTTTACTTACGACCGGTAATGAGTAGTATGTAGCCGCAATTTTCCACCTGGGAAATTGATCTTAAAACAGGATGTCTACCTCAAGGGGTTTACGATGAACAACGCTCTGAAATTCGCCGCCCTGGCTCTGGCCGCTGCTCTGGCCACTGGTTGCAGCACCGCTAACAAGGAAAGCGAAGCTCGCCTGACCGCTACCGAAGACGCCGCTGCCCGTGCTCAGGCTCGTGCTGACGAAGCCTACCGTCACGCTGACGAGGCCCTGGCCGCCGCTCAGAAAGCTCAGCAGACCGCTGACGAAGCCAACGAGCGCGCCCTGCGTATGCTGGAAAAAGCCAGCCGCAAGTAAGCGCCTCGGCTGGAAAGGCGAGTGGCAACAGTCGCCTTTCCCGGAGCAAACAAAAAGCCCGCCATCTCAGATGGCGGGCTTTTTGTTTGTCTGGCCGGCCGAGCGCGCTCGGCCGGTCGCGATCACAGGGTCTTGGCAGGCGCCTTGGCCACCGCACCCGGCGTCATCCCGGCCGGCAGGTCGGCGATTTCCACTGGCAGGCCGTCCTGGCCCTGGACCACGTCACGCACCGTGTTCCAGTTCACCGCGCTATTGGCCTGCAGCAGGTCGTCACGCTTGATCAGCGCATTGACCACCGCGGCCTGACGGTCGATCTCGGTCGGATCGCCCTTCACGGTCACCGGCTGGTGGGCTTCCAGGTAGAGCTTGCCCTGGCTCACGCCGAACTTGTAGGGCTCGTCGATGATGCGCACCGGCGTGCCCACGGGCAGCATGCCGACCAGTTCGGTCACGTTGAAGTTGTACATGCGGAAGCAGCCATGGCTGACCTGCATGCCGATGCCGAATTTCTTGTCCGAGCCGTGGATGAGATAGCCCGGCAGGGTCAGGCGAATCTTGTAGGGCCCCAGGGGATTGTCCGGACCGGGCGGCACCACCTTGGGCAGCGGATCGCCTTCGGCGGCGTGCTCGGCGCGTACCGACTCCGGCGGATACCAGGACGGATCCTTGATCTTGTCCACCACCTTGGTCACGCCGATGGGCGAACCCCAGCCTTCGCGGCCGATGCCCAGCGGGTAGGTGAACACCGTGTGACCACCCTTGGGGTAGTAGTACATGCGGTATTCGGCGATGTTGATGACGATGCCTTCGCGCGGGCCGGGCGGCAGGATGAAGCGCGTGGGCAGCACGATCTCGGTGCCGGCACCCGGCAGCCAGGCATCGACGCCCGGGTTGGCGGCCACCATCTCGGTGTAGCCCAGATCGTACTTCTGGCCGAGATCGGCAAAGGTGTCTTCGTAGGCGGCCTTGATGACCTGAACCTCGCCGACCACGTCTTCACCGGGTGGCGGCAGCGGCAACTCCAGTGCCTGCGCCGTACCCGCGCTCAACAGACCAAACAGCGAGAGGGAACCGACCAGGGTCGAAACGCGCGCGGGCATGGGATGAATCCTTGCAAGGAGCAAAAAGGTGACGGCGCGAATTGTACACGCCTCGATCGGCGTCCGGCAGGGCCTCAAAAGACCTGTAACGGATTCGGCAAGCCCCGTTTGGCGCCTTGCAGCCGCTGCATGCAGGCCGGACAGAGGGTCTTGAGGCCGAGCGCCCGGCGATTCAGCGGATGCAGGCGGGGACGCGCCGGCAGTAGGGTACCGCACAGCGTCCGGTCGGTCGGCGAGCCCAGCTCCAGCTGCCGGGCGACGATATGGACTCGGCCCTCGCGGCAGGCGAACAGGTCGAGCTGGGCATCGGGCTGGATCAGCTGATAGCCGTGCATGGACCGGGAAAGGCGGGACATCGGGATACTCCAGGGGCGGTTCCGCCGGGCGGTCGATTGGCCGGACCGGCGGGGCGCGCAACCTTAGCGGAAAGCCCCGTCGGGGAAAAGTCCGGCGTTCAGTCGCGCAGCAGCGGCTGCAACTGGGGCCAGGCGTTGTCCAGCAGGCGCTGCTGGGCATTGGCCTGGGGGTGGATGCCATCCGGCTGCATATAGGCCGGATCGCCGCCTACCCCTTCCAGCAGGAAGGGCACCAGGGCCACCTGCTGGGCCTTGGCCACGTCCGTGTAGACCTGGGCGAAGCCATCGGTATAGCGCGGTCCGTAGTTGGGCGGCAGGCGCATGCCCAGCAGCAGGACGCGCGCGCCTCGGGCCTTGGCCTGTTCCACCAGGGCGGTGAGGTTGCGCTCGAACTGCGCCAGCGGCTGGCCGCGCAGGCCGTCGTTGCCGCCCAGCTCGATGGCCACCACGTCGGGTCGATGCTCAGCCAGCAGCCGTGGCAGGCGCGCCAGGCCGCCGGCGGTGGTGTCGCCGCTGATGGAGGCATTCACCACCTGGTAGTCGAGCCGCTGCGCCTGCAGGCGCTGCTCCAGCAGGCGTACCCAGCCCTGCCCTTCGGCGAGGCCGTAGCCGGCGCTGATGCTGTCGCCCACCACCAGCAGGGTGCGCGCCATGGCCAGGGGCGTGAGGGTCAGGCAGAGCAGCGCCAGCAGCCAGGCAATGCCTTGCCGCAAAGGCGCGCTGGACTTCGCCCGCTTTTTTGACTCTAACTCGCCACAGCCGCCCGCATGCGGGCCCTTCGAATACGGCATCGGATACCTCATGAGCGAAGTCATACTGCTGGCACGCGACCTTAGCAAGGTCGTCACGGGCGCGGAAGGCGCGCTGCCGATCCTCCAGGCGCTGGATCTGCAACTGCAGGCCGGCGACAGTTTGGCCATCGTCGGCAGCTCGGGTTCCGGCAAGTCCACCCTGCTCGGCCTCTTGGCCGGTCTCGACCTGCCCAGCGGCGGCGAGGTCCATCTTGCCGGTCAGCGCCTGGATACCCTCGACGAAGACGCCCGTGCCCGCCTGCGCGCCGAACGGGTGGGCTTCGTGTTCCAGTCCTTCCAGCTGCTGGACAGCCTCACGGCGCTGGAGAACGTCATGCTGCCGCTGGAACTGGAGGGCGTGCGCCAGGCCCGCGACCAGGCGGTGGCCCTGCTGGAACGGGTCGGCCTGGGCGAACGACTGCGCCACTATCCCCGGCAGCTCTCCGGCGGCGAGCAGCAGCGGGTCGCCCTGGCGCGCGCCTTCGCGCCGCGCCCGAGCATCCTCTTCGCCGACGAACCCACCGGCAACCTCGACAGCCGTACCGGTGCCCATATCAGCGATCTGCTGTTCGAACTCAATCGTGAGCGCGGCACGACGCTGGTACTGGTGACCCATGACGAGCGCCTGGCCGCGCGCTGCGCCCGCCAACTGCGCCTGGAAGGCGGCCGGCAGGTCGCGGCATGAGGCGTACCGGTCTGCCCTTCGCCCGGCTGTTCGGCCTGGCCTGGCGCCAGAGTCTGAGAGAGCTCCGCGCCGGCGAGATCCGCATGCTCTGCCTGGCGCTGGTGGTGGCCGTGGCCGCCAGCGTCGCCATCGGCTACTTCACCGCCCGCCTGGGCGCGGGCATGGAAAATCGCGCCAGCGAATTCCTCGCCGCCGACCTGGTGCTGCTGGGCAGCGAACCGCCACGTCCGGAACAGGTGGACGCCGGCCTGCAGCGGGGCCTCGAACACAGCCGCTCGCTCAATTTCAGCACCATGGCCGCAGGTGCCGAGGCCCTGCAGCTGGCCAGCGTCAAGGCGGTCCAGGCCAACTTTCCCCTGCGCGGCGAGGTGCGCAGCGCGGCGGCGCCGGACGCGCCCGACCAGCCGGGCGGCGCTCCGGCGCCCGGGGAGGCCTGGGTCGAGCCGCGCCTGCTGCTGGCCCTGGACGCCAAGGTTGGTGATCGCCTGGACATCGGGCGCAAGGCCCTTACCATCACCCGGGTGCTCACCTACGAACCGGATCGGGCGGGTGACTTCTACAGCCTGACGCCGCGGGTGCTGATCAATCTCGACGACGTGGCCGCCACCGGCGTCATCCAGCCCGGCAGTCGGGTGCGCTATCGCGAACTCTGGCGCGGCGAGCCCCAGGCTCTGGCCGCCTATCGCCAGGCGCTCACCCCGGCCCTGGCCGCCAACCAGCGCTTCGAAGGCCCGGGCGATGGCAATCGCCAGCTGGGCAATGCCCTGGAACGTGCCCAGCGCTATCTGGGGCTGGCCAGCCTGGTGGCGGTGGTGCTGGCCGGCGTGGCCGTGGCGCTGTCGGCCAATCGCTTCGCCGCGCGGCGCTTCGACGCCAGCGCCCTGCTGCGCTGCCTGGGTCTGACCCGCCGCGACGCCCTGGTGCTCTATGGCCTGCAACTGGGGTTGCTGGGGCTGGCGGCGAGTCTGCTCGGCGCCCTGCTCGGCTGGCTGGCGCAGCTGGTGCTGTTCGAGCTGCTGCATGGCCTCCTGCCAGCGCGCCTGCCGGCGGTCGGGATTGGCCCGGCGCTGGCCGGCATGGGCACCGGCCTGGTCGCCTTGGTCGGCTTCGCCCTGCCGCCGCTGGCCGCCCTGGGGCGGGTCCCGCCGCTGCGGGTGTTGCGCAGCGATCTGCAGCCCGTCCCCCTGCGCACCTGGCTGGTCTATGGCTGCGCCCTGCTCGCCCTCGGGCTGATCATGTGGCGCCTGTCGCTGGATCTGCGCCTGACCCTGGCGCTGCTGGTGGGTGGCCTGGTCGCGGGACTGCTGTTCGGCAGTCTGCTCTACCTGGCCCTGCGTGGCCTGCGCCGGGCCATGCAGGGTGCGCCCCTGGCCTGGCGGCTGGGTCTGGGTCAGCTGCTCCGGCATCCCCTGGCGGCGGTGGGCCAGACCCTGGCCTTCGGCCTGATCCTGCTGGCCATGAGTCTGGTGGTGCTGCTGCGGGGCGAGCTGCTGGAACGCTGGCAGGCGCAACTGCCGGCCGAGGCGCCCAACCACTTCGCCCTCAATGTGCTGCCGGACGAGCGCCAGGCCTTCGCCGCGGCGGTGGCCGGTCTCTCGCCCCACGCCAGTCCGCTCTATCCCATCGTGCAGGGCCGCCTGGTCAGCGTGAAGGGGCATCCGGCCCAGGAAGGCCTGGAAGACGACTCCCGCGGTGGCCGTGCCACCCGGCGCGATCTCAACCTGACCTGGTCGGCTGGGTTGCCGGACGGCAACCGCCTGGAAGGCGGTCAGTGGTGGGACGCGCTGCCCGCCGGCGACCTGCCCGGGGTGTCCCTGGAAAGCGAGCTGGCGCGCAGCCTCGGCGTCGGCCTGGGCGACACCCTGGGCTTCGTCATCGGCGATCGCCAGATCGAGGCGCGAGTCACCAGCCTGCGGCAGGTCAGCTGGGACAACTTCCAGCCGAACTTCTTCGTGATCTTCGCCCCGGGCGCCCTGCAGGACGTGCCCTTCACCTACCTGGGCAGCTTCTACCTGCCGCCCGGGCACGATCGCGAATTGCTGGCCCTGGCCCGGCAATTCCCGGCGGTGACCCTGTTGCCCATCGACGCCCTGCTCGATCAGCTGCGCAGCATCCTGCGCCAGGTCAGCGTGGCGGTGGAGTTCGTGCTGCTGTTCGTGCTGGCCGCCGGCATCGCCGTGCTGCTGGCCGGCCTGCAGGCGACCCTCGACGAACGCATCCGCCAGGGCGCCCTGCTGCGTGCCCTGGGTGCCCGGCGCGAGTTGCTGCAACGGGCGCGGCGCACCGAATTCATCCTGCTCGGCGGCGCCAGTGGCTTGCTCGCGGCGCTCGGTTGCGAGATCGTCAGCGCCCTGCTCTACCGGCTGGCCTTCGACCTGGACTGGCAACCCCATCCCTGGCTGCTGCTGTTGCCGGTGCTGGGCGCCCTGCTGGTCGGCGCGGCGGGCCTGCTGGGCACGCGGCGGGCCCTCACCGCCAGTCCGTTACTGATCCTGAGAGAAAGCTGATCCATGAGTCGTTACCGTCCGCCGCGCACCGCCGGCACGCCCCTGATCACCGCCGCCGGCGAAGCCCGGTTGCGCGCCGAACTGCACGAACTGTGGAACGTGCGCCGGCCCCAGGTCACCCAGGCGGTGAGCGAGGCGGCCGCGCTGGGCGATCGTTCGGAAAACGCCGAGTACATCTACGGCAAGAAGATGCTGCGGGAGATCGACAGCCGGGTGCGCTTCCTGCGCAAGCGGCTGGAGAATCTCAAGGTGATCCGCGAACGACCGGCCGATCCGACCAAGGTCTATTTCGGCGCCTGGGTCACCCTGGAAGACGACGAGGGCGCGGAAAAGCGCTATCGCATCGTCGGCCCGGACGAACTCGACCTCCGGCAGAATCTCATCAGCATCGACTCGCCCCTGGCGCGGGCGCTGGTCGGCAAGGCGCTGGACGCCGAGGTCCGCCTGCAGACGCCGGCCGGCGAACAGCGCTGGTACATCGTCGAGATCGCCTATCCCGAGGAATGACGGCTAGCGGCGACGGGTGATCACGCCCTGCCGCGCCACGCGGGTCAGTTCCCGCACCAGGGGTTCGAGACCGGCCTGGCCCGGCGACTGCACCACGGCGAAATCGAAGCTGTCGTCGCCGAAGGCGCGCAGCTGTTCGGCCCGGTCGGCGAAGCGGATCTGCAGGGTGCGGCTGTGCGGCCAGCGCTTGGGCCAGCCTTCGAGGTAACGCAACAGGGTGGGCTGGTCGGGACCGCCGAGGAGGATGGCGGGATGACTGGCGAGTTTGCCCTGGGTCAGGGGAGTCAGGCGTAGCGGGAGCGGTAGCATGGACGAAATTCCGCCTCGTAGATCCAGCTGGGCGGTAGTACGAGGCCTGTTCCGTCCAGCGCTTTAGCGGTATTTGGGAGCGCCCCGCAAGTTGCTGTTTAAATCGGCGCGGGATCATCCTAGGGAGGGCTCGACCGCCCTGTCAAGCGGGCTTCAACCGTCCCCGCGACCGTTCTCCCTGGCCCCAGTCGCCGCCACGGCCGGCGCTTCCAGCCGGGCCCGTTCGCGACTGAAGGCCACCCGGTACTTGTTGACGCTGGCCACGTAGTTGACCACCCCGACACCCACCTCCTCGGCAGCGATGCGCTCGACCTGGAAGAACCAGCGATCGCCGTCCAGCCCCTGCTTGCGCGCCTTGGCCCGGAGCGCCTGGACGCGCTCCGGGCCAAGGTTGTAGGCCGCCAGGGTAAAGGCGCGGCGCTCGCGCTCGGCGAGCCGCGGACTGGAGAAGAATTCGCGGCGCAGGCGCGCCAGATAGCGGGTGGCCGCCTTGACGTTGTCCTCGGCGGAATGCAGGTTGCGCACCCCGACGCTACGCGCCGCCCGCGGGGTGATCTGCAGCAGTCCCGCGGCGCGGCCGGCACCGCGGGCATGGGGATCGAGGCCGGATTCCTTGTAGGCCATGGCGGCCAGGGTCAGCCAGTCGAAGTCGTAGGCCTTGGCGTAGCGCTGCAGCAGCGGCCGCACCTGGGCCAGGCGCTTGCGGTCATGGGCCTGCAGTGGATCGCGCACCTGGTAGCGGCGCGCATAGGCCTGGCGAAAGGCCTGGTCGTCGTCGCGCGCCTGGGGTTGCCGGGCGAAGGTCCGGATCCGCTCGGCGAGCTGGTGCGCCGGGGCGCGCAGATACCAGAGCTGCGCCTGGTCATGGGCCACCACCAGCCGATCGGCCACCCGCAGGCGCGGCAGCACCCGCGCCCAGCGATGGGCCAGCCCGGACTCGACGACGCTGAGCGGATAGATGCCGGCCTGGGTCAGCTCCAGGACGTCTTCCACCGCCAGGGTCGGATCGGCCCACTCGACCTGCACCGGCCGCAGCCTGCGCTTCTCCAGCTGGGCGTTGAGCCGGGCCAGGGCCGGACCGGCCGCGCTGCCCTGGGGCAGCACCACCCGCCGCCCGGCCAATTGCTCCAGATGGCGGGGCAGGCGCTGGCCGCGCCCACCCACCACCACCAGACTGGTGGGCGCCGCCACCGACGCGGCGATCAGCGCCGAATGCGGCGGCGGTAGCAGGGTTTCGCCGGGCGCCACCAGATCGCCCTCGCCGCGCTGCAGCGCCGCCAGGAGGTCGTCCTTGGCCTTGGGCACGAAGACCAGGCGCAGCGGCCGGCCCCCGGGCTGGTGCTGCAGGTAGCGGGCGAAGGCCTGCAGGCGCCGATACTCGATGCCGAGCGCCTGGCCGTTCCATTCGCCGGAGCTGTGCCGACTCTGGTTGACCAGGACGCGCAACTCGCCGGCCCGCTCGATGGCGGTCAGGTCACGCGCCGCGACATGGCGTGGTGCTTCGGGTGGCAGGGCACCGAGCCGTGCCTGGGCGGAGCAGGCGAGCAGGCAGCCAACAAGGACCAGGGTGAATCGAAACGGCATCCAGGACTCCTGACCTGGCCGGGACAGCGCCGATAGCACCCGGACTACGGATAGAATGAAGGGACAAAATCTGTGGAAGGTCCGCACCATGCAATTGATCGACATCGGCGTCAACCTCACCCACCCCAGTCTGCTCAAGCAGGTGGACGCGGTGATCGAGCGGGCCCAGGCCGCCGGTGTGATGCAACTGGTGCTGACCGGCACCACCCTCGAAGACAGTGAGAACGCCCTCAATCTCTGCCTGCGCCTGGATGCGGGCGAGGCGCTGTTCAGCACCGCGGGCGTCCATCCCCACGAAGCCTCGACCTGGAACGCGGCCGCCGCCAGGACCCTGCGCGACCTGGCCAGCCAGCCCAAGGTACGGGCCCTGGGCGAATGCGGCCTGGACTTCAATCGCGACTTCACCCCGCGGCCGCAGCAGGAGCGCTGCTTCGAGGAACAGCTGGCCCTGGCCGCCGAATTGCGCCGCCCGGTGTTTCTCCACGAGCGCGACGCCAGCGAGCGCATGCTGGCGATCCTGCGCGACTATCGCGACCACCTGCCGGCCGCCGTGGTGCACTGCTTCACCGGCGAACGCAAGGCGCTCTATGGCTACCTGGATCTCGACCTGCACCTGGGCATTACCGGCTGGATCTGCGACGAGCGCCGCGGCCTGCACCTGCACGAGCTGGTCGGGCAGATCCCGGTCGGTCGGCTGATGCTGGAAACCGATGCCCCCTACCTGCTGCCGCGCACCCTCAGACCCAAGCCGCGCCATGGCCACAACGAACCGGCGTTCCTGCCGGAGATCCTGCGCACCGTGGCGCGCCTGCGCAACGAAACGCCCGAGCAGACCGCCCTGCACACCAGTGCCACCGCCCGCGCCTTCTTCGGGCTGCCGGAGATCGCCGTGCCAGAGCGGATCGAGGAATTCGACTAGGCAGGGTTGCCGTTTCGCTAAAGTCAGACCCGTGCAAGCCGTTAACCTTTGGGCTTATTCCACGGCGTCAGACGTCTTCTCGCAGGGCGTTGACGCCAGTCAAGATCCGGGTCGCGCCGGCCTGCCAGGCTGTGCGGCCCCGCCGACTGGATGCCCCCTATGTTTGCCTGGCTGCGCGATATTTCCCTCAAGTACAAATTCTGGGCGGTCAACGCCGTTGCCTTCGTCACCAGCCTCCTGCTGGTGCTGTTCGCCATGCAATTGGAGGTCTCCGGCCGCGCCGAGCAGCTCAAGGCGGTCAAGGCCGTCGTGGGTGAGGCGGCTGCCAGCCTGAGCGCCCCGACCTTTACCGACATCTTCCTGGCCCGGGCGCCAGAATACGCCCTGGCCGTGGGCGTGCTGATGCTGGTGCTGCTGGTGGCCTCGCAGCTGCTGATCCGCTTCATCCTCGGCAATCTGCAACGCCTCAAGGACACCATGCTGCGGGTGGAGCGCGACGGCGACCTCACCGCCCGGGTCGAGGTGCGCGGGCACGACGAGGTCGGGCAGATGACCCAGGCCTTCAACGCCATGCAGGACAGCTACACCCGCGTCGTCGGTACCGTGGCCGCCAGCGCCGCGCGCCTGGACGAAGGCGCCGGACGCCTGGCCAGCGGCATGCAGGGCGTGCGGGGCGGCATGCAGGATCAGCAGCACGAGACCGACCAGGCGGCCACCGCCATCAACGAGATGAGCGCCACCGTGCAGCAGATCGCCGAGCACGCCGCCGGCACCCGTGACCAGTCCCAGGAAGCCGACCGCCTGGCCGGCGCCGGCCAGCAGGCCGTGGAGCGCGTCAGCCAGTCCATCGCCGACCTCTCCCAGGGCGTGCAGCAGACCGCGGTGATGATCCAGGAGCTGGCCGAAAACAGCGAGCGCATCACCAGCGTGGTCAACGTCATCCACGGTATCGCCGAGCAGACCAACCTGCTGGCGCTCAACGCCGCCATCGAGGCGGCCCGCGCCGGTGAGGCCGGCCGCGGCTTCGCCGTGGTCGCCGACGAGGTGCGCAACCTGGCCAAGCGGGTGCAGGGTTCCACCGACGAGATCACCCGCATGGTCGACGGCCTCCAGGCCGGCACCCGCGATGCCGTGGAATTCATGCGCGAGAGTTCGCTCAAGGCCGATGACTGCGTGGTCCAGGCCGGCGCTGCCGGGCAGGCCCTGGCCGACATCACCGCCGCCGTGACCCTGATGCGCGACAGCAACACCCAGATCGCCGTGGCCGCCGAACAGCAGGCCCAGGTGGCGGAAGAGATGAGCAGGTCGGTGGTAGGCATCCGCGATGTCACGGAAAGGACCATGCTGCTGACGCAGGAGTCGGCCAGCACCAGCACTGAACTGGCCGCCCTCGCAGGAACCCTGAATCAGGCGATTCGCCAGTTGCGCCTATAGCCTCCATAGCGAGAGCGCATTCGCGCGGTTGCCCGACAGGCGGCAAGATGCCCGCACGTTTTTCGGAGAACCGTCATGCGCTCGGTCACCACCCTCACTTCCGCCGTGCTGTTGTTGCTGGGCCTGGGCTGCATCGCCCAGGCGCTCGGCAACCCCCATCCACAACCGCTGATCCTGGCGGCCGTCGTCTGCCTGGTGGCCTTCGCCCTGCAAGAGCCTGACGCCCTCCCCGTGCCTCAGTCGCTGCGCGCCTGACGGCCACGCAGCTGACGTTTCAATAGCTTCAGCGTCCTGGTCAGAGCCGCAGGATCCTGCGGCCGACCGGCATAGCGCTGCGCCTGGAATTCCTGGGAAAAGGCCGAAATCGCTGCGCGCGCCGCCGGCAGCTCGGCCATGGCGCGTCCGGCGAAGCTGCCCGCCGCCTCGCCGCTTCGACGCCTGACGCCTTGCCGCGCCAGCAGCCGCTCGAACTGGTCGAAACGCGTCAACAGGGGATCCCGCGTCCGCTGCCAGGGCTTGAGCACCAGCAGCGCCATCACCCCGAGCACGCCCAACACCACCAGCGCCAGCAGCAGCCCCAGGCGTTGCAGCGAACCCTCGCCGAGCAGCCGCTTGAAGAGTTCGCCCTGGGTATCCTCCTGGTAGTTGAGCACCCAGCGCTGCCAGCCGTAGTTGAGGCGGTCCCAGCCCAGACGCAGGTCATTGAGCCAGGCCAGGTTGCGATAGCGATTGGCGGCGAAGGGATTGTCGGCGAGGAATTCGTTGGCCGCGCCCTGGGCCGCCAGGGCCTCCTGCAGACCCCGCTCGATACGCTCGGGCGCCACCTGGGCGGTAGGGTCGACGCTGACCCAGCCGCGCCCCGGCAGCCAGTATTCCACCCAGGCATGGGCATCGAATTGCTGCACCAGCAGATAGCCGCCCGCGGCATTGAATTCACCGCCCTGGTAGCCCGCCACCACCCGCGCCGGAATGCCCGCCACCCGCAGGGCAAAGGTCATGGCGCCGGCATAGTGGGCGCAGAAGCCGCGATGGTTGTCGAAGAGAAAGGCGTCGATGGCATCGACGCCTGCCGTGGGCGGTTGCAGGGTGTAGACGAAGGGTTGCTGGCGGAAATAGGCCAGGATCGCCTGGGCCAGGGCCTCGGGCGTTGGCGCGCGAGCCTTGAGCCCGGCTACCCAGGCACGGGTGCGCGGCTCGCCGCCACTGGGCAGCTGCAGCGCGCGCCTCTGGCTGGAGGCGGACAGCCGCTCTGGCTCGCGAGTGGCCTGCGGCCAGCTGGATACCCGATAGAGCAGCGCCTGATCCACCGGGCGGCGGCGCTGCAGATGGAAGTCGCTGGCCAGGCGCACGTCGCGCTGATCGCTGCGCGCCACGTCCAGGCCGTAGAGCCAGGGCCGACCGCTCGGCTCCATGACTACCTGGTAGTCCAGTCGGGGGCCGCTCGGCGTCCAGGCCGGTTCCGGACTCCAGGCCGTGTCGGGATCCACCGACCAGCGCGCGCCGTCGAAGCGCTCGTAGGTGGTGGCCCGCCAGTAGAGATCACGCTGCGCCGGCCGGTCGCCGGCGAAACTGACGCGAAACACCCGCTCGGCGGATTGCGAGAGCTGGGCGATCTCCCCCGGCGCCATGCTGTCGCCCAGTCCGGTGCGCGCCTGGTCGCCCGGTTGTGGCAACGACCACAGCGGGCCGATACGGGGAAACACCAGGAACAGCAGCAGCATCAGCGGCACCGCCTGCAGCAGCAGGGTGCCGGCGACTTTCAGCGTCGCCAGCGGCCGACTGGCCAGGGCACTCTGCTGCAGGCCGATCAGCGCCGCCACCAGGGCGGTCACCGGCAGCAGGCTGTAGAGCGCGGCGAGCAGGCCATCCTCGAACAGGTAGGCGATCACCACCGCGAAGAACCCCAGATAGATCACCACCAGGGCATCGCGGCGGCTGTGCATCTCGATCAGCTTGAGGGCGAAGGTCACCAGCAACAGCACGGCGCCGGCATCCAGACCGATGAAGGAGCCACGCGACAGCCAGATGCCGCCCATGGTCAGCAGCAGCAGACCGCCCTTCTCGATCCGCGTCGGCGCCCGCACCCGCATGCGGAACAGCAGCACCCGCCAGCCGGCGCAAAAGGCCCAGAGCAGGCCGACCCAGGGCGGCAGATGGGTGAGGTGCGGCAGGATCACCAGCGCCTGGGCCACCAGCAGCCAGATCAGGGCGATGCGCGGAATGGCTTGCGGCACGGCGGTGTTCATGATGGCCGCCCGAACAGGGCCAGGGCCTGCAGCGCCGCGTCACGCTGGCTTTCGCCGCTGGCCGGCGCCAGCTCCACTCCGGGCACCCTGAGGCCGAAGCGCAGCTGGCGGGCGCTGCAATCCAGCACCGCCTGGCACAGCCAGGACAGCCGCGTTTCGGTGTCGCCATCGAGCACGCTGAAATCCAGCCAGAGTTCGCTGCCGGCCAGAGCGGTGAAGTCCTTGACCAGCAGGCCCTGCCCGCGGGAAAAGGCCTTCCAGTCCAGCCGCCGACGCGAGTCGCCCGGCTGATAGGACCGCAACCCCTGAAAGTCGTCGGCGCCCTGTCCCGTCTGGCGCTGGCCTTCCTCGTTGCCGGCATCCTGGCCGCTGCGCAGCGGCGTCGTGGTCGCCAGTGGCTGCGGATAGACCAGGGCGCGCACGTCCAGGTCCAGCCAGCTCCAGGCGACGAACAGGCCGAGGGGAAAACGGCTCTCCACCCGCAGCCGCCCGGGTCTGAGCCACCCGCGACTCGGCGCCGGGTGGAAGATCTGCAGGGCGACGCTCTCCCCCGCCGGCACGTCGCTGAGCAGCAGCGGCTCGTTACGCCAGCCCAGGGCGATGCCCTGGTGCGCGCGGCGCTCGCTCTCCAGGCGCAGGCGAAAGCCGGCGGCCTCGCCGGCGAACACCGGACTGGCGCCGCCGCCGACCAGTTGCAGACCGGCCAGGTTGCGATAGGTGTGCAGCATGGCCACCAGCGCCAGGGAAAACAGCAGGAAGGTCAGGCCATAGGCCAGGCTGTTCTGGTAGTTGATGCCGGCCAGCAGCATCAGCAGCAGGGCGATGGCGAAGGCGCCCCCCTGGCGGGTGGGCAGGATGAAGATGCGTCGCTGATCGAGGGTGATGCGATTGGCCGGGGGAATCCGCCGCGCCAGCCAGCCGTCTCGATAGCGCTGCCAGGCGCCGCCGGTCACAGCGCCGGGACTTCGCGCAGCAGCCATTGCACCAGGGCGCCGCCGCCATGCCCGGCGGGATCGGCGATGTCGCGCAGGCGATGCCCCGCCACCGCCGGCAGCACCGTCTGGACATCCTCGGGAAGCACATGGTCCCGCCCCGCCAGCAGCGCCCAGGCGCGCGCCGCGGCCAGCAGCGCCAGGCTGCCGCGCGGCGACAGGCCGAGGGCGAAGGACGTCTGGGTGCGGGTGGCCTCCACCAGGCGCAGCACGTAGTCCACCACCGCCTCGCTGGCATGGATGCGCGGCACCTCGGCCTGGATCAGCCGCAACTGGGCATGATCCAGCAGGGGCTCCAGGCGCGGCAATTGCTCGCGCCCGGAACCGCCAAGCAGCAGCGCGCGTTCGGCGGCGCGTCCGGGATAGCCGAGCGACAGGCGCATCAGGAAGCGGTCGAGCTGGGATTCCGGCAGGGCGAAGGTGCCGCCCTGGGAGATGGGATTCTGGGTGGCGATGACAAAGAAGGGATCGGGCAAGGGCCGGGTGGCACCCTCGATGGTCACCTGCCCCTCCTCCATGGCCTCGAGCAGCGCGCTCTGGCTCTTGGGCGTGGCGCGATTGATCTCGTCGGCCAGCAGCAACTCGGCGAACACCGGCCCGGGATGGAAGACGAACTGGCCGCTGTCGCGATCGAACACCGAGGTGCCGAGGATATCGCCGGGCAGGAGGTCGGAGGTGAACTGGATGCGCTGGAAGGACAGTCCCAGCACCCTGGCCAGGGCATGGCTGAGGGTGGTCTTGCCCATGCCGGGCAGGTCCTCGATCAGCAGGTGCCCCCGCGCCAGCAGGCAGGCCAGCGCCAGCCTGACCTGGGTTTCCTTGCCCAACAAAACGCCGTCTACCGCCTTGAGACAGGCGTTCAACCTATCGTGCATGCCCTGAGGTCTCTCGCCTTGCGCCGACATGAGAAGGCGCCGGCCTGCAAGACGAGAATAGCAGCACCTTTTGCCGGCGACCGCCGCCCCGGAGCTTTACCGCTTATTTCAGGGTGGCGAGGATCTCTTCCACGGCGCGGGCCGGATCGGCGGCGCGGGCGATGGGCCGGCCGATCACCAGGTAATCGGAGCCGGCGTCCAGGGCCTCGCGCGGGGTGAGGATGCGGCGCTGGTCATCCAGGGCGCTGCCGGCCGGCCGGATGCCGGGGGTGACCAGTTGCAGCGCCGGTTGCGCAGCCTTGAGCGCGGAGGCCTCCTGAGCCGAGCAGACCAGGCCGTCCAGCCCGGCGCGAGCGGCCAGACCGGCCAGGCGCAGTACCTGCTCCTGGGGATCCACGTCCAGGCCGATGTCCGCCAGGTCCTCGCGCTCCATGCTGGTCAGCACGGTGACACCGATCAGCAGCGGCTTGGGACCCTGGAAGGCCTCCAGAGTCTCGCGACAGGCGGTCATCATGCGCAGGCCGCCCGAGCAGTGGACATTGACCATCCAGACGCCCATCTCCGCCGCGGCCTTGACCGCCATGGCGGTGGTGTTGGGGATGTCGTGGAATTTCAGGTCGAGGAAGACTTCGAAGCCGCGCGTGCGCAGAGCCTCCACCACCCCGGCGGCGCTGGCAGTGAACAGCTCCTTGCCGACCTTGACCCGGCAGGTGGCGGGGTCGAGGCGGTCGGCCAGCGCCAGAGCGGCGGACGACGAGGGGAAATCCAGGGCGACGATGATGGGAGACTGGCAGGCGGACATGGGAGCTCTCGGCAAAACGGCAAAGGCCGGCATTTTCGCAGAAAAGCGCCGCGCCGGCACTTGGCCGTTCTCGTCCGTCAGCTCGGCCTGAGCAGGCGTTCGCGCAGCCAGTTGCCAGCCGGACCCAGCGGCCGTCGCCGTGACCAGACCACGTCCACCGCCACCCATTGCGGCCAGCCCGGTACGGCCAGCTCCACCAGCCGCCCCTGGCCAAAGGTCGTCACCAGCCACAGCGGCAGTTCGGCCCAGCCGAAGCCCTGCACCGCCATGTCCAGCAGCAGCAGGTAGTCGGGCGCCGACCAGCAGCGGCCGCGGGTGTCCGGCAGGCGGCTGACCTGGGGAGAGGCTTCGGTCACGGTGCTCAGGCGCAGCAGCCGATAGGGCGCCAGGTCGGCCGGTGTGACCCGCTCCAGCGCCGCCAGCGGATGATCGACGGCGACATAGAGACCGAAGGTGACCAGACCATCCAGGGTGGCCGCCTCGATGTCCGCCGGATAGGGCGGCTGACCGGCCAGCAGGCCCAGATCCGCGCGTCCCTGCACCAGGCTGAGCACATCTGCGTCCTCGGCGATCAGGCATTCGAACTCGAGATCCGGATAGCGCTGGTCCAGCTCCGTCAGCAGCGCCTCGTAACGGGTGGGCTGATAGGTATCGGAGATCACCAGGGTCAGGCGCGGCTCCACCCCGGCCGCCAGCTGGGTGGCGCGATTGGCCAGGCGGTCGTGGGCCGAGAGCACCGCGCGGGCGTGGTCGAGCAGTTGCTCGCCAGCGGCCGTCAGCAGCGGGTAGCGGCCCTGACGATCGAACAGCGACACCCCCAGGTCGTCCTCCAGCCGGGCGATGCTCTCGCTGATACTGGACTGCCGCTTGCCCAGCACCCGCGCCGCAGCACTGAAGGAGCCGGCCGCGGCCGCCTCGACGAAGGCCTCGAGGGCTTCGGCATTGGGATACATATCGGCTCAGCCTATGGGATCCACTTTGATCTCCCCAGCTTAACCGATGACACTGAGGCCCCGTCCATCGTGGAGTCACCTCATGTCCAGCCTCCTCACCCAGCGTCCCGCCAGTGCCCGCATCCTGCATGCCCTGCTGTTCGAGGGGCTCGCCGTGCTGCTCGCCACCCCGACCCTGGCCTGGCTGCTGGATCGCTCCCTGGGGCACATGGGTCTGCTCACCGCCGCCTTTTCGGCCATCGCCATGCTCTGGAATCTGGTGTTCAACCTGGGCTTCGATCGGCTGCAACAGCGCCTGGGCTTCACCCGTGGCCTGGGTGTCCGCCTGCTGCACGCCCTCGGCTTCGAAGGCGGACTGATCCTGGTGCTGGTGCCGTTGGCCGCCTGGTGGCTGTCCATCAGCCTGTGGCAGGCGCTGCTGCTGGACCTGGGACTGATCCTGTTCTTCCTGCCCTACACCCTGGCCTTCAACTGGCTCTACGACCTGGGTTACGCCGCCTGGCTCAGGCGCACGAATGCGACCTGCCGGGCGCACTGATAGCCTTGTCCGTGGTCGAAGCGATATAGCCACTCAAGGAGAAGACAGATGCCCTGGTATGCCTGGTTGATCCTGCTGGTTGCCATCGGCTCGGTGGTCGGCAGCCTGCTCATGCTCAAGGACACGGCGCGCAAGGTGCCCTTGACCGACGAACAGAAAACCAAGATCCGGCAGCGCAATGCCGAGATGGACGCCAAGGAGGCCCAGGACCACTGATCGCGCGCCTCGGGCGTCCAGGCAGAGCCCTGTCACCCTCTGGGTGGCAGGGCTCTGTAGCATCAGGACTCCAGCGGTGCCTTGGTATTGACGTACTCCGGCACCTCCGCCAGTGGCAGGCTGCGCACCTGCTCACGGGTCGGTCCCTGACGCTTGGGCAGCGGTTCCAGGGATTGCGGCTGACCGCTTTCCAGGGCGCACTCGATGGCCGCCAGCACACGCACGTCGCGCCAGCCCTCCTCCCCGTCCATTTCCGGCTGCCGATCCTGCAGGATGCAATCGGAGAAATAGGCCGTCTCGCCGCCGAAGTGATCCACCACCGGCGCCTTGAATTCTTCGGTCTCTCCGTCCACGGTCAGGCGATAGCCGATGGCGACGCCTTCACCGAAGCCAAAGCACGGCGAGGCCTCGATCTCGCCCTTGCGACCGATCAGCTGGAAACGCTCGGTGTTGGGGCCGCTGAAACTGACGGTAAAGCTCGCCAGCCGTTCTTCAGGAAAGCGCAGGGTCACGGTCACGGCATCCCAGGTGGTGACGTCGCGCCCGGGTGTCCTTATCCCCACGGCACTGACTTCGATGGGCTCGTCAGCAAAGAGCGCCCGCACGGCATTGAGCGGATAGGGCCCCATGTCGGTGACGGGACCGGCCCAGAAGCCGCTCTGGGCGCGGTGGTTGGCCGTGTCGACCGGCTGGGTGAAGGTCGAGGTGAACAGGCGCGGATCGCCGATCTCGCCATTGCGCACCCGCTCGATCATCTCCACCGTGCCCGGCTCGCAGTGCAGTCGATAGGCGATCATCAACTTGGCGCCGGAGCGCGCGGCCGCGGCGTTGATCGCCTGGCATTCTTCCTCGCTGATGGCCATGGGCTTTTCCAGCAGGACATGGATACCGGCCTCCAGCGCCGGTACCGCGAACTCCAGATGGCGGAAGTTCGGCGTGGCCAGGTAGATGGCATCGATCTCGCCCGACGTGAGCAAGCTGGGAAATTCTTCGTAGCTGTAGCTCTTGAGGCCGTACTTGGCGGCCAGATCCCGCGCCTTGATGGGATCGCCGGTGACCAGGGCGGTCATCTCGGAATTGCTGGTCTGGCCGACCCCGGGCATGAAGGCGCCCTGGGAAATCCAGCCACCTGCTACCACTGCATAACGAATCTTGCCTGTTGCGCTGGGCATGGAACGCTCCCGAATCCAGGCAGACGACGTGTCCGCCACCTGAACTGTCGGCAAGCGTTGCGGCCAGGAAGTTCCGGACAGCCGTTCGACGACGGCACGGCGCCCGCGTCAGGCTAGCGGCGAAAGCGCAACTCGACTTCCGCGCCTTCGAAATCGTCGCTGCGATCCCGGCTGATCACCCGCCCGCCCAATTCGAAACGCCCGGGATCGTCCGCCTTGCGAAACAGCTGCGGCAGCAGACCCGCCTCGGCGACGCTGCTGTCGGCCTTGCCTGCGCCTAGGTGACGCGTGCTCACCGCCTGGGGCGTGGCCGCCTCTCCGGGTACGCTGAGATCGAGGGGATGGGCTGCAGCCGGTGCCGGCTTGGGCACGGCGGGCTTCTTGACCTGGCTGTTCTTCGCCAGGTCCTGCTTTTTCGGGGGCGGGGCCGGCAACACGAAGGCCTTGCCGGGCAGTGGATCCAGGCGGAAGGCGCGCAGATCGGCGGCGCTGCCCTGGGGCTCGGCGGCCACCGGCGGCTTCGGTGCCTCTGGCACTGGCGCTGGTGCGGGAGGCGTCTTGGCCGTGGCGGGCGGTGACTCGTTATCGCAGCCCGCCAACAGCAGGGTCACGGCCAGCGCCGTCGTTGCCAGGTATCCACGCATGGGCTCACCACACTCAGGGCATCGCGCCCGGAGTGGAGCACCAGGTGCGACAGGGTCAGTCTCTACAACCGACTCCGCCGCCCCACGGCGGGTTCCAGGCCTGCCGCTAGGCGGCCAGGGTTTCCTGGCAGAGCTGACGGGCGAGCAGGCCCAGGGTCATCAGCGCCCGCTGGGCATCGCGTCCCCAGGGCAGACCGCAATTGAGGCGGATGCAGTGATTGAACTGGTCGGTGTTGCTGAAGATCATGCCGGGCGCGATGCTCACCCCCTGATCCAGGGCACGCTGGTGCAGCAACCGGGTATCCACCCGCACCGGCAAACTGACCCAGAGGATGAAGCCGCCATTGGGCCGGCTCATCTGGGTACCCTCGGGGAAATGCTCCTGGATCGCCAGCTGGAAGGCGGTCATGTTGCGCCGGTATTCCTGGCGGATGGCGCGCAGGTGGCGGTCGTAACCGCCGTTCTCCAGATAGGCCGAGACGCCCATCTGGGTCACGCTGCAGGCGGAATGGGTGGTGAAGGTCTGCAGGCGGCAGATGTCTTCCTGGTAGGGCCCGGCCACCACCCAGCCGATGCGGACGCCCGGCGAGATGGTCTTGGAAAAGCTCGAGCAGTAGATCACCCGCCCCTGCTTGTCGAGGGCCTTGAGCGCCTTGGAACCACTGTCGTAGGTCAGCTCGCCATAGATGTCGTCCTCGACGATGGCGATGTTGCGCTCGGCGGCCAGCCTGAGCAGCTGCTTCTGCCGCGCCTCCGGCATGCTGCCGCCCAGGGGATTGCTCAGGCGGGCGGCCACTACCAGGGCCTTGACCGGCCACTGGCTCGCGGCCAGCTGCAGTGCTTCCACGCTGAGCCCGGTATCCGGATCGCAGGGGATCTCGATCACCTTGAGGCCCAGCACCTCGGCCAGTTGCAGCAGCCCGTAGTAGGACGGCGATTCGGTGGCGATCAGGTCGCCCGGCTTGGTCAGCACCCGCAGCGACATCTGCAGCGCATCCACGCAGCCATGGGTGATCACCACCTCTTCCGGCCCCACCACCACCCCCGCATCGCGCAGGCGAATGGCGACCTGGCGGCGCAGGGGCTCGTAGCCCGGACTGTGCAGGTAGGAAAAGGCCGCGCGGGCCTGGAAACGGGTCACCTTTGAAAGCTGCTGGTGCAGGGCCCGCAGCGGCAGATAGTCGGGCTGGGGTACCGCCATGCCCAGGGGGACCACGCCTTCCCGCCGTGATTCCGCCAGCACCTGGTTGATGATGCCGGCACGGGTCACCAGACTGGGCCGCTCCACCGTGGCGATGTCCGGCGTCGGCGCGGTCAGCGCCGGGGTCTGGTGCACATAGAAGCCCGACTGCGGCCGGGCGCGGATCAGCCCCTGGTCTTCCAGGGTGGCATAGGCCTGCAGGACGCTGGCATGACTGACGCCCAGCTGCTGACTCAGCTTGCGCACCGAAGGCACCCGTTCGCCGGGCTTGTAGACCCCCGTGCGGATGTCGTTCGCCAGTTGCTGGGCGATGCGCTGATAGAGCAACAGATTGGTCATGGCGTCTTCCTGGACGAAAGCGGAACAGTAGCAGGCTACCCTGAAGGTATACCGGTACAGCTAGGCCTGACCTTAACCCTTCCCTTCCCGGGGCGGCAATGTCCAAAAACGACAAGGAACCGGCGCACCCCGCCTTGACGCCAGGGGCTCTGCCAGAGGGCTTGCCGCGCCCATGAAAAAGCCCGCCAAGGGGCGGGCTCTTGCACGGGGGTGGGCCTCAGACGGCCTTTTCCAGCTCGGGGATCAATTCGAACAGGTCACCCACCAGGCCGTAGTCGGCCACCTGGAAGATCGGCGCCTCCTCGTCCTTGTTGATGGCGACGATCACCTTGGAGTCCTTCATGCCCGCCAGGTGCTGGATGGCACCGGAGATGCCCACCGCGATGTAGAGCTGCGGCGCGACGATCTTGCCGGTCTGGCCGACCTGCATGTCGTTGGGCACGAAGCCGGCGTCCACCGCGGCGCGCGAGGCACCCACGGCAGCGCCCAGCTTGTCCGCCAGGGCGTAGAGGATCTTGAAGTTGTCGCCGTTCTGCAGACCGCGACCACCGGAGACCACCACCTTGGCGGCGCCCAGCTCCGGACGGTCGGACTTGGCCAGCTCTTCGCCGACGAAGCTGGAGATGCCGGCGTCCTTTACCAGGCTCACGGCTTCGATGGCAGCGGAACCGCCCTCGGCGGCGACCGGATCGAAACCGGTGGCGCGCACGGTGATCACCTTGATCGGCGCCGTGGAGCGCACGGTGGCGATGGCGTTGCCGGCGTAGATCGGACGCTTGAAGGTGTCGGCGGATTCGACGGCGATGATCTCGGAGATCTGGTCGACGTCGAGCAGTGCGGCGACGCGCGGCAGGAAGTTCTTGCCATTGGTGCTGGCAGCGGCCAGGACGTGGCTGTAGTTGGCGGCCAGCTCGACCACCAGCGGCGCGACGTTTTCCGGCAGCTGGTGAGCGTAGGCGGCGTTGTCGGCCAGGAGCACCTTGCTGACACCGGCGACCTTGGCGGCGGCGTCGGCGACCGGCTGGGCATTCTGGCCGGCGACCAGCACATGGATATCGCCACCGATGGCCTGGGCCGCGGCGACGGTGTTCAGGGTAGCGCCGAAGAGGTTGGCGTTGTCGTGGTCGGCAATGACGAGAATGGCCATCAGATCACCTTCGCTTCGTTCTTGAGTTTTTCGACCAGTTCGGCCACGGACTTGACCTTGATGCCCGCCTGACGACCGGCCGGGGCTTCCACCTTGACCACCTCGTAGGAGGCCTTCACCGCCACGCCGAGGGCGTCCGGGGTCAGGGTTTCCAGCGGCTTCTTCTTGGCCTTCATGATGTTGGGCAGCGAGGCGTAGCGCGGCTCGTTGAGGCGCAGGTCGGTGGTCACCACCGCCGGCAGCTTGAGCGCCACGGTCTGCAGACCGCCATCGATCTCGCGGGTCACGTTGAGGCCGTCACCGGCCTGCTCCACCTTGGAGGCGAAGGTGCCCTGGGCGAAGCCGGTCAGGGCCGCCAGCATCTGGCCGGTCTGGTTGTTGTCGCTGTCGATGGCCTGCTTGCCCAGGATCACCAGCTGGGGCTGTTCCTTGTCCACCACGGCCTTGAGCAGCTTGGCAGTGGTCAGCGACGACAGCTCGGCAGTGCCGGTGTCGATCAGCACGGCGCGATCGGCGCCCAGTGCCAGGGCGGTACGCAGTTGCTCCTGCGCCTGGGCGGGACCCGCGGTCACGACCACGATCTCGCTGGCGATACCCTTTTCCTTCAGGCGCACCGCTTCTTCCACGGCGATCTCGCAGAAGGGGTTCATGGACATCTTGACGTTGGCCAGGTCGACACCGGTCTGGTCGGCCTTGACGCGGACCTTGACGTTGTAGTCCACCACGCGTTTGACAGCTACGAGAACCTTCATGAATCCCTCGATTTATTCTGGTGAATAAACAGGACGCCAAGGCGGCCTTGCGTTGGACACGACCCCTGCCGCTCCAACCTTGTTGCAAATTCTTCTTATGTTGACCTCCACGGCAGCAGGGGTCAACGCGACAGTCCGTCAGGGGCCAGTAACTCCCGAGTCTAACAGGCTTGCAGAAAATTTAAACAAACGTTTGAATGGGTGCCAGGGAGCACGCGGGATATAATGAAGTCTTTTGTTGCACCCCTACATAAATAACCAGATCGTAAGCTTTGCCTGAGGAGAGTGAGCCGTGGAACGCGAATACATGGAATTCGACGTGGTGATCGTCGGGGCCGGCCCCGCGGGCCTGTCCGCGGCCTGTCGTCTCAAGCAGCAGGCGGCCGAGAAAGGCCAGGAGATCAGCGTCTGCGTGGTCGAGAAAGGCTCCGAGGTCGGCGCCCACATTCTCTCCGGTGCGGTCTTCGAACCGCGCGCCCTGGACGAGCTCTTTCCCAACTGGAAGGAACTGGGCGCGCCCCTGAACACCCCGGTCAAGCGCGACGACATCTACCTGCTCAAGGACGAGCGTCAGGCGACCAAGGTACCGAATTTCTTCGTGCCCAAGCCCATGCACAACCAGGGCAACTACATCATCTCCCTGGGCAACCTCTGCCGCTGGCTGGGCCAGCAGGCCGAAGCCCTGGGCGTGGAGATCTATCCGGGCTTTGCCGCCCAGGAGCCGCTGATCGATGAGCACGGCGTGGTGCGCGGCATCATCACCGGCGACCTGGGCGTGGATCGCGAAGGCCAGCCCAAGGAGGGGGTCTACACCCCCGGCATGGAACTGCGCGGCAAGTACACCCTGTTCGCCGAGGGCTGCCGTGGCCATCTGGGCAAGCAGCTGGGCCAGAGATTCAAGCTCGGCGAAGGCGCCGATCCGCAGCACTACGGCATCGGCATCAAGGAGCTGTGGGAGATCGACCCGGCCAAGCACGAGCAGGGCCTGGTGATCCACACCTCCGGCTGGCCGCTGGACAAGGAGAACCCGGGGGGTTCCTTCCTCTATCACCTGGAAGACAATCAGGTGGTGGTCGGGCTGATCGTCGATCTGGCCTACAGCAATCCGCACCTCTCGCCCTATGACGAGTTCCAGCGCTACAAGCACCACCCGGTGGTGGCCCAGTACCTGGAAGGCGGCAAGCGCGTCTCCTACGGCGCCCGCGCCCTGGTCAAGGGCGGCCTTAATTCCCTGCCGAAGATGGTCTTTCCCGGTGGCGCCCTGATCGGCTGCGACCTGGGCACCTTGAACCCGGCCAAGATCAAGGGCAGCCATACCGCCATGAAGTCCGGCATGCTCGCCGCCGACGCCATTGTCGCCGCGCTGGCGGCCGGTCGCGAAGGTGATGAACTTCAGGGCTACGTCGATGGCTTCAAGGGCAGCTGGCTGCAGGAGGAACTCCATGCCAGCCGCAACTTCGGTCCGGCCATGCACAAGTTCGGTCCGCTGCTCGGCCCGGCCTTCGCCTTCGTCGAGCACAACCTGCTGGGGGGCGCCCTGCCCTTCACCCTGCACGATCGGCGCATGGACCACACCTGCCTGAAGAAGGCCGACGAGGCGCCACGCATCAGCTATCCCAAGCCGGATGGCAAGCTGAGCTTCGACAAGCTGTCCTCGGTGTTCCTCTCCAACACCAACCACGAGGAAGACCAGCCGGTTCACCTGAAGCTCAGGGATCCCTCGATTCCCATCGCGCAGAACCTGCCGCTGTATGACGAACCCGCCCAGCGCTACTGCCCGGCCGGCGTCTACGAGGTGGTCCGCGATGGCGGCGAGCCGCGCTTCCAGATCAATGCCCAGAACTGCGTCCACTGCAAGACCTGCGACATCAAGGACCCGGCGCAGAACATCACCTGGGTGGCGCCGGAAGGCAGCGGGGGCCCCAACTACCCCAACATGTAAGCGTAAAAAAGGGCCCCGAGGGGCCCTTTCTTCATTCAGCGGGCGCTACGGGAAAGAAGCTGCCACGGCTCCAGAGACCGAGCCAGGAACGGCCCTCGTGGTCACTCTCCTCGACCCTCTCCATCAGCCGGTAGAACACCGCCCGATTGAGCCGCGCCTCCAGACCGCCACGCACCCGCACATAGGGTGCCGGCTGGTCATCCTGCTCCTCGAAGCGCAATGGATGTTCGGCATCGACGGCGACCCTGTCGCCCACGTTCGTAACCAGATCCAGGGTCTGCTCCTGGCCACTGCCACGCCATTCGACGTCCACGGCCAGAAAGGGTGCGTCTTCCACCTGGATGCCCACGCATTCCACTGGCGTCACCAGTACGAAGCGCTCGGGATCGCGGCGCAGGATGGTGGAAAACAGCCGCACCATGGCCGGTCGGGTGATGGGGGTGCCCTGGTGATACCAGGTGCCGTCCCGGGCGATGCGCATGTCGATGTCGCCGCAGAAGGGCGGATGCCAGAGCTCCACGGGCGGCAGCCGGCCCTCTTCCGCAGCTGGCAACTGCGCCAGCAGGTTGCGCGTCACATCGACCTGGCTCACGTCCTTCTCCTCTAGCGGCTGCCCAACCCCAGCAGGCGTTGAGCGTATTGGTTGAGCGCGGGTCCGAGCAGGTCTTCCGGACGCTCGTCATAGAACGTCAGGAAGCCGCCACGACTGCGGATCCGCGCCGTGTCCACCAGGCGGAAGGTGGCGACCTCCACCAGCATCATCTGCACGACGCTACGATCGCGCCCTACCCGGCCGATGTCGTCCTGGTCTTCCCACTCTTCCCAAGTCCCGATGCGATCGTCCGCACCGGCGAAGCGGGTGTAGAGCACATAGTGGGCCCCAAGCTGGCGGGCCTTGGCCATGGCCTCGTCGAAGCCCTCCGGCTTGTCCGCCCGACGCACCCGGGGGAAATACTCCACGAAGCCCTTGAAGGCCTCTTCCGCCACCACGTTCGGGCGGGCATAGGGATGGCCGAGGGGCACGAAGGCGCCCTGGGCTATGTAGATGTAGGAGTCGGCCTGCAGCCGAAAGTTGTTCAGCCGCTGGGTCTTGCTGTAGTCGAGCAGCCCCGCATCGCGCAGGTGGTACTCGACCCCGGACGCCATGTCGCTGACGTTCATGCAGCCACCCAGAGCGGCCAGCAGCACGGAAATGAACAGAAAACGCAGTGTGACCATGGAAAGCAGACCCCTGTCCGGCGCCAAGTTGCCGTCGATACAAGGGCCTTAGCAGCTTTCGCGCCAGCTTGGGGCGCAGCGGGTAGATCAGCCGCCGATGATCTTCATGACGGTCACGCCCCCCGAGAAGGCCACGTCCTGCTTGTCGCCCAGGGCCTTGACCAGCAGCCGCTGCAACGCCGGCAGCGCCAGGTGCCGCGGCTTGTCCAGCAGATCGCCGACATAGTGGCGGTTGCTCGACGACAGGCAGCCGTGCAGCCAGCCCGTGGACGACAGCCGCAGTCGCGAGCAGGTCCGGCAGAAGGGCACGCTTTCATTGGCGATGACGCCGAAATGCCCGCCCGACTCGACGCGATAGCGCAGCGCGGTGGAGTCCACCGGCGCATCGGCCTGCACATAGGCGTGGCGCGAGCCGATGATCTCCAGCAACTCGGCCAGGGAGACCAACTGGTTGTTGAACGCGACCGGATCCTTCGCCAGGTGGCCCATGCGCATCAGCTCGATGAATCTGAGTTCGAAGCCGCGCTCCAGGCAGTAGTCCAGCAACGGCAGCACCTGATCGAGATTCTGGCCACGCAGGGGCACCATGTTGAGCTTGATCTTGAGACCGGCCGCACGGGCCGCTTCGAGTCCGGCCAGCACCGTGGCCAGATCGCCCCCCCGCGCCAGACGCGGAAAGGCCTCGGCATCGAGGGTATCCAGGGAGACGTTGAGCCGGCGGATGCCGTGGTCGATGAGGAAATCCAGCTTGCGCGGCAGCAGCTGACCATTGGTGGTCAGGCTGATGTCCTTGAGACCGAGCTGGGAAACGCGGGCGAGAAAGGGTTCCAGCCGCGGCGTGACCAGGGGTTCGCCCCCGGTGATGCGCAGCCGTTCGATACCGGCGGCATCGATGAGGTATTCCACGCCCCGTGCCATGGTTTCGGCACTGAGTTCGTCCTGCGCAGCCACGAGCCGCTTGCCGTTGGGCACGCAGTACGTACAGGCATAGTTGCAGGCCGCCGTGAGGCTGATCCGCAAGTTGCGAAACGCCCTACCCTGGCGGTCAACGATCATCTTTGGGGTTACTCCAGTGGGACAAGAGAAAAGGGATGGCGCGGCATCCCTCGCCTCTATCGGACCCTAGGATCGGACAGGCGTTTCGACGTCTCGCTTGCGTCGGTTGCCCATGCGAACGCCGATCTCCATGAGGAACTGGAAGAAGCCTTCCTGATCCTCCAGCACGTCGCGCCAGAACGGCGAATGGTAAAGGGCCACGGCGCCGTGCACCAGCGCCCAGGCAGCACAGTAGTGGAAATAGGGCGGCACGTCCTCGAGCTTGCCTTCGTCGATGCGGCCTTCGATCAGGCTGGTCAGCCGCTGGAAGTTGGAGGTGCGGATGCTGTGCAGCTGCTCGACCAGTTCGGGCACCTGCCGCGTCTTGACCACCTTCTCCTCGAGGCGATCGAACAGGCGGTAGCGCTGCGGATCGCTCATGCGGAATTCGAAATAGGCGCGGGAGAGCGCTTCGCGGTCGCGGGCAACGTTGTCCGACTGGAACAGCTCGGCCAGGTCCCGTTCGTAATCCAGCATCAGCCGCAGATAGATCTCGGCCTTGGAATTGAAGTGCTTGTAGATGGTGCCTTTGCCGATACCGACCGCCTCGGCAATCATCTCGACGGTGACGCTGTCTTCTCCTTCGGAGAGAAACAGCTGCAGGGCGGTATCGAGGATTTCCTGTTCGCGGCGACGGAACTCGCGGACTTTGCGGGATTCTTTCTGCATGGCAGCCCACTTGTTGTTTTGAAAAGGGATAGGGCCTTCGAATCGCCAGTCACCCCTCGGCATACCGGCACTTCGTCACACCTTGGGCGAGCTGCACCGAAAGCATCGGTGAACCGCGCGGGCGCGCCCCTTATTATGCCCCATCACACCCAGATTGTACGGATCGAGTCAATGTCTTCCTGGAAGCACGAATTCCCTCAGGCCTACGCCATGAGATACCTCAACCACGCGGCCGTGGCCCCGTGGCCCAAGCGCGCCGCGCAGGCCGTCACCGAATTCGCCGCCGAAAACTGCCAGTACGGTGCGCGCAACTATCCGACCTGGCTGGTCATGGAACAGCGCCTGCGCGAGCGCCTGACCCGCCTGCTCAATGCGCCGTCCAGCAGCGACATCGCCCTGGTGAAGAATACCTCCGAGGCTCTCTCCTTCGTCGCCTTCGGCCTCGACTGGCAGAGCGGCGACCAGGTGGTGATCAGCGACGAGGAGTTCCCCTCCAACCGGGTGGTCTGGGAAGCCCTGGCGCGCTTTGGCGTCGAGGTGGTGGAAGTCGGCCTGGGTGACACCCCCGAGGCCAATCTGTTGGCCGCCTGCGGTCCGCGCACCCGCCTGATGGCCATCAGCGCCGTGCAGTACGCCAGCGGCCTGCGCCTGGACCTGCCCCAGCTGGGCCAGGGCTGCGACGCCAAGGGCGTGCTGCTGTGCGTCGATGCCATCCAGCAACTGGGCGCCCTGCCCTTCGATGCCCAGGCCTGCAACTGCGCCTTCGCCATGGCCGACGGCCACAAGTGGATGCTCGGCCCGGAAGGCCTGGGGGTGTTCTATTGCCGCGCCGATCTGCGCGAGCAGCTGAAGCTGCACGAATACGGCTGGCACATGCTGGACAACGCCGGCGACTACAGCCAGCGCGAATGGCAACCGGCCAAGACGGCGATGCGCTTCGAGTGCGGCAGCCCGAACATGCTTGGCGCGGTGGCCCTGGAGGCGAGTCTGTCGCTGCTGGAAGATGCCGGCATGGAACAGGTGGGCAAAGACCTGCTGGCACGGATCGAACTGCTCGACAGCCATATCCGCGGTCTCCCCGGTGCCGTCCTGCATTCACCGGTCACTGCCGAGCGCCGCTCGGGCATCCTCACCTTCTCGCTCGAGGGCTGGGACAATCGGCAGCTGTTCGAGCGACTCAAGACCGCCGACGTGGTCTGCGCCCAGCGCGGTCCGGGCATCCGCCTGTCGCCGCATTTCTATACCAGCGAGCACGTGCTGGAGCAGACGCTGGATCTGATCGGGGCGCTGGCACGCTTCTAAGGTAAGGGCCTGAAAGGCCCGAGATAGCCAGTGTCGGGGCAGCGCTATTCCAAAACTGTTTAAAAAACGTCCAATCCCGACTGGACCTTTCCGCGAGCTGGCCAATACTCAAGTGACTGGCCGCGTCGACCCCCGCGGCGCGGGCCAGGGAGGCGGCTCTCCGTCTGGGCGAACCGCTGGTCCGGCCCGGGTATCCCAGGATACCCGGGCCATTTTTTTGCCTACAGGGTGGCGCGGGGAAACAGCCGGCGAAAGTTGGCGGTGGTCTGCTCGGCGAGGGTTTCCAGGGTCACCCCGCGCACGTCGGCCAGGCACTGGGCGACCTCGACCACGAATTGCGGCAGGTTGGCCTTGCCGCGGTGGGGCACCGGCGCCAGATAGGGCGAATCGGTTTCCACCAGCAGGCGATCGGCCGGTACCTGGCGCGCGACGTCGCGCAGATCGGCGGCATTGCGAAAGGTCAGGATGCCGGAAAAGGAGATGTAGAAGCCCAGGTCCAGCGCCGCCTTGGCCGTTGCCCAGTCCTCGGTGAAGCAGTGCAGCACCCCGGCGCCCGGCAGGTCGGCGGCGCCCAGCATGGCCAGGGTGTCGGCGCGCGCCTCGCGGGTATGGATCACCAGCGGCAGCCCCGTGCGCCGCGCCGCCTCGAGGTGCAGGCCGAAGGAGCGCTGCTGGATCTCGGCGGTGTTGGGCTGGTAGTGATAGTCGAGGCCGGTCTCGCCGATGGCGGCGACGCGCGGATGGGCCAGCCGCGCCAGCAGCCAGTCGAGATCGATGGCGCTGCCCTGGGCGGCATCCAGCGGATGGATGCCCACGGCACAGTGGACGTCGGCATAGCGTTCGGCCAGGGCCTGCACCGTGGGGGCATTGCCGGCATCGACGCCGATGCAGAGGAACTGGCTGACACCCCGGGCGCGCGCGGCATCGAGCGCTGCATCCAGGGAGCCGTCATGAAGGGAAAGATCGAGTCGATCCAGGTGACAGTGGGAGTCGACGAAGTGCACGGGAAATAGCCTTGAATCAGCAGCGACGCCCCGCCCCGAGCGGGACGGCGCAGGCATCACATGGTATGGGTGGGACGGTCCGACTTCAGCGAGCCGGCCAGATAGGTTTCGATCTTGTTGCGCGCGGTGTTGTCGCCTTCGTTGAACTGCACGCCGACCCCGGCGGCTCTGTTGCCCTGGGCGCCCTTGGGCGTGATCCAGACCACCTTGCCAGCGACCGGGATCTTGTCCGGCTCGTCCATCAGGTTGAGCAGCATGAAGACCTCGTCGCCGAGCTTGTAGGTCTTGCCGGTCGGGATGAACAGGCCACCGTTGCGGATGAAGGGCATGTAGGCGGCGTAGAGCACTGACTTGTCCTTGATGGTGAGGGACAGGATGCCATTACGGGGGCCCAGGTTCTGCGGCAAACTCATGAGATTCTCTCGACACAGGCAAGACGGACGCGCGGATCGCTAGCGTCCGGGCACCAGACCGGCCCAGCGGATCAACAGCGATTCCAGCAACAATACGCGGTTGAGGTTGGCTTTGCCCAGCACCTTCTGCCGCTCGGCATGCAGCCATTCCTGTAGGGCCAGCACCTCGTGCGGCGCGCTCTTCTCCGCCAGATAACCCAGCACCTTGGCCATGTCCGGCGCAGCCTCGGCATCGGCGCCACCCCACTGCTGGCGCAGGACACCATGGGTCCATTCGCAGAACCAGTCGAGCAGCAGCGGCAGGGGCACGGCATTCCAGCTCTCGGCCAGCTGACTGGGCGCCGCCTGGCGCTTGAGCAGGCGCTTGACCCCCTCCACCACCAGGGCCCGGCGGGCCAGCACGTCCTCGCCATGCAGACGCAGGGCCGCCAGCGGCGAGCCGCCGGCCAGCACCAGCAACTGGGTACGGACCTCCGCCTCGAGGTTCGGCAGACGCTCGCCCAGCCAGGCGAGACTTTCGGCCCGCGAGGGCACCGGACAGGCCTGTTGCACGCAGCGACTGCGCACGGTGGGCAGCAGGCGGCTCGGCTGGTGGCTCACCAGCAGCAGCACGGTAGCGCCCGAGGGCTCTTCCAGGCTCTTGAGCAGGGCGTTGGCGGCATTGAGGTTCATCGCCTCGACCGGCTCCAGCAGGATCAGCTTGCGCCCGCCCAGCTGGGCGGTCTGGGAGACGAAGTCCACCAGGCCGCGGATCTGATCAACGCGAATGGGCTTTTCAGCCTCTTCCGGCTGGATCACGCAGTAATCGGGATGGGTCCCCGCCCTGAGCAGGGCGCAGGCCTTGCACTGGCCGCAGGCGGCAGCGCCCTGGGGCGCCTGGCACAGCAGCAGCGCGGCCAGGCGCTCGGCCAGGTCGCGCTTGCCGATGCCGCGCGGGCCATGCAGCAGATAGGCATGGGGATGCTGTCGCCGGGGCCAGATCCGCGCCCAGAGCTCCTCCTGCCAGGGATAGACGTCAGCCACCTGGCGTCGGCTCCAGGGTGGCGACCAGGGCGCGCAGCTCCGCCTGCACCTCGGCCAGACTGCGCGAGGCATCGATCAGGCGATAGCGCGCCGGCACGGCCTGGGCACGGTCCAGGTAGGTCTGGCGCACCGCCTCGAAGAAGGCGCGCTGCTCCTGTTCGAAACGATCCAGGGCGCCGCGTCGGGCTGCCCGCGCCAGGCCGATCTCCACCGGCAAGTCGAAGACCAGGGTCAGGTCGGGTTGCAGGTCGCCCAGCACGAAGGCTTCCAGGGTGGCGATGCGTTCCACGGGCACACCGCGGCCGCCGCCCTGATAGGCATAGGTCGCATCGACGAAACGATCGCAGAGCACCAGGGCACCGCGCGCCAGGGCGGGCCGGACGACCTGGGCCAGGTGCTGGGCGCGGGCGGCGAACATCAGCAGCAATTCGGTATCCACCGCCATGGGCTCGGCGGCCGGCGCCAGCAGGATCTCGCGGATGCGCTCGGCCAGTGGCGTGCCGCCCGGCTCACGGGTCAGCACCACCTCGCGCCCACCGCTGCCGAGGAGTTCGGCGAGATAGTCGCGGTTGGTGCTCTTGCCCGCGCCCTCGGGGCCTTCGAGGGTGATGAACAGGCCGTTTGCCGTCATGGGGTTTCCTTGCTGTCGGGCGTCTGCGGGGCGGGACTGGAGCGGTAGTCGGAGCGCCGCTTGAGCTGGAAGTCGCGGACCGCCTGGTTGTGCGCCTCCAGGTCCTTGGAAAAGACATGGCTGCCGTCGCCACGGGCGACGAAATACAGGCTGTCGCCGTCCTTGGGATGCAGCGCCGCATGGATGGCCTCGCGACCGGGCATGGCGATCGGCGTCGGCGGTAGTCCCGCGTTGAGATAGGTGTTGTAGGGCGAGGGCTCGCGCAGATCGGCGCGGGTGATGCGGCCGTTGTAACGCTCGCCCATGCCGTAGATCACCGTGGGATCGGTCTGCAGCAGCATGCCGGCCGCCAGGCGACGCACGAAGACCCCGGCGATCTCGTCGCGCTCCTCGGGCACGCCGGTCTCCTTCTCCACCAGCGAAGCCATGATCAGCGCCTGGTAGGCGTCCTTGTAGGGCACCGCGGGATCGCGTGCCTCCCACTCCTGATCGAGCACGGCCTGCAGGCGCTGGTTGGCCTGACGCAACAGATCGGATTCGCGCTGGCCCTTCACATAGCGATAGGTATCGGGAAAAAAACGCCCCTCGGGGTGCTGGCCGTCCAGGCCCAGGCGCTTCATCAGAGCGGCATCGTCCAGCTCGGCGGTGTCATGCTCGAGCTTGGGCTGCCGCGCCAGGGCGGCGCGTACCTGACGGACATTCCAGCCTTCCACCAGGGTGAGGCCGTACTGCACCACGTCGCCCTTGCGCCAGAGGCTGAACAACTGCTCCACCGTCATGCCGGGGGTCAGGCGGTATTCACCGCTGTGCAGCGTCTGCCCGGCCAGATTGAAGCGCCAGTAAAGGCGCAGCCAGAAGGCGCCGTCGAGCACGCCCTGCTCTTCCAGGCGCAGCAGGCTGCCGCCCGGGGTCGCGCCCTTGGGGATCTCGATCAGTTGCTCGCCGTCGACCTTCAGCGGCTGAGTCAGCGCCTGGTGCTGGCGCCAACCGGCCAGGACCAGCAGCAGGCCGCCAGCGGCCAGCAGCGCCGTAAGCAGAGCTCTCGCCTTGCGCATCGGCTATTCCAGAATCTCGTTTATCGAACCTTGCAGTTTACGGGTCACCGGCCCCACGGACCAGTTCGCGGCTGCGTACCGGCGCACGGGCCAGATACCGTACTGGCTGTTGCAGAGGAAAACTTCGTCGGCCGCCAGCAGATCGTCCAGCGCCAGCGGCAGGACCTCGGCCTGGATGCCTTCCCGGGCAGCGACATCGAGCAGCAGACCGCGCAGCACGCCGGCCACGCCACAGCCGTCCAGCGCGGGGGTCAGCAGCCGCCCGGCGCGGACCAGGAACAGATTGCTGAACACGCCCTCGATCGGCCTGCCGTCCTGATCCAGCATCAGGCCTTCGGCATAGCGGGGGTCATTCCACTCCCCCCGCGCCAGGACCTGTTCGAGTCGATTCAGGTGCTTGAGTCCGGCCAGCAACGGCTGGCGGGCCAGGCGGGTGGTGCAGGGATAGAGGTCGATGCCTTCGGTGGCGTGGGCCGCCGGATAGGCCGGGACGGGAGAGCCCAGCAACAGGCGCCGCACCTCGGGCTCGGCGGGCGGGGCATACCCGCGCAGGCCGTCACCGCGGGTGAGCAGCAGCTTGGCGACGCCCTCTCCCAGCAGCGCCGCATAGGCGCGGATCTCCGCGTCCAGCTGAGCGACATCGCAGGGAAGGCGCAGTCGCTGGCAACCGGTGACCAGCCGCTGCAGATGACGGTCCAGCAGACGTGGCTGGCCCCGGCGAACCGCGATGGTCTCGAACAGCCCATCGCCATAGGCCAGACCCCGGTCGCGTTGCAGACCGGGATCCAGCGGTTGGCCATTGAGCCAGTCCTGGATCAAGCGTCGAAGCGCCGGAACACCAGACTGCCGTTGGTGCCACCAAAGCCGAACGAATTGGACAGGGCCACTTCGATGGGCCGCTGCCGCGCCTCGTGGGGCACGAAGTCCAGATCGCAGCCGTCGCTGGGATTGTCCAGATTGATGGTGGGCGGCGCCACCTGATCGCGCAGGGCGAGCACCGTGAAGATGGCCTCCACCGCGCCGGCGGCACCCAGCAGGTGACCGGTCATGGACTTGGTCGAACTCACGCTCAGGCGCTTGGCCTGCTCGCCGAACACCTGCTTCAGGGCCGCCACTTCAGCCAGGTCGCCGGCCGGCGTGGAGGTGCCATGGGCATTGACGTAATCGACCGCTTCCGGCGCGATACCGGCGTCCTTGAGGGTCGCCTTCATGCAGCGCGCGGCACCCGCGCCGTCTTCCGGCGGGGCGGTCATGTGGAAGGCGTCAGCGCTCATCCCGAAACCGATCAGCTCGGCATAAATGCGGGCGCCCCGCGCCTTGGCGTGCTCGTACTCTTCCAGCACCAGGGCACCGGCCCCATCGGACAGCACGAAGCCGTCACGGTCGCGATCCCAGGGACGGCTGGCACGGGTCGGATCGTCATTGCGGGTCGACAGGGCACGCGCCGCGCCGAAGCCGCCCAGACCCAGACCCGAGGTCGCCATCTCCGAACCGCCGGCGACCATGGCATCGGCCTCACCGTAGGCGATGTTGCGCGCCGCCATGCCGATGCAGTGCGTCGCCGTGGTACAGGCGGTGGCGATGGCATAGTTGGGACCCTGCAGACCCAGATGGATCGACAGGAAGCCGGACACCATATTGATGATGGAGCCCGGTACGAAAAAGGGGGAAATACGGCGTGGACCCTGGGCGAGCAGCGACTGGCAATTCGCCTCGATATTGGTCAGTCCACCGATGCCGGAACCCATGGCGACACCCACGCGCTCGCGATTGCCATCGTTGATCTCGAGACCGCTGTCACGCATGGCCTGGAAGCTGGCAGCGAGACCGTATTGGATGAACAGATCCAGCTTGCGGGCTTCCTTCGCGGACAGGTACTGCTCCACGTCGAATCCCTTGACCGATCCGCCGATCCGCGTGCTGAAGGCAGAGACGTCCATATGCTCGATCGGCGCGATACCGCTGCGACCGGCCAGGATGCCTTCCCAGCTGCTCGCCACATCGGCGCCAAGCGGCGATACCATGCCCATACCCGTGATCACGACACGTCTACGCGACACACCCAACTCCTCTTGTCCTTCCGGGGCGGCCACCCCTCTTAAAAAAAGCCGATTCCATCAATCTTGACCTTGGACCTAAAGAAAAGCCGCACGCCCTACAGGACGTGCGGCTTCTTGTGTCCGAAACTGGCGACTACTTATTGCTGATGAGCAACGATGTAGTCGATAGCTTCCTGGACGGTGGTGATCTTCTCAGCCTGCTCGTCCGGGATTTCGGTCTCGAATTCCTCTTCCAGAGCCATCACCAGTTCGACGGTGTCAAGGGAGTCGGCGCCCAGATCCTCGACGAAGGAAGCGCTGTTGGTAACTTCCTCTTCCTTCACGCCGAGCTGCTCAGCGACGATCTTCTTAACGCGTTCTTCGATGGTGCTCATACCGTGTTCTCACTCCTAAAGGAAAAATCCGCACAACGGATTGCGCGTAAGTGTATAGAAAGGGATTTCCGTATTTCAAGCTGACGCGACATCAAGACGTATGCGCGGCCATTGCTGGTCCGACAGTTTACCAGCTTAGCGCAATAGCCGCGCGGGGGTAACGCCGGTCAGCTCATGTACATTCCGCCGTTGACGGGGATCGTGGCGCCGGTCACATAGGCCGCGCCATCGCCCGCCAGGAAGCCAACCACCTTGGCGATCTCGTCGGCCTGGCCGAGGCGACCGGCCGGGATCTGGGTCAGCAGCGCGGTGCGCTGGGCTTCCGGCAGTTCACGGGTCATGTCGGTGTCGATGAAACCCGGAGCCACGGCGTTGACGGTGATGTTGCGCGAACCCACCTCGCGGGCCAGTGCCCGGGTGAAGCCCTCGAGACCGGCCTTGGCGGCGGCATAGTTGGCCTGGCCGGCGTTGCCCATGGCACCCACCACCGAGCCGATGCTGACGATGCGACCCCAGCGGCCCTTGGTCATGCCCTTGAGCACGGCCTTGGACAGGCGGAACAGGCTGTTGAGGTTGGTATCGATCACGTCGAACCACTCATCGTCCTTCATCCGTAGCATCAGGTTGTCGCGGGTGATGCCGGCGTTGTTGACCAGGATCGACGGGGCGCCGAACTGGGTCTGGACCTGCTCGAGGGCGGCCGCGACGGAGGCGTTGTCGGAAACGTTGAGCACCAGGCCGGTGCCTTCGATGCCGTTGGCCTTGAGCGACTCGGCGATGCGCTGGGCGCCCGCCTCGCTGGTCGCGGTACCGATCACGGTGGCGCCCAGCCGGCCCAGTTCCAGGGCGATGGCTTGACCGATACCACGGGTAGCGCCCGTGACCAGGGCGACCTTACCTTGCAGACTCATCTCGTTTTCCTCGATTCAAAAAGCCGCGCGAGCGGCGGCGAAGGCGTCGGGGGTGTCCAGGGCCAGCGTTTCCACGCCCTTGACGCATCTCTTGTTCAGACCGGCCAGCACCTTCCCGGGGCCGCACTCCACCAGGTGGGTGACGCCCTGGGCCGCCAAGTACTGCACGGATTCGACCCAGCGCACCGGGCTGTACAGCTGGGCCAGCAGATCCTGCTGGAGACTGTCCAGGTCGGTGTTGACGCCGGCATTGACGTTCTGCACCACCGGAATCTGCGGCTGGCTCCAAGTGCAGCCACGCACGTCCTCGGCGAAGCGCTCGGCCGCCGGGCGCATCAGTTCGCAGTGGGAGGGCACGCTGACCGGCAGGGCCACGGCGCGCTTGGCGCCCAAGGCCTTGCAGGCCTCGATGGCGCGCTCCACCGCCGCGGCGGCACCGGCGATCACTACCTGACCGGGAGCATTGAAGTTGACTGCGCTGACGACCTCGCCCTGAGCGGCTTCGGCACAGGCGGCCAGCACCTGGGCGTCTTCCAGACCGAGGATGGCGGCCATGCCGCCCTGCCCGGCCGGCACCGCCTGCTGCATCAGCTCACCCCGGCGCGCCACCAGGCGTACCGCCTCGGCGAACGGCAGGCTGCCCGCGGCGACCAGTGCCGAGTATTCGCCCAGGCTGTGCCCGGCGACATAGGCCGGCTTGGCGCCGCCCTCGGCCAGCCACAGACGCCACAGCGCGATGGAGGCGGTCAGGATGGCGGGCTGGGTACGGTCGGTCTGGTTGAGCGACTCCTGCGGGCCCTGCTGGGTCAGCGCCCAGAGGTCGTAGCCGAGGACGGCGGAGGCCTCGGCGAAGGTTTCGCCGATCAGTGCGTGGTGCGTGGCCAGCTCACCCAGCATGCCCAGGGCCTGGGAGCCCTGACCGGGAAAGACGAAAGCGAGAGAGGCAGACATAGGCAGGTCTCTTGTAGGTCCATTGCTGGCGAAACCGCGGTTCCGCCACTGACAGACTGAGATGTCGGTGGCGACCGGTCGGTCACACCGCTTTCAGAGCCGCCAAGTTTAACCGGATCCGCCCGGGGAGATCAGTCTCCACGTCGCGCAGGGCGCGCTCGATGGCCTGAACGAGACCGACTTCGCCTGCCGCGCCATGGCTTTTCACCACCACCGCATTCAGGCCGAGAAAGCTCGCGCCGTTGCGCAGCTCCGGATCCCAGTGGCGGAAACGCCGGGCCAGCCAGGGCTGCAGCAACTGACGCTCGAGCCAGGAGGCCGTGCCGCTGCGCTCGACCAGCAGGCGCAGCAACGCCTCGCCGGACTTGAGCACCGCATTGCCGGTGAAGCCATCGCAGACCACCACGTCCGCGACGGCGGCATAGAGATCGCTGCCCTCGACGAAGCCGATGAAATCGAAGGCCTGACTCTGGGCGAGGCGCCGTGCCGCCTCCTGGATCACCGGCGTGCCCTTGCCCGGTTCGCGCCCGACATTGAGCAGCGCGACCCTTGGCCGCACCAGGCCACGCGCCTGGGCCGCACCCGCCCCCAGATAGGCGAATTGCACCAGCTGTTCGGCAGAGCTGTCGAGATTGGCGCCGAGATCGAGCAGCAGCGTCTGGTGCTCTCCCCGTCCAGGCAACGCCGACATCATCGCGGGTCGATCGATGTCCGGCAGCGTTCCCAGCAGCTGTCGCGCGAGCGCCATCCAGGCCCCGGTATTGCCGGCGCTCAGACAGCCCTGGGCACGCCCCTGTCGGACCGCGTCGAGCGCAGCATGCATGGACGTCCGGGTACGACTGCGCACCACGGCAGCGGGGCGTTCATCGGGCCCGACAAGGGCATCGACGTAGTCGAACTGCAGGCGATTGGCGAGAGAGGCAGGCGGTGACCAGGCCGACAGGGCGTCGCGCTGACCACAGAGGAGAAGATGTAGGGCGGGGAAACGCTCGAGAGCGTCGAATGAAGCAGGAACAATGCAGCGGGGACCGAAGTCCCCGCCCATTGCATCGATCGCGATGACGATTTCGATCGAGGATTACTCGTCGGAACCCTTGTCGATCACTTTGCGACCGCGGTAGAAACCGTCGGGCGACACGTGGTGGCGCAGGTGAACTTCACCGGTGCTCTTTTCCACGGACAGAGCGTTCGCTTCGAGGGCGTCGTGCGAACGACGCATGTCGCGAGCGGAACGGGATTTTTTGTTCTGCTGAACAGCCATGATTTAACTCCTAAACGTTTGGGTCACGCTTCAACTGCGCAAGTACACTGAACGGGTTGGGTCGCTTTTCCTCGTCCGCCGGCTCTTCGGGCGCCTCGAAACCTTCCGGATGCTGGCAATCCCCTTCCGGATGCACAGGGATGATCGGCAGAGCGAGCAACAGCTCTTCTTCGATCAGGCTATGCAGATCCAGCGGATCTTCGCCAACCTCCAGGGCATCGTAACCCTGTGGCAAGGCATCGGCCGACTGCCCCTCCCAGAGCACGGCGAAATCGAATTCGCTGTGGATGGGAAGCACTGCCGGCTCCAGACAACGCTGGCAGATCATCTCGACCGCGGTATCGAGGACACCGTGGATGACGAACTGCCGCTGTTGATCACGCCCGAAGTCGAGGACGACGGCTACCGCGCCTTCGGACTTCACGAGCTGCTCGCCGACACGCCGCATGTTCGCGAGAGGCAGCTCACCCTTGAGGGTTACGCCGCGATCCGCCAATTTGCGAGGATCGACCTGAGGTGGAATTGGCCCATTCAACATAAGCGCGCCATTATAGGGACGGCCTTACGGCTGTCAAAGGAAATTAACCCCGAAGCGACTCCGACCGACCTCTGGTCGATCTCGCCCGAGAACAAACTGATGCCTCTCATTCTACTCGCTTCCAGCTCGCCTTACCGCCGCCAATTGCTGGAAAGACTCCAGCTGCCCTTTGCTCATCGGTCGCCGGACATCGACGAAACGCCACGGCCTGGAGAAAGCCCGAGGGCGCTGGTGGAGCGCCTGGCCCGGGCCAAGGCCGCTGCCCTGGCCGACCAGCCGGAGCCGACCCTGATCATCGGCTCGGATCAGGCGACCGCCATCGACGGCGAGATTCTCGGCAAGCCCCTGACCCATGAGCGAGCCCGGCAGCAACTGGCCCGGGCCAGCGGTCGCACCCTGGTGTTCCATACCGGACTGGCCGTGCTGGACAGCCGCACCGGGGAGTGCCGCAGCGAGGTGGTGGATTTCCAGGTGCGCTTTCGCCCGCTCGAGGCTGCGACCATCGACCGCTACCTGCTTGCGGAACAGCCCTACGATTGCGCCGGCAGCTTCAAGGCCGAGGGCCTGGGCATCGCCTTGTTCGAGGCCATGCAGGGGGACGACCCGACCAGCCTGATCGGCCTCCCCCTCATCCGCCTCGCCGCACTGCTGCGGGAGGCTGGCCTGCAGGTCCCTTGAGACCTGCAGGCTGTCGCCCTAGCGCAGCGCCGGACCCTGCCAGCCCATGTAAAGCGCCAGGCGCTCGGCGACACTGGCGCCCAGGCGCTTGGCGAAACGGTCGAAGGGCGAGTCTTCCTGGGTGTAGTCGACCAGCCGCTCTTCCTTGACCACATCGCGCGCCACATAGCTGGCGCTGCCGAGGCCATCGATCAGCCCCAGGGACAGCGCCTGCTCGCCGGACCAGACCAGCCCGGAGAACAGCTCCGGATGACCCTCGACCTTGAGCCGGTCGCCACGCCCCTTCTTGACGCTGTCGATGAACTGCTGATGGGTGGTATCCAGCACCTGCTGCCAGAATCGGGTCTCTTCGGGCTTCTGCGGCTGGAAGGGATCGAGGAAGGCCTTGTGTTCGCCCGAGGTGTAGACCCGGCGTTCCACGCCCAGCTTTTCCATGGTGCCGACGAAACCGAAGGAAGCCGCCGTCACGCCGATGGAGCCGACCAGGCTGGCCTTGTCGGCATAGATGGCGTCGGCCGCGCTGGCCACATAGTAGGCGCCAGAGGCCCCGAGGTCGGTGATCACCGCATACAGCTTGATATCCGGATGCAGACCGCGCAGGCGCTTGATCTCGTCATAGATGTAGCCGGACTGCACCGGACTGCCGCCCGGACTGTTGATGCGCAGCACCACGCCACGGGTGTTGCTGTCGTCGAAGGCCTTGCGCAGGGCCGTGACCACATTGTCGGCACTGGCCTTCTCGTCGTCGGCGATCACGCCCTTGAGTTCGATGAGCGCGGTATGGGCGCCGGACTCGGTCACCCCACCCTTCTTGCCCAGCGACAGCAGGGGCGTGAACAGCACCAGCATGACGATCAGGTAGGCGAAGGTCAGCAGCTTGAAAAAGATGCCCCAGCGCCGCGCCCGCCGCTGCTCGCGCACGCTGGCGAGCATGGTCTTCTCGATCAGGGCCCAGGTCTTGTCGTCCGCCGGACGCGTACGTCCGCTGTCTTCCTTCCACTCGTCAGCCATGCCCAACCTCACTCCTGACCACAACGTTGTCACCCAGCCATAGCGCCAGGTCCGCGAAAGCTTCGATCACCAGGCGCGGCCCGAAATCCCTCAGCACCTCGGCCGGCTGGGCACCATAGGCCACCCCGACCGCAGCGACCCCGGCGCGACGGGCCATTTCCAGGTCGAACACCGCATCCCCGATCAGCAGGGCGCGCTCCGGCGCCACGCGGCAATGGGCGAGAATCTCCTCGACCATTTGCGGATCGGGCTTGCCGGCGGCCTCGTCGGCGCAACGGGTGATGTCGAAGAACTCGCTCAGGCCATGCTGCTGCAGCGAACGGGCCAGGCCGCGCCGGCTCTTACCCGTCGCCACGGCCAGCTGGTAACCCAGGGCGCGAAAGCGCTGCAGCCCGCTCAGCACCTCGGGAAACAGAGGCGACGCCTGCTGTTCGCGACGGACGAATTCGGCGCTGTAGGCATCGCGAAAGCCCTCGATCTGCGCCGGAGTGACCAGATGCGGATAGAGCGTCTGGATGGCCGCGACCAGCTCCAGGCCGATGATGCCCTTGACGGCCACGTCGCTGCGCGGTGGCAAGCCCAGCTGCTCGGCCGCCACGTGCATCACCTCGACGATCCGGCCGATGGAATCCGCCAGGGTGCCGTCCCAGTCGAAGATCAGCAGCTGGTAATCAGGCATCCAGACGCTCCAGCGTCTGACTCCAGGTGCTGTCGACCGGCGCCTCCAGGCGCAACTCGCCGCCTTCGGGCAGCGGAATAACCAGGCTCGCCGAGTGCAGGAACAGCCGCTTGCCGCCCAGCTCGCGAATCTCCTGGGAGAAGTCTTCGTCGCCGTATTTGGGATCGCCGGCGATGGCGTGCCCGGCGTGGCGGGCATGGACGCGGATCTGGTGGGTACGCCCGGTCACCGGCCGCGCCTCGACCAGGGTGGCGAATTCGCCATAGCGCCGCAGCACGCGGAATTCGGTGAGCGCCTCCTTGCCTTCGTCATTGACCTCGACCATGCGCTCACCGGATCTGAGGGTGTTCTTGAGCAGGGGCGCGCTGATCTTCTTCTTGGCCGCCGGCCAATGGCCGCGCACCAGGGCGTGATAGCGCTTATCGACGCCGTCGCCGCGCAGGGCCTCGTGCAGGAAGCGCAGCATGCTGCGCTTCTTGGCGATCATCAGCAGCCCGGAGGTATCCCGGTCGAGACGATGGACCAGCTCGATGTCGCGGGCGTCGGGACGCAGTTGGCGAAAGACCTCGATGACCCCACCGGACAGGCCACTACCGCCGTGCACGGCGATACCGGCCGGCTTGTTGATGACGATGAGGGCCTTGTCCTCGTGGACGATGGAATCCTCCAGGCGCTCGAGCAGACCCCTGGCCAGGGGTGCAGGTTCGTCGGGCTCGGACAGACGCAGCGGCGGTACGCGGATCTGGTCGCCGGCCTGCAGGCGGTAGTCGGGCTTGATGCGGCCCTTGTTCACCCGCACTTCGCCTTTGCGCAGAATGCGATAGATGAGGGTCTTGGGCGCACCCTTGAGGTGGGTACGCAGGAAGTTGTCGATGCGCTGGCCGGCATAGTCGGCAGGCACGTCGAGCAGTTGAACGCCGGTGCTGGGAGAAGGAGGCTTAGTCATCGGCAGATGATAGCAATTTTCCCTTATTTGAAGCACTTAAAGCTTGCTGCTATAGTCCGGAGGCGGTTATCAGTCCTGTCTGGATGGCACCGCTCGCGAGGCCGTAGATTCCGCCCGCGAATATAGGCTGCAAATGCAATAGTCACTGGACGTCTGGCCGTCCAGCAGAACGCCGACTCTGCCCAAGGGGGTGAGTGGCGATCTGCGATCCGCCTGGTAACCAAGGCAGCGGCACCCAGGGTGCCAGCTGTAAAACGACAACCGCTCCGGACCTTGCGGGCGGCACCTGATTCCTGAAGATTGTGTGCAGGATGGAGATGCACAACCAGCGTATCGCGTAGCCTGACAGTACGCCTGCAGCCCGCTTCGCGCCCAGCTTCGGCCAAGGTGACGATCGCAGGTGGAAGCCTCAAGGCCAACGGCCGATGCTCCAACCGAGCGACACCTGACACGAATCCCGCGACGACCCGGCTGCCCGAGCCTTTCGGCTGTCACGCCCGCACCATGCCTGGTTGATTCCTCCTCCTGTGGAGCTGCAACGGCAGTCGCTCAAGCGCCTGCAGGAGACGTAGTCGCGGCACGCCCCAGGGCCTGCTGCTGGACACGAAGGCCGGCTTTGCCCGGCTTCGATACGACCCCGTGCACCCTTCTCTTGAATCCTGTTGCCACCCTGCGGGCCGAGAGCCCGGAACGTAGTGGTATTACATGAAGAGAATGCTCATCAACGCGACCCAGCCCGAGGAATTGCGGGTTGCCCTGGTCGACGGTCAACGGCTGTTCGACCTGGACATCGAGTCCGGAGCCCGCGAACAGAAAAAGGCCAACATCTACAAAGGCCGCATCACCCGCATCGAACCCAGTCTGGAAGCCGCCTTCGTCGACTTCGGCGCTGATCGCCACGGCTTCCTCCCGCTGAAGGAAATCTCCCGGGAATACTTCAAGAAGAACCCGGAAGGCCGCGTCAACATCAAGGAAGTGCTCTCCGAAGGCCAGGAAGTAGTCGTCCAGGTCGAAAAGGAAGAGCGCGGCAACAAGGGCGCCGCCCTGACCACCTTCATCAGCCTCGCCGGTCGCTACCTGGTGCTGATGCCCAACAATCCCCGTGCCGGCGGCATCTCCCGTCGCATCGAGGGTGAAGAGCGCAACGAACTGCGCGAAGCCCTGAACGGCCTGAACGCCCCGGGCGACATGGGCCTGATCGTGCGCACCGCCGGCCTGGGCCGCAGCACCGAAGAACTGCAGTGGGACCTCGATTACCTGCTGCAACTCTGGTCCGCCATCACCGAAGCCTCGGGTGAGCGCAAGGGCCCCTTCCTGATCTATCAGGAAAGCAACGTCATCATCCGCGCCATCCGCGACTACCTGCGTCAGGACATCGGTGAAGTCCTGGTCGACAGCGTCGAAGCCCAGGAAGAAGCCCTGAGCTTCATCCGTCAGGTGATGCCGCAGTACGCCAGCAAGATCAAGCTCTATCAGGACAGTGTCCCGCTGTTCAATCGCTTCCAGATCGAAAGCCAGATCGAGACCGCCTTCCAGCGTGAAGTGAAGCTGCCGTCCGGCGGCTCCATCGTCATCGATCCCACCGAGGCCCTGGTGTCCATCGACATCAACTCGGCGCGCGCCACCAAGGGTGGCGACATCGAAGAAACCGCCCTGCAGACCAACCTGGAAGCGGCCGAGGAAATCGCCCGTCAGCTGCGTCTGCGCGACATCGGCGGCCTGATCGTCATCGACTTCATCGACATGACCCCGGTCAAGAACCAGCGCGCCGTGGAAGATCGCGTCCGCGAAGCCCTGGAAGCCGACCGCGCCCGCGTGCAGATCGGTCGCATCTCCCGCTTCGGTCTGCTGGAAATGTCCCGCCAGCGCCTGCGCCCTTCCCTGCGCGAAACCAGCGGCATCGTCTGCCCCCGTTGCAACGGCCAGGGCATCATCCGCGACGTGGAATCCCTGTCGCTGGCCATCCTGCGCCTGATCGAGGAAGAAGCCCTCAAGGATCGCACCGCCGAGGTGCGCGCCCACGTACCCATCCAGGTGGCGTCCTTCCTGCTCAACGAGAAGCGCAACAGCATCACCAAGATCGAGCTGCGCACCCGCGTGCGCATCATCATCCTGCCGGACGATCACATCGAGACCCCGCACTTCGAAGTGCAGCGTCTGCGTGACGACAATCCCGAGCTGCTGAACAGCCAGTCCAGCTACGAGATGGCCAACACCGAAGCCGAAGAGGTGCAGCCGGTCAGCTCCACCCGTACCCTGGTGCGCCAGGAAGCGGCCGTGAAGGTGGCGCCTGAGCGCGCACCGGCCCCCACCCCGGTCGCCGCCGAAGTGGTCGCTCCTGCTGCCCCTGCCGCCAAGACCACCGCCGAGCCGAACCTGTTCAAGGGTCTGGTGAAGTCCCTGGTCAGCCTGTTCGCCGGCAAGACCGAAGAGCAGCCCATGGTCGACAAGACCGCTGCCACTCCGGAAGCGCCCAAGAGCAGCGACGAGCAGCGTCGCCAGGACGAGCGCCGCAACGGTCGTCAGCAGAATCGCCGCCGTGAAGGCCGCCGTGACGACGAGCGCAAGCCGCGTGAAGAACGCCAGCCGCGCGCCGATCGTGGCGAACGCAGCGAACGCCCGGCCCGCGAAGAGCGCAAGCCGCGTGAAGAGCGTCAGACCCGTGAAGACCGCCCGGCTCGCGAGGAGCGCCAGCCCCGCGAAGAGCGCGCCAATCGCGAAGAGCGCCAACCGCGCGAAGAACGCCAGCCCCGCGAGGAGCGTCAACCGCGCGAGGAGCGTCAGCCCCGCGAGGAGCGTGCCACTCGCGAAGAGCGCCAGCCGCGTGAAGAGCGTCAGCCCCGCGAAGAGCGTCAACCTCGTGAGGAGCGTCAACCCCGCGAAGAGCGCGTGAGCGCTGAAGAGCGTCCGGCTCGCGAAGAGCGTCAGCCGCGTGAAGAGCGCAAGCCGCGTGAAGAGCGTCAGCCGCGCGAAGAACGCAAGGCCCGCGAAGAGCGCCAGGAAGCGGCCAGCGCCGAAGAGCTGAACGAAGAAGAGGTGCTGGAAGGCAACGAAGAGCTGGAAGAAGGCGAAGAGCGTCCGCGTCGCCGTTCCCGCGGCCAGCGTCGTCGCAGCAACCGTCGCGAGCGTCAGCGTGATGCCAACGGCAACTTCATCGAAGACGAAGAGCAAGGTACTGCAGCCACCGACACCCCTGTCGCGCCGGCCGCGGTCGCCCTGGGTACCGCCGTCGTGGTCAGCGAAAGCGTGACCGCCATTGCCACCCAGGAAGAGGTTCGTGACGTTCGCCAGCAGGAGTCGGCAGCCACCGCCGAAACTCCGGCCGCCACCGAAGCCACCCAGGAGGCTGCAATGGAGCAGCCCGCAGCGGACGCCCCTGCCCAGCCGGAGATCCTCACCCCCCAGGTGAGCCAGCTGCAGGACGAGCGTGCGCCGCACCAGGAAGTCGAGATCACCACTCCGGTGGTCGAGCAGACCGCTCCGGTAACGGCCACCGCGCCCATTCCCGCGGCACCGGTCGAGACCGAAGCTGCGGAATCGGCTGCCGGTCGCGCCTCCAACGATCCGCGTGAGCGCCGTCGTCGCGAGCGCCTGGCACGTGAAGCCGAAGCGGCACGCGCCAAGCAGGCCGAGCAGGACGCTCAGGCCCCTGCCCTGGGTGCCATTGCAGAAACCGAGGAAACCTTCGCCACCGCGGCGGTAGGTACCGTCGAGCCGCAACAGACGCCCGAAGCCCAGCCGGCCCCGATCGCTGAAGAGCTGCCTGCAGCCGAAGCCGAATCGGCGTTGATCGTGGTGGAAGAGCCCGTGGAAATCGTGCCCAGCCCTGCGCAGGAAGAAGCGGCTACCGTCGCCCTGACCGGCGAAGCCGACACCCCTGCAGAGGCTCCCAAGGCCGATGCGGTGAAAGAGGATGAAGCCACCCAGGCCGAACTCGATCGCAAGCTCAAGGAGTCGCGGGAAAATCATCCCGGCTGATCTCCGCCAGCCATGAAAAGGGGCGCCTAGGCGCCCCTTTTTTATGCCTCGAATTCGAGTGGGCATGGCGCACCGAGGGTGACGAGCCGGTCCCGATAGATCGATACAGGCTAGCCCTCTACGCACTGGAGCCCTGCCCGCGATAAAGGCCTGCCTGGTTGGGCTTCGGCGGTGGAGCTGCCGCAACCCAATCTACGGGCCCAGGGAATCGACGTAGGTTGGCGCCGAGCGTAGCGAAGCCCAACACGGGGAGATGGGCTGATTGTTGGGCTTCGCCGGTGGAGTTACCTCAACCCAACCTACGGTGCCCGAGGGAATCGACGTAGGTTGGCGCTGAGCGTGGCGAAGCTCAACAAAGGACAGGATGGCCTGACTGTTGGGCTTCGGCGGTGAAGCTGCCTCAACCCAACCTACGGACCCAAGGGAATCGACGCAGGTTAGCGCTGAGAGTAGCGAAGCCCAACACGGGGAGATGGGCTGATTGTTGGGCTTCGCCGGTGGAGTTGCCTCAACCCAACCTACGGTGCCCGAGGGAATCGACGTAGGTTGGCGCTGAGCGTGGCGAAGCCCAACGTTCGGCCGATACCGGACTGCCGACCTTTGGCGGCGAACCCACACCATTGGGGATGCGCACCCTTTGCCGAAAAATCCCAGGCATAAAAAAACCCAGCCGCTTGGCTGGGTTTTTCGAGCGTATCCCGAAGGATTAACGCTTGGAGTACTGCGGACGCTTACGCGCTTTGCGCAGACCGACTTTCTTACGCTCGACTTCACGGGCGTCACGAGTGACGTAACCGGCTTTGCGCAGGGAGCTGCGGTAGCCTTCGTCATACTCGATCAGCGCACGGGTGATGCCGTGACGGATAGCACCGGCCTGACCGCTCACACCACCGCCAGCGACGGTAACGTAGACGTCGAACTTCTCCAGGGTCTCGGTCAGCTCGAGGGGCTGACGCACGACCATGCGCGCGGTCTCGCGACCGAAGAAGGTGTCCAGAGCGCGATCGTTGATGGAGATCTTGCCAGTGCCCGGACGGAGGAAGACACGAGCGGTGGCAGTCTTACGACGGCCGGTACCGTAATTTTGAGTTGCCGACATGTTGTACTATCCCGATTAAAACTTGAGTTCTTGGGGCTGCTGAGCGGTGTGCGGATGGTTCGCACCCTTGTACACCTTGAGCTTGCGATACATGTCGCGGCCCAGCGGGTTCTTCGGCAGCATACCCTTGACGGCGGTCTCGATGACGCGCTCGGGAGCACGGGCGATCAGCTTTTCGAAGTTGATCGACTTGATGCCACCCGGGAAACCGGAGTGATGGTAGTACATCTTGTCGGTAGTCTTGGCACCGGTCACACGAACCTGCTCGGCGTTGATGACGACGATGTAGTCGCCGGTGTCAACGTGAGGGGTGTATTCGGGCTTGTGCTTGCCACGCAGGCGAGTGGCGATTTCAGTAGCCAGACGACCCAGAGTCTGGCCAGCAGCGTCGACGACGTACCAGTCGCGCTTAACGGTTTCCGGTTTTGCGGTGAAAGTTTTCATTCTCTATGGCCTCAGAGGCCGCCCTGGTAAAAAGACGGCAAATTCTACACAACAGTGCAACCCCAGACAAGTCGGGGGCAGCCGGAAACAGACGCTCTTCGGGGGCTCGGGTCGGCGTCCGCTACGGCGATCTCGGCAGGCTTAGGCATCCCCCGCCAAGAAAGCTGCGGCATGATACCCGTTCACGCCAGAAAAGCAACCGCAAGCTAGAAAGAAAATAGCGCCTGGGTCGCCTCCGAACCCTGGCGACGGGAGGCCAGGTGATCGGCCAGCCGCGTCGGTTCCGGCAGACGGTGACGCCTTACGCAGGCCATGACCAGCGCCGGTGCGCTGGCCAGGCTGACCCGGTGCCCGGGCGAGACGATCAGCGGCTTGACCCGGTCCTTGCTGCGCAGCACCGTGCCGATCACCCCGCCCTCGCGATCGCGCAAGTCGACCCGGCTGCCGCGCGTCTCGGCGAGTTCGCCGTGGTGACCGGTGAGAATCTTCTTGGCCACGCCGATCGTCGGCAGACCGGTGACTACCCCGAGATGGGCGGCGATACCGAGGCGGCGCGGATGGGCGATGCCATGGCCGTCGCAGAACACCAGCTCGGGCGTCTCCGGCAATTCCGCCAGGGCCTGGAGCAGCGCCGGCAATTCGCGAAAGGACAGCAGGCCCGGCACATAGGGCATCACGGTAGGGATGCGGGCGACGGCATGGGCCAGTGGCTGCAGTGTCTCGGCATCCAGCAGGACGGCGACCGCGCGGGTGATCTCGCCACCCTCCTCGAAGCCCACGTCGACCCCGGCGTAACGCCGCGGCGCGCCGAAGTCATCGTGCAAGAGGACCTGGGTGGCCAGTTGCTTCTGCAGGATGCGCGCCTGGGCGGGCGAGCCGTCCCACTCGGCGAAGGGATCGGAATTCACACGTACCTCCCGAAAACCTGGGTCAAAGGATTGATCCTTCAACCCGGGCAGGGTTCACGGCTTGTGCGGACGGGCCAGGTATTCGTGGGACTGCATTTCCAGCAGGCGGCTGAGGGTGCGCTGGAATTCGAACTCCAGGCGGCCACCGGAATAGAGGTCCTTGAGCTCCACTTCGGCCGACAGGATCAGCTTGACCTGGCGATCGTAGAATTCGTCGACCAGGTTGATGAAGCGCCGCGCCATGTCGTCCTTGAGCGCATCCATCTGCTCGACGTTGCTGACCAGCACCGTCTGGAAGATCTTGCCCAGCTCGATGTAGTCGTTCTGGCTGCGCGGACCGTCGCAAAGGGCGCGGAAATCGAACCAGGCGACGTCTTCGCAGGTGCGGCGCGCGCGGATCTCGCGATTCTCGATCATCAGCGGCACGTCTTCGCAGAGGTCGTTGCACTCGACGGTGAGCGAACGGAAGCTCTTGGCCATCGCCGCCTCGACCTCGTCGCTCAGCGGATAGTGAAACAGCTGCGCCTGCTCCAGGGCGCGCAGGCGATAGTCCACGCCGCTGTCGACGTTGACGATCTCGGTGTGCTCCTTGAGCAGCGCGATGGCCGGCAGGAAGCGCGCGCGCTGCAGACCGTCCTTGTAGAGGCCGTCAGGCACGATGTTCGAGGTGGCGACCAGACTGACGCCGTTCTTGAACAGCTCTTCCAGCAGGGTCGCCAGGATCATGGCGTCGGTGATGTCGGAGACGAAGAATTCGTCGAAGCAGATCACCCGCGCCTCGTCGGCGAAACGTCGGGCGATGATGGTCAGCGGATTCTTCTCGCCCTTGAGGGTGCGCAGCTCTTCGTGGACCCGCTTCATGAAGCGGTGGAAGTGGGTGCGCATCTTCTGCTTGAACGGCAGGGCGTCATAGAAGGTATCGACCAGATAGGTCTTGCCGCGCCCTACCCCACCCCAGAAATACAGCCCCTTGACCGGCGTGACCGTCTTGCGCCCGAGCAGCTTGCCGAACAGGCCACCCTTGGACGCGGGCTCGGCGAGCAATTCGTCATAGAGGCGTTGCAGATGGCGGACGGCCTCTTCCTGGGCAGCATCGTAGAAAAACTCCGGGCGCTTGAGGTCGGCCTGGTAACGCTCGAGGGGGGTCATGGCGGCTTCTGGTCGGGTGGGAAAAAAGGGTGGTCACTGTAATGGCGGTCCCTGGCGTTGACAACGCCGGGGACCGCGGGTGCCCTTTAGGCCTCGGCCAATTGCGCGAGTGCGGTGCGCGTCCGCTCGATCAGCGCATCGCGCGCGGCGGGGGAATCGCTGGCGACGCCCTCGGCCACCACCTGATCTGCCAGCAGCAGTTGGAAGCCGTTGCCCTCTCCCGCCACGACACTGGCCGGCGTGGTGACCAGCTGCTTGCTGGTGATGCCGGCGGTCTTGGCCTCAGCGAAGGGGATCGACAGGGCCAGTTCGGTGCCGTCGGCATCGAGCAGGCGGAAGCGGAAGCTGCCGTCGCTCTCGCGGAAGCTGACGAAGCGGGCGGTCTTGCTGGCCTTCTTCTTCGCGCCGCCGGTGGCGACCTGGGTCTTGAGCGAGCGCAGGCCCACGGCTTCGCGCAGCTCGCCGAGGAAGGGCGTGGCATAGCGGCGGGCCTTGGCGGCACCGGCCAGCAGGATGTCTTCCAGATCATCGGGACGGGCGATCAGCGCCGCATAGCGCTCGCGGGCCTCGCCCAGCTCGGCGTCGAGCAGCTCGAACAGCCGGCCCTTGGCCTCGCCCCAGGCCAGGCCGTCCAGCAGGGCCGCGCGGAAGGCCGCGCTCTGCTCGGGGGTGGCGAAGGCCTGGTAGAGGGTGAAGAGGTGGGCGCTGTCGGGATCCTTGGGCTCGCCGGGCAGGCGCGAGTCGGTGACGATGCGGGCGATGGCGTCCTTGAGCTGCTTGGCGCTGCCGAACAACGGGATGGTGTTGTCGTAGCTCTTCGACATCTTGCGACCATCGAGACCGGGCAAGGTGGAGACGCTTTCCTCGATGACCGCCTCGGGCAGGGCGAAGTAGTCGCGCCCATTGCCGAACAGATGGTTGAAGCGCTGACCGATGTCGCGGGCCATCTCCACGTGCTGGATCTGGTCGCGCCCGACCGGCACACGCAGGGCGTTGAACATCAGGATGTCCGCGGCCATCAGCACCGGATAGCTGTAGAGCCCCATGGTGACCCCGGCATCGGGATCCTCGCCCTGCTCCAGGTTGCGGTCGACCGCGGCCTTGTAGGCATGGGCGCGATTGAGCAGGCCCTTGCCGGCGACGCAGGTGAGCAGCCAGGTCAGCTCGGGGATCTCGGGGATGTCGGACTGGCGATAGAAGGTCACCCGCTCCGGATCCAGGCCGCTGGCCAGCCAGGTGGCGGCGATCTCCAGGCGCGAACGCTGGATGCGCGCCGGGTCGTCGCACTTGATCAAGGCATGGTAGTCGGCGAGGAAATAGAAGGAGTCGGCATCGTCGGCCAGGCTGGCGCGGATGGCGGGACGGATGGCCCCGGCATAGTTGCCCAGGTGCGGGGTACCGGTGGTGGTGATGCCAGTGAGGATGCGAGTGGTCATGGAGGCGCTGGAAATCCGAGAGACTAACGAGGGTCAGGCCTGCAGGCGGGGCAGGACCAGATCTTTGAGTTCGACGAGTTTGCCATGGAAGAAATGGCTGCAGTCGGCGACGCGGAGCAATTCGTGCGGCTGTTCGAGCGCCGCGGACCAGGCATAGACCCGCTCGGGGGTCACCACCTCGTCGGCCTCGGGCTGGATCACGGTGAGGCGCGCCCGCTGGGGCAGGCGGCCGTCGACCGCGAAACGCTCCACCGGCGGCGCCAGCATGAACAGCCGTTCCACCGCCACGCCCTCGCCTTCCAGGCGCCCGCCGAGGCAGGCGGCGACGCAGGAGCCGAAGGAGAAGCCGCAGAGGGTCAGGGGCAGGTCGGGATGGCGTTCACGCAACCAGGCCACGGCGGCCGCGGCATCGTCGATCTCGCCTTCGCCACCGGCATGCACGCCGGTGCTGGCACCAACGCCGCGAAAATTGAATCTGAGGGTGGCCTGGCCGGCATCCCGGGCGATGCGCTGCAGGGTGGCGACCACCTTGTTCTGCATGGCGCCGCCATGGAGCGGATGGGGATGACAGAGCAATACCGCGCCGGTGGGGGCATCCGGGCTCTGGTACAGCGCCTCCAGAGTGCCCGCGGGGCCCTCCAGCAGCAGGGGTTGTTCACGGGCTGACACGCTTGACTCCGTGATCCCGGACGAACAGTGCTCATCCAAGGAGTTGATTTTGATAGGGTCGATCCTGCGCGATGCCTGAGTGCGGGGTATGATGACGCCCAGCGAATGGCAGAAGACGCAACCCAGTGTACAGGCTCGCCGGTCTGCCGTTACCGTAAAGCAAAGCCGCTCATAGAGGAAGTTTCGTGGAACAGTCGCTCACTACCTGGTTGTTGCCCCTGGTCGCGCTGCTGATCGGGGTCGGGATAGGTTTTCTGCTGGCACGCCTGGTGCCGGGTGCCGCGCCGAGCCGGGTGCAGCGCCAGCTGGATGATCTGCAGAAGAAGTTCGACGACTACCAGCACGAGGTCACCAGCCACTTCAGCACCACCGCCGGCCTGGTGCGCAAGCTCACCCAGACCTACCAGGACATGCAGTCGCACCTGTCCGAAGGCGCCGAGCGCCTGGCCCAGGACGAACTGACCCGTCAGCACCTGCTGGCCTCGCTGCACAGCGCCGAGCAGCGTTACCCCTCCAGTCGCGAGCGCATCGACGGCCCGACCGAAGCGCCGCGGGACTACGCGCCCAAGGGTGACGGCACCCCCGGCACCCTCGACGAAACCTACGGCGTGAAAAGCCGCGGTTGATCGCCAAGGCCGGGGACTCCCCGGCCTTCTGCTTTCCGGCCTCCGCCCTCTGCACTCAGGGCGCGACGCCCGGCCCTTTTCCGGCCTGTCATGGCATAATCCGCGGTTGCAGTCTTTCGCAGGAGAACGCCATGCCCGCAGCGGCCAGTGGCCTGAGCCTTTACGGCATCAAGGCCTGTGACACCATGAAGAAGGCCCGCCTGTGGCTCGACGAGCACGGCCAGGCCTACCACTTCCATGACTACAAGCAGAGCGGCATCGACCGCGAGCGGCTGGCGGCCTGGTGCGCGGAGCATGGCTGGGACAAGGTGCTCAATCGCGCCGGCACCACCTTCCGCAAGCTCGACGACGCCCAGAAGGCCGACCTCGACACCGCCAGGGCCATCGACCTGATGCTGGCGCAGCCTTCGATGATCAAGCGACCCGTGCTCGATCTCGGCGACCGTACCCTGCTGGGCTTCAAGCCCGAGCTCTATGCCGCGGCCCTGAACTGATCCCGCGGCCACCGCCCCTACTACCGAACATCTCGCACCGACCGGATCGGTGCCTCTGCAAAGGAACAGTCTCATGTCGAATGCCCTCTTCAGTATCGCCTTCGGTGTCGGCACCCAGAATCGCCAGGACGCCTGGCTGGAAGTCTTCTATGCACAGCCCCTGCTGAATCCCCCGGCGGCGCTGGTCGAGGCGGTCGCGCCGCTGCTGGACTACCAGGGCGGCAACCAGGCCATCGCCTTCGCCCCGGCCCAGGCCCGCGGCCTGGCCGAAGCCCTCAAGGGCATCGATGCCGTGCAATCGGCGCTGCTGACCCGCCTGGCGGAAAGCACCAAGCCGCTGGTGGCCACCCTGCTGGCCGAAGACGCCGCGCCCGCCTCCACCCCCGAGGCCTACCTGAAGCTGCACCTGCTGTCCCATCGCCTGGTCAAACCCCACGGCCTGAACCTCAGCGGCATCTTCGCCCTGCTGCCCAACGTGGCCTGGACCAACCAGGGCGCCATCGACCTGGCCGAGCTGCCGGCCGAGCAGCTGGAAGCCCGTCTGCGCGGCAAGCTGCTGGAAGTCTTCTCGGTGGACAAATTCCCCAAGATGACCGACTACGTGGTGCCGGCCGGCGTGCGCATCGCCGATACCGCCCGCGTGCGCCTGGGTGCCTATGTGGGTGAAGGCACCACCGTGATGCACGAAGGCTTTGTCAACTTCAACGCCGGTACCGCCGGCCCCGGCATGATCGAAGGCCGCGTTTCCGCGGGCGTCTTCGTCGGCAAGGGCTCGGACCTGGGCGGCGGCTGCTCCACCATGGGCACCCTGTCTGGCGGCGGCAACATCATCATCAGCGTCGGCGAAGGCTGCCTGATCGGCGCCAACGCCGGCATTGGCATCCCGCTGGGCGATCGCTGCACCGTGGAATCCGGTCTCTATGTGACCGCGGGCACCAAGGTCGCCGTGCTGGATGACCAGAACCAGCTGGTACGGGTAGTCAAGGCGCGCGAGCTGGCCGGTCAGAGCGACCTGCTGCTGCGCCGCAATTCGGAAACCGGCGCGGTCGAGTGCAAGACCAACAAGACCGCCATCGAACTCAACGAAGCGCTGCACGCGCACAACTGAGTCCACAACCGGGCAGCCCGCCTCGCGCGGGCTACCCCGGAGCTGTCGCCATGTCGCTACCCTCCCCCTGGAGAGCCGAATTCCCGGCTTTCACCGCCTTCGCCGCCGACGGCATCACCTACCTCGACAGCGCCGCCACGGCGCAGAAGCCCCAGGTAGTGCTGGATGCCCTGCTGGCCAGCTACAGCCTGGGTGCGGCCAATGTGCACCGGGCCCAGCACTGGGCTGCCGAGCGCGCCACCGCCGCCTACGAAGGCGCCCGGGGGCGGATCGCCGCCTGGCTGGGCGCTGCCGCGCCGCCCGAGGTGGTGCTGACCCGCGGCGCGACCGAGGCGCTCAATCTGCTGGCCTATGGCCTGGAAGACGCCTTCGCAGCCGGGGACGAGATTCTCATCAGTGCCCTGGAGCACCACGCCAACCTGCTGCCCTGGCAGCAGCTGGCCCGGCGTCGCGGCCTCGAACTCAGGGTCATCCCGCTGACTCCGAGCGGTCATCTGGATCTGGCAGCCGCCGAGCGGTTGCTGGGGCCGCGCACCCGCGTGGTCGCGGTCAGCCAACTGTCCAACGTGCTCGGCACCTGGCAGCCGCTGGCGGAACTCGCGGCCCTGATCCGGGCACGCTCGCCGGCCTGGCTGGTGGTGGATGGCGCCCAGGGCGCGGTCCATGGGCGGCATCGCCCGGCCGACTTCGACGCCGATTTCTATGTGTTCTCCGGCCACAAGCTCTATGCCCCGGAGGCCATCGGCGTGCTCTGGGGCAAGGCCGAGTGCCTGGCGCAGCTCAAGCCCTGGCAATTCGGCGGCGAGATGGTGCAGCACACCACCTTCACCGACGCCCGCTTCCACGCCGCGCCCATGGGCTTCGAGGCGGGGACGCCGCCCATAGGCGCGGCCATCGCCCTGGGCGCGGCGGTCGACTGGCTGCAGGGCCAGGACGAGACGCTGATCCGCGGTCACGAGCAGGCCCTGAGCCTGAAGCTGCTGGCCGGGCTGGCTGCCCGCGACGGCGTGCGGGTGCTGGGTGAACCCCAGATCGCCCTGGCCAGCTTCCAGGTCGCGGGCGTGGACGTCGGCGATCTCTCCCATCTGCTGGGCGAACAGGGCATCGCGGTGCGCGCCGGTCAGCACTGCGCCATGCCGCTGTTCCAGACCCTGCAGACCCCCGGTGCGCTGCGGATTTCCCTGGGCCTGTACAACGATGCCGAGGACCTGCAGCGCTTTTTCACCGCCCTGGACAACGCCCTGGAGCTCTTGCGATGAATCTGCTTCCCGATGCGGCGGAAGCCCGCCGCGCCTTTGTCATCGCCAAGGGCTGGGAGGCGCGCTCGCGACTGCTGCTGCAGTGGGCCGAGCGCCTGCCGGCGGTGCTCGAGGAGCGTGACGAAGACCTGGTACAGGGCTGCGAGAGCCGGGTACGCCTGACCCATGAAGCCCAGGGCGAGCGTCATTTCTTTCGTGCCAGCAGCGAATCCCGGGTGCTCAAGGGCTTGCTCGCCGTGGTGCTGGTGCGCGCCAATGGCCTGACCCGCGAAGAGCTGGGCCGCCTCGACATTCACGGCTGGCTGGGCGAACTCGGCCTGGAACGGCAGTTGTCGCAATCGCGCAGCAACGGCCTGAATGCCGTGCTCACGCGGATGCGCGAACTGGCGGCCTAGCCTTCGCCGGCCGCGGGATTGCGCCGCGCGCGGAAGAAGTCGGTCAGCACCTGACCACAGGCCTCGGCCAGCACCCCACCCTCCACCAGCACCCGGTGGTTGAGGAAGTCCTGCTCGAAGAAGCGCCCGCGGCTCTGGGCCATGCCGGCGCGCGGCTCGCTGGCGCCATAGACCAGGCGCTGGATGCGACTGTGGACGATGAGGCCGGCGCACATGCTGCAGGGTTCGAGCGTCACATAGAGCGTCGCGCCAGGCAGCCGGTAGTTGGCCAGCCGCGCGGCGGCGTCGCGAATCGCCTGCATCTCGGCATGGGCGCTGGGATCGTGGGCACCGATGGGGCGATTGAAGCCGCGGCCGATGACCTCGCCGTCGAGCACCACCACGGCGCCGACCGGCACCTCGCCCTGGGCGGCGCCCTGTTCCGCCAGGGCCAGGGCTTCGCGCATGAACAGGTCATCCCGGCTGCGGTCGATGATGGGCAAGGGGCGGAAGCGGGCCATGACTGAACTCTGGACAAAGCGCCATGATACCGCCGTCAGCCCGCGAGACCAGTCGCGGGATCCGCCGCCAAAGATGAACCCTTCGGCAAAAAATGATCGCGATAATGGTTATCAGATAATGCCAATGCGAAAATGGTGCGGTGACTGCTGGCAGTGCGTGAACGGCATCACATTCACAGCCATTCGGTGCTAAAGCTTTAACAGGTCCGCCTCGTTGCGGTCCTATTCAAGAGTTCATCTGAGACAGTCGCATGATTGCTGCACCCTCCGGTCAGTCCCTGCAAAGCTGCGAAAGCGAGCCGATCCGCATTCCAGGCGCCATCCAGGCACACGGCTACCTTATCGCGTTCGATGAGGCGGAAGGGCTGATCAAGCATGCCAGCCGCAACCTCCCCGAGCTGTTCAGCAAGCCCCAGGTCGAGTTGCTGGATCGACCGCTGCAGCAGGTGCTGCCCCTCGAACTGTACGAACAGGTGCGGCAGGCGCTGACCCTGGAGCATCTGGAGGAGGCCAATCCGCTGAGCTGGACGCGTCCGGTCCGCGACATGGACGTGATCCTGCATCGCAATCATGGCCTGGTGTTCCTGGAATTCGAGCCGGACGACCATGGCGGTGTCGAACCCGCCGGGCTGGCCCGTGCCCTGGCCCGCCTGCAACAGGCCCGTACCCTGCCCGAGCTGTGCGAAGGCGCTGTGCGCGAGGTGCGCGCCCTGACCGGCTTCGATCGGGTGGTGGTCTATCGCTTCGATGATGGCGGCGATGGCCAGGTGGTGGCCGAGGATCGGGTCGACGACATCGACAGCTACCTGGGCATGCACTTTCCGGCGAGCGATATCCCCGCCCAGGCCCGGGCGCTCTATCACGAGAACTGGATCCGCAATATTCCCGACGCCCAGTACGAGGCGATCCCGCTGGTACCGGCCTTTCTCCATGGCACCGAGCGCGACCCCATCGATCTGACCCATGCGGTGCTGCGGAGCGTATCGCCCATCCACTGCCAGTACGTGCGCAACCAGGGTCTGCGCGCCTCCATGAGCGTGTCGCTGATCAGCGACGACAAGCTCTGGGGACTGATCAGCTGTGGCCACCGCGAACCCCTGTATCTGCCCTATCGCACGCGGATGGCCTGCCGCTCGGTCGGGGTGCTGGTATCGCTGATGATCCGCGCTCTGGAGAATCGCCAGGTGCAGCGTGAGATCGACGCCCGCGAGGCGCAGTTGGCAGCCCTGATCCAGGGCATGTGCGACAGCCGTGGCGAGGTGCTCAGCGGACTCTGCGAAAGACCCACCGACCTCCTGGAGCTGGTGGATGCCACCGGGGTCGCGGTGTTGGTGGAGGACGAGCTCTGCACCCTGGGAGAGTGCCCCGGCGCGGAGGACATTCGCGTCCTCGCCGCCTGGGTCACGGCCGAGATGGACACTTCGGGCATCTATGCGACTCGCTGCCTGGCCGACGAATTGCCCGACGCCCGCCGTTACAGCGCCAGCGCCAGTGGCGTGCTGGCCCTGACGTTGCCCAAGCCGGTGCGCAACCTGGTGCTCTGGTTCCGCCCCGAGATCGTTACCACGGTGGTCTGGAGCGGTAACCCGGCCAAGCTGGAAGCCACGGTGCCCATGCCGGGTCCAGGGCTCAACTATCCGCATCCGCGGCGTTCCTTCGATGCCTGGAAGGAGCTGGTACGGCTGCGTTCCGAACGCTGGCGCCAGGCCGATCTGTTCGCCGCCAAGGACCTGCGCCGCTCGGCCATCGAGCTGGATCTGGCACGCCAGGTCGAACGCGAGCGGCAGGCGGTGCGTCTACGCGACGAGATCGTGGCGGCGGTCTCCCATGACCTGCGCAGCCCCATCACCATCATCCTGATGAAGGTCGGAATGCTGCAGCGCCAGCTGGAAAAGCTGGCCCCGGGCGATGATCGCCTGCCCGGTTCGCTGGAGGTGATAGAGACCGCGGCCAATCGCATGAATGCCCTGATCAGCGACCTGCTGGACCTGTCCAAGATCGAATCGGATCGCCTGGCGCTGGATCTGAAGCCCGCGCGCCTGGCCGACGTCTGCGCGCAGCCCATCCTGCTGTCGCGCCCGCTGGCGGAGATCAAGAACATCAGTCTGGAATACGCGGCCGATCCGGAGCTCCAGGTCCTGGTGGAAGCCGAACGCATCTTCCAGGTACTGATGAATCTGCTGGGCAATGCCATCAAGTTCACCGCGCCGGGCGGTCTGGTACAGCTCAGCATGCGGCAGGTCGGCAACCTGGCGGAGATCAGCGTGACGGACAACGGTCGCGGCATGAACCAGGCGCAGCAGGCGCGGGTGTTCGAGCGGTTCTGGCATGTCCAGGAAGACAACCCTACCGGTCATGGGCTGGGGTTGTATATCGCCAAGGGCATCGTCGAAGCCCATGGCGGCGAGCTGAGCGTCACCAGCGCCCTGGGCGAAGGCAGTACCTTCCGCTTCACCCTGCCCATCGCGCCCTAGCGTACCCGGACGAGAGAAAAGAAAGCCCCGGTGGCCGACAGCGACGTTGAAACCACCGGGGGAGCGCTGGGCTCGCTGTAATGGACGTTAGCGAAACGCCGCGAATTCCCGCCTTTCGTCGGGCTGCAAGGGTCATTTTCTTCAATACCTCCAGAGGGCATCCCCGCTAGGTTCAGGTCTCCACAACTGTCGAGACCTCGCGATGACCCTGATCCTGTCCATGGCCGCCTTTGCCCTGGTGGCGTCCCTCTCTCCCGGCCCGGTCAATCTGGTGGGCTTCAACACCGGCCTCACCCACGGCTGGCGACCGGCCCTGTGGCATGTCGCCGGGGCCACCCTGGGCTTCGTCGTCCTGCTGCTGGCGGTCGGCCTCGGCCTGCACGAGGTGCTGGCCGCCTGGCCGGCACTGCTCTGGATCCTGCGCGTGGCGGGCGCCCTCTTCCTGCTGTACCTGGCCTGGAAACTGACACGGGCCTCGGGGGACCTGGGCAGCGGCGCAGTGGCGGCCTGCCCGGGCTTTCGCGACGGCGCCCTGCTGCAGTGGCTCAATCCCAAGGCCTGGCTCGCCGCTGCGGCCGGGGTGGCGCTGTTCGTGGGCGAGGATCGCGGCCGCCTGGCGCTGTTCGCCGGCCTCTACCTGGTGATCTGTTTCGCCTCCCTGGCCTGCTGGGCGGTGGCCGGTCAATGGCTGCGTGGCCGCGCCCTGACGCCAGGTCGCCTGCGCCTGCTCAATCGCGCCCTCGCCGCGTTGCTGGTGCTGTGCGCCGCTTCGCTGCTATGGGAGGGCTGACGCGGCGCGATACTGACCGGGGGTGGCCGCCACCAGGCGCTTGAAGGTGCGCTGCAGGTGGGCCTGGTCGGCGAAACCGGTGGCCAGGGCGACCTCGGCCAGCCCCTCGCCCTGACGCAGGCGCTGCCGCGCCAGGCGGATGCGTCGGTCGATCAGATAGGCGTGGGGCGTCAGGCCAAAGCGCCGGCGAAAGCTGCGAATCAGCTGGGTGGGCGAGAGATCCGCCACCTGGCTGAGTTGGTCCAGGCTGACCCCTTCGCCGCAATGGGCATCGAGAAATTCGGCGGCGCGCCTCAGCCGGCGATCCTCGCGCACCGGCGCCGCCGCGACCGGGGTGCGACCCAGGCGGGCCAGCACGGCCTCGAAATACAGCAGCGCCTGGCTCTGGCGCTGCAGGGTGAGAGTGTCGGGATCCACCAGGCAGGCATGCAGGGCTTCCAGGCCGGCATAGAGCTGGCTGTCCCGCGACAGCTGCGCCGCCAGGGGCTGGAAGTCGTCGCGCCCCGGACGCTGCAGCTCGGCCAGCCAGCCAGCATCCACGTGCAGCATGCGATAGCGCCAGGCAGCCTCGCCCTGGGGATTGCAGGCATGGACGTCACCGGGATTCATCAGCACCAGGGTCCCCGCCCCCACCAATTCGCGGGTCCGACCGTTGTGATAGCGACTGCGCCCACCCAGCACGGTGCCGATGGAAAAGGTCTCGTGGGAATGCGGGGCATAGCAGAGCGCGCGGCCGTCCTGGATGGAACGGGCTTCGAGAAAGGGCAGCGCGGGATCGCGCCAGAACTGAGGGACGGCGCCGGTAGCGGTCATGTGGCAGGGATTCCGGGACGACGGACCGGAGCAGTCTAGACGTCGTCCCGGAAGGGGGAAAGTCAGGCGTCAGCGGGTGGCGGCGTCTTCGGCTTCCTCCAGCAGGACGTCGGCGGTGATCAGGTAGTCGGCGTCCGGATGGAGTTCGGCGCCCAGCGCCAGTTGCTGCGCCGCGGCGGCCAGGGTCGGGGCGCCCTGGTAGGTGGCGTTGAGTTCGGCCAGCAGGAGGCCCATGTCCTTGTGCATCAGCGCCGCCGGGAATTGCGGGGCGAAGTCGCCGTCGCGCAGCGCCGCCAGCTTGCGCTGGTGATGGGGCGAGAGCACCGCCAGGTCGCCGAACACCTCGAACAGCACCTCGGCATCCAGGCCGGCGCGGGTGGCATAGGCCAGCGCCTCGGCCAGGGCGGCGAGTCCGGCGCCCATCAGGCCGTTGATGGCCAGCTTGATGGCGGCGCCCTGTCCGGTCGGACCGACGTGGTGCACGGTCTTGCCCAGGGTCTCGAGGATGGGACGGGCGCGCTCCACCGCCTCGGGTTCGCCACCGGCCAGGACCACCAGTTGCGCCTTTTCCGCCTCGGGCGTGCTGCCGGACACCGGGGCCTCGACCACGGCGATACCCCGGGCGCGACCGGCCGCCTCCAGGCGCAGCGCCAGCGCCGGCGAGTTGGTGCTGGTGTTGATCAGCAGGCGACCGCTCTCCAGCCGGGCGAGGACGCCGTCGGGGCCGAGCAGCACCTGTTCGAGGATGGCGTCGTTGGGCAGGGAGACGATCACCACCTCCGCCTGGGGCAAGAGGGTCGCCAGGGGCTCCATGGGCGTGCCGTGGCGCTCGCCGTCCTGCTGGTGCTCGGCATAGGCGCTGACCGCATAGCCGGCCTCGCGCAGGTTGGCGCCCATGCGCTGGGCCATGGCACCGAAGCCGATGAAACCGATCGAGGGATGGGCGGACATGGCGAGACTCCTGGGTAAAGGATGGGTGGTATCTCGACTGCCCCCGACGACGGGGGTTCCGCCGGCTAGATCCCGCTCAACGTCTCGCGAGCTAGAGACAGACAAGGCGCAACGACCTGCGGGAGTAACAGGCGCAGCCTGGCCCGAAGGGTGAGCGCTAGCGAATCAAAGACCTGAGGAAGCGGATCGGACCCGCGCTCGGGTTTACGAGTGGTAAATGAGCATTGCGACAGGGCCGCCTAGGCCGGGCTGGCGACCCAGGGTCTTTTCAACGCAGTTTGGCCGACGCGCAGCAGACGTTGAGTGGGATCTAGATCCCGCTGAACCAGTTGTAGCCCTGGTCCTCCCAATAGCCACCGGGATAGTCGTTGGTCACGAACAGCGCCTGGATGTGCTTGGGATTCTTGAAGCCGAGCTTGGTGGGTACCCGCAGGCGCAGCGGGTAGCCGTAGTCCGGCGGCAGGGCCACCTGGCCGAAGTCCAGCGCCAGCAGGGTCTGGGGATGCAGCGCCGAGGCCATGTCGATGCTGGAGTAGTAGCGATCGGCGCACTTGAAGCCGACGTACTTGGCCGTGGTGTCGGCACCGATGCGTTCGAGGAAGGTGCGCAGCGGCACCCCGCCCCACTGGCCGATGGCGCTCCAGCCTTCGATGCAGATGAAGCGGGTGATGTCGGCGCGCTGCGGCAGGCGGCGCAGGTCTTCCAGGGTCCAGGCCTGCTTATGGGCGACCAGGCCGGAGACCTCCAGGCGATAGTCGCTCAGGTCCACTTCCGGAACGTTGTATTCGGGGTAGAAGGCGTTGAAGGGAAAGGGGTTGGTGATCTGGCTGGCGGCATAGGTCGGCGCCAGGCGCTCGCGGCCGAATAGCCAGGCCTGCACCCGGTCGTTGAAGCGCGACATGGACCAGAGCACCTTGTCGACGCTGTCGCCGTCCTGCAGGTTGCAGCCGCTGAGCATGGCCAGGGCGCCCACCGTCAGGCCCTGCTTGAGCAGCAGGCGTCGTTGCAGATTTTCCACCTGCCGCTGTTGCGCCGGTTCCAGGCGCAGCCGTTCACGCCGACTCATCGTCAACCTCCTCGTGCGCCCGGCCGGTGATCATCGGCGGCAGGGTGCGGGGGACCAGGATGACCAGGGCCAGGTGCACGACGACGAAGGCGCCGATGCCGGCCATGGCGAAGAAATGCACGTAGCGGGCGGTGTCGAAGCCGCCCAGCAGCGCGACCAACCCTTGCAGCTGCACGGGTTTCCAGATGGCCAGTCCGGAGAGCACCACCAGCACCCCGAGGGCGAGCACACCCCAGTAGAGCAGGCGCTGCACGGCGTTGTAGGTGCCCAGCTGGTGGCCAAGCCGCAGACGTGCGGCGGCGATGAAATCGCGGCCGATGGCGCGTGGCGACAGGGGCAGGAAATCGCGCCGGAAGTGGCCGCTGAACAGGCCATAGAGCAGATAGACCAGGCCGTTCACCGCGAGCAGCCAGAACACCGCCAGGTGCCAGGCGATGGCGCCGCCCAGCCAGCCGCCGAGGGTCGACCAGGCGGGAAAGGTGAAGGAGAACAGCGGCGAGGCGTTGTAGATCGCCCAGCCGCTCATGAACATGCAGGGCATCGCCAGGGCGTTGAGCCAGTGGGTGAGGCGCACCGGCCAGCGGTGCACCAGGCGCCGTCGCGAGGTGGTCATGGGGTTCCCCTCCACGGAAAGTTGGACGCGGTCGCCCGGCGACCGCGCTGGGGTTTACATGGGCGGGGTGAAACCGTCCTTGCCTACGGCCACGCCCTTGGCGTGCTTGCCGTCTTCGGCAGGGAACAGCACCACCTTGGCACCCGGCTTGAGCAGGCTGCGGTCGCCCTTCTCGACATAGGCGATGGGCACGTCTTCCGGTACCACCAGCTGCTTCTCACCGCCCTTGTACTGCACGGTCAGGGTGCGGCCGTTGGCCTTCTTGAGTTCGCCCACGGTGCCGTTGGTCATGGTGCCGGTGCTGCCATCGGCATTTTCCCAGCCGTAGTGACCTTCGCCGGAGCCGCGCAGGCTGGCCTCGAACACCGTCACTTCCAGCGCCTTGAGGGTGCCGTCGGGCTGCGGTGTGGCGGCGGAGCCGATGAAGCTGTTGGCCTCGATGCGATCCAGGTTGGCCTTGGATACGGCGCGGTAGCTGGTCTTGTCATCCAGCATCAGGGTCTGGTGGGCGCCATTGCGGGTGGTGAAGGCCAGGGTGTCGCCCTGGACGCTGTCCACCGTGCCGCGCATGGGCTTGACGGTGGGCATGGGCGCGGCCTGGGCCAGCAGGGCACTGCCGGCGAGCAGCAGGGCGAGGGAACCGCGGAGCAGAGTCTGGGTACGCATGGAGCCTCCTAGGATAGGGAATCGCCCCGCCACAGTGCGACGCGTGGGGGGTCAGCAAGATGACCGGCGAATGACAAAAATGTCACCCAGCGCAGCGACCGGAAGCCCTACCATTACGTCATGCACATTCTCCTCATCGAAGACGACCAGAAGACCGGCGAGTACCTGAAGAAGGGCCTCGGCGAATCCGGCTACGCGGTCGACTGGACCCAGCACGGCGCCGACGGCCTGCACCTGGCCCTGGACGGCCGTTACGACCTGATCATCCTCGACGTCATGCTGCCCGGCATCGACGGCTGGCAGATCATGGAGGTGCTGCGCAAGAAGCTCGACGTGCCGGTGCTCTTTCTCACCGCCCGCGATGGCCTGCAGGATCGCATCCGCGGCCTGGAGCTGGGCGCCGACGACTACCTGGTCAAGCCCTTCTCCTTCGTCGAGCTGCTCTTGCGTATCCGCACCCTGCTGCGGCGTGGCGTGGTGCGCGAGCCCGAGCATTTCCACCTCGCCGACCTGCAGCTGGACCTCTTGCGCCGCCGGGTGACCCGCGGCGACGACCTCATCGTGCTGACCAACAAGGAATTCGCCCTGCTGCACCTGCTGCTGCGCCGCGAAGGCGAGGTGCTGTCGCGCACCCTGATCGCCGCCGAGGTCTGGGACATGAATTTCGACAGCGACACCAACGTGGTGGACGTGGCCATCAAGCGGCTGCGCGCCAAGGTCGACAACCCCTACCCGGTCAAACTGATCCATACCGTGCGCGGCATCGGCTATGTCTGCGAGGTCCGCCCTTGAGCGCCCGCTCACCCTCGCTGATCCTCCGTGCCACCCTGGGATTCGCCCTGGTGGCGCTGCTCGCCGTGGGCGGCGCCGGCCTGTTCCTCTACCACAGCCTGGAACGGACGGTGCTGGAGCGCGCCGACTATGCCCTGCTCGGTCGCCTGGCGCATTTTCGCAGCCTGCTCAGCGCCGACCTGTCGCTGGAGACCCTGGGGCGCAGTCCGCAGCTGTTCGCCAACATGCTGGGCAACGAGCAGGACGTCTTTCTCATCGGCGCGCCGGGCGCCAAGCCGGTGATCGCCTCCAATCCGCTGCAGATCGCCCTTCCCGAGCTGGCCGTCATCCCCCAGACCCGACGACCGACCCGGGCCGATCTGCGCGAAGGCCAGCTGGCCGACGGCACCCGCTGGCGCGCGGCGCGGGTCGCGGTGAACACCCCCGAAGGCCCGGTGGAACTGACCGCCGCCCATGTGCTGCGCAACGAGGACACCACCCTGGCCGATTTCCGGCTGGGCCTGATCGGCGCGGTGACCCTGGCCTTCCTGTGTACCGCCGGCCTCGGCTATCTACTGCTGCGGCGCGGCCTGGCACCGCTGCGGCGCATCGCCCGCCATGCCGGCGGCATCACCCCGACTCGTCTGGCCGCGCCCCTGGAGCTGGCCGATGCGCCGCGCGAGTTGCAGCCGCTGGTGGAAAACTACAACGCCATGCTGGCGCGCCTGGCCGACGGCTATGGCCGGCTGGTGCAATTTTCCGCCGACCTCGCCCACGAGATCCGCACCCCGATCAATGCCCTCATGGGCCATACCGAGGTCGCCCTGCGCCAGGTGCGCAGTGCCGAGGACTACCAGGCGCTGCTGGCGTCCAACCTGGAGGAGCTGGAGCGCATCTCGCGGCTGGTGGAAAGCATCCTCTTCCTCGCCCGCGCCGACGACGCCCAGGCGGTGCTGACCCCGCAGCCGTTGCAGCTGGACGAAGAGCTGGCGCGCATCGCCGACTATTTCGAAGGGCCGGCCGACGAGCGCGGCCTGCGGCTGGTGGTATCGGGCGGCGGCGAGGTGGTCGCCGATCCGCTGATGCTGCGCCGCGCCCTGAGCAACCTGGTAGCCAATGCCATCCGCTATGCCGAGCCGGACGGCGAGATCCTCCTGCAGGCGGGCGGCGGGCGCATCCGCGTCAGCAATGCCGGGCCGGCGCTGGCGCCGGAGCACCTGCGTCGGCTATTCGACCGCTTCTACCGCGCCGATCCCTCGCGCCACCAGCCCCATGATTCCAACGGCCTGGGCCTGGCCATCGTCGCCGCCATCATGCGCCTGCACGGCGGCCGCGCCGAGGTCGAGCAGGATGAGCGGGGCATCCATTTCAGCCTGGTCTTCCCGACCCCGGCGGCCTGAAGCGCGACCTATCCCTCAAACCACGCAACCGCCCGTCACCAAAGGACTTTTTCCGCTTGCCCAGGCCGGCTATGAGCTGCATCGACACTCCTACTACTGTACATTCATCTACCTTAGGCAATAAGCAAGGGTGGTAGGCGATGAGCGTGGATGTCGAACTGGTGCTGGCCGGCAAGATCGGTTTTGCGGCGCACCAGAACGCGGTGCCCGTGCTGCGCGAATTGCGCCTCACCCACAGCGGCCAGGAACCCCTGGTCGACGTCAGCCTGACGGTGATCGCCGAGCCGGCCTTCGTGGTCCCGCGCACCTGGCACCTGGAGCGCCTGGACCCCCAGGGCACCCTCTATCTCGACGATCGCGACCTCGAATTCGACGCCGCCCTGCTCGGCAGTCTGCAGGAAAGCCTGGTCGCCCAGCTGACCTTCACGGTGCGTCAGGGCGAAGAGATCCTGCAGACGCGGCGCTATCCGGTCGAGTTGCTGGCCCGCAACCAGTGGGGCGGCGTGGACAGCATGTCGGAACTGGCCGCGGCCTTCGTCATGCCCAACGATCCGGCGGTGGATCGCCTGCTGGGCGCGGCCGCCGAGGTCTTGCGCCGCGCCGGCAAGTCCACGGCGCTGGACGGGTACCAGAGCGGCTCGCGGCGACGCGTCTGGGAGTTGGGTTCGGCCCTGTGGTCGGCGCTCTGTGGTCTGCAGCTGACCTATGCGGTGCCGCCGGCCAGCTTCGAGCGCCAGGGCCAGAAGATCCGCACGCCGGGCGCCATCCTCGACGGCGGCCTGGCCACCTGCCTGGATCTCGCCCTGCTCGCCTGCGCGGCGCTGGAACAGGCCGGTCTCAATCCGCTGCTGGTCATTACCCGCGGCCATGCCTTCGCCGGGGTCTGGCTGCAGCCCCAGGAATTCGCTCAGCTGCTCACCGACGACGCCGAGCCGGTGCGCAAGCGGGTAGCGCTCAAGGACCTGCTGGTCTTCGAGACCACTCAGGCAACCGCCTCGCCACCGCCCTCCTTCAGCCAGGCCATGCAACTGGCCGAGCGGCAGCTGGACGACGAGTCCTTCGTGCTGGCGCTGGACGTTCGTCGTGCCCGCCTGCAACGCATTCGCCCGCTGGCGGTGCCCGGCCAGCCGGCCATCCATGCGGACGGCCTGCTGCTGCCCGGCGAAGCCCTGGAAGAAGCCCCACCGCTGCCGGCCTTCGACGTGGACGTCGAGGCGGCGCCGACCACCCCGGTCGGGCGCCTGGCGCTATGGCAGCGCAAACTGCTCGACCTCACCACCCGCAATCGCCTGCTGCATGTGCCGGACAACGCCCGCAGCGTGCCCCTGCTCTGCCCCGAGCCGGCGGCGCTGGAAGATCTCCTGGCCGAGGGCCGGGCACTGCGTCTGGTGCCGCTGCCAGATCTGGCGGTGAGCGGGCGCGACGCCGTGCTGCACGAAGCCCGCGAGCACGAGAATCTCGACGACGAATACGCCCGCGGCGCCCTGGCCCGCGGCGAGGTGGTCGCGCCCCTGGATGCGACCAAACTGGACGCGGCCCTGGTGGAGCTCTATCGCCGCGCCCGCAGCGATCTCGACGAAGGCGGCGCCAACACCCTCTACCTGGCGCTGGGCTTCCTGCGCTGGAAGAAGGCGGCCGACGATCCCAAGCACTACCGTGCGCCGCTGATCCTGCTGCCGGTGCGTCTGGAGCGACAGAGCGCCGCCAGCGGCATCACCCTGCACCTGTTCGAGGACGAGCCGCGCTTCAACCTGACCCTGCTGGAGCTCCTGCGCCACGACTTCGATCTGGACATTCCGGGTCTCGACGGCCCGCTGCCCGGCGATGGCAACGGCATCGACGTGGATGGCATCTGGACCAGGGTCCGCCGCGCGGTGCGCGACCTGCCCGGCTTCGAGGTCAGCAACGAATTGCTGCTCGGCCAGTTCTCCTTCGCCAAGTACCTGATGTGGAAGGACCTCACCGAGCGCAGCGACCAGCTGATGGAAAGCCCGCTGGTGCGGCACCTGCTGGAGCGCACCACGGAATCCGGCGCCTACCTGAGCGGGGGCAGCTTTCCCCGCGAGCGCGAGCTGGATCGCCAGGTCACCCCGGCCGAACTCTTCACCCCGCTGCCGGCGGATTCTTCGCAACTGGCGGCGGTATTGGCCTCGGCCGGTGGCCAGGACTTCGTGCTGGACGGCCCGCCCGGCACCGGCAAGTCCCAGACCATCGCCAACATGATCGCCCACAACCTGGCGCTCGGTCGGCGGGTGCTGTTCGTCGCCGAGAAGCGCGCGGCCCTGGACGTGGTCTATCGCCGCCTGGAGGCCCAGGGGCTGGGCGAATTCTGCCTGGAGCTGCATTCGAGCAAGGCGTCCAAGGCCGAGGTACTCAAGCAGCTGGAGCGCGCCTGGGATACCCGCGACGGCCTCGACGAAGAGGAATGGCTGGCCGAGGCCGCCGAGGTGGAACGCCTGCGCGATCGCCTCAATGCAGTGGTCGAGCGCCTGCACCGGCGCTGGCCCAATGGCCTGACCCTGCAGCAGAGCATTGGCCGCGTCCTGCGCGACGCCGCCCCCGATACCCCGCGCCTGGCCTGGCCCAATGCCGACGCCCACGACGCCGAGGCCCTGGCCGAGTTGCGCAACGCCGTGCGCCGCCTGGCCCTGCACGCCGAGACCGGCCGCAGCCTGGCGGCGGATTTCGCCCTCTTGCCGGCCCATCCCTGGTCCAACGCCTGGCAGGACGCCCTGGTCGGCGCCGCCGAACGGCTGCGCGACACCCAGCAGGCCCTGCAGCAGGCGCGGCAACGCCTGCGCGACGTCCTTGGCCTGCCGCTGGCGGATCAGGTGGCGCCCCGGCGCCTGCTGGAATTCGCCGAGCTGCTGCAGAACGCCGCCGGCCAGGACCTGGCCTTCGCCTTCGGGCCTGGCGCCGCCGAGCGTCAGCGCCAGCTGGGGCGCGCCCTGGAGTTGCTGCGGGACTACCAGACGCTGGAGCGCGAGCTGTCGGTGCCCTATGCCGCCGAAGCCTGTCGCCGCGTCGCCCTGACCCAGCTGGAAACCGCCTGGGACGCCGCCGGGCAGCGCTTCTGGATCTTCGCCAGCCGCGCCCAGCGCCAGGTCACCCAGGATCTCGCCCGCCAGGGCGAAACCCAGGGCCAGCCCGACGTGGCCGCCGACCTGCCACGCCTGCGGCGCCAGCGCACCCTGCTTACCGAACTGGACGAGTTGACGCCCAGCCTGGCCGCCATCAGCGGCTGGCAAGGCGTCACCAGCGACCTGGAGGCCCTGCTCGCGCGCCGCGCCCTCGCGGAAAGGCTGAGCACGGCGCTGCCGACCCTGGCAGAAACGCCCGAGCAGTTGCTGGCCCTGCGCCAGGCGGCGGCGCGCCGGTTGCAGCATCCCGAGGACCAGCCGGTGGACACTACCCTGGCACCGGCCAGCAGCGCCTTCTCCGCCGCCCTGGAGGCCGCCGAAGCCGCGCGCCAGAGCTTTTCCGACCAGGCAGGACTGCCGGCAGAAACCCCGGCCGCCGAGTTGGTACGCACCGCCGCCGCCCTGTTGCGCCAGCCCGGTCGCCTCAAGGCCTGGTGCGACTGGCAGCGGGTCCGCGAAGAAGCCGACGCCCTCGGCCTTGCGCCGCTGATCACCCGCGCCACGGCCACCTCGGTCGAGGACCTGGCGGCCCTGTTCGAAACCGCCTATGCCCGCTGGTTCGCCGCCACCGCCCTGGACGCCGAGCCGCTGCTGCGCGATTTCGTCCCGGCCGAGCACGAGAGCGATATCCAGGCATATCGCCGGTTGGACGATCGCCTGCAGACCCTCGCCGTGCGCCATATCCGCGCCCTGCTCTGCCACGGCCTGCCGCCGAAGAACGACGCGGCGCGCCAGGGTGGCGGCTTCGCCGTGCTCAAGCACGAATTGCAGAAGCAGCGCCGGCACAAGCCGCTGCGCCAGCTGGCGCTGGAAATGGGCGACGCCCTGGCGCGGCTGGCGCCTTGCATGCTGATGAGTCCGCTGTCCATCGCCCAGTACCTGCCGCCCGATGGCGGCCTGTTCGACTTGGTGATCTTCGACGAAGCCTCGCAGATCGCGCCCTGGGACGCGGTGGGCGCCATCGCCCGCGGCGTGCAGGTGGTGATCGCCGGCGACCCCCGGCAGATGCCGCCGACCCGTTTCTTCGACCGCGCCGCCGGCGAGGACGACACCGCCGAGGACCTGGAGAGCATCCTCGACGAATGCCTGGGCGCCGGCATCTACAGCCACAGCCTCAACTGGCACTACCGCAGTCGCCACGAGAGCCTGATCGCCTTTTCCAACCATCACTACTACGACGGCAAGCTCATCACCTTCCCCGCCCCGGAGATCCGTCCGAGCGCGGTGGAATGGCGGCGGGTGGACGGCGTCTACGCCAAGGGCAAGGGACGGCACAACGCCCTGGAAGCCCAGGCCATGGTCGCCGAGGCGGTCAAGCGCCTGCTCGATCCGGCCTTTGCCGGTCTCAGCCTGGGCATCATCACCCTCAACAGCGAACAGCAGCGCCTGGTCACCGATCTGCTCGACCGCGCGCGCCAGCAGCACCCGGAGATCGAGGCGCACTTCGCCGAAGACCTGGCCGAGCCGGTGGTGGTGAAGAACCTGGAAACGGTGCAGGGCGACGAGCGCGACCTGATCATGCTCGGCATCGGCTTCGGCCCCACCGAGCCGGGCGCCAATACGATGTCGATGAACTTCGGTCCCTTGAACAAGGACGGTGGCTGGCGACGCCTCAACGTCGCCGTGACCCGGGCGCGCCGGGAGATGCTGGTGTTCTCCTCCTTCGATCCGGGGCTGATCGACCTCAATCGCACCAATGCCCGCGCGGTACGGGATCTCAAGCTGTTCCTGGAATTCGCCCAGCGCGGCCCCCAGGCCCTGGCCGCCGCGGTCAAGGGTTCGCTGGGGGGACACGACTCGCCCTTCGAGGAAGCCGTGGCCCAGGCGCTGCAGGCCAAGGGCTGGCAGGTGGTGCCGCAGATCGGCGTGTCGCGTTTCCGCATCGACCTGGGTATCGTCCATCCCGATCGTCCGGGCGATTACCTGGTGGGCATCGAATGCGACGGCGCCACCTACCACAGCGCCGCCACCGCCCGCGACCGCGACAAGACCCGCAGCGCCATCCTCCAGGGCCTCGGCTGGACGCTGCTGCGCGTCTGGTCCACCGAATGGTGGATCGACCGGGTTGGCGCCACCGAGCGGCTGCATGGGGAGATCGAGCGGCTGCTGGAGGAATCGCGAGCGAAAGTCTGAAATGGGCTTCGCTGCGCTCAACCCAACCTACACGGCACTCGATCACACCGAACTGCCCCCTCTCCCCTTGGGAGAGGGTTGGGGTGAGGGTATTCCCGGACATGCCGATGGCCAAAGGTGGCAAGTAGCCAAGGTTGGCCTTAGCTAGGTTGAGGCTACTCCATCGCCGTAGCTCAACAAGCCGCGCTCGATCCTGGCACCGTTGGCGGGGGGGCAACCCTCACCCCAGCCCTCTCCCCGAGGGAGAGGGGGCGGTTGGGTCCGGCGCGGGTGGTAGCTTGTCCCCTGGTGTCGCGCTGCCAGGGTATCCGTAGCGTGGAAAACCGCGCCGCGTTTTCCACTGCCCTTTGCACCTGGGCGTGGATAAGGCTGCGCCGTTATCCACTCTACGCGGCTACCCCCTCTCCTCATGGGAGAGGGCTGGGGTAAGGGTATTCCCGGACATGCCGATGGCCAACGGACTGTTGGGCATCGCTGCGCTCAACCCAACCTACACGGTGCCCGATCACACCGAACTGCCCCCTCTCCCCTTGGGAGAGGGCTGGGGTGAGGGCACTCCCGGACATGCCAATGGCCAATGGACTGTTGGGCTTCGCGGCGCTCAACCCAACCCACCAGGCCCAGCCCTGTAGGTTGGGTTGAGGCGGCCTTATCGCCGAAGCCCAACAAGCCGCGCATGACCTCGGCACCGTTGGGCTTCGCTGCGCTCAACCCAACCTGCGGAGCGCCGTCAGTTACAGGATATTCAGCGGATACTCGGTGATCAGCCGCGTCTCGGCCACGGTGCCGCCGGTGCTCTGGCTGCCGGAATGCCAGGCCTGGCGCAGGCGGAAGCTCAAGTCCTTGGCCGGGCCGTTCTGCAGCACGTACTTGGCTTCCAGATCGGTCTCGTGTTCCTTGTCGCCGTCGCCATAGAGACCGGCATAGGCCGAGTCGGCGGCCAGGTGGGTGCCGTCGATGCCGTTGCCGCGGGTATGGCGGACCATCAGACTCAGGCCGGGCACGCCGTAGCTTTCCATGTTCAGGTCGTAGCGGGCCTGCCAGCTGCGCTCGCCCGGGCCGTTGAAGTCGGAGAACTGCATCGAGTTGCCGAGCAGGATGGAGTCACCGAAGGACCCCGGCACCGGTGCGCCGAAGACCGCATAGTCGAAGGGCTGGTCGCCATGGATACGCTGGTGGATCAGGGTGAAGGTGTGGGCGCCGCTCTGGAAGGCGGCGGCCAGCGAGCCGGCGGTATTGGCGATGCTGCCGGCCTTGGCGCTGCCGGCGTCCAGGGTGCGATAGAGGTTGGCGTCGAAGGTCAGACTCTGCTCGGCGGCCAGCGGCACCACATAGTTGAGGTTGCCGTAGTACTGGTCCCAGACGTCCTCGAAGTGCCCGGCATAGAGCGAGGCGCTGAGGTGATCGCTGAACTTGTAGACGCCCCCGGCATAGCTGGCCGAAGCCGCTTCGACGCCGGCGTAACCGGCGAAGATGCCGCCGTCCGAACCGGTGGTGCGCGGCGCCGTGGCGGCGGTGAAGTGACCGCCTTCAAGCATCAGGTGATCGACCTCCTGGCTCACCAGGCTCCAGCCCCGGGCGGTCTGGGGAAACAGCCAGTTGCCACCCGCCGCCAGCACCGGCGCCGTGGGTTGCTGGTCACCATACTTGAGCACGGTGTTGGAGACGCGCAGCTTGACCGCCGCTCCACCCTTGCTGAATTCGCTGCGCTGGCTGCCGTCGCCGTCCACCGGCATGTTCGGGGTGTTGGCGTGACCATCGCCGCCATCCAGCTTGAGACCCAGATAGCCATAGGCATCCACGCCCACACCCACGGTGCCCTGGGTGAAGCCCGAGGTGTAGTTGAGCAGGAAGGCCTGGGTCCAGCTGCGCGGATCGCGACTGTTGCGCGTTTCAGCGCCATGGCCGTCGCCTTCGTTCTGGCGCAGGTAGTAATAGTTGCGCAGCAGCAGGGTCAGGTCACCGTCTTCGACGAAGCCCTTGGCGTCGGACTGCTGACTGGCCAGGGCGGCGCCGGTGAGGAGCAGGCCGGGCACGCCGAGCAGCCAGGCGCGCTGGCGGGCAAAGGGGGAAAACAGCGATAGCTTCATGGGCGGTTCACTCAAGGGTTGGAATCGTTAGGTCGCGAACGAGTTTGCCAGCTAGCGCCGGTGCATACCACTTCGCTGACCGTCGTCATCGTCCGGTAACCTCCCTGTGCTGCGCTGGCGGTTCGCCCCTTTTCGCCAGAGCGCCGCCATGTCCAGCCCGCCCTTTGCCGTCGATTTCGCCTATCGTCCGCGCCTCGCCGACCTGCGTCCCCTGCTGCCGGCGCAACCCGCCGGTCTGAGAAGCGCCGAGCCGCGCATCACCCCCGCCGCCAGCCTGGCCGACCGCCAGGGTTACCAGGCCGATTTCCTTGGGGACTTCCAGGTCCCCTGGCCCCGTCCGAGCGCGGCCCTGGCCGGCGATGTCTATCCCCTGCCCGCCTCGGGCGACCGCCTGGACTACACCCACTTCTCAGTCAGCCTCTCGCGCAGTCGGCGGATGGCGCTCTGGGTCGGGGTCAATATCGACGGCAGCCAGCACCAGGAGGTGCTACGTAGCCGCGATGCCTGGGCCTGTGACGGGCGGGTGCCGCTGGAAGCCCAGCTCGGCGAGGCGCTCTATGCCGACAACCTGCTCGACCGGGGTCATCTGGTGCGGCGCCAGGATCCCAACTGGGGTCCCATGGCGGCCCAGGCCAATAAAGACACCTTCCACTTCACCAACTGCGCGCCGCAGATGGCCGCCTTCAACCAGAAGACCTGGTTGGAATTGGAGGACTACATTCTCGACAACACCCACCGCTGGCAGGCACGGGTCAGCGTCTTCAGCGGCCCGGTCCTGCGTGCGGATGACCGCGCCTATCGCGACGCCCGGATCCCCGAAGCCTTCTGGAAGGTGGTGGCCTTTCTCGGTGACGACGGCAAGCCCTCCGCCAGCGCCTACCTCATCGACCAGCGCCGCGAACTGGACGAGCTCTCCATCGCCTTCGGTCGCCTGCGCACCTACCAGTGCAGTGTCCTGCGCATCGAGCAGCTGACCGGCATAGACTTCGGCCCGCTGCGCGACCACGACGGCTTCTCCAATGAAGAGCGGATCACCGGCAGCCCCGTCGAGCGGGCCATTTTCGGTCCCGCCGACATCCTGCTCTAACCCGGCTGCACGCAGGCGCGCGGCAGGCTATTGCGCACCCCCAGCAGCGCCAGCAGGATCACCCCGACCAGATAGAGCTCGGCGGCGCCAGTCAGGCCCAGCCGTGGCACCAGGGCGCTGACCGCCAGGGCCGGCAGGCAGAACGCCAGGTAGCTGAGCACATAGAAGGCGGCCAGCAACCCGGCGCGCTGGGTCGCTTCCGCCAGCGGCAGCAGACTGCGGGTGGCGCCGAGAAAGCCGCTGCCGAAGCCGACGCCGGTCACCAGGGTGCCCAGAGCGAAGAGTCCCAGCTGACCGCTGGCCACCGCCAGCCAGAGCAGCGCCGGACCGGCCACCAGGGTGCTCGCCCCCAGCCGCAGCAGGCGCGCCGCCGGCCAGAGGCGCAAGCCATGCAGACAGGCCGCACCGGTGAGTGTAAGGCCGGCCACCACGCCGCCACCGACCAGGATCGACGTCGTACCGGTCGCCGCCTTGACCAGCGCCGGCATCAGCGACAGATAGAAGCCGCCCACGGCCCAGACCGCCAGCTCCAGCGGCAGGACCCGCCAGAGCATGGCGCGGGCCTGGGGCGGCACCGCCAGCTGGGGGCGCAAGGCGGCGAGCAGACCCGGTCGGCGCGGACCGCTATCGGGCAGGCGCAGCAGCGCCAGGCCCTGCAGCAGAAAGAGCGCCAGGAACAGCCGATAGACCAGTTGTAGCGGCGCCGGCGCGAATTCCACCAGCAGGCCGCAGCCCAGCGCGCCAATCGCCATGCCAAGCAGTGGCGTCAGGCTGTTCAACCAGGGACCGCGCTCGGCATCCACGTCGAGCAGCGCCGCACCCAGGGCACTGGTGGCGATCCCGGTCGCCAGGCCCTGCAGGGCGCGGGCGAGCACCAGGTCCGCCAGGTCATGCGCCTGGTGGAACAGCAGCATGGCACCCGCCTCCAGCAGCAGCGCCGCCAGGATCACCGGCCGCCGCCCCAGGTGATCGGACAGCCGCCCGCCCACCAGCAGGGCCGCCAGCAAGGCGAAGGCATAGACGGCGAACACCCAGGTCAGCCAGAAGGTGGAAAAGCCCCAGGCCTGCTGGTAGCTGGCATAGAGGGGGGTCGGCGCGCTGGACGCGGCCAGGAAGGTCAGCAGCACCGAACCCAGCAGCGTCAGGCGTGCAGAGGAAGAGCCGTTCAGCGAAGACATGTCCGCACCTTAAAGCTAAATAATTGCTTTAAAGCCTGAACACTTCCTGCAGCAAAAGCAATGCGTTTGCGTTAAGAGCCGGGTATCCTGTCACAATGACCAGCAAGCAAGCCCGTCCCGGCGGCCGCAGTGCCCGCGTTCAGCAAGCCATCCACGAGGCCGTCCTGGCGCTCCTGCAGGAGCAGCCCCGGGAAGCCCTCACCGTCCCCCTGATCGCCGCGCGCGCCGGGGTCACGCCCTCGACCCTCTATCGTCGCTGGGGCAATCTGCCCAGTCTCCTGGCCGACGTCGACCTGCAGCGGCTGCGCCCGGACCAGCCGCCCGAGGACACCGGCAGCCTGAGAGGCGATCTCGAACGCTGGCTGGAACACTATGTCGACGACCTCGCCTCCACCCCCGGCCAGGCCATGCTCAGGGACGCCCTGGCGGCCACCGATCCGGGCTGCGCGGTGCGCTGCACCGAGCCGACCCGGGAACGCCTGGAGCTGCTGCTCGAACGCGCCCACCGCCGTGGCGAACCGGCTCCGACCCTGGACGTCCTGCTCGATGGCCTGGTCGCCCCGCTGATCTATCGCACCCTGTTCGGCGCCGAGCGCCCAGACCTGGCGCTGTGCCGGCAGCTGCTCGCCCGGGTACTGCGGCCAGACCGTTAGGCGAGGCGTCATCCATGAACGACGAGGCCCGGACTGTCACCCGTCCGGGCCTCGTGCTTGGTCAGCGGATCCCGCGGGATACGCTGGATGCTGCGCTTAGGCGGCAACCACCTTGTTGGCCGGCTGGGTACGACGACCCAGAGCACCACCGATGGCACCGACGATGCCGCCGATCACCAGGCTGATCAGCAGGACCCAGCTGGCCTGGGAGACCTTGCGGGCAGCCACGTCAGCGGCCTCGCGAGCCTTCTGCTCGGCCTGGGCCTTGAGTTCCTGATACTTGGCATAGGCCTGCTGGTAGGTCTGCTGGGCCTTGTCGACGATGGCATTGGCCTCGGCGTCGCTCTTGCCGGTGCGGGCCTTGATCAGGTTGACCAGCGCCTGACGGTCGGCGGCGTTCCAAGCCTGGTCGCCACGCTGCTTCAGACGATCCAGCAGGGCACTCAGCTGGTCATCGGTCTGCTGCGGATTGTTGGCGCTGTTCTGGGCGGTGTTCTTGGCATCCTGTTCGGCGCCCTGAGCCTGCTGCTTCAGATTCTCCGGCTGCAGTTCGGTCTTGCCGGTCTGGCGCAGCGCGGTTTCCAGTTCGTTCTGCAGATCACCCAGGTCGAGCTGGATGCCCTGCTGACGCAGTTGGTCCTGAACCTGGTTGGTCAGCGCCGGTGCCGCCTGGGACAGGCCGCTGCCGATCATCGACAGACCGCTGCCCGCCACGTTCAGACCGGTACGCACCACGCCGCTCACGGCGCTGGACACCAGATAGACGCTGACCAGGGTCACGCTGGCCCAGACCAGGATGCCGTGCAGGGCGCCTTCGCGCTGGGCCAGGCGACCGGCGATCCAGGCACCGACGAAGACCGACACCACGGCGCTGACGCCGACCCAGATACCGGTGCCCTTGCCCAGGCCGTCCAGCGGATTGGCTTCCTGCTGCGGATCGATGGAAGCCGAGCCGATGGCGGTGCCGAGCAGGCTCAGCAGCAGCGACACGGTCAGGGCGATGACCACGCCGGCGATGATCGAACTCCAGGAAATACGCTTCAGCAGCGGTGCGGTAGCGGTGGCCGTGGTGGCCGCATAGGCTGGGGTGTGGCGGGCGTCGTAGGACATGGCAAGTGCTCCAGGGTGGTTATGGGAAGAACTTATTGTGGTAACGGATTGATACCGTCACGCTTTTAGAAGTTCCCAGACCAGCATTCCAGAGCCACCAAAGGTCGTCAGACCTCAGTTATCCGCTATCCCAGAAGGATATCGGCCAGCAGCTTCACATTGAGCACCACGATCAGCCCGGCGATCGCCCAGGCCAGCACCTGTGTGAGCCGACCGATCACGAAGCTACCCATCAGCTGGCGATCCGAGACGAAGCGCACCAGTGGGATCACCGCGAAGGGCAGCTGCATGGACAGCACCACCTGACTCAGCACCAGCAGCTTGGCCGTGCCGCTTTCCCCATAGAGACCGGTCACCACCACCACCGGGATCACGGCGATGCCGCGGGTGATCAGCCGCCGCGCCCAGTCGGGAATGCGCAGCGACAGGAAGCCTTCCATGACGATCTGGCCGGCCAGGGTCGCGGTGACCGTGGAATTGATGCCCGAGGCCAGCAGCGCCACCGCGAACAGCAGCGAGGCGATACCCACGCCCAGCATCGGCGACAGCAGATGGTAGGCGTCCTGGATCTCGGCCACATCGGTGCGCCCGGCGCTGTGGAACACCGCCGCGGCGGTGATCAGGATGGCCGCGTTGACGAACAGCGCCAGCATCAGCGCCAGGGTGCTGTCGGCCACCGCCCAGCGCAGGCCCATCCGGCGCCCCTCCTCGGTCCGCGGATAGGCGCGGGTCTGCACGATGGAGGAATGCAGATAGAGGTTATGGGGCATCACGGTGGCGCCGATGATGCCGATGGCCAGGTAGAGCGCGGCCGGATTGGTGACGATTTCCGCCTTGGGCAGAAAGCCGTCGGCGATCGCCGCGATGGACGGCTGGGCCAGCACCATCTGCACGCCGAAGCAGACGAAGATCAGCGTCAGCAGGGCGATGACGAAGGCCTCCAGCCAGCGAAAGCCGCGATTCATCAGCAGCAGGATGAGAAAGACGTCCAGCGCCGTGAGGATGGCGCCCCACATCAGCGGGATACCGAACAGCAGATTCAGCGCGATGGCGGTGCCGATCACCTCTGCCAGGTCGCAGGCGATGATGGCGATCTCGCAGGCGATCCACAGCAGCAGGCTCACCGGCCGCGAATAACGCGCGCGGCAGGCCTGGGCCAGGTCCAGCCCGGTGGCGATGCCCAGCCGTGCGGCCAGGGCCTGCAGCAGGATGGCCATGAGGTTGGAGAGCAGGATCACCGACAGCAGCAGGTAGCCGAATTGCGAGCCGCCGGCCAGGTCCGTGGCCCAGTTGCCCGGATCCATGTAGCCCACCGAGACCATGTAGCCGGGGCCGAGAAAGGCCAGCAGCCGCCGCAACCAGCTGCCGCCCTCGGGCACCGGCACGCTGGCATTCATCCGTCCCAGACTGGGCCGGGCGGACGGCGCAGGCTCCTGCCAGGCAGGCTCGACGTAGCTGGCGGATTCTTTCATGGCGGACTCGTGCGGCAAGGTAGGACTACCCTTTGGAGAATTTAGCCTAGGCTAAAATTCACACATCCAGCAATAAAAAATCTCTATCTCATCCGTCGATAACGCCCATTGGCGAAGGAATCTTTGGTATTCGCCCGCAACTCGGTCAAAATGGCGCCCGATCGCGTCCTCTCGACGCGCCTCAGGTCTTTGCGGAGAAGGTCATTCAGGTGGGCAACATGACAAAGGACGACGAACTGCTGAATCGGTTGGTCGATCCATCCATTCATATGGAAGGTTTTCAACAGGTCCGCGAGGCGCATCGTCAGGAGCTGATCGAAGACTATGTCGAGCTCATTTCCGACCTCATCCGGGACGGCGGTGAAGCCCGTCAGGTCGACATCGCCGCGCGCATCGGCGTGGCCCAGCCGACCGTGGCCAAGATGCTCAAGCGCCTGGCCGCCGCCGGCCTGATCGTGCAGCGCCCCTATCGCGGCGTCTTCCTCACCCCCGAAGGCGAAGCCCTGGCCGAAGCCAGCCGCGCCCGCCACCATGTGGTGGAGACCTTCCTGCTGACCCTGGGCGTGGACGCCGATACCGCACGGCGCGATGCCGAGGGCATGGAGCACCATGTCAGCGAGGCCACCCTGGAAGTCTTCCGGCGTTTCATCGCCAGTCGCCAGGCCTGACGGCTGCGGCTTTAGTCGAAAGTCGCTGCGCTCCCCTTAAGAAAATCCCGGCACCGTCGAAGTAGTGGAAGTCATACCTTCACTCCTCTCGGTGTCCTGCCATGTTCAATCGCCCTCTCAAGACCGAACTCGCCCAACTGCGCGCCGAGGTCGCCGAATTGCGTCAGCTGCACGCCGGTTTCGAAAGCCAGGCGCTAAGTCTTACCGTGGACGAGCGCGGCAACGTCGAGCGGGTCAACGAGCGTTTCTGTCGCGAGATGGGCTATCGCGCCGAGAACGTGGTGGGGCGTCCGCTGGATGCCTTCATTCCGGAATACGTCAAACAACTGCCCTGCTATCGCGACCTCAAGAGCGCGCTCAGCCAGGGCAACCAGACCAGCGGCATGTACCGCCTGCTGCGCGCCAACGGCCAGGAAGCCTGGCTCTATGCCACCTGGCAGCCGCTGCGCGACGCCGACGGCCGCATCCACAAGACCATCTGCTATGGCAACGACCGTACCGAACAGGTCGAAACCTCCACCGAGCACTCCGGGCTAATCAATGCCCTGCTGAGATCCACTGCGGTCATCGAATTCAACCTGGCCGGCGAGGTGCTCACCGCCAACGACCGCTTCCTGCAGGGCATGGGCTATTCGCTGCAGCAGATCCAGGGCAAGCACCACCGGCAGTTCTGCACCAGCGAAGAAGCCAATTCCGCCGAATACCAGGCGTTCTGGGCGCGGCTGAATCGCGGCGAATTCATCGCCAGTCGCTTCAAGCGCCTCGACAGCCATGGCCGTACCGTGTGGCTGGAGGCCTCCTACAACCCGGTGCTCAACACCCGTGGCGAGCTGTACAAGGTGGTTAAATTCGCCACCGTGATCACCGAGCAGGTGGAACAGGAACAGGCGGTGGCCGAGGCGGCCAAGGTCGCCTTCGACATCTCCCAGCAGACCGACGAAAGCGCCCGCCAGGGTGCCGAGGTGGTGCAGAACACCGTCTCGGTGATGCGCAAGATCGCCGAGGAGCTGCAAGTCGCCTCCAACGGCATCGAGGCCCTGGGCGAGCAGTCGCTGGTGATCAGCACCATCGTCAAGACCATCAGCGGCATCGCCGAACAGACCAACCTGCTGGCGCTCAACGCCGCCATCGAAGCGGCGCGGGCCGGTGAACAGGGCCGCGGCTTCGCCGTGGTGGCCGACGAGGTCCGCCAACTGGCCGGCCGTACCAGCAAGGCCACCGAGGAGATCGTCGGCGTGGTGCAGCAGAACCAGCAGCTGGCGCAGACCGCGGTCGCCAACATGGCGGCGAGCAAGCACCAGGCGGAACAGGGCCTGCAACTGGCCAACGCCGCCGGCACCCGCATCACCGAAATCCAGGACGGCGCCCAGCGCGTGGTGGGTGCGGTGGGTCAGTTCGCCCGCCGCCTCAACTAGCGCGCCCGTCTCAGGCCGGCGCCGGACGCCGCCGGCCGAGCAGCCCCAGCGCGACCAGGGTCACGCCCAGGCTGACCAGCAGGCACAGCCCGAGCAGACCGCGATCTCCCCAACTCTCCCGCGCCAGGGCATAGCACCAGGGCGCGGCCGCCGAGAGCAGAAAGCTCGGCGCCAGCAGCTTGCCGGTCAGGCGCGCATAGAGCGCCCGGTCGAACAACTCCAGCGGCAGGCTGGCCCTCAGCACCGCCACCAGGCCGTTGAGGGCGCCATAGAGAAAGACGAAGCCGGCGGTGAGGCCCAGGTGGCCTTCGCTCGCCAGCGCCAGGGCGAAACTCAGCGGCAGGCCCAGGCCCAGCAACATATTGAGCTGGCGCGCCGAGAGCCGCTGCCCGGAGGCCAATTCCGCCAGCCGCGCGCAGACCTGACCGATCCCCCACAGCGCCGCCACCCCCACCGGCACCCCACGCTCGGCCAGCAGCGCCGGCAGATGGGCCGACAGTCCCGCCGAAAGAAAGCCGATCAAGGCCATCCCGGTGGCGAACAGCACCCCGGCCAGGCGTGGCGAGCCGCCCGCCGCCGCAACGGGCACCTCGGCACTGGGCAGGCGCCCCCGCACATTGGGCAGCGGCAGAAGCAACAGGAGGCCGGCCAGGGCGATGCCGGCATAGACCACCAGCCCCAGGCGCCAGCCCAACAACTCCAGCAGCCAATGCCCCAGTGGCCAGAACACCGCCGAGGCCAGGCCGCCCAGCAGGGTGATGCGCACCATCACCGCCCGCGACCGCTCACCGGCCAGCCGCGCCAGGGTGGCGAAGGCGGCGTCGTACAGCGACAGGCGCATGCCCACGCCCAGGGTCACCCAGGCCAGGTAGAACAGCGGCGCCGACTGGGCCGCGGCCAGGCCCAGGCAGCCCAGGGCATCGAGCACCAGGCCGAGTTGCAGGGTGCGACAGCCACCCAGGCGTTCGATCACCGCGCCGCTGAAGGGCGAGACCAGGCCCATGGTCAGCATCGCCAGGGAAAAGCCGCCATAGACCCAGCGCGCGTCCCAGCCCAGCCCCGCGGCCATCGCCGGGCCATAGACCCCGGGCAGATAGAAGGCCAGGCCCCAGGCCAGCAACTGCATCAGCCCCAGTTGCCAGATGGCGCGATCGCTCGGCATCGGCGTCATCAGCGCGTACCCGGGGTCCGCTCGCCTTCACCCAGGCTGCGCTGCATCAGCACCGTGTCCACCCAGCGCCCGTGCTTGAAGCCCACCGCCTCGAAGGTGCCGACGGTGCGAAAGCCCAGCCGCTGATGCAGGGCGATGGAGCCCTGGTTGGCGCTGTCGCCGATCACCGCCACGAGCTGGCGAAAGCCCGCCGCCGTGCAGGCCGCGACGACCTCTTCCAGCAGGCGGCGGCCAATGCCCTGGCCGCCCAGGCCGTCGCGCACGTACACCGAGTCTTCCGCGGTGTGGCGATAGGCCGGGCGCGGGCGATAGAGCACCGCATAGGCATAGCCCACCACCTCGCCCTCCAGCTCGGCCACCCGGTAAGGCAGCCCGGCCTGGCGCACCGCGGCCAGGCGGCGTCCCAGCTCGGCGAGGTCCGGCGGTTCCAGCTCGAAGCTGGCGCAGCCATGCAAGACATGCGGGGCGTAGATGGCCTGGATGGCCGGCAGATCGGCGGGGGTGGCATCGCGCAACTGCAGAGCGGTGTTCACGGGAGAGGGCCATTCGCGGGGTCAATGGGGCGATCATGCCGGGACGGCCAGCCAAAGATAAAGCTATGCTCGGTTATCACTGGTATAAGCGAAACCTTGGCATGGCCGACCTCAACCTCACTCAGCTGGAGACCTTCGTCCAGGTCGTCGCCACCGGCAGCTTTTCCGCCGCGGCCGATCGCCTGGGGCTGAGCCAGCCGGCGGTCAGCCTGCAGATCCGCCAGTTGGAGCGCCGCCTGGCTCTCAAGCTGCTGGAGCGCCTGGGGCGCGGCCTCAAGCCCACCGCCGCGGGCCGTCTGCTGCTGGATCACGCCGAACGGATCCAGACCGCGGTGGACCAGGCCCTACAGGCCCTCTCCAGCCATGGCGAGACGGTCGCCGGCCGGGTCGCCATCGGCACCGGCGCCACCGCCTGCATCCACCTCCTGCCGCCGCTGCTGGGCCAGTTGCGCCAGCGCTTTCCGCAGCTGGATGTGCGGGTCAGCACCGGCAACACCCTGGACGTCCTGCGGGCGGTGGAAGACAACCGCCTCGACCTGGGCCTGGTCACCCTGCCCGCCAGCGGTCGCAACCTGCAGGTGGAACCCCTGCTGGAGGATGCCTTCGTCGCCCTGCTGCCCCCCGCCAGTCCCCTGCCAGCGCGCGCGCTGGCGCCAGCCGACCTGGCCGAGACGCCGCTGCTGGCCTTCGAGACCGGCAGCAGCACCCGGCTGCTGATCGACGACTGGTTTCGCCGCGCTGGCCAGGCCAGTCGACCGGTGATGGAGCTGGGCAGCATCGAAGCGCTCAAGGAACTGGTGGCCGCCGGCCTCGGCTACAGCCTGGTGCCCGGCATCGCCGTGGCCACCGAGCACCATCGCCACGGACTACAGGTTCAGCCGCTGGCACCGCCCCTGACCCGCACCCTGGCCCTGGTGCTGCGCCGCGACAAACCGCTGAGTCGCCCGCTGCAGCAGGTACTGGAAGCGTTGCGACAGCTGCGCCGCTGATAGGGGCTCGACCAGACGCCCACCACGCCCTATCATTCAATGATTCAACGATCCTTGTACTATTGAACCATGAATGAAGAGCTTGCCGTTTCCGCCCTCGCCGCCCTCGCCCACGCCCAGCGCCTGAAGGTCTTCCGCGCCCTGGTGGTCGCGGGCACGACCGGCCTTACCCCCAGCCAGTTGGCCGATCAGCTCGAGGTAGCCCGCAGCAACCTCTCCTTCCACCTCAAGGAACTGGCCAATGCCGGTCTGGTTTCGGTGGAACAGCAGGGCCGCAATCTCATCTATCGCGCGGCCTATGACCAGATGAATGCCCTGCTCGGCTACCTGACCGAGCACTGTTGCGCCGGCGATGATTGCGCGGTCAGCGCATCGCCGCGCTGCTCCTGCTGACCTCCGTCCCTCCACCGCCAACCACAAGACCAGGCCCGCCATGCACAGTCCCCCCGCCTGCCCCCCGGCAGCACCCGCCATGAACACCTTCGAGCGTTATCTCAGCCTCTGGGTCGCGCTCTGCATCCTCGCCGGCATCGCCCTCGGCCAGCTGGCTCCGGGCCTGTTCCGCGCTATCGGCCGGATCGAGGTGGCCCAAGTCAATCTGCCGGTCGGCCTGCTGATCTGGATCATGATCGTGCCGATGCTGCTGAAGGTGGATTTCAGCGCCCTCGGCCAGGTGCGCCAGCACTGGCGCGGGATCGGCGTCACCCTGTTCGTCAACTGGGCGGTCAAGCCCTTCTCCATGGCGCTGCTCGCCTGGCTGTTCATTCGCGAGCTCTTCGCGCCCTGGCTGCCGACGGAGCAACTGGACAGCTACATCGCCGGGCTCATCCTGCTGGCAGCGGCGCCCTGCACCGCCATGGTCTTCGTCTGGAGTCGACTCACCCAGGGCGATCCGCTGTTCACCCTGTCCCAGGTCGCGCTGAACGACACCCTCATGGTCTTCGCCTTCGCCCCCATCGTCGGCCTGTTGCTGGGCCTGTCGTCGATCACGGTGCCCTGGGCCACGCTGCTGCTTTCGGTGGTTCTCTACCTGGTGCTGCCGGTGATCCTCGCCCAGCTCTGGCGGCGGGCGCTGCTGCGCCAGGGTCAGGCCGCCTTCGACCGCACCCTGGCCCGTCTGGGCCCTCTCTCGATGGCCGCCCTGCTGGCAACCCTGGTGCTGCTGTTCGCCTTCCAGGGCGAGGCCATCCTGGCGCAGCCGCTGGTGATCGCCCTGCTGGCCGTGCCCATCCTGATCCAGGTGCTGTTCAATTCGGCCCTGGCCTACTGGCTGAATCGCCTGGTGGGCGAGAGCCACAGCGTGGCCTGTCCCTCGGCGCTGATCGGCGCCAGCAACTTCTTCGAACTGGCGGTGGCCGCCGCCATCAGCCTGTTCGGCTTCCACTCGGGCGCCGCCCTGGCTACCGTGGTGGGCGTCCTGATCGAGGTACCGCTGATGCTGCTGGTCGTGCGCCTGGTGAACGGCTCGCGTGGCTGGTACGAACGGGGTGCCCCTTCCCACCGTCGAGACCGTCCATGAACAGCGCCATCACGATCTACCACAACCCCGCCTGCGGCACCTCGCGCAACGTGCTGGGCCTGATTCGCAACAGCGGCGTCGAGCCGACGGTCATCCACTACCTGGAGACACCGCCCGACCGGGCGCAGCTGGAGCGGCTGATCGCCGACCTGGGCATGCCGGTGCGCGAGCTGCTGCGTCAGAAGGGTACGCCCTACGCCGAGCTGGGCCTGGACGATCCGCAGCTGGATGACGCGGCCCTGATCGCCGCCATGCTGCAGCATCCCCTGCTGATCAATCGACCCATCGTGGTGACCCCCCTGGGTACCCGCCTCTGCCGGCCCTCGGAACGGGTGCTGGAGATCCTGCCCGAGCCGCAGCGCGGTCCCTTCGTCAAGGAGGATGGCGAGGTGGTGGTTCCCTCTGCGGCGCCGCGCGGCTGATCGAGGCCCCCATGCGCGACATCGCCCGCGATAAGGACGGCGCCTGGCAGGTCTTCCTGATCTTCCTGCGCCTGGGCTGCACCAGCTTTGGCGGCCCCATCGCCCACCTCGGCTACTTCCGCCAGGCCTTCGTCACGCGGCGCCAGTGGCTGGACGAAGCCGCCTATGCCGAGCTGGTTGCCCTCTGCCAGCTGCTGCCCGGCCCGACCAGCAGCCAGGTCGGCATGGCCCTGGGCCTGGGGCGTGCCGGTGGCTGGGGTCTGCTGGCGGCCTGGCTGGGTTTCACACTGCCCTCCGCCCTGCTGCTGATCCTGTTCGCCCTGGGCCTCGCCCACTTTCCGGGATTGGCCGACTCGGGCGCGGTGCATGGGCTCAAGGTCTTTGCCGTGGCGGTGGTGGCCCAGGCGGTCTGGAGCATGGGCCGCAGCCTGTGCCCGGATACCTCGCGCCGCGTCCTGGCGCTGGTCGTCGCCGGCCTGGCGCTCTGGCTGCCCGGTTCGGCGGGCCAGCTGCTGGGCCTGGGTCTGGCCGCCCTGGTCGGGCGCCTGGCCCTGGCGCCCGCCGCCACGCCGCCGGCCCCGAGCCTGCAAACGGGACTCTCCCGACGCCTGGGTGTGATCGCACTGCTGCTGTTCCTGCTGCCGCTGCTGCTCTTACCCGTCTGGGACAACCTGGCCGCGGGTGTCTATCGCACCGGCGCCCTGGTGTTCGGCGGTGGCCACGTGGTGCTGCCGCTGCTGCAGGCGGTGGTGGTGCCCAGCGGCCTGGTCAGCGACAGCCAGGTCATGGCCGGCTACGGCCTGGCCCAGGCGGTGCCCGGCCCGCTGTTCACCTTTGCCGCCTACCTGGGGACCCTGGTACCCGCGGCCCTGCCCGCCTGGCTCAGTGGCCTGCTCTGGACCCTGCTGATCTTTCTGCCCGGCGCCCTGCTCCTGCTCGCGGCCCTGCCCTTCTGGCAGTCGCTGCGCCAGCACCCCGGCTGGCAACGCCTGCTGACCGGACTCAACGCCGGGGTGGTCGGTCTGCTGCTCGCGGCGCTCTACGATCCGGTGTGGACGGGGGCGATCCGCAGCCTGACGGATGTCGTCCTGGCCGCCCTGGCCCTGGCGCTGCTCCTGCGCACCCGCTGGTCACCGGTGCTGATCGCGCTGCTGGTCGCCTTAATCGTCTGCCTATTGAACTTTTAGCGCACTACCGTTTAGCGGCATCCCACTAGTGGCCCGATGAAATTGCGGCGTGGTTCGCTGTAGCTCCGTGGAAAGCTAGGCACTGTCGGCGTGACGTTCAGCTGTGTGAAACGTCTTGCCCTGCGCGAGAACGTGTCCAGCGAGCGCAAGGCCTGACCTGCATTAAGGATGACCGCAATGACCTACAAGAACCCCCTGGACACCCCCGCTCCCCTGTTCACCGCCGCCGCCACCACCAAGGCGCCGCTGACCGCCGCGCCCGCCAAGCCGGCCGGCATCTCTGACGGCGTCACCTACTACGCCTTCCAGAGCCAGCCGCGGCTGACCCTCGACATCAACGCCACCCCCGAATACGTCGGCTTCGCCAAGACCTTCGATGCCAAGGGCCCCCACTATGCGGCCGGCTCGACCCTGAACGAGCTGACCCTGACCGGGCATTGGGAAGGCCAGCTGACGCGCCTCGACGGCCATACCCGCGGCGCCACCGCCAGCGACGGCACCCTGGATTCGAGCATCACCAAGCTCACCGTCAGCCTCACCGACACCGCTGACAACCAGTTCCACGAAGGCGACATCATCACCCTCAACAACTTCGACGGCCTGCAGACCTTCGACGGCTCCAAGTCCACCGCCGGCCTGTCGATCGACTTCCTCAATGGCTACGAGCACGGCCTGGATCACCTCTATTCCAGCCAGAGCGCCTTCCTCAAGAGCGTGACCACCGGCAGCGGCAACGACCTGATTCAGGTCAGCACCATCGCCGCGCCGGAACTCGACAGCGTGGCCGCCCTGAGCAACTGCCGGGTCAAGACCCTTACCGTCGACAGCGGCGCCGGCAATGACCAGATCGGCGCCCATATTCAGCAGGCCGACATCGTCATCAAGGCTGGTGCCGGCAACGATTTCGTCGACCTGCTGTTCACCGAAGGGGTGGCTGCCCACAACGCCACGGTACGCGGCAACTATGGCCATGGCGCCACCGTCACCCTGGGTGAAGGCCGAGACACCCTCAGCCTGCTCACCTCCAGCCTGGTCAACTTCGACGGTTCCAGCAGCGCGGCCGCCAACCGCTCCCTGGCGGCCAATCACGTCACTGTGACCGACTACAACGCCAAGGACGACCAGATCGTCTTCGGCTCCTCGCTGTTCGTCGATGCGGCGGTCACCACCGTGGCGGACGCCACCCTCAAGGGCGCGACCAGCCTCTATGCCGCCCTGCAGCAGGTGGTCCAGACCACCACCGGCGACGTGCATGCCGCGGTCTTCCACTATGGCAAGGACACCTACGTCTTCCATGACGGCAGCGACCGCGGCCAGATCGATGCCTCGGACTCGCTGATCCAGCTGGTGGGTACGCACGACCTCACCGACGTGGCCTCCACCGTCGCCGCCGGCGAACGCGGCATCGGCAACTGGGGCTGATCCCCTACGCTGCCCTGCCCCTTCCACGGGCAGGGCAGCGAGCGCTGGCTCCCAGCCCTGACCTCTCAGGGGCACTAGCCGGACGCATCCAGGGTCTGTCTAACCACACCCACCCCGCGTGCAAGAGGAAACCGAGATGAAGATCCTGATGGTCCTGACCTCCCATGACCAGCTCGGCGACACCGGCAAGAAAACCGGCTTCTGGCTGGAGGAATTCGCTGCTCCCTACTACGTCTTCAAGGACGCCGGAGCCGAGATCACCCTGGCCTCCCCCGCCGGCGGCCAACCGCCGCTGGACCCCAAGAGCGACGCCGCCGACGCCCAGACCGAGTCCACCGAACGCTTCAAGAACGACCCCGAGGCGCAGCAGGCCCTGGCCAGCACCGTCAAGCTCGCCGAGGTGCAGGCCGAGGACTACGACAGCGTCTTCTATCCCGGCGGCCACGGCCCGCTCTGGGACCTCGCCGAATCCCGCGACTCCATCGCCCTGCTCGAAGCCTTCGCCCAGGCCAACAAGCCCTTCGGGCTGGTCTGCCACGCCCCCGGCGTGCTGCGTCACGTCAAGGCCGCCGATGGCACCCCGCTGGTCAAGGGCCGTACCGTCACCGGCTTCACCAACAGCGAAGAAGCCGGCGTGCAACTCACCGACGTGGTGCCCTTCCTGGTGGAAGACGAACTCAAGAAGCTCGGCGCCCGCTACGAGAAGGGCCCGGACTGGGGCGAGTTCGTGGTCGAGGACGGCAACCTGGTCACCGGCCAGAATCCGGCCAGCTCGGAAGCCGCGGCAGACGCCTTGCTGACCAAGCTGGGTTAGGAACTGCGCACCTGAAAAAGCCCGCCAACTGGCGGGCTTTTTACTGCGCCCCGCCAACGCCTGCGCACGGCAGTTTTCCGCGCGGCGCCCCCGCTCTGCTGCCCAGGTGCCACTAGTCGTAAAGATTGCAGAATTCCTGGCGCCAGCCGACAGCCTCTCATGAGCGTAGCCTTAGCCCTGCGCCGCCCAGGCTGGAAAGGATATTCCGTGCAAGCTATTACCTGGTCGTATTTTCAGAGCCCTGCCCGATGAAGAGACTCCTGCTCGGCGTGCGCGCCCTGATGTCCGTGCCCAAGGACAATCCTGGCCTGGTCAAGGCGCAATACCTTGCGCTGTCGCGCCAGCTGCCGATGATGTACTTCATCTTGCTGACCAACACCCTGATGCTGGCCGGCACCCACTATGCCGTGGCGCCACGCTGGCTGGTGCTCTACTGCCCGCTGGTCATGACACTGTTCGGCGTGATCCGCGCGGCCGAGTGGTTCCGCACACGCAACCAGCCGCGCAGTCCGACGCAGATGCTCACGGCCCTGAAGCGCACCAACCGGCTGGCGCCCTTCGTGGCCTCGGCCTTCACCGCCTGGGCGCTGGCGCTGTTTCCCTATGGCGACAGCTACACCCAGGCGCATGTGGGCTTCTACATGGCGATCACCGTGATCGGCTGCATCTTCTGCATGATGCACCTGCTGCCCGCGGCCCTGGCCACCACCGCCGTGGTCAACACCGCCTTCGTGGTGTTCTTCGCCTCCACCACCATCAGCACCTTCGTGGCCACGGCGATCGACGTCCTGCTGGTGTCCATCGCCATGCTGGTCATCCTCAAGGCGCAGTACGGCGACTTCACCCGCCTGGTGAACATGCAGGCGCAGACGGCGAAACTCAGCGAGGAAAATCTCAAGCTGGCCAACCAGGACAGCCTGACCGGCCTCGCCAATCGGCGGCAATTCTTCTCCCGCCTTGATACGCTGCTGGCCGACGCGCGCGCCCAGGGGACCCGCCTGGCCGTGGGCCTGATCGACCTGGACGGCTTCAAGCCGGTCAACGATCTCTATGGTCATAGCGTGGGCGACCGACTGCTCCATCAGGTCGGCCAGCGCCTGAGCGCGCTGCTGGGCGAAGACGTCCACCTGGCCCGCCTGGGCGGCGACGAATTCAGCCTGATCATCACCGGGGTCTTGAGCGATGAGCAGCTGCGGGCGTTTGGCGAAAGGGTCTGCGCCAGCCTGCGCGAGCCCTTCCTGCTGGTGGACCTGCCCATCCAGATCAGTGGCTCGCTGGGCCTTGCCACCTTTCCCGACCAGGCCTTTTCCGCCACGGACGTCTATGAATACGCCGACTACGCCCTGTACCAGAGCAAGCGCCACCGTCCCGGCACGGCCTGCCTGTTCAGCACCGCCCATCGCCAGCAACTCAATCGCGAAGGCCTGACCGAACAGGCCCTGCGCCGGGCCGACCTGGAGCGCGAGTTCTACATGGTCTTCCAGCCCATCGTGGACATCCGCAGCAAGCAAACCGTGGCCTTCGAGGCCCTCGCCCGCTGGGAAAGCCCTGAGCTGGGCAACGTTCCGCCGGGTGATTTCATCGCCACCGCCGAGCGCGTCGGCATGGTCAATAGACTTACCCTGCCGCTGCTGAACAAGGCCCTGAACGCGGCCGCGCGCTGGCCCGCCGGCATCCGCCTGGCCTTCAACCTCTCCGCCCACGACTGTGCCTCCGAGGAAGCCGCCCAGCAGATCGTCGAACTGATCAAGCACAGCCCGTTCGACCCGGCCTGCCTCGACCTGGAAATCACCGAAACCGCCGCCATCCAGGACCTACCCCAGACCCAGCGCGCCATCAGCCGCTTCCGCGAACTGGGCTGCGGCATCTCCCTCGACGACTTCGGCACCGGCTATTCCAGCCTGAGCCAGATCCACGCACTGCCGCTGACCAAACTCAAGGTGGACCGCACCTTCGTCACAGACCTCCACCTCGACCCGGCCAGCTTCAAGATCGTCAAATCCCTGATCGCCCTGTGCCAGGACATGCAGCTGGAATGCATCGTGGAAGGGGTGGAGACCGCTGCGGAACTGGGTGCGCTGAAGAATCTAGGCTGTACCAGGGCGCAGGGTTATCTGTTCGCCAAGCCTATGCGGGCGAGTGAGATTAGGAGTTGGTTGGAGGGGGAGCATTTGGGGGAGGTGTTGGAGGTTTGATTCGTAGGGAGTATTGGATGCGACGCGAGCTCATCTCCAAGCAGCGACCTCGGGTTCAGCCACGTCCGCTCACAACTGTAATCGCGCAACACCTTGCCCCGCTTGGGTTTACGTGGGCACTCATACCACTTCATTCAGAATCTTCGATAAGTTTAGGTTAGGCCGATGAGTATAGGCTTAACCCTGCAATCCGGTAGCCCGAGGAACGCAGCCAGCGACATACTTGCTTGCGCGGCACGCTCGGCCCGCCGGTCCAAGAAAATGAATACCGTGATGTGATCATTCCGTGACTGGTGGGGGCAAGAAGCGGACGTCGTCAAGCGATTGCTACTGACCCAAAGCTGCCGTTGCTGTAAGGCAGCTAGCGGCCAAGAGCAGTCATCGACCGTATAAATATTTAGGGCAATACACGCCGTATTTTCTCCAGTCAGTTTGCCGTTGCCACGGGTATCAGTTGACACCCAAGCTTTAGACCTTCTCGACTATTCCTCCCCCTAACTGGCCATGCTAAAGTCCAGCTATAGCCCTTTACCACGGATGGAAATATGCGCATCTCCTTTCAAAAAAATTCGACCCACTCTCTTTCTGGATGCCCGAATCATGACCATCTACGTTGACAACGTCAGAGTGAAATGGGCAGGCAGCGAATGGTGCCATTTGGTCGCCGATACATTAGATGAACTACATAGTTTTGCTTCACAAATAGGTCTTCGGCGCCAATGGTTTCAAAGCTCCGCCTCATATCCGCATTACGATATCAAGTTAGCAGTTCGTACGAAAGCGATACAGCTTGGAGCGGTGCCAGGAACGAGAAAGCAAATAATTGAGTGCGCAAAAAAGTTAAGGCTGGAATATCAGATGCTCAAAACTGATTCTGCGCAGCAGCTGAACCTTCTGTTTTAAAAAACGAATTTCCACCTGGAGCTATCAGTGTTTATAAAAGGCGACACTGTCGATGATATTTTAAAAAAAATATTTAAAGAAATTATTGACAGCGGCACAGAAGTCGAGCCAACAAAAGGCAAAACAAAAGAGTTATCCGGCGTACTACTGAAGTTAACAAATCCCCTGGGAAGGTTAAGCCGCACCGAAGGCAAAGGAAAGATCTTCAGTTGCTTGGGCGAACTTCTTTGGTATCTTTCTGGCTCAAATCAACTGAATCAGATTCAATATTATATTCAGGACTATCATAAGTACTCAGATGACGGCAAGACCATATTCGGAGCGTACGGACCAAAGTTATTCGGTGCTAACGGTCAACTTCCAGCGGTTATCGAGATTTTAAAGGACCGAAACTCTACTAGAAAAGCAGTGGTTCAGCTGTTTTCCAGCTCAGACATAAAAGCACCTCACAGCGATATCCCTTGCACCTGTACGCTTCAGTTTTTAATCCGAGAAGGCAAGCTTAACCTCTACACTTCCATGCGCTCCAATGATGCTTTCAAGGGACTCCCCCACGATATCTTTGCGTTCACAATGCTCCAAGAGTTGGCTGCCCGTAGATTAGGTATACCTATGGGAGAATATGGGCACTACGTTACTAGCCTGCATCTCTATATGGTTGATATGGAAAGAGTTGAACGTTTCCAGAATGAAGGCTGGCAGGAAAAAGTCTATATGCCCTCAATGCCAACTGGTGATCAGACTAGCAACGTCCTCAAGTTACTTAAACATGAAAGAGAACTGAGAAGATCAAATAAGATAGCTACTGAAAAGCACTCTGATGGTTACTGGAGAGACCTATCAATTCTTCTTGAGGTTTTTAACCTTGTAAAAATCAAGAGTTTCGCGCAACTGACATCAATTGCTCAGTCGATAGAGAACGATGAGCTAAGAAGTCTAGCTGCACGAAAAATAAAAACATCTCAAGGAAATGGAGTGTAAATTGCGAGCGCCCGATCATATCGAATCAACTTCTAATATTCAACTGGTCATTCTGAAAAAAATGATCAGCCTCATTTATGAGCAACCAATGCATACATTGGATGTCATCAACTGGGCAGCCCCAATTCCTTACTTTGGTGACCCATGCAAGGCGACAATCGCAACCGTCGGTTTGAACCCTAGTGACAGGGAATTCGTGTCGTCGGACGGAAAGGAGCTCAACGAATCATCTAGGCGGTTCCACACACTGACATCTCTTGGATTGGCTAGCTGGAATGAACTGGCGCTCAAACAACTAGAGTGCATACACACTTCCTGTACGGAGTATTTTTCCAGAAATCCTTATGATGCTTGGTTCAAACCTTTGGACCTTCTGCTAAGTGGAACTAATAATTCATTTTACAGCCCGCTATTTCATGCTTGCCATCTAGATCTTGTACCATATGCGACAGGCATAAAATGGGCTTTTCTTAAAACCTGGCAACGCGATTCGCTGCTAACCATATCCGCAGGTTTCTTAGGTCAGGTTTTAAAATACTCTCCCATTAATATACTGATTTTAAACGGAAAAACCGTGGTAGAAAATTTCGAACGAGCGTGCGGCGTGTCGTTCCATAAAGAGCCAATGGAGGCTTGGTGTCTGCCACGAAAGAACGGAAACCATATTATCGGCTTTAGCTATGAGGGAAAAATTTCGCAGATAGCAGATATCAATATTGGGAAAAATGTGTATATATTAGGTTACAACCATAATATCCAAAGTAGTTATGGAGTGACTTCTTCAGTGCGTACGTCCATTCAGGATTGGATCTCGCAGAAGGCCAAGGAGATTTTAAATTGATACAGTCTAGACAAGCCCTCAAGCAAACATTGAGCGCTAAACTCGATCAAGTCGCGAACGATGGTTTAATGCTCCCTGGGGTCGTAGCGTTAGAGAATAAATCTGCACTTCTGGAACAACTGGTAGAAAGCATTAGGCGAGTTAACTACGTTGCCGCTATTGCTTCAAGGTCCATTAGTCCGAATCGTGCGGATCCAGGAAGTGATTACTTCGATCCGATACGCGCTGCCGTCTTGAAAGCGCAAGCAGGAGAATTAGAAGAGGCGAGCTGGCTAATTTTCTTGGCAACGCACTTTGGTAAAGCCAATCGAACAGGTTGGCTCTTAATAAAAGATGTGTACGGTAATCTCGGCGCTGGGCACAACTGGACCTGGCCTTTAGTAAGCACTGACCCCGTGGCCATGAGCACCTGGATTGGTCGTAATCATGCTGTACTGAGGAGCGGTGGCCGAAAGTTTGGGAACCATCGTAAATATGAGTCTCTCGACCCAGCAAAGAGCAACTCAACAGGGGAGATTATTGAGAGCTATGTGAATTGGGTAATGCAGCATGGCTCCCATGTAGACCTGTTCACTAACGCGCTGACCCAATCTGGTAATAACCCCAGAGCTGCGTTCGGCATGCTTTATCGATCTATGGGAGATGTTAAGCGGTTTGGTCGAACCGGAAAGTTTGATTACCTTACCATGATTGCGAAGGTAGGAATTTCCACAATCGTGGCAGACTCGACATACATGGCAGAGGCAACTGGCCCTCTCAAAGGAGCCCGCTTACTCTTTGGCGGTACAACCACATCAAATCTGTCTGCTGTGATGCTGGAGCAAAAGATACAGCATTTGGACAGTTTCCTTAGAGTTGGCATGCAGGTCATCGAAGATGCCCTGTGCAACTGGCAAAAATCGCCAGGCAGATTCCTGCGATTCAGAGGTTGATCAGATCGTGGACCATGAATAGCGAACTTTCAATTTATTCATATGCCCTGACTTCAGTATTCTTTCATGCTGCATCTGTCCTACCACGATCCCGGGAGCAATGCCAACAGACTTGGAGAACTTTAGGATACTTCTGTAGTCTGCGGAATGAGCTCTCATACCATCCCGAAAGCCCGAGGGGATAAGTGTGAGAGCTGCAAACTCATTGGCTTCTTCCTCTTCTTTCGTACATTCGAATCCTTCACCTTCAACAAAGGTCGACTTACGCCCATGAAGAACCAAGTGCCCAATTTCGTGAAACAAGGAAAACCAAAAATGATCATCAGACAAGTAGCGAAAACTTAACATAATTAGCGCTTTATCATCTGAAACAAATTTAGCCATCCCACTCGCAGGGCAACCATCTGGAGTTTTAGATATAACCAGTATAACACCAGAGTCGTTTAAGATGCCTTGAAGCTCAGGGATAAACAATGCAGGCTCGGGAATATGCGTCAGAGATCTGATAGCTTCAAGACTGCTCAGAAGTTTATTTCTATTCCAAGGTTTGCATGAAATTCTTGAAGCTTTGCTTTCTCCAAATCTCACCCATGCCGCCGTCGCACCGACCTCCAGATCAAATGTCCGGCTCGTTCTGAAACGTGTTTCCTTGCTGAACTGTGCGCTGATATCCTTCCATGCACTAATGTCAGCTATGCCGAAATAATCAAGGCAATCGATAACTTTTTTTGACTTACTTTCCGAGTTTGAGATCCATCCAAAAGATTGCATACTTTTGATTGGCAGATCAGCAAGCCAGCTATCTTCCGCTTTGCTAGTCTTTCTATATATCCGAGATACGTCTTCGCGATATTGCTGTTCTCGTGTCAGCCAAAAATCAGCATCAGGGCCAATGGCCTCAGCTAATTTATGAGCTAGATATTCGTTTATTTCATGACTACCATTGAAGAGAGCTTTGATTCCATCCGAATCGTAACCTATGTTATCCGCCAACCATTCCGGACTTATCTCTCGATCAGAAAGAATGTCCAGAATTGTTTCGCCGGGAGGTGAGATCCAAGTTGGCTGAAACATTGAGTTACTCATCATTATCACTTCCAATCTGCAACAATTTTACATCCGTGACTGAGCCCCAGTTTACATTACCGGAGGATAATATTGGGACCTGTTGATGAGCGGCGCTGAATAGAAGATGGTGATTTTCATGGAGCTTAACCACCACCAATCCAGGTGGGGCGGCTTCAAGTTCGGCAGGTTTTCCGACGGGGAGGTAAAGAATGTTCGACGCCGCACGGATGTCCGCAAGCCTTCTGAACAGACTCTGGGCCACCAATGGGGGCAACTCCTGTAGGGCGATCACTTCGCTGGTGCAAAGGTCCCGAAGTGCCTCCGTCTCAAACGCCAATTTCAACGCCATTCTGTCCGATTCGTCCGTGATGTAAATGAAACAGTGGCGTAATGATACCCCTTCGGATAGGGGAAACACATCGCCTGTTGTGTATCGGTTCACAAAGAATGCGCCCCCATCATCCTGATCGTTGCGTTTACAATCCCTGACCGGTTTGTTCCTCACTGTCGGCCTTCGTAGCTCCATCACGCGTCCGGCTGAAGGTAGCCGTGCCCGGCATAGACTCCCATGGTATAGCAATCCATCAGGCTCTCCGCCAGTTTTAGGGTAGGATCAACGTTTGTACCTCCTAAGAGTTGCTCGTTGTGAACGTTAGCTTCTGGCCGGTAGCTGCCGACCGCCAACGGCAGCCTTAGGTCGTCAGCGGTAAGTCATGAATGACTGCTCTCGCCCATGAGCCATGTGTACGACCGGTCATGTCAGATGTAAACGGCTAGTCAGCATCCATGAAGATTGTTCCGGTAGAGGGCAATTCCTATCAAGCGACTAGCTGTATGAACGGCGACCACGCAACCTACTTAATAGGTTTCCCAGGTTTCCTGAGTGTCCTTTCATCAATCACACCGTCCCGATCCCGCCACGACCTTGTTATAAACGGTACGCACGCCCCCTCTCCGCTGGCGAGCTAGCTACTTCTCGATCCGATCAGAGTTGTAGCCCACCGCGTGTGAAAGCTGCTGGCCGTGCGGCGCAAGTCGTGGAGACTGCGAGGATTCACCGTTAGCCAAAAGCCAAAAGCCCGCAGTTACGCGGGCTTTTGGCTTTTTCTGCTAGACGTACCGGCCTAGGCCGGCCGCGGGATCACTCCCACTCAATCGTCGCCGGCGGCTTGCTCGAGACGTCGTAGGTGACGCGGGAGATGCCGTCGATTTCGTTGATGATGCGGTTGGAGACCTTTTCCAGCAGCTCGTAGGGCAGGTGGGCCCAGCGGGCGGTCATGAAGTCGATGGTTTCCACCGCGCGCAGGGCGACGACCCAGGCGTAGCGGCGGCCGTCGCCGACCACGCCGACGGATTTCACCGGCTGGAAGACGACGAAGGCCTGGCTGACCTTGTGGTACCAGTCGGCCTTGCGCAGTTCGGTGATGAAGATGTCGTCGGCCCGACGCAGCAGGTCGGCGTATTCCTTCTTCACTTCGCCGAGGATGCGCACGCCCAGGCCCGGACCCGGGAAGGGATGGCGGTAGACCATGTCGTAGGGCAGGCCCAGCTCCAGGCCGATCTTGCGCACCTCGTCCTTGAACAGTTCGCGCAGCGGCTCGACCAGTTTGAGGTTCATCTCCTCGGGCAGGCCGCCGACGTTGTGGTGGGACTTGATGACATGGGCCTTGCCGGTCTTGGCGCCGGCCGACTCGATGACGTCGGGGTAGATGGTGCCCTGGGCCAGGAACTTGATGTTGTCGAGCTTGCTGGCTTCGGCGTCGAAGACGTCGATGAAGGTGCGGCCGATGATCTTGCGCTTCTTCTCCGGGTCGGCTTCGCCTTCCAGGTTGGTCAGGAAGCGCTGCTCGGAATTGGAGCGGATCACCTTGACGCCCATGTTCTCGGCGAACATGGCCATCACCTGGTCACCCTCGTGCAGGCGCAACAGGCCGTTGTCGACGAAGACGCAGGTCAGCTGGTCGCCGATGGCCTTGTGCAGCAGGGCCGCGACCACGGAGGAGTCGACGCCGCCGGAGAGGCCCAGCAGCACATTGGCGCTGCCGACCTGGGCGCGCACCTGGGCGATGGCGTCCTCGACGATGTTGGCCGGGGTCCAGAGGGCTTCACAGCCGCAGATGTCCTTGAGGAAGCGCGAGAGGATGCGCCCGCCCTGCTTGGTGTGGGTCACCTCGGGGTGGAACTGCACGCCGTACCAGCCGCGCTCGTCGTCACCCATGGCGGCGATGGCGCAGCTGGGGGTGCTGGCGACGATGTGGAAGCCGTCCGGCAGCTTGCCGACCTTGTCGCCGTGGCTCATCCAGACGTCCAGGCCGAGCACGCCGTCGTCGTCGATGTGGTCTTCGATACCTTCGAGCAGGCGGCTCTTGCCGACCACGTCGACCTTGGCATAGCCGAATTCACGGATGTTGGAGCCTTCGACCTTGCCGCCGAGCTGCTCGGCCATGGTCTGCATGCCGTAGCAGATGCCGAACAGGGGCACGCCCAGGTCGAACACCGCCTTGGGTGCGCGCGGGCTGCCAGCCTCATGGACCGACTCGGGACCACCGGCGAGGATGATGCCGCGCGGAGCGAAGGCACGGATGTCGGCGTCGTCCATGTCGAAGGGGTGCAGCTCGCAATAAACGCCCAGTTCGCGCACGCGGCGGGCGATGAGCTGGGTGTACTGGGAGCCGAAGTCGAGGATGAGGATGCGGTGGGCGTGGATGTCTTGGGACATGGCCAGGTCTCGATAGCGCTAGGTTCAGACGATTCGGGGCTGTCTAGACAGCCCCGAATCGCAACGTAGAAACAAGGTTGGAAATCAGCCCACGCGGTAGTTGGGCGCTTCCTTGGTGATCTGCACGTCGTGGACGTGGGATTCGGCCATGCCGGCGCCGGTGATGCGCACGAACTGCGGCTTGGTGCGCATCTGCTCGACGGTGGCGCAACCGGTGTAGCCCATGGAGGCACGCAGGCCGCCCATCAGCTGGTGGATGATCGCCGCCAGCGGGCCCTTGTAGGGGACGCGGCCTTCGATGCCTTCGGGGACCAGCTTCTCGGCGCCGGAGGCGGAATCCTGGAAGTAGCGGTCGCTGGAGCCCTGGGTCTGGGACATGGCGCCCAGGGAGCCCATGCCGCGGTAGGACTTATAGGAGCGGCCCTGGAACAGCTCGACCTCGCCCGGGGCCTCTTCGGTACCGGCGAACATGGAGCCCATCATCACGCAGTAGCCACCGGCGACGATGGCCTTGGACAGGTCACCGGAGAAGCGGATACCGCCGTCGGCGATCAGCGGGACGCCGGTGCCTTCGAGGGCGGCGGCGACGTTGGCGATGGCGGAGATCTGCGGCACGCCGACACCGGCGACGATGCGGGTGGTGCAGATGGAGCCCGGGCCGATGCCGACCTTGACCGCGTCGGCGCCGGCGTCAGCCAGGGCCTTGGCGGCTTCGGCGGTGGCGATGTTGCCGCCGATGACCTGGACCTGCGGATAGGTCTCCTTGACCCAGCGCACGCGCTCGATCACGCCCTTGGAGTGACCGTGGGCGGTGTCGACCACGATGACGTCGACGCCGGCGGCGACCAGGGCGGCCACGCGCTCGGGGGTCTCGGCACCGGTACCGACGGCTGCGCCGACGCGCAGGCTACCGGCGTCGTCCTTGCTGGCGTTGGGGTAGGCCTTGGCCTTTTCGATGTCCTTGACGGTCATCATGCCCTTGAGGGCGAAGGCTTCGTCGACGATCAGCACCTTCTCGATGCGGTGCTTGTGCAGCAGCTCGCGGACTTCCTGCTTGTCGGCGCCTTCGCGCACGGTGACCAGGCGATCCTTGGGGGTCATTACTTCGCGCACCGGTACGTCAAGACGGGTCTCGAAGCGCACGTCGCGGGAGGTAACGATACCGACCAGGTCACGACCGGACAGCACAGGAACACCGGAGATGTTGTGCATGCGGGTCAGGTCGAACAGGTCGCGCACGCTGGCGTCGGCGTCGATGGTGATGGGGTCCTTCACCACGCCGGCCTCGAAGCGCTTGACCTTGCGGACTTCCGCGGCCTGCTGCTCGACGGTCATGTTCTTGTGGATGATGCCGATGCCGCCTTCCTGGGCCATGGCGATGGCCAGACGGGACTCGGTCACGGTGTCCATGGCGGCGGACACCAGGGGAATGTTCAGCTCGATGCCACGGGTCAGGCGGGTCTTGAGACTGACGTCTTTCGGCAGGACATCCGAATAGCCGGGGATGAGGAGAACGTCGTCGAACGTCAGGGCTTCTTGGCTGATGCGCAGCATGGCGGGCGCTCCCGGGCGGGAAAATTTAGGAGCGCGACATTATACCTGCGCTTGGGGATGGGCGGCAACGGACCTGGACACCAACGGTAAGAGGATTCGATTTACGTGAGAATGACTATCAACATAGAATCGCCGCCACTTTCCCCGCCCCTCTCGAGATCGCCCTTGAACACGCCGCCCAGAGCCCTTCGCCGTTTTGCGCCCTTCGCCTTCAGCACCCTGGCCCTGGCGACCAGTTCGAGCCTGCTGGCCGCGGAAAACGCCAGCCTCGCGCCCATGGACATTTCCGCCCCGGCTACGGAGGCCGACCAGGGCTATCGCGCGACCCGGGCCTCGACCGCGAGCAAGAGCGATGTGCCGATCAAGGAAGAGGCGCAGTCGGTGCAGACCGTGACCCCGCAGCTGATCCAGGACTACGAGGTGCGGACCCTGGACGACGCCTCGAAATTCGTCAGCGGCGTAACCCAGGGCAACACCCTGGCCGGGACCAAGGATGCCTTCGTCAAACGCGGCTTCGGCAGCAACAACGACGGCTCCATCTTTCGCGACGGGGTGCGCTCGAATCTGTCGCACAACTTCGACGCCACCGCCGAGCGCGTGGAAGTCCTGAAGGGCCCCGCCTCTCTGCTCTATGGCGCCCTCGAACCCGGCGGCCTGATCAACGTGGTCAGCAAGCAGCCGCAGTACCAACCGCTTACCACCCTGAGCGGCTCGGCCTACAGCGAAGGCGGCGGCAATCTCGGCGTCGACACCACCGGCCCCCTGGGTGACAGCGGCTTCGCCTATCGGCTGATCGCCGAGCGGCAGAGCGAGGACTACTGGCGCAACTACGGGGTGGATCAGCACACCCTGGTGGCGCCGTCGCTGTCCTGGACCGGCGAGCGCGCCAGCCTGACCCTGGCCTATTCCTACAACGATTACACCGGCCCGGTGGATCGGGGGACGGTGTTCGTCAATGGGCATCCGGCTGACATCGATTATGACAAGCGGTTGGACGAGAAATGGGCCTCTACGAGTGGTATCACCGAGACCGCCAGTGCGCGCTACGAGTATCAGCTCAGCGATGACTGGAAGACGCGTTTGACCTATGCCTGGAACAACGACCGCTATGGGCTTTCGTTCGCGCAGCCGCAAACGTCCAATCAACTGGCAACCACTGGCCAGCTGAATCGCCAGGCGAATGGCGGGCACTATGACTATGAGACCAAGTACGCCAGCTGGGACTTTGTCGGTCGCCAGAAGCTGTTCGGCCAACGGCACGATCTGCTGGTCGGTGTCGATCACGAAGACAACAACCAGGTGCGTGGCAAGACCTACCGCAACACGGGCGCCACACCGAGTTTCAACATCTTCAATCCCAGCTATGGTCGCCTGGCTGCGCCCAGCCGGGTCGATCCCGCAACCAGCGATCTGGTCAGCGAACTGGAATCCACCTCGCTCTACGTCAAGGACAACTGGCATCTGAACGATCGCTGGATCCTGGTACTGGGCGGTCGCTATCAGCACTTCGACCAGTACGGTCGCGTGGGCACCGGCAGCAGCCGTCGCGAAACCCTGGACCGCCAGGACAACGCCTTGCTGCCCCTGGCCGGTGTCGTGTTCCAGGCCACCGATACGCTGTCGCTCTACGGCAACTACAGCCGCTCCTTCGTCCCGAACACCCAGGACGGCTCCGGCAACACCTTCGATCCGGAGGAAGGCCGTAGCTACGAAGTGGGGGCCAAGTACGACCTCGCACCCGGACTCAATCTGAACGTGGCGCTCTATGACATTGAAAAGACCAATGTCGTGGTACCGACGGGTAGGCTCAATGTCAGCGAAGCGGCCGGCAAGGTCGGCTCTCGTGGCGTGGAAGTGGATCTCACCGGTCGCCTGGCCGAGCGCTGGGACGTCGTCGCCACCTATGCCTACGATCACACCGAGGTGCTCGACGATCCCAGCAACGAGGGCAATCGCCTGACGCAGGCGCCCAAGCACAGCGGCAGCCTCTACCTGACCCACCACCTGCTGGTGCCGTCCAACCTGGGTGGCTGGCACCTCGGCGGCGGCGCCCGCTACGTCGGCGAACGGGCCGGCGATGCGGCCAACAGCTTCTACATGAGCAGCTACACCGTGGCCGACGCCTTCCTGCGCTGGGACCTGCCGGTGACCGGCTACCAGACCCGCCTGCAGCTCAACGTCGACAACCTGTTCGACAAGCAGTACTACCCATCGAGCGCCAACAGCCCGCTGCAGGTCGCGGTGGGCGAGCCGCGGACGGCACGGTTGAGTGCCAGCGTGAGCTTTTGATCTAAAGGATACGCGTACCTCTTAGCCCTCAGCGTGCGAAAACCGGCCGAGGGCTGAAAGGTACGATCCCCTCTTCCGGCACCGTCCTTCAGCGCCAACGAATGAGGCATGGTTCACTGACGGAGCGTGGAAAGGCAGGCACTGTCCAGTCCACGTTCGTTTGTTCAAGTCGTTTGCTCCCCTGAGCAAGTTCAGCGAGCGCTCAACCTGACTTTCACCAAGGATGAACGCCATGACTGCCAAGCAACATCCGCTAGACGCTGACCAGACCCTCTCCAATCCATCCGCCACCTTTGCCAGGGCAGCCCAGGCCGCCGTACCCGCCACGCCGGCCGGTACCTTCGACGGCTTCAGCTACTACGCTTTCCAGAACCAGCCGCGCCTTACCCTCGACATCAATGCCGCCGCGGCCAAGGTCGGTTTCGCCAAGACCTTCGACGCCAACGGTCCGCACTACACGGCAGGCTCGACGTTGAATGAAGTGAGCCTCATCGGTCACTACGAAGAGCAACGAACGCTCCTGGATGGCCATACCCGCGGCACCACACCGGGAGACACCTCGCTGGATTCGAGCATTGCCAAGCTGACCGTCAGCCTCACCGATGTGCCCACCAATGACCTCAACCTGTGGTCTCACGTCGACCTGAGCAACTTCGACGGGCTGCAGACGTTCGACGGCTCCCAGTCCACCGTCGGCCTGTTCATCGACCTGACCAATGCCTACAGAACCGATGGCCCCGACGTCCGTAGCGAGAGCGCCTTTCTCAAGACGGTAACGACCGGTAGCGCGGGCGATTTTCTCTATGTCAGCACCATCGCCGCAGCGGAGTTGGACAGCGTCGCCGCGCTCGGCAATTCCAGGGTGAAGCCGTTGACGATAGACACGGGTGCCGGTGGGGACGATATCTCGGCCTACATCCAGCAGGCCGATATGGTCATCAACGCCGGTGCGGGTGGAGACTCCATCGACCTGTCCATCGAAAAGGGCGTCGCGGCGCACAATGCCACCGTAAGGGGCAACTACGGTCACGGCGCTACCATCACCCTGGGTGAAGGCCGGGACTACCTCATCGTCGACACCCTGGGCAACGGTACGTTGGCCAACTTCGATGGCAGCAGCAGCGCCGCCGCCAATCGCTCTCTGGCGGCCAACCACGTCACGATTACCGACTACCAGGCCAGTGAAGACCAGCTCATCTTCGGTTTTTCGATCCAGAAACCCGAGGCGGTCACCACGGTGGCGGATGCGGCCCTGAAGGGCGCCAACAGCCTGTACGGCGCACTGCAACAGGTGGCGCAATCCATGGCCTACAACGAGCGTGCCGCAGTCTTTCACTATGGCTCGGACACCTACGTTCTGCATAACGTGGGCGATACCGGTCAGATCGACGCCGCCGATTCGCTGATCCAACTGGTGGGCATCCAGGATCTGCAGGACGTGGCCGGTACGGTGTCCGCCGGTCCGCGCGGCATAGGCAGCTAGGGCCCGGTGCCTGGCCGCGGGGACCCTACCTGCCCGGACGTTGGGGTCCCGTGGCTTTCGCGCGATCTGGCGGCTCGGAACGATGGAGGCGACAGCACCGCCGAGAGCGGGCGAAGAAAATCGCCCTGAGCCAGAAAGAGGCAATGGACAGCGGATGTCAGCCAGGTGCTGATGCTCTATCCTAGCCGCCCCGCCACGGGGCCTCGGCCCGCCTGGCGGGCCTCTTTCCGTCTTCAGCCAGTCCCCCTCATGCTCGATCGTCGCGCCTTTCTCCAGCTCGCCACCGGTACCGTCCTGCTCGCCGGCCTGTCCGGTCGGGTGTTCGCGCGTGCAGCGGTCGTCGATGGCGAGTTCCCGCGGCAGGTGGAGCATGTGGTGGGCAGCACCCTGATCCCGCGCCAACCCCAGCGGGTGGCCGTGATCTCCACCGGCCAGCTGGACGCCGCCCTGAGCCTGGGCGTGATCCCGGCGGGCACCACCCGGGTGGACAATCGCGAACTGGCGCCCGGCTATTTGCGCACTGCCCTCGCCAATCGCGCGCCGGAGCTGGAGGCCATGGTCGATCTGGGCAGTCGTCAGGCACCGGATCTGGAAGCCCTGGCGCGCCTGGCGCCGGATCTGATCGTACTCAATCGCACCGTGCTCAAGGCCGGCGGGCTGGAGCTGTTCTCGCGCATCGCCCCCACGGTGGTGGCGCGCGGTACCGGCGGCAACTGGCGACCGGATTTCCTGCTGCTGGCCGATGCCCTGGGCCGCCGGCAGCAGGCCGAGCGCCTGCTGGCGGACCTGGATCTCGAGCTGGCCGGCCTGGCGCAGCGCTTCGGCGCCCAGCCGCCCTCCGCCTCCCTGCTGTTTTCCAGCGGCGCTAGACTGCGCCTGATGGGCGCGGATTCCTTTGCCGGCGGGCTGCTGCAGGCGATGGGCGTGACCCGTCCGGCGGCGCAGCGCTTCAAGGGCACCTCGCGGGATGTCAGCGCCGAGTTGCTGGACCTGGCCGACGCCGACTGGCTGTTCTATGCCGAGCAGGGCACCGCCCTGGCCAGCCTGGCGCGACAGCCGCTGTGGCCTCGACTCACTGCGGTGAGCCAGTCCCGAGCCATCCGCGTGGACACCGACGCCTTCTATCTCAACGCCGGCCCCCTCGCCGCGCGCCAGGTGATCAGCACGGTCGCCGGCGCCCTGGGGGTGACATGACCGCATCGGCCCGCCCCGCGCCTCTGGCGCAACGAGCATCCGCGGCCCGCGGTGGCCTGGTGCTGGTCCTGCTGCTGATCGTCCTGGCGCTGGCGGTGGTGGCGAGTCTGGGCATAGGGGCGCGGTCGCTGTCGGCGGCGCAGATCCTGCACCTGCTCGTCGCGCCCGATGACTCTACCGACGCCGTGGTGCTCTGGCAGCTGCGCCTGCCGCGCACCCTGCTCGGGTTGCTGGTGGGCGCCGCCCTGGGCCTGGCCGGTGCCCTGATGCAGGCGCTGACGCGCAATCCGCTGGCCGATCCCGGATTGCTGGGGATCAATGCCGGGGCGGCCTTCGCCGTGGTGGCCGGGTTGTCGCTGGTGGGGCTGGACGATGCCCCGACGCGCCTGGCCTGTGCCCTGCTGGGAGCGGCCCTGGCCGCCGGCCTGGTCTATCTGCTCGGTGGCAGTGCCCCGGCCCGTGGTCAGCCCATACGGTTGATCCTGGCCGGTATCGCCCTCAGCGCCAGCCTCAACGCCTGCACCGGCATCATCACCCTGTTCGACAGCGCGGTGTTCGACAGCTACCGCTTCTGGGCGGTGGGCGCCCTGAGCGGCCAGACGCCGGGCGGCGCCCTCGGCATCCTGCCGTTGCTGCTGATCGGCCTGGCGCTGGGTCTGCCCCTGGGCAGCCGTCTCAATGCCCTGGCCCTGGGCGACGACCTGGGTCGCGCCCTGGGCGCCCGACCGGGGCAACTGCGGCTGCTGGCCTTCGTCGCCATCGTGCTGCTGTGCGGCGCCGCCACCGCGGTGGCCGGACCCATCGGCTTTCTCGGCCTGGTGGTGCCCCATGCCCTGCGCCTGCTGGTGGGCGCCGACTGGCGCTGGATCCTGGCCCTGGCGCCCCTGGCCGGCGCCAATCTGCTGTTGCTGGCCGATACCCTGGGCCGCCGCGTGGCCCTGCCGGGCGAGCTGGAAGCCGGGATCGTCTGCGCCCTGCTCGGTACCCCGGTGCTGCTCGCGCTGATCATCCGTTCCGCCCGGCGGGTGCGCCCTTGAGTCGTCATCGCTTCGCTCCCCGCCGCTCGGCGCGCTTCAAGGCCTGCCTGTTGCTGCTTCTGCTGGCGGCCATCGGCATCTGCGCCCTGACCCTCACCGGTGGCGCCTTCGCCCCGGCGCCGCACCGGGTGGCGGTCACCCTGCTCGGTCGGGGCGATGCCCTGGCCAGTCTGATCCTGCTGGATCTGCGCCTGCCGCGGCTGCTGGCGGCCTTTGGCGTCGGCGCCGCCCTGGGCGCCAGCGGCGCCATCTTCCAGCGCCTGGCGCGCAATCCCCTGGCCAGTCCGGACCTGGTGGGCTTCACCGTCGGCTCGGCCAGTGGCGCCCTGATCACCCTGCTCTGGCTGCAACTGGGCGGCGCGGCGCTGATGCTGGGTGCCCTCGGCGGCGGGCTGCTGGCCGCGGTACTGGTAGCCGGCCTCGCGGCCCTGGCCGGGATCCGCGGCGAGCGGATGATCCTGCTGGGCATCGCCGTCAGCGCCCTGCTCGCCTCGCTCAACGAATACCTGCTGACCCGCGCCGAACTGGACGAAGCCCAGGAGGCTCGGCTCTGGCTGTTCGGCAGCCTGGACATGCTGACCTGGAGTCGCACCCTGACCCTGCTCGCCGGCTGCCTGCTGCTCCTGCCGCTGGCCGTCTGGCTGGCGCGGCGGTTGCGCCTGCTGGAGCTGGGCGACGACCTGGCCCGGGCCCTGGGCCTGGCCGTGCTGCCCAGCCAGAATCTGCTGCTGGCGGTCGCCGTGGCCCTGGCCGCCCTGGCCATCGCCACCGCCGGTCCCATCGGCTTCGTCGCCCTGGCGGCGCCCCAGCTGGCCCGGCGCCTGACCCGCAGCGCCGATCTCGGCATCCTCGCTCCCGCCCTGCTCGGCGCCTGTCTCACCGCCCTGGCCGACCTGCTGGCCCAGCGGCTGCTGGCGCCCTTCCAGATTCCGGTCGGCTTGCTGACCGGCGCCCTGGGCGGCCTCTATCTGATCTTTTTGCTGAGCCGCGAATGGCGGCGGACCTCATGAGCCAAGACGCCCCTTCCAGTCGCCTCGCCGCCCACGGTCTCACCGTCGGCTACGGCGGCCAGCCGATCTGCGCCGACCTCGATGTGCGGCTGCCCGATGGCCGCTTCACCGTCATCATCGGCCCCAACGGCTGTGGCAAGTCGACCCTGCTGCGCAGCCTGGCGCGGCTGATCCGTCCCAGTGCCGGCGAGGTACGCCTGGACGGTCGGCTGATCCAGGACCTGCCGACCCGCGAGGTGGCCCGCCGCATCGGCCTGCTGCCGCAGAGCGCGGTGGCGCCGGACGACATCCTGGTCAGCGACCTGGTGGCGCGCGGTCGGCACCCGCATCGCCAGGCCTTCGCCGGCTGGACCGATGCCGATGAGCGCGCGGTGCAGCACGCCCTGGAAGCCACCAACACCCTGGAGCTGGCCGAGCGGGCGGTGGACAGCCTGTCCGGCGGCCAGCGCCAGCGCGTCTGGATCGCCCTGGCACTGGCCCAGGAGACCCCGCTGCTGCTGCTCGACGAGCCCACCACCTTTCTCGACATCGCCCACCAGGTGGAGCTGATGGAGCTGCTCTGCCGCCTCAACCGCGAAGGCGGCCGCACCCTGGTGGCGGTGCTGCACGATCTCAACCAGGCCTGTCGCTACGCCGACCACATCATCGCCCTGCGCGCCGGCCGCATCCTCGCCGAGGGCCCGCCGGCGGAGATCGTCACCCCCGAGCTGATCGAGGCGCTGTACGGCCTCAAGTGCGCGGTGATCGAGAATCCCCTGGCGGGTACGCCGCTGGTGATTCCCTATTAGACGCAGGCCCCGGAAAACGCTGCGCGGTTTTCCAGGCTACGGGTAGGGTGGCCAACGGCGCAGTCTCGTCCACCGTTGCGCCCCATCTTGTCGGACGACCCCGCAGGTGCTCCACTGGCGATCCAGAACAACAACGGAGCTCGCCATGCATATCGTCATCCCGGACGACTACCAGCACGTCGTCGAAACCCTGGATTGCTATCCCCTGCTCCAGCGCGCCGGGCATCAGGTGACGCTCTATCACGACGCCGAACGCGATCCCAGGGTGCTGGTGGAGCGCTTCCGCGATGCCGATGCCCTGGTCTTGACCCGCGAGCGCACCCGTATCGACGCCGAGCTGCTGGCGCACCTGCCGCGACTCAAGCTGATCAGCCAGACCGGCAAGGCCACCGCCCACCTCGACGTGGCCGCCTGCACCCGCCAGGGCGTGGCGGTGTGCGAAGGCAGTGGCTCGCCGGTCTCCACCGCCGAGTTGACCTGGACCCTGATCCTCATGGCCCGCCGCAAGCTCAAGCCGGCCATCGATGCCCTCTATGCCGGGCGCTGGCAGGTCAATCTGGGCGAACGACTGGACGGGCAGATCCTCGGCATCTGGGGCTATGGCAAGATCGGCCAGCGCCTGGCGCGCTACGGCCAGGCCTTCGGCATGCCGGTGCTGGTCTGGGGCAGCGAGGCCTCGCGCGCCCGCGCCGAAGCCGACGGCCATCGCGCGGCGCCCAGCCAGGAGGCCTTTTTCGCCGAGGCCGATGTCATCAGCCTGCATCTGAGATACAGCGAGCGCAGCCGCGGCTGCGTGCGCGCCGAGGACCTGGCGCGGATGAAGAAGAGCGCCCTGCTGGTCAACACCGCCCGCGCCGGCCTGATCGAGCCCGGCGCCCTGCTCACGGCGCTGGAGCTGGGCCACCCTGGCCAGGCGGCGCTGGACGTCTTCGAGCAGGAACCGGTGGCGCCGGACGATCCCCTGCTCGCCCACCCCCAGGTGCTCTGCACCCCGCACCTGGGCTACGTGGAAAAGCACAGCTACGAGCTCTATTTCGGCGAGGCCTTCGCCAACCTGGTGGGCTTCTTCAGCGGCGAACCGACCGGCCTGGCCAATCCGGAGGTGCTGGGGCGGTAGGCTTGGGGGCGCGTGGATCGCGTGGATCGCGTGGATCGCGTGGATAAGGCTGCGCCGTTATCCACCCTACGTAGCGCTCTGTTGGGCGCAGCGAAATCCGACAACTGCACCCTCACCCCAGCCCTCTCCCAGAGGGAGAGGGGGAAAAGCGGCGCACTCCTCGTAGGTTGGGTTGAACGCAGCGAAGCCCGACAACCTGCTCCCTCACCCCAGCCCTCTCCCAGAGGGAGAGGGGGAAAAGCGGCGCACACCTCGTAGGTTGGGTTGAGCGCAGCGAAGTCCGACAACCTGCTCCCTCACCCCAGCCCTCTCCCAGAGGGAGTGGGGGAAAAGCGGCGCACGCCTCGTAGGTTGGGTTGAGCGTAGCGAAGCCCGACATTGTCCAGGCTTGAACGCTGTTGGGCTTCGACGATGAAGCTGTCTCAACCCAACCTACGGCAGGCGCTCCCTTACCGCGGCGGCGAAGGCGGCGGGGGCTTCCTGGGGGATGTTGTGGCCGCAGCCGGGCAGCACCTCGTAGCGGAAGGGTCCGCTGAAGTGCTGCGCTACCCCGGCTTCATCCTGCACCGCAGTGACCCCATCGTCGGCACCGGCCAATACCGTGGTGGGCACGCGGATGGGTGGCTGAGCGGCGAGTCGGCGCTCGGTCTCGGCATAGGCCGGATCGTCCGGGGCCAGACCGTAGCGGTGGCGATAGGAGTGGATCACGGTATCGACGAAATCGGGGTTGTCGAAGGCCGCGGCGGTAAGGGCGTAGGTGGCGTCGCTGAAGCGCCAGCTGGGTGACCACAGCGACCAGAGCAGTCGGCAGAATTCGCGGCGATGTTTCGCCAGTCCGGCGCGACCCCGTTCGCCATGGAAGTAGTACTGGTACCAATAGCGCAGCTCCGCCGCCGGTTCGGCAGGCTGGGTGGCAGCGGCTGCGATGTCCTGGATCGGATAGCCGTCGCCCAGCACCAGCCCGCTCACCCGTTCCGGCCAGAGGGCGGCGACGATACCGGCGGCGCGACCACCCCAGTCGTAACCGGCCAGGGTCGCCCGCTCCAGGCCCAGGGCGTCGAGCAGCGCCAGGACGTCATGGGCCAGGGCGGCCTGCTGGCCGGAACGCGGGGTGTCGGCGCTCAGGTAGCGGGTCGCGCCGTAACCGCGCAGAAAGGGCACATGGACGCGGCAGCCAGCGGCGGCCAGTTCATCGGCCACCTCGGCGTAGGCGTGGATGTCATAGGGAAAGCCATGCAGCAGCAGGACCGGATGGCCGGCGTCCGGGCCCTGGACCTGGTAGGCGACGTCAAGGACGCCGGCCTGGATGGAGGTGAGCATGGGGGATCTCCGCCACGGGTGTTGTAGAGCGGAGAGGTGGATCGGCTTGGGAGTTCCCGAGGTGGCAGCGTCGCGTGGAAAACGCTACGCGGTTTTCCACCCTACCAGGCTACGGCGTCTGAGAGCATCGCGGCCATGGGCCGCTCCTACGGAGTCACCGGTCACTGTAGGAGCGGTCGCTACGGCGCACCGGCATGGCCGCGATCATCACAACGCCAAACTCGATAGCGGACCACCGTAGGCTCGTTGGTTACCCCGCCAAATACCGCCCGATCAGGGTCACGCCCGACACCAGCACCAGCCAGGTCACCAGGCGGGTGAAGCGTTCTCGCGACAGGCGCCGTTGCAGGTGACGGCCGATCCAGCCGCCGAGCAGCATGGCGGGCAGCAGGCAGACCGCCAGGAGCAGCAGGCTGCCATCGCTGTAGGCGCCGGCGATCAGCAGCAGGACGATGCGGATGGAGGCACTGCAGCCGATGAGGAAACTCTGGGTGCCGCGGATGGCGTTCTTGTCTTCCAGGCGGCCGTTGAGATAGAGCGCATAGAGGAAACCGCCACTGCCGAACAAGGCGCCGCACAGGCCCCCTACCCCACCCGCCGGGATCGACCAGGCCGGCGCCAGTTGGCGAAAGCCCTTGGGACTGAGCAGGCTGTAGGTGGAATAGGCCACCACGAAGAGCCCCAGCCAGAGCATCAGCAACCGGGCATCGGTGCGCATCAGCAGGTAGGTGCCCAGGGCCGCGCCGAGCAGCAGCATGGGCAGCAGGCGCCTGAGTTCACGTCCGGCGATGGCGCGGCGATCCGGCAGCCAGTTGTGGAAGGAGGCGAGGAAATCCAGCATCACCAGCAGGGGCACGATGCGCGACAGCGGCATCCAGCTGGTGAGCAAGGGACCGGCGACCAGGGCGCTGCCGAAGCCGGCGACGCCAAAGATCAGATAGGCCAGGACCACGATGGCTTCGATGAACAGCCAGTCGAGCGGGCTGAAGGCGGAAATCAGGGCAAAGAGAGAGTCGAGCATGGGGGCGCATCCTGCGAGAAGAGCTCGCATTCTGCGCCCCGCGTGCAACCTCTGAAAACCGCCAGCCGCCCTCGTTCACGGGGACCGGCGGTCCAGAGCGGCTCAGGGAATCAGGCGCTGGGCCCGCAGCCGGGTGAAGAGGTCGAGAAAGCTCGCCCGGGTGTCGCGATAGCCGAAGAAGCCCAGGTCGCGGCTCTTGGTCATGTCGTTGAGGCACTCGATCTCGCGGCCCAGGTCGGCGTCGCTGTGCCACCAGGACGCCAGCTTGTCGACGTCGGCTTCCACCAGGTCGTGCTCCTCGGCGAGCTTGCGCCACTGCGCCGGGGCCACGTCCTTCATCCGCGCTTCCAGCGGCATGGGCTGCTCGGGATAGGGCGCCGGCTCCAGGTCGAAGAAGGCGGCGATCTCGCCCCACAGCCAACGCCAGCGGAAGACGTCGCCGTTGACGGTGTTGAACGCCTGGTTGCGCGCGGCCGGCGCCAGGGCGGCCCATTCCAGTTGCTCGGCGAGCAGGCCGGCGTCGGTGACGTCGGTGATGCCGTCCCACTGGGTACGGGAACCGGGGAAGACGAAGGGCTGGCCGGTGGCCTTGCACAGGGAGGCGTAGACCGCCAGGGTCAGGCCCATGTTCATGGCGTTGGTACCCTTGGCCTGGCCGATCATGCTGTGGGAGCGGTGCACGCTCCAGCCGAAGCCATGGCGCTCGGCGGCGGCGAAGAGGATGTCTTCCAGGGTGTAGTAGAAGTTGGCGCCGGCCTGGCGCGGCTCGCTTTCGCGGAAGGGCGTCTCGGCCTTGCCGCTGCCGTATTCCTCGAAGGAACCCAGGTAGTGCTTGGTGCCGGTCACCAGGGCCAGGTGCTCGAGCGGCGCGCCGTCCAGGGCCTGGCAGAGGTTGTCCATCATGGCGCCATTGGCCTCGACGTTTTCCTTCTCGGTAGCGCGACGGGTCCAGGTGCAGAAGAACACATGGCTGATCGGCAGGCCGGCCAGCGCCTGGCGGGTGGACTCGGCGTCGAGCAGGTCGGCGGCGACCGGGATGACGCCTTCCTGCGCCACCGGCTTGCGCGCCAGACCGTAGACGGTCCAGCCCGAGGCGACCAGGGTGTTGGCCAGGTTGTAGCCGGAAATGCCGGTCACGCCGACGATGAGAGCGGTGCCCTTGCGCATGAAACCTCCAGATAGGGATGGGAGACGGCCTGCGGCGGTCGCAGGCGCCGTAGATAAGGGAGTGCCTTGTCTCAGGGTTGATTCCAGCCTATTGGAGAATTAACGGCGTATCCTGGGTATAAATTCCTTTTTAACCGGAATCAGATTCCGCAATCGGGAGCCTGCCTTGTATTCCTCCGAACGCCTCAAGGGCCTCGACGTCTTCGTCACCGTGGCCGATCTCGGCAGCTTCACCGCGGCGGGCGAGCGCCTCAATCTCACCGGTTCGGCCGTCGGCAAGAGCGTGGCCCGGCTGGAAAGCCGGCTGGGCGTGCGGCTGTTCCAGCGCACCACCCGCCGGCTGAGCCTGACCGAAGCCGGCACCCGCTTCTATCGCACCTGCACCGGGGTGCTGGCCGAGCTGGAACAGGCCGAAGTGGGCCTGGCCGCCCAGGACGGCGAGCCCCACGGTCGGGTACGCATCGACCTGCCCGCCTCCTATGGCCGGCTGCATGTGCTGCCGCTGATCCTGGAGCTGCTGCACCGCTATCCGCTGTTGCAACCGGACCTGTCGCTGTCGGATCGCTTCGTCGATCCGGTCCACGAGGGCATCGACATCCTGGTGCGCATCGGCGGCTCCGACGCCTGGCCGGCCAGCCTGGGGCATCGCTTCCTCGGCACTCAGCGCCAGGTCTTTTGCGCCGCCCCGGCCTATCTCGCCCAGCATGGCCGCCCCCGGACCCCGGCCGAGCTGGTCGATCACCAGTGCATCGGCTTTCGCCAGGCCGATGGCCTGATCAGCCCCTGGCAGCTGCGCGGCGAACAGCCGGGCGACAGCGAACGCTGGATCTTCCAGCCGCGTCTGGTGGTGGGTGATGGCGAAGGCGAGGTGCTGGCCGCCCTGGCCGGGCATGGCATCGCCCAGTTGCCGACCTGGCTGATCGCCACGCACCTGGCCAGCGGCGCCCTGGTGGACGTGCTACCCGAGCACGGCGTCGAGGGCTCGCCGATCAACCTGGTGTGGCCGCGCAGTCGCGAGAGTCTGCCGCGGGTCCGGCTGCTGCTGGAGCACCTAGCCAGTCGCCTGCTGCCCACGGTGGCGCCGAAGCTTTCGCGCTAGCCACGACCGCTCGACCAGTGGCCCCGGCCGCCGCGCCACGGACGGGAACATCCGCTCGGACACCCCGGTCGTAAAACCTCGTACGCCCGCTCGCCCCTGAGTTCCATCGATGGGCGGCATGACGATTATCGAGACGATCGATTGGTGCCGTCGGCTCTGGCTCAGCAGGATCGACGGTTTGTCACCGGGCCAGGCCAACCTGGCCGCCCTGCTCCACCACTCAGTTCCACCACCTAGATGAGGTATCTCATGAGCCAAGCCCAAGGCTACGCTGCCCAGTCCGCCGACCAGCCCCTGGCGCCCTTCTCCTTCGAGCGGCGCGAACCCGGCGCCCACGACGTGCAGATCGACATCCTCTTCTGCGGCGTCTGCCATTCCGACCTGCACACTGCCCGCAACGAGTGGAACAACACCCTGTACCCGTCCGTGCCCGGTCACGAGATCGTCGGCAAGGTGACCGCGGTCGGTGCCCACGTGAAGAACTTCAAGGTCGGCGACACCGTCGGCGTCGGCTGCATGGTCGACAGCTGCCAGCACTGCGCCCCCTGTGACGCCGGTGAAGAGTCCTACTGCGAGAACGGCTTCACCGGCACCTACAACGGCAACCTCTACGGTGGCAGCGAAAACACCCAGGGCGGCTACTCCGACCACATCGTGGTCAACGAGAAGTTCGTGCTCAAGGTGAGCCACACCGAGAACCTGGCCGCCGTGGCGCCGCTGCTGTGCGCCGGCATCACCACCTACTCGCCGCTGGCCCACTGGAAGGTCGGCCCGGGCAAGAAGGTCGGCATCGTCGGCCTGGGTGGCCTCGGCCACATGGGCGTGAAGATCGCCCATGCCATGGGTGCCCACGTGGTGCTCTTCACCACCAGCGCCAACAAGAAGGACGACGCCCTGCGCCTGGGCGCCGACGAGGTGGTGGTGTCGAAGAACGAAGACGAGATGGCCGCGCACGCGAACAGCTTCGACTTCATCCTCAACACCGTGGCCGCGCCGCACAACCTGGACGCCTTCCTCACCCTGCTCAAGTGGGACGGCACCATGACCCTGGTCGGCGTTCCCGCCGAGCCGCACCCGGCGCCCAGCGTGTTCAACCTGGTGATGAAGCGCCGCCAGCTGGCCGGTTCGCTCATCGGTGGCATCCGCGAGACGCAGGAGATGCTGGACTTCTGCGCCAAGCACAACATCGTCTCGGACATCGAGCAGATCGCCATCCAGGACATCAACGACGCCTATGAGCGCATGCTCAAGAGCGATGTGAAGTACCGCTTCGTGATCGACATGCAGAGCCTCAAGCAGGGCCAGACCGCGGCCTGATCCCGCGCTCCGCTCCGCCGACAACGCCCGCGCCCGTCGCGGGCGTTGTCATTTCCGGTAACGCATTTTTGGCGCGCCCCGCGGTCCTAGCGATGACGACAATGACGAGGCGGCCGCCATGCAGTGGGACAAGGGACAACGTAGCGACAACGTGCAACAGGCCAGCGGTGGACGCGGCATGAAGATCGGCGGCGGCCTCGGCCTGGGTGGCGTGGCCCTGGTGGTGGTGTTCGGCCTGCTCAGCGGCCAGAGTCCGACGCAGATCCTCGGCAACCTGATCAGCCTCAGCGGCCAGAGCGCGCCGAGCCAGCAGGAGACCACCGCCCCGGCCGACAATCGCCAGGTGGACTTCGTCCGCGTGGTGCTGGGCGAGACCGAAAACACCTGGACGCGCATCTTCCAGGCCCATGGCGAGCAGTATCAGCCGCCCAAGCTGGTGCTGTTCAACGGCCAGGTGCAATCCGGTTGCGGCGGCGCCACCGCGGCCAGCGGTCCCTTCTATTGCCCGGTGGACAGCAAGGTCTACCTGGACCTGACCTTCTTCCAGGAACTGCAGCAGCGTTTCGGCGCCGACGGCGACTTCGCCCGTGCCTATGTGATCGCCCACGAGGTCGGCCACCATGTGCAGAACCTCAGCGGCACCACCAGCAAGATGGAAGGGGCGCGCCGCCGTGGCATTCCCACCGAGGGTGCCACCGGGTTGTCGGTACGCCTGGAACTGCAGGCCGACTGCTATGCCGGGGTCTGGGCCAACGACGCCCAGAAGCGGCTGAACTGGCTGGAGCCGGGGGACCTGGAGAAGGCGCTGAACGCCGCCAACGCCATTGGCGATGATCGCCTGCAACGCCAGTCCCAGGGCCGCGTGGTACCGGATTCCTTTACCCACGGCAGCTCCGCGCAGCGGGTCAAGTGGTTCCGCACCGGCTTCGACAGTGGCAAGGTGGAGAGCTGCGACACCTTTGCCGCCAAGGCGCTTTGACCTCTAGCGGGAGATCCCCGATGCGTCGCCTGCTTGTGCTGTGCCTGGCCCTGGCCTGGGGCTCCGCCCTGGCGGCGCCCCATGAGGGGGTCGCCCGTATCGTCAGCGACCGCATGCCAATCGGCCAGGCGCAGGCCGCGCTGCAGCTGTCCACCGACTGGGACCGGCCCCATCCGGAGATCCGCCGCGCCCTGGTCATCGTGCATGGCCGCCTGCGCAATGCCGCGACCTATTTTCGCTCCGGCCAGACGGCCACGGCAGCGGCCGGCGCCACGGCGGACACCCTGGTGATCGCCCCGCAATTCCTCAATGAAACGGACATCCAGCGTCATCGGCTGCCGGACACCCTGCTGCGCTGGCAGGGCAATGCCTGGATGGGCGGCGAGCCCGCCCTGGGTCCGCAGCCGCTGAGCAGCTTCGCGGTGTTCGATGCCCTGCTCGCCCGCCTGGCGGAGCGTCGGCTGCTGCCCAATCTGCAGGAGGTGGTGATCGCCGGACATTCCGGCGGTGGCCAGGTGGTGCAGCGCTACGCCGTGCTCGGCCAGGGCGAGCAGGCCCTCGCCGCCCAGGGCATTCGCCTGAGATACGTGGTGGCCAATCCCTCGTCCTACGCCTATTTCGATGCCCGTCGACCGGATGCCCAGGGCCAACCCGTGCCCTTCGCCGCGGCGGCCAGCTGCCCGGACTTCGATACCTGGAAATACGGCATGCAGGGCCTGCCGGCCTATGCCGCGGGTCGCATGGCCGCCAGCCTGGAAGAGCACTATGCGGGACTCGACCTCACCTATCTGCTGGGCGCCGAGGACACCAATCCCAACCATCCGGCGCTGGACAAGGGCTGCGCCGCCGAGGCCCAGGGCCCCTATCGCCTGGCCCGCGGGCTGAACTACTACCGCTATCTCCAGGGCCGCCATCCGGGGCTGCGCCAGGCGCTGATCGAGGTTCCCGGCGTGGGCCACAACGGTGACGCCATCTTTACCTCGCCCGCAGGCCGCCAGGCGCTGTTCGGTGCCGACGACCAGGCTTCAGCGCGCCAGGGCGGCGGGCGCGTCCAGTAGCTCCTGCACCTGGGCGACGAAGGCTTCCAGGGTGAAGGGCTTGCCCAGCACAGCCATGCGCTCGCCGACCAGCGGGACGGGCGGCTCGTTGCCCGCCGCATAGCCGGTGATGAAGAGGATCGGCAGGTGCGGTCTGAGGGTACGGGCCGCGCCGGCCAGCAAGCGGCCGTTCAGCCCCGGCAGGCCGACATCGGTGATCAGCAGGTCGAAGCCCTCGCCTTCGCGCAGGGCCGCCAGCGCCGACTCGGCATCCACGGCGTCGCGATACTCCCAGCCCAGGTCGACGAACACCTGCACCAGCAACTCGCGGATGACCGCATCGTCTTCCACCAGCAGCACCCGGACGCCGGGCAGGACGCAAGCGGTCGGGGCACTGGTGACCGGCTGGGGTGCCTGGGCGGCCAGGGCCGGATGACGCGGCAGCAGCAGGCTCACCCGACAGCCCTGCCCCGGCGCGCTGGTCACGCTCACCTGGCCGCGCGACTGGCGGACGAAGCCATAGATCATGGACAGTCCCAACCCCGAGCCCTGGCCCACCGGCTTCGTGGTGAAGAAGGGTTCGAAGACCCGCTCCAGCACCTCCGGCGCCATGCCCACGCCATCGTCGCCGACCTCGATCAGCAGGTAGTCGCCCGCCGGCAGACCCGGATCGGCGTCGGACTGCACCCAGTTGCGCGCGCGGATGGTCAGGGTGCCACCCGCCGGCATGGCATCGCGGCTGTTGATGGCCAGATTCAGCAGGGCATTTTCCAGCTGGTGCGGATCGACGTCGACCGGCCAGAGTCCGGCCTCCAGTTCGAGCTGGCAGCGGATCTGCGGTCCCAGGCTGTGCAGCAGCAATTCCTGGAAGTCGCCGATCAGCCGGGCGACGTCGACCGCCTGGGGATTGAGCGTCTGGCGGCGGGAAAAGGCCAGCAGTCGATGGGTGAGACTGGCGCCCCGTCCGACCGACTGGGTGGCGGTGTCGAGCAGACTGCCGACCCCGGCCAGGACCTCCGGCGCCAGGCGGCGGCGCAGGAGATCCAGGCTGGCCTGGATGCCGGCCAGCAGGTTGTTGAAATCGTGGGCGATGCCGCCGGTGAGCTGGCCCACGGCTTCCATCTTCTGCGCCTGGCGCAGCAGCTCCTCGGCCTGGGCGCGACTGTGCATCTCCTCGCGCAGCTGGCGATTGCTCTCCTCCAGTTCGGCGGTCCGCGCCTGCACCTGGACCTCCAGGGTGGCGCGCTCGCGGCGCAGGGCCTCTTCGGCCTCGCGGCGGTCATCGATGTCTTCGCTGGTGCCGTACCAGCGGATCACGGCGCCCGCTTCATCGCGCCGCGGATAGGCGCGGGTGCGCAGCCAGCAGTGGCTGCCATCCGCCACCCGTACCCGGTGCTCCTGGTCGTAGGCTCGACCGGCGCGGCGCGCCGCGTCCCAGGCCTGCCGGGTCGCCTGGCGGTCGTCCGGATGCAGCAGCGTCCAGAAGGTATCGGCGTGCAGCGCCGGCTGGCCGGTCAGTTGCTGCCAGCGCGGCGAAAAGACCATCCGCCCGCCGTCGGGATCGCAGGTCCAGGTGTACTGGGGATTGAGTTCCACCAGATGCCGATAGTGGTCTTCGCTTTCGCGCAGCTGCAGATCCGCCTGGTGGCGCTCGATGGCCAGGGCGGCGGTCTCGGTGACCAGGCGAAAGGCGTCGCGCTCGGCGACCAGGGGGCGCCGTGGCTCCAGATAGTAGTTGGCGAAGGTGCCCAGCAGCCGGCCATCCAGGGCCAGCAGCGGCATCGACCAGCAGGCCCGCAGGCCGTAGCGCAGCGCCAGGTCACGGGCGCCCGCCCACAGCGGATCGCAGGCGATGTCCTCGACATAGACGGCTTCGCGCCGGTAGGCGGCGGTGCCACAGGAGCCCGCCAGCGGGCCGATCTCCAGCCGACCGAGATCGCGGCTGTAGGCTTCCGGCAGACTGGGCGCGATGCCGTCCTGCAGATAGCGGCCATCCTCGCTGAGCAACAGGATGCAGGCATGCAGGCGAACCTGGGCCAGGGCCTCCACCCGCTGCAGCAGCGCGTGCAGCACGCTGGTCAGAGGCAGCCCGGTGGCAAGGCTTTCCAGCGTCTGGCGCTCGTACTGACGCAGATCGCTGGAGGACGGCTGGTCGCTGGATGGGGCGTGGAGGCTCATAGGGCTGGCCTGAGATGGATCCGAAGCCGGCATCTTAGCCAGCGGCCCGGCAAACAACAGACTATTTGCGCCTGACGGGCAATTTCCTGGCGTCAGAGCGCCGCCAGGATCTCGGTGCAGGTCTCGAAGCGCTGGTCCCGCGCCGCCGGCCAGGGATCGCCCGGCTGATTGACCTGCAGCGTCCGGCAGCCCACGGCCCGCCCGCACTCCAGGTCGTAGCGGTGATCGCCGATCATCACCAGGCTGTCAGGCGCCACCTGCCAGAGTTCGGCCAGCCGCAGCAGGCCGCCCGGATCAGGCTTGGGCGGCGCCTCGTCGCGCCCCAGCACCGCGGCGGGCGCGAAGCAGTCTTCCAGACCGATGGCGGCCAGGGTCAGCAGCGCCAGATCGCGGGCATTGCGGGTGAGGATGCCCAGCGCGCGACCGTCCTCGTGCAGGCGCCGGATGAGGGCGACCGCACCCGGTGCCGGGCGGGCAGCGACGGCCAGTTCGCGCTCGTGCTCGAACAGCCAGGCGTGCTTGGCCTCGCGCTCGGTGGCCGGCAACTCGGCCAGGTGGTGGAGGATGTCGGCCTGTTCGGGGATGCCCAGATGCCGGCGAATGGCGGCGAAGTCGTGTACCGCCAGGGTCAGGGTGCCGTCCAGGTCGAACACCCAGTGGCTGAGGTGACGCAGTGTCATGCAGGGATCCTTTGGCGAGAGGTGACCTTCGGGCACTCCGGGGGAACCCCCGTCACCCGTGCTCCGTCTGGTGGAGACAACCTTCTGCAGGAGTCTACCCATGACGACGACCGTCCGGGCGCTACTTTTCGATGTCTTCGGCACCGTGGTGGACTGGCGTGGCAGCCTGGTCGAGGGCTTGCAGGGGCTGTCGGCCAAGCATGGCGTCCAGGGCGACTGGGAGCGGCTGGCCGATGCCTGGCGCGCCGAAGCCTACGAGGCCATCCTGCCGCAGATCGAGGCCCGCAGCCTGCCCTGGCTGCCCCTCGACGAGGTGCATCGGCTGGCGCTGGACGAATTGCTGCCCCGTTACGGCCTGGTCGGCCTGACCACCGCCGAGGTGGCCTGGATCAATAGACTCTGGCATCAGCTGACCCCCTGGCCCGACGCCGTGCCGGGTCTCACGCGGCTGCGCCAGGGCTATCCGGTCTGTGCCCTGTCCAATGGCAACGTCAGTCTGCTGCTGGACATGGCCCGCCATGCCGGGCTGCCCTGGGACATGCTCTTTGGCGCCGATCTCTTCCAGCGCTACAAGCCGGCCGCGGAGGTCTACCTGGGTGCCTGCACCCTGCTCGACCTGGAACCGGAACAGGTGATGCTCTGCGCCGCCCACAATGGCGACCTGCAGGCGGCCAAGGAGTTGGGCCTGGCCACCGCCTTCATCCAGCGCCCACGGGAAAAGGGCCCGGCCGGTGGCGAAGTCTCCGCAGGCGGCTGGGATCTGGAAGCGAGCGACCTCCAGGATCTCGCCGACCAGCTCGGCCTGCCAGCGATGGAGGGCGAGCGGGCCGAGCCCGGCGATTGAGCGCGGCCCGGGCGCTTCTGTATCCTGCCGGATACTTTTCGCCAGGGCACCGCCATGGGTTTTCTCGACAAGCTGCGCAAGAAACGTGAACGCCAGGCCCTGGCCGCCCTGCCCCGCCTGCACCAGCGCACGGCGCGCCTGCGCCGCGAACTGCCCGACTACGAGATCGGCGCCGGCACCTATGGCGCGCCCAGGGTGTTCGATCTCAAGGAAGGCGCCACCCTGCGCCTGGGGCGCTACACCTCCATCGCCGAAGGGGTGCGCATTCTGCTTGGCGGCCTGCACCGGCTGGACTGGGTGACCACCTATCCCTTTCCCGCCTTCGTCGACGACCTGGCCCACATCAAGGACTACGGCGGCACCCGTGGCGACGTGGTGATCGGCAGCGACTGCTGGATCTGCACCGATGCGCTGATCCTCTCCGGCGTCACCATCGGCCATGGCGCCGTGGTGGCCGCCGGCGCCGTGGTCACCCGCGACGTGCCGCCCTATGCGGTGGTGGGCGGCAATCCGGCACGCTTCATCAAGTGGCGGTTTCCCGAAGCCACCTGCCAGGCGCTGCTCGACATCGCCTGGTGGGACTGGCCCGAGGCGGAGATCCTCGCCGCCGGCGAATACCTGTGCAGCGCCGATATCGACGGCTTCATCGCCTACGCCCGGGCGCGCCATCCGGCGTCCTGAATCCAGCGTCTGGAACTCGAGGCGCCTCCCAAGGCTCACCTTCATTAGTCAATCTTTTGAAGGTTTTCCATGGAAGCGCTCGATCTGCTGCAATGGCCGGCCATGGCCATCACCCTGCTCGCCGCCTGGCTGGTGGCCTCCCAGCGCCAGGGCCGGCGCAGCCTCGGCTTCTGGGTATTCCTGCTCAGCAATGCCCTGTGGATCGCCTGGGGCCTGCAGGCCGAGGCCTATGCCCTGATCGTGCTGCAGCTGGGCCTGGCGGCGATGAATCTGCGCGGCGTGCGCCGCAACGCCGACGAGGCGCCCGCCGCCGCCGAGGTCTCGGGCAGGGCATAATGACCGGCCCTGCGTCAGACGGCCCCGCCCCCATGCAGCACAGCGTCACCCCCATCGGCCACGTCCGCTCCTGCTTCAAGGAGAAATTCGCCATTCCCCGGCAGCCCGCCCTGGCGCCGGCCGCCCGCGGCGTGCTGGAACTGCTGCCGCCCTTCGATCGGCCCGAGGCGGTCGAAGGGCTGGAAGGCGTCAGCCATGTCTGGCTGCTGTTTCTCTTCCACCAGGCGCTGGAGAGCCAGCCGCGCCTGCGGGTACGGCCGCCGCGCCTGGGCGGCAATCGCTACCTGGGGGTGTTCGCCACCCGCGCCACCCACAGACCCAACGGCATCGGCCAGTCGGTGGTCCGGCTAGACGGTCTCGAACCGGGACGGCTGCTGCTCTCGGGCATCGACCTGCTCGACGGCACCCCGGTGCTGGACATCAAGCCCTATGTGCCCTACGCCGACAGCCCGCTGGGCGCCCACAACGCCATCGCCGAGGCGCCGCCACCGGCGCTGGTGGTGAGTTGGGCGGACGCGGCGCGCGTCCAGGCCGAGGCCCATGGCCAGCGCCTGGGCGAACCCCTGGCCGAGCTGATCGAGCAGTGCCTGGCCCAGGATCCGCGCCCGGCCTACCAGGCGCCCACGCCCGAGCGACGCTATGGCGTGCGCCTCTGGGACGTCGAGGTGCACTGGCACTATCCGACCGCGGAACAGATCCGGGTACTGGACGTGACCGCGGCGTCCTGATGCCGCCCGGTTTGCATTCCGGCGGCCAAGGCCCCAACAATGACATTGCCGGATCGCATGAGGCGGTCCGCACCCGGCTACGGCCGCCGTTCGGCCGTATCACCGATAGGGAAGCATCTATGGCTCCAAGCAGACAGGTCATCAACGCTCAGGTCAGCCCCAAGGGCAGCCTGGAGACCCTTTCCCAGCGCGAGGTCCAGCAGCTCAGTGCCGCCGGCTCGGGCAACCTCTACCAGCTCTTTCGCCAGTGCGCCCTGGCCATCCTCAACACGGGCGCCCACAGCGACAACGCCAAGACCATCCTCGAGGCCTACCAGGACTTCGAGATACTCATCCACCAGCAGGACCGCGGCGTGCGCCTGGAACTGATCAATGCCCCGGCCGACGCCTTCGTCGACGGCGAGATGATCGCCAGCACCCGCGAGATGCTGTTCAGCGCCCTGCGCGACATCGTCTACACCGAGAGCGAACAGAGCAGTCTGCGCATCGATCTGGAAAGCTCCGAGGGCATCACTGACTACGTCTTCCACCTGCTGCGCAACGCCCGCACCCTGCGCGCCGGCATGGAGCCGAAGATGGTGGTCTGCTGGGGCGGTCACTCCATCAGCACCGAGGAATACAAGTACACCAAGAAGGTCGGTCACGAACTCGGCCTGCGCAGCCTGGACATCTGCACCGGCTGCGGCCCGGGCGTGATGAAGGGCCCGATGAAGGGCGCCACCATCGCCCACGCCAAGCAGCGCATTCAGGGCGGCCGCTACCTGGGCCTCACCGAGCCGGGCATCATCGCCGCCGAGGCGCCCAATCCCATCGTCAACGAACTGGTGATCCTGCCCGACATCGAGAAGCGCCTGGAGGCCTTCGTCCGCGTTGGCCACGGCATCATCATCTTCCCGGGTGGCGCCGGCACGGCGGAGGAATTTCTCTATCTGCTGGGCATCCTCATGCACCCGGACAACCGGGACATCCCCTTCCCGGTGGTGCTCACCGGGCCGCAGAGCGCCGCGCCCTACCTCGAGCAGCTGCATGCCTTCATCGGCGCCACCCTGGGCGAAGCCGCCCAGCGCCACTACCAGATCGTGGTCAACGATCCGGTCGAGGTGGCCCGGCAGATGGCCCAGGGCCTCAAGGCGGTCAAGCAGTTCCGCCGCGAGCGCCACGACGCCTTCCACTTCAACTGGCTACTGCGCATCGAGGAAGGCTTCCAGCGCCCCTTCGATCCCACCCACGAGAACATGGCCGCCCTGCAGCTGACCCATGCCGTGCCGCCGCACGAGCTGGCCGCCAACCTGCGCCGCGCCTTTTCCGGCATCGTCGCCGGCAACGTCAAGGCCAAAGGCATCCAGCTGATCGAGGAACGGGGGCCCTACGAAATCCATGGCGATCCCGACATCATGCGGCCGCTGGATCGGCTGCTGCAGGCCTTCGTCGAACAGCACCGGATGAAGCTGCCCGGCGGTGCGGCCTACGAGCCCTGCTATCGCGTGGTCAGCTGAATCCTTTCACGTTGGCCTTTTTGGCCGATTTCCTCCCGTCATGACCGTTCGTCCACATCCTGTTCGACGAACGGTCATGATGCTGGCCAGGTGATATCAAAAAGTCGCTAGCCAGCTATCCAGAGCGCTTCGCTGATTCGCGTCCGGAGGGTGATGGAAGTCACTTTGCCGCGCTGAAAAAACCTTGCGCGCTAACTGCATGGCTCCGCGTTAAAGCCCCTCTTCACCACGCCGATAGGGCAAGGCAAGCTAATCTCAGAGCGCAGGTTGCCGTAGTGAAATCTACCCGGGCGGAGATCCCGCCGGGCCGTCTTCCTCCAGCCGCGCCAGACTTCCTGCCGAGGCCACGGAATGAACAACTGGCTGGGACTCGACTTCCTCGTCGCCCCTCTCGCCCAAGAGCAGGTGCACCTGCACGGCCAGCACAATGGCTGGCTGGTCGCCCTCGCCTATCTGGTGGCGGTCAGCGCCTGCTATGTCACCCTGGTGTTCGCCGAGCGCATCGGCCAGACCCGCACCCTGGCCCGGCGCCGCGCCTGGAGCCTGATGGGCGCCCTGAGCTTCGGCTTTGGCGTCTGGGGCATGCACTTCATCGCCATGCTGGCCTTTACCGTGCCCACCCGGGTGCACTACGACCTCTTCATCACCCTGGCCTCGCTGCTGATCGTGGTGCTGGCCGGACTCATGGCCATGCCCGCCCTCAGCCAGCCCGACCTCACCCTGGGCCAGCGGCTCAAGGCCGGCACGGTGCTGAGCGTGGGCATCGTGCTCATGCACTACACCGGCATGGCTGCGGTGCACACCGAGGCCATGGTGCTCTATCGCCCGCTGCCCTTCCTGCTGTCGATCGGCATCGCCGTAGGGGCGAGCTTCGCCGCCCTGCAGCTGATCCAGATCTTTCGTCGCCACTACACCGGCATCTATCGCTGGCTGCGCATCGCCACCGCCCTGGTGATGGGCCTGGCGATCGCCGCCATGCACTTCACTGGCATGTGGTCCATGGTGCTGGTCGCCCCGGCCGAGACCGCAGACGCCCTGCAGGGCGCCAGCAATTCCTGGCAGCTGGGGGTGGGCATCGCCATCATCGCCCTGCTGCTGGTGGTAGGTGGCCTGGGCGCGGCCTGGGCCGATCGCCAGCTGCAGCGCAAGGAAAACGACCTGGAGCGGGTCAATTCCCTGGTCGGCCAGCTCGACGAGGCGCGCGCCTCGCTGCAACAGGCCGCGCACTACGATCCCCTCACCGACCTGCACAATCGCCGCGCCTTCAACCAGGCCTTCGCCGAGATCCTCGAGCGCCATGCCCAGCAGGGGCGCAGCCTGGGGGTGATGTTTCTCGACATCGATCACTTCAAGCGCATCAACGACAGCCTCGGCCACGACGCCGGCGACCAGTTGCTGGTGGCCATGGCCAAGATCATTCGCGAGGCGGTGCGTGACGGCGACCTGGTGGCTCGCTTCGGTGGCGACGAGTTCTGCATCCTGGCCAGCCTCGCCGGACCCGAAGAGGCCCGGCACCTGGCCCAGCGCATCCTGGAGCGCCTGCGCAATCCCGTCACCATCGGCAACCGCACCCTGGTGATGACCACCAGCATCGGCATCAGCCTCTATCCTCGCGACGGCGGCTGCTGCGAAGAGCTGCTCAAGAGCGCGGATCTCGCGCTCTACCTGTCCAAGGGCAATGGCCGCAACACCTTCAGCTTCTTCGACGAGACCCTCCGCGAGAAGATCTCGCTGCAACTGGAGCTGGAGGCCGAACTACGCGAAGCCCTGGTCGAGGAGCGCGGCCTGCAGCTCTACTACCAGCCGATCCTCGACGTCGCCAGCGGTCAGCTGGACAAGGCCGAGGCCCTGATCCGCTGGGACCATCCCCGCCTCGGCATGCTGGCGCCCAACCACTTTCTCGGCGTGGCCGAGGCCAACGGCTTCGTCGAAGAGCTGGACGCCTGGGTGCTCCGGCGGGCCTGCAAGGACCTGGCCGAGCTGACCGCCGCTGGCCTCACGGAGCTGCGCATCGCAGTCAACTGCTCGGCGCTGAGCCTGAGCAACGACGCCCTCCCCGGGCAGATCGCCTGGCGGCTGGACGACCACCAACTGTCGCCGCGGCGCCTGGAACTGGAGGTGACCGAAAATGCCCTGGTCAAGAACGTGCAGCCCACCGCCGAGCTGTTGCAGCGCATTCGCGACCTGGGCGTGACGGTGTCCATCGACGACTTCGGCACCGGTTACTCCTCGCTCGCCTACCTCAAGCGCCTGCCGATCGACACCGTGAAGATCGACCGCTCCTTCGTCACCGGGCTGGCCGAGGGCAACGCCGATCACCAGATCGTCCAGGCCATCATCGGCATGGCCCGGCCGCTTAAGCTCAAGGTCACCGCCGAGGGCGTCGAGCATCTGGAGCAGCTGCGGCTGCTGTGCGCCCTGGGCTGCGACTTCATCCAGGGCTATCACATCAGCCGACCGGTCCCCCTGGCCCAGGTGCCCGAGGTGATCGCCCGCTATGCCAGCGGGGTCTGCCCACTGCAGGCCCAGGCGGAGGTGGATGCCGACGCCCTGGCGCTGGCCAGGGCGCTCGGCTAGCCGCGCCGATAGCGCAGCCAGACGCTGCCGTCGTCCTGGGCTTCGGCCGTATCCAGCTTGAGGTACAGCGGCTGCTGCCAGGCCTGCTCGGCGATCTCGAAGGAGGCCGGATGGGCGCCACGGCCGTCCACCAACGGGATGATCAGCACACTGATCTCGTCCACCAGGCCGGCGGCGACAAAGGAGCCGCTGACGTGGGGACCGCCCTCCACCACCAGCCGCTCGATGCCCAGTTCTGCGTTGAGCAATTCCAGCACCGCTGCCAGATCCAGTTCGTCCTTGCCACCGAAGACGTAGGAGGCACCGATGTTCTGCAGGTGCGTCAGGTAGTCGTCGCTGACGCCTTCGGTCAGCACCGCCACCACGTGGGAATCCAGGGCCTCGTTCTTTTTCCAGGCCACCTTGCCGTGGGGATCGATGGCGATGGCGTACTTGGCGGCATCGCGCTTGGCGAAATGGTGAGTGCGCGGGATGGGCGCCTGGGCGACGCCGGTGGGATAGCCCTCGCCGTGGGCGATCTCTTCCATGGTCACCCGGCCGCAGGCCCAGGCATCGAAGGCGAAGCGCTCGGCCAGGCGCTCGTAGGTGGTATCGGCCTGTTTCTTGACGGCGCGATCCCAGCCATCGGTGAGGGCGTGACCGTCGACCGACGACATCATATGGCAGATCACATAGGGCTTCATGGGGGCTCCCGGCAATGGCGTGTCGCCATGACACGCCCTGCAGCAACCGACCGGTCCGCCGCCGGGGGAGTTCAGCCCGTCGGGCCGCGGAAACGAAAAACCCGCCGGAGGGCGGGTTTTCGGGGAGCCGGGTCGCGTTACTTCTCGACGAAGGCGCGCTCGATCAGGTAGTCGCCCGGATCGCCCATGCGCGGCGAGATGGTCAGGCCGAATTCGTTCAGCACGGCGCTGGTCTCGTCCAGCATGCTCGGGCTGCCGCAGATCATGGCGCGGTCGTCCTGCGGATTGATCGGCGGCAGGCCGATGTCCGCAAACAGCTTGCCACTGCGCATCAGGTCGGTCTGACGACCCTGGTTGCGGAATTCCTCGCGGGTGACCAGGGGGTAGTAGATCAGCTTCTCGCGGACCAGGTCGCCGATGAACTCGTGCTCGGGCAGGGTCTTGGTGATGAAGTCGGCATAGGCCAGCTCGTTCACGTAGCGCACACCATGGACCAGGATCACCTTCTCGAAGCGCTCGTAGGTTTCCGGATCCTGGATGGTGCTCAGGAAGGGCGCCATGCCGGTGCCGGTGCTCAGCAGATAGAGGTGCTTGGCGGGCTTGAGGTCGCTGAGGATCAGGGTGCCGGTGGGCTTGCGGCTGACCATCAGGTTGTCGCCTTCCTTGAGGTGCTGCAGGCGCGAGGTCAGGGGGCCGTCCGGCACCTTGATGCTGAAGAACTCCAGGTGCTCTTCGTAGTTGGGGCTGGCGATGCTGTAGGCGCGCATCAGCGGACGACCGCCTTCGGTTTCCAGGCCGATCATCACGAACTGACCGTTCTCGAAACGCAGGCCCGCGTTGCGGGTGGTCTTGAAGCTGAACAGGGTGTCGTTCCAGTGATGAACGCTCAGGACGCGCTCGGTGTACAGGTTGCTCATCGATGACTCCAGGAAAAATCGGTACAGCCCGGGGCTGGATAGAAATTGCGCGACAGTTTATAGAGGGGGAAAATATCCGTGAAATGAATAATTCGAATATAGGTTATCCAAAAGGCAGATATGAGATTCACGTTGCGTCAACTCGAGGTCTTCGTCGCCGTGGCGCGCCAGGAAAGCGTTTCCCGGGCGGCCGAGGCGCTCAGTCTGTCGCAGTCGGCCACCAGCACCGCCCTGGGCGAACTGGAGCGGCAATTCGACTGCCGGGTATTCGACCGCGCGGGCAAGCGTTTGACGCTCAACGCCCTGGGCCGGCAGTTGCTGCCCAAGGCGGTGGCCCTGCTCGACCGCAGCGCCGAGGTGGAAAATCTGCTGCGCGGCAAGACCGGCTTCGGCTCCCTGGAGGTCGGCGCCACCCTCACCATCGGCAACTACCTGGCGACCCTGCTGCTGGGCGACTTCATGCAGCGCCATCCCGACTGCCGGGTGCGACTGCACGTGCACAACACCGCCAGCGTGGTGCAACGCATCGCCAACCATGACATCGACCTCGGCCTGATCGAAGGCGATTGCCAGCATCCGGATCTGGAGGTGCAGCCCTGGATCGAGGATGAGCTGGTGGTGTTCTGCGCGCCCGGACACGTCCTGGCAGGCAGGGAGGCCACCCAGGCCGAACTGGAAGCCCAGGCCTGGATCCTGCGCGAACAGGGTTCCGGCACCCGCCTGACCTTCGACCAGGCCATGCGCCATCACGCCCAGCCGCTGGACGTGCGGCTGGAGCTGGAACACACCGAGGCCATCCTGCGCGCGGTGGAATCGGGACTGGGCATCGGCTGCCTGTCGCGGCTGGCGCTGAGAGACGCCTTCGCCCGCGGCACCCTGGTGCCCATCGCGACCCCGACCCTGGATCTGCGCCGCCAGTTTTGCTTCATCTGGCACAAGCAGAAGTACCAGACCGGGGCCATGGTCGAATTTCTCGACCTCTGTCGCCAGCTGACCCTGGGCCTCGCCCGCAGCGATCAAATCGACACCGCGCGGCCCCGGCCAGGGCGCTAGTCACTGGCCCTGGTAGATCCGGCGATTCTCCAGCTCCCGCTGCTCGTGGCGGCGGTGCGCGCGCAACGCCAGCAGCGCCAGGACGCCGATCACCAGGCGATAACCCTGGGAATAGAGATCCAGCTCGGCGGTGGCCGATTCGCCCAGTACGCCGCTGATCAGGCGCACCACGAACAGCGTCAGCTGCACGAAGGCCACCAGCAGCAGGCCGGCCGACAGCCACTCCGCCCGCCGGAAGGCCAGGACCGCGAACAGCGCCAGGGCGAATTGCATGCCGCCGTACCAGACCCGCGCCTCGGCCACCGAGGCCGAATCCATCAGCACCATGCCGCGGGCATTGGCCATCTCATAGGGATAGAACCAATGCGCCAGGGCGAGTCCAAACCAGACCAGGGCCTGCAGACCCAACACCAGACGTGCGAAGCGAAGCTCGGACATTCCCCGTTTCTCCTTGGGGCCAGAGGTGAATGACAGCCGCTCCAGTGTAGCCAGCGCCGGGAGCGATCTGCACTGCCGATGCAGACCGCCACAGGCGGGTTAGGGTTCGCCGGAAGCGCTGGGGTAAGCTGCAGGCCTCCACCTTTCCGGCTCCTGACCCCGAGCCCGCCGCCCGAGAGATCGCCATGCCCGCCGCCCTGCCCGCCCAGCCGCCGCTGGTGCTGTCCATCCAGTCCCATGTCGCCTACGGCCACGTCGGCAACGCTGCCGCTACCCTGCCGCTGCAACTGCTCGGCCTGCAGCCGGTGGTGGTCAACACGGTGCAATTCTCCAATCACACCGGCTACGGCGAATTCAAGGGCCAGGTCTTTCCGCCCGAACACATCCACGACGTGCTCGACGGCCTGCGCGCCCGCGGGGTGCTGGAGCGCTGCGTGGCGGTGCTCTCCGGCTACCTGGGCGACGCCGCCATCGGCGAGGTGATCCTCGGCGTGGTGCAGGAGATCCGCCGTCAGCGCGGCGACCTGCAGTATCTCTGCGATCCGGTGATGGGCGACGTCGGCCGCGGCATCTTCGTGCGCCCCGGCATTCCCGACTTCCTGCGCCGCCGCGCCATCGAACAGGCCAGCCTGATCACCCCCAACCAGTACGAATTCGAGTTGCTGCACGGCCAGCCACTGGCCGACACCGCCGACGCCGTGGCCGCTGCCCGCTTGCTGCTCGGCCGCCCTGGTCAACCGGGGCCCAAGACCATCGTCATCACCAGCCTGCGCACCCCGGATCTGCCGATCGACGTCCTCAGCACCCTGGTGGTGGAGGCCGCGGACGCCTGGCTGGTGCAGACGCCCTACCTGGATCTGCAGCCGCTGCCCAACGGCATGGGCGATGTCTTTTCCGCGGTGCTGCTGGGCCAGTTGCTCAACGGCCAGTCCACGCCCGCCGCGGCGTCCCATGCGGTCAGCGCCCTCTACGCCCTGGTCGCCCGCACCGCCCCCGGCAGCCGTGACCTGCCGCTGATCGCCGCCCGCGAGCAGATCGTGCGACCGGGCGAGTTGTTCGAGGCGCAGCGGTTGCCGTAGGTGGGGTTGAGCGTAGCGAAGCCCATGGGTGCCGGGCGCTGTTGGGCTTCGACGGTGCAGCCGTCTCAACCCAACCTACGGGTCCGCTTTGCCCCCTCTCCCCCAGGGAGAGGGTTGGGGTGAGGGAAGCCCTTCACGTCTGAGCCCTTGAACGCGTGGAAAACGCTGCGCGGTTTTCCACCCTACGTCCCATGCAGGGTCCTCCGCCGCTCCATACCGCCCCCTCTCCCCCCGGGAGAGGGTTGGGGTGAGGGCAACCCTTCACGCCTGAGCCTTTGAACGCGCGGAAAACGCTGCGCGGTCTGCCACCCTACGCCCCTTGCAGGATCCTCCGCCGCTCCATACCGCCCCCTCTCCACCTGGGAGAGGGTTGGGGTGAGGGAAGCCCTTCACGCCTGAGCCCTTGAACGCGTGGAAAACGCTGCGCGGTTTTCCACCCTACCCCCCATGCAGGGTCCTCCGCCGCGCCATACCGCCCCCTCTCCCCCTGGGAGAGGGTTGGGGTGAGGGCAACCCTTCACACCTGAGCCCTTGAACGCGTGGAAAACGCTGCGCGGTTTTCCACCCTACGCCCCTTGTAGGGTCCTCCGCCGCTCCCTACCGCCCCCTCTCCCCCAGGGAGAGGGTTGGGGTGAGGGAAGCCCAACCGCGAATCCCTCACGACGACTGCAGATGCCGCTCCCGCTGTTCCTGGCGCTCCTTGGCTTCCACGCTGAGGGTCGCGGTGGGTCTCAGCAGCAGCCGCGCGAGGCCGATAGGCTCGCCGGTCTCCTGGCACCAGCCGTAGTCGTCGCGGGCCAGGCGCTCCAGGGCGGCGTCGATCTTGTCCAGCAGCTTCTTTTCCCGTTCCAGCTGGCGCAGTTGCCACTGGCGTTCCTGCTCGGCATTGCCGATGTCAGCCGGATCGCCGTGGGTGTCCAGGCCGCGCAGGTCTTCCACCTGCTCGTCGATCAGGCGCTGCAGATCGCCACGCTGGGTCAGCAGCAACTGGTGAAAGAATGCGCGCTGGACCTCGTTCATGTAGTCCGCGGCAGGTAGCGCCAGCAGTTCTTCAGCGGTCATCGACCAGCCCTCCATCCGTAAATGTTATATTATAACACTTAATAGCCGCTCTAGCCCGCCCCTGCCAGCCGTAGAATCCATCACAAAAATTCCGTAGTGCCTCAGCCCAAACCACTACACAAAGGCAAAAGCCTGTGCGAAAGTAGCGCCACAACCTGTATGACAACCTTACAACCACATAAGCAGGTCTCCATGTTCGCCAAGGTTCCCGCCAATGTCCTGAGCGACAATGTCGCTCAGCAGCTGCTGGACAAGATCGAAGCCGGCGTCTTCGCCCCCGGCAGCAAGATCCCCAGCGAAGCCCTGCTCTCCGAAGCCTTCGGCGTCAGCCGTACCGTGGTGCGCGAGGCCATCTCCCGCCTGAAGAACGAAGGCGTGCTGCAGCCCCAGCAGGGTCGCGGCATCTTCGTCACCGCTCACGCCAGCATCCGTCCGCTGCGTATCGACGCCGACGAAGCCAGCCTGCCCGGCAGCGTCTTCCACCTGCTGGACCTGCGTCGTGCCATCGAGGCCGAAATCGCCTCCGAAGCCGCCATCAACCGCAGCGAGACCGATCTGGTCGCCATCGACGAGGCCCTGGCCGCCATCGACGAAGAGGTCGCCGACGGCCATGACGGCGTACGCGCCGACGTGGCCTTCCATCGCACCATCGCCCAGGCCACCGGCAATCCCTACTTCATCAGGACCCTGGAATTCGTCAGCCAGTACCTCGAGACGGCCACCCGCATCACCCGCACCAACGAGGCGCGGCGCGAGGACTTCTCCCGTCAGGTGCACGAAGAACACCAGGCCATCGTCGCCGCCATTCGCCTCGGCGATCCCCTGGCCGCCGCCAACGCCGCCCGCCAGCACATCTACAACGCCGCCCGCCGCCTGCGGCAGGCCGGCTTCGCCTGACCTTTTACGGAGAACAACAAGATGCAAGACAACGTCGGTGTCATCGGCCTCGGGGCCATGGGTCTGGGCGTCGCCCGTTCGCTGCTGCGGGCCGGCTTCGCCGTGCATGCCTGCGACGTGCGCGCCAGCGTGCTGGAAGCCTTCGCCAGCGAAGGCGGCGTGGCCTGTACCTCGCCGGCGGCCCTGGCCGACAGCTGCGACATCCTCATCACCGTGGTGGTCAACGCCGAGCAGACCGAAGCCGTGCTGTTCGGTGAGCAGGGCGCGGTTGCCGCCCTGCGTCCGGGCAGCCTGGTGATCGCCTGCGCCACCGTGGCTCCGGCCTACGCCGTGGAGCTGGGCGAGCGCCTGGCCGAGCGCGGCATCCTGCTCCTGGACGCCCCGCTGTCCGGGGGCGCCGCCAAGGCCGCCAGTGGCGAGATGACCATGATGACCTCCGGCACCGCGGAAGCCTATGCCAAGGGCGAAGCGGTCCTGGCCGCCATGGCCGGCAAGGTCTATCGCCTGGGCGACGCGCCCGGCCAGGGTTCCAAGGTCAAGATCATCAACCAGCTCCTGGCCGGGGTGCACATCGCCGCCTCCGCCGAGGCCATGGCCCTGGGCCTGCGTGAAGGCGTCGATCCGGAGGCCCTCTACGAGGTCATCACCCACAGCGCCGGCAACTCCTGGATGTTCGAGAATCGCGTGCCGCACATCCTCAAGGCCGACTATACCCCGCTGTCCGCCGTGGACATCTTCGTCAAGGACCTGGGCCTGGTGCTGGATACCGCGCGCACCTCGAAATTCCCGCTGCCGCTGTCGGCCACCGCCCACCAGATGTTCATGCAGGCCTCCACTGCCGGCTACGGGCGTGAAGACGACTCGGCGGTGATCAAGATCTTCCCGGGCATCGAGTTGCCCAAGGCCGCGGAGTGATCCCGATGAGCGCGACCGAGACCCGCCCGCTGCTGGGCTGCATCGCCGACGACTTCACCGGCGCCACCGATCTCGCCAACATGCTGGTGCGCGGCGGCATGCGCACCGTGCAGGTGATCGGCGTGCCCGCTGCCGACGCCGAACTGGAAGCCGCCGACGCCGTGGTAGTGGCGCTGAAATCCCGCACCACACCAGCGGCCGAGGCGGTGAGCGAATCCCTGGCCGCCCTCGCCTGGCTGCGCCAGCGTGGCTGCCGGCAGTTCTTCTTCAAGTACTGCTCGACCTTCGACTCCACCGCGGAAGGCAACATCGGCCCGGTGGCCGAGGCCCTGCAGGAGGCGCTGGACTGCGACTTCACCCTGGCCTGCCCGGCCTTCCCGGAGACCGGCCGCACCTTGTTTCGCGGCCACCTGTTCGTACAGGACCAGCTGCTCAGCGAATCCGGCATGCAGCACCACCCGCTGACGCCCATGAGCGATGCCAACCTGGTGCGGGTGCTGCAGGCCCAGAGTCGCGGCAAGGTAGGGCTGCTGCGCTACGACCAGGTCGCCAAGGGCCCCGAGGCCGTGCGCGCGGCCATCGCCGAGCTCCGGACTTCGGGTCATCGTCTGGCCATCGCCGATGCCCTGTCCGACGCCGATCTGCACACCCTGGGCGCGGCCTGTGCCGAGCTGCCCCTGGTGACTGGCGGTTCGGGCATCGCCCAGGGCCTGCCGGAGAATTTCCGCCGCGCCGGTCTACTGCAGGCGCACGACGCCGCCGCCCTGGAGTTGCCCACCGGTGGCGAAGCCGTGCTGGCCGGCAGTGCGTCCCAGGCCACCAATGGCCAGGTCGCTGCCTGGCTGGAAGCCGGTCGCCCGGCCCTGCGCCTGGATCCGCTGGCGCTGGCCCAGGGCGACGAGTCCATCGACGCCGCCCTCGCCTGGGCGCGCGAGCAGGACCAGGCCGTGCTGATCTATGCCACCAGCCCCGCCGACGAGGTCAAGGCCATCCAGCGCGAGCTGGGCGTGGCGCGCGCCGGTGAACTGGTGGAGCGTGCCCTGGGCCAGATCGCCCGCGGCCTGTTCGACCGTGGCGTACGCCGTCTGGTGGTGGCCGGTGGCGAGACCTCCGGCGCCGTGGTCCAGGCCCTGGGCGTACAAGCCCTGCGCATCGGCGCCCAGATCGATCCGGGCGTGCCGGCCACCCTCGGCCAGGTGCAGGGCGAACCCCTGGCCTTGGCGCTCAAGTCCGGCAATTTCGGCAGTCGCGACTTCTTCGCCAAGGCCCTGCGCCAGCTGGCGGGAGAACAGCCATGAGCGCCGAAGCCCGGCTACGCGAAGAGATCTGCACCGTCGGCGCCAGCCTCTATGCCCGCGGCTACACCGTGGGCAGCGCCGGCAACATCAGCGCCCGCCTGGAAGACGGCTGGCTGATCACCCCCACCGATGCCTGCCTGGGTCGCCTCGATCCGGCGGCCATCGCCAAGGTCGGCCTGAACGGCGACTGGGTCTCCGGCGACAAGCCGTCCAAGACCCTGGCCCTGCATCGCCAGGTCTATGACCGCAATCCCGGCGTGGGCGGCGTGGTGCATACCCACTCCACCCACCTGGTGGCCCTGACCCTGGCCGGCGTCTGGCGCCCGGACGACATCCTGCCGCCCATCACCCCCTACCAGGTGATGAAGGTCGGTCATATCCCGCTGATCCCCTACGCCCGCCCCGGCGCCGCCAGCGTCGCCGAGCAGGTGGCGCAACTGGCCAACCGGGTCCGCGGTGTGATGCTCGAACGCCTCGGTCCGGTGGTCTGGGAAAGCAGCGTGAGCAAGGCCAGCTTCGCCCTGGAGGAGCTGGAAGAAACCGCGCGGCTGTGGCTGCTGACCGAGCCGCGCCCGGCGCCGCTGGATGCCGCCGCGCTGGCCGAACTGGCGGAGACCTTCGGCGCCGTCTGGTGACCTGAAGCCCGCGCTACCGCAATACCCCCACGATGGCCCTAGTTGGCCGTCGCGGGATCGGCTTGCCCTGGAAAAACAACAATAGCGAGGAAAGTGCCATGTCCCACGTCGTCAGCCCCACCCGCCCGGAGTCCCGTTCATGAGTCCGTTGCTGCTGGTCCTCATCGCCGCGGCGGGCATCGCCCTGCTGCTGTTCCTGGTTCTCAAGTACAAGTTCCAGCCCTTCGTGGCGCTGATGCTGGTGAGCATCCTGGTGGCCCTGGCCGCCGGGGTCGAGCCGTCCAAGCTGGTGGCCACCATCGAAGGCGGCATGGGCAAGATCCTAGGCCACATCGCCATCATCATCGCCCTGGGCGCCATGATCGGTCGCATCATCGAACTCTCCGGTGGCGCCGAGGCCCTGGCCAAGACGCTGATCGAGCGCTTCGGCAACCGACGCACGCCGCTGGCGCTGACCCTGGCCGGCTTTCTGGTCGGTATCCCGGTGTTCTTCGAGGTCGGCGTGATCGTGCTGATGCCGCTGGCCTATGGCATCGCCCGCACTGCGCGCAAGCCGCTGATCGTCTTCGCCCTGCCGATGTGCGCCACCATGCTCACCGTGCACGCCATGCTGCCGCCCCACCCGGGCGCCGTGGCCGCCGCCGGCCAGCTGGGCGCGGATCTCGGTCGGGTGCTGCTGTTCGGCCTGCCGATCACCGCCGTGCTGGCCCTGATCGGCTGGTGGGTGGCCGGGCGCATGACCCGTCGTCACTACCCCATGACCGACGACATCCGTAGCGACGTCTATGGTCCGCAGATCACCGACACCCACCTGCAGCAGTGGGGCCGCGGCCAGGACATGGCGCCCGGCCTGCCCAGCCTCGGCGCCGCCGCGGTCAAGGTCGACGAGACCCCGGCCGGCCTCGCCGCCGGTCTGCCGCCCGCCCCGGCCCCCGGCTTCGGTCTGGTGGTGACGCTGATCCTGCTGCCCATCGTGCTGATCCTGCTGGGTACCCTTGCCACCAGCTGGCTGCCCGCCGGCAACCTGCTGCGCGACATCCTCACCGTGGTCGGCGCGCCCCTGGTGGCCCTGCTGATCGACACCCTGCTGTGCGCCTATGTGCTGGGCTTCCGCCGCGGCTGGTCGCGCGAGCAGGTCTCGGACGTCATCGGCTCGGCGCTGCCCGGCGTAGCCATGGTCATCCTCATCGCCGGTGCCGGCGGCGTCTTCGGCAAGGTGCTGGTGGACACCGGCATCGGCGCGGTGGTCTCGGAGCTGCTGCGCGCCACCGGCCTGCCGGTGCTGGCGCTGGGCTTCGTGCTGACCCTGCTGCTGCGCGCGGTCCAGGGCTCCACCACCGTGGCCCTGGTCACCACCGCCGGCATCCTCGGCCCGCTGATCGCCACCCTGGACCTCTCGGCCAACCACATGGCCCTGCTGTGCCTGGCCATGGGCGCCGGCGGCCTGGCCGTGTCGCACATCAACGACGCCGGCTACTGGATCTTCACCAAGCTGGTCGGCCTGAGCGTCGCCGACGGCTTGCGTACCTGGACTGTCCTGACCACCCTGCTGGGGTGCCTGGGCTTCGCCATCACCCTGCTGCTCTGGCCCTTCGTCTGATCTGGGAGACAAGCCATGCCCCGCTTCGCCGCCAACCTCAGCATGCTCTACCCCGAGCATGCCTTCCTCGACCGCTTCGCCGCCGCCGCGGCGGATGGTTTCCAGGCCGTGGAATACCTCTTTCCCTATGAGCACACCGCCGCCGAGATCAAGGCCCGGCTGGACTCCGCCGGCCTGACCCAGGTGCTGTTCAATGCCCCACCCGGTGACTGGGCCGCTGGCGAGCGCGGCCTGGCCGCCCTGCCCGGTCGCGAGGCCGAGTGCCGCGCCGGCATCGACCGCGCCCTGGACTACGCCGCCGTGCTGGGCAATCGCCTGGTGCACGTGATGGCTGGGCTGCTGCCCACCGGGGTCGACCGGGCCCGCGCCCGCGACACCTACCTGGGCAACCTCGCCCATGCCGCCGAGCAGGCGGCCAAGGCCGGGGTGACGATCCTCATCGAGCCGATCAACCCGCGCGACATGCCCGGCTATTTCCTCAATCGCCAGGACGACGCCCAGGCCATCCGCCAGGCCATAGGCGCTGACAATCTGAAGGTGCAGTTCGACTGCTACCACTGCCAGATCGTCGAGGGCGACGTCAGCAAGACCTTCGAGCGCGACTTCGCCGGTATCGGCCACGTGCAGATCGCCGGCGTCCCTGACCGCCACGAACCGGACCTGGGCGAGCTGTACTATCCCTACCTGTTCGAACGCTTCGACGCCCTCGGCTACGACGGCTGGATCGGCTGCGAGTACCGCCCGCGCGGTGATACCTCGGCGGGGCTGGAGTGGTTGCGCAGGTTGCAGGCATAAGAGACGTAGGTTGGGTTGAGCGCAGCGAAGCCCAACATCCCACACATCCAGCCGCGCGTGCCTGTTGGGCTTCGACGAAAAAGCCATCTCAACCCAACCTACCATCAAACACCGTGCCCGGTGGAAAACGCTACGCGGTTTTCCACGCTACGGATCTATCGCTCTATCGCGGCCATGGGCCGCTCCTACAGATGAATCGGAGCCTGTAGGAGCGGCCCATGGCCGCGATAGATATCTAAAAACCCTTAGACCTCAACCACCGCCAACGGCTGCCCCAGCCTTCTCCGGAATTCCTCCAGGAAGGCCGGAGCGAAGGCCCGTGCCGGCCAGTGGTTGAAGATGAAGCCCAGGTCGGAAAAGGCGCAGGGCTGGGGGAAGTCGAAGCCGTTGATGTCGTCTTCGTGATCGCATTCCGGGCAGGCGAAGTTGTCGCTTTCCGCCGGCATCCACACCTCCAGGTGCTCGAACAGCGCCTCGCCGATCTCACGGCGGCAGGCAGGGCAACGCGCCCGCCCCTCGAAGCCGTCCAGCGGGGTGAAGATGCAGCGCTCGGTGACGATCTCCAGACCGCCATCGGCATAGTCGCGCGGATCGTCCATGCCCGGCGCCAGGCGCAGCACCTCGGTCAGTCGCGGACCCGGCGCATGGCCCCGCCGGCCGCGGCTGGGCAGGCAGGGCGAGGCCTCGGCCCGGACCACGCCGCTGGCGGCGAGCCAGCCAAGGATCTCCACGGCGGTGCGCTCCACCCGTGGATGGCTGGAAATGCGGGGAGCGAGGATGGTCTGGCGCAGGGTCATGGAGCGCGGGTCTCGAAGAATGGGGCGCGCAGCTTAATCCGCTGCTCGCCGCGCGCCCATAGCTGCTAAGGTGAGGCCGACGAAAGCCATAGAAAGCGCCCCATGTTCAAGGACCCCTTCGCCCGCCTCGGTCTCGACCGCGAGGTGCTCAGCGTCAGCCAGCTCAACAGCCGCGCCCGGGTGCTGCTGGAGGACGTCTTCGCCCAGGTCTGGGTCGAGGGCGAGATCTCCAACCTGGCCAAGCCGGCGTCCGGCCATCTCTATTTCACCCTCAAGGACGGCCAGGCCCAGGTGCGTTGCGCGCTGTTCCGCCAGCACGCCAGCCGGGTGCGCCAGACGCTGCGCGACGGCCTGGCGGTCAAGGTGCGCGGCAAGGTCTCGCTGTTCGAAGGCCGCGGCGACTACCAGCTGATCCTCGACAGCGTCGAACCGGCCGGCGACGGCGCCCTGCGCCTGGCCTTCGAGGCGCTCAAGGAGCGGCTGGCCGCCGAAGGCCTGTTCGCCGCCGAACGCAAGCGCCCGCTGCCCGCCCATCCGCAGCGCATCGGCATCGTTTCCTCGCCGACCGGCGCGGTGATCCGCGATATCGTCAGCGTCTTCAAGAGACGCGCGCCCCAGGTGGAGCTGACCCTGATCCCCACCGCGGTGCAGGGTCGCGAGGCCACCGCCCAGATCGTCCGCGCCCTGCAACTGGCCGACCGCCAGGGCTTCGATGCGCTGATCCTGGCCCGGGGCGGTGGCTCTCTGGAAGACCTCTGGTGTTTCAACGAAGAACCCGTGGCCCGCGCCCTGGCCGCCTGCCAGACCCCGGTGGTGAGCGCCGTCGGCCACGAGACCGATGTCTCCATCGCCGACTTCGTCGCCGATGTCCGTGCCCCTACCCCGTCGGCGGCCGCGGAATTGCTCGCGCCCCATAGCGCCGACCTGCGCCTGCGCCTGGACGGCCTGCATCGCCAGCTGCTCCTGCGCATGCGCGAACGCCTGGCCCGGGAACGCCTGCGCCTGGAGGCCTGCAGCCGCCGCCTGCGCCATCCCGGCGAACGACTGCGCCAGCAGGCCCAGCGGCTGGACGACCTGGATCTGCGCCTGAGACGCGCCTATGTCATCGCCCAGAATCGCCGACGCGATCGCCTGGCGCACCTGGACACCCGCCTGGCCGGCCAGCATCCCGGGCGCCAGTTGGCTATGTTGCGCCAGCGCCTGGAGCAACTGGCCGAGCGGCTGCCCCGGGTCATGCAGCGCCAGCTGAAGGAGCGCCAGCAACGCCTGGCCGGCACCGTGCAGACGCTGCAGATCGTCAGCCCCCTGGCGACCCTGGGTCGCGGCTACAGCATCCTGCTCGACGAGCGGGGCCATGCCGTGCGGTCCGCCGCCGAGGTCGCCAATGGGCAAAAGCTCATTGCCCGCCTCGCCGAGGGCGAACTGGCGGTGCGGGTACTGGACAATCACCAAGAACCCACCACTCTGTCTCTGTTGGACTAATCGGTCCAACCCGGACCGATGGTGGCATGTATCTTGAACCCTCGGTCAGGATTTCCCCCTACCGAGGCCCTCCATGCATTCCCTTCTGCGCGCTTCCCTGTTTCCCCTCACCACCGCCCTGCTGGCCGGCGCGGCCCAGGCCGCGACCCCGCCCGCCGCGCCGCTGCAACCCAAGGTCATGCTCGTGGCGATGTTCGCCCCCGAGGCCCAGACCTGGATCGATCGCCTCAAGCTCACCCATAAGGTCGCCGTCGACGGCCTGTCCGCCGACTATCCAAATGTGCTCTGCAATGAGGCACGGGTGTGCCTGATGACCACTGGAATGGGGCACGCCAATGCCGCCGCCTCGACCCTGGCGCTGACTCTATCGCCCAAGTTCGACCTCAAACACACCTACTTCCTGATCGCCGGCATCGCCGGGATCAGTCCCAAGGAAGGCACCCTGGGCACCACCGCCTGGGCGCGCTACCTGGTGGACTTCGGCATCCAGTGGGAGCTCGATCCCCGCGACGTGCCCAAGGACTGGCCCACCGGCTACCTGGGCATCAACACCCGGGGGCCGGGCGAGAAACCGCCGCTGGACTACAAGACCGAGGTGTTCGAACTCAATGTGCGGCTGAGGGACAAGGCCTATGCCCTGTCCCGCCAGGCCGAGCTGACGGAAAGCGCGGAATCCAAGGCCTGGCGCCAACGCTACGATTACGCCCCGGCCAACCAGCCGCCGGTGGTGACCCGCTGCGACACCCTGGCCGGCGACACCTGGTATTCCGGCACCCGCCTCTCCGAACGTGCCGAGGAGTGGACCCGCCTGCTCACCAACGGCCAGGGCCGCTACTGCACCACCCAGCAGGAGGACAACGCCACCTACGAGGCCATGCTGCGCGCCAGCCGCCTGGGCAAGGTCGACCTGCAGCGCCTGGCGGTGGTCCGTGCCGGCTCGGACTTCGACCGCCCGGCCAAGGGCGCCTCCGAGGTCGACAACCTGCTCGACTACGCCAAGCAGGGCGGTTTCGCCCCGGCGCTGGAAAATCTCTATCGCACCGGCAATCCGCTGGTGCAGGAGATCGTCGAACACTGGGATGTCTGGCAGCAAGGCGTGCCGGCGAGCTGAGCCCTACTGGCGGGGCTGCTCCACGGTTCGCTCGGGTGACTGGGTAGCCGGATCGCTGCCCGGCGCGCTCTTTTGCACCACCTCGCTGCGCTGGGGTGGTGGCGTTTCCGGCGACTTGTCGCAACCGGCGAGCAGAGCGCCGAGGGTCAGCAGGGCCAGGCTGCTGGTGATGAGACGAGGCATGGTCTTCTCCCTTGGGATTTGAAGGAGGACCCCGGGATTTCCACGGACGTTCCCGCCGGGGCCAGGGCCGGCCGGCCGTCGGCCCCGGCGATCTTCCAGGCGGCTGGCGCAGTCGTACCTGCAGGACCGGCCCTTCCGGTCACCCATCAGGAATCCGCCATGCCCAGACCCGCCCTCTCCCGCCTCGCCCTGGCCACCCTGCTGACCGCCCTGCCCCTGGCACCGGTCGCCCTGGCCGCCGAATCCAGCGCCAAACTGGAAAAGGTCGCCAGCTTCGATCACCAGGTCACCGGCGTCACCGTCAGCGAGAGCGGACGGATCTTCGTCAACTTCCCCCGCTGGACCGAAGACAGCGAGGTCTCGGTCGCTGAACTCAAGCCCGATGGCAGCCTGGTGCCTTATCCGGACCCGGCCTGGAACGGCTGGCGCAATGCCAAGCGCGACGAGCTGACTCCGGGCAACCACTGGGTCTGCGTGCAATCCGTGGTGGCCGACGGTCGCGGCAGTCTCTGGGTGATCGATCCGGGCGCTCCGGCCCAGGCGCTGGTGGTGCCCGGCGCACCCAAGCTGGTCAGGATCGACCTGGCCAGCAACCAGGTGAGCAAGGTCTATGCGCTGGACGAAAGCGTGGCGCCCCAGGGCAGCTACCTCAACGACGTGAGATTCAGCCCGGACGGTCGCCACGCCTATATCACCGATTCCGGTGCCCGCGGCGCCCTGGTAGTCCTGGATCTGGAGAGCGGCAAGGCGCGGCGCGCCCTGGATGGCGATCCGAGCACCCAGGCCGAGAAGGGCGTCAAGGTCAAGGCCGATGGCGAGCCGCTGATGCGTCCGGATGGCCGCGGCGTGGAATTCTCCGCCGACGGCATCGCCCTCTCCCCGGCAGGCGACTACCTCTACTGGCAGGCGGTCAAGGGCAATACCCTCTACCGCATCGCCACCGCGGCGCTGCAGGGCGACGACCTCGCCAGCCTGCCGGCCAAGGTGGAAAAGGTCGGCGAGAACGGGCCGGCCGATGGCCTGCTGATGGACCCGCAAGGGCGCCTCTATGTCAGCGCGGTGGAAGACCATGCGGTGAAGATCCGCGAGAACGGCCAGCTCACCACCCTGGTGCAGGACAAGAAACTGATCTGGCCGGACACCTTCGGTCGCGGACCGGATGGCACCGTCTATGTCACGGATTCGCGCATCCCCGAGATGAGCTTCTTCGATCCCAAGCAGAAGCCGGCCCTGGAAACCGTGCTCTACAAGATCGTGCCCAACTGACGAAGCGGGCTGCGGGCACCTTGCCCTGCGGCCCTCGCCTGCTCCAGCATGGGCGTTTTCGCCGTTGGAAAACCCCATGTCCCGCCTGCTGCCCCTGCTCTGCTGCCTGTTCCTCGCCCTGCCCGCACATGCCGGTACCTACCTGCAACGCCTGCTGGACAAACCCGTGCCGGGCGGCGTCGCCGTGGTGCCGATCCCCGGCGACGCGGCGCCGCGGGTGCGCTACCAGGGCAAGCCGGTGCTGGTGGTCAAGGACGGCAACGGCTGGGTGGCCATCGTCGGCATCCCCCTGGGCACCGCCGCGGGTCGCCAGCCGCTGGAGGTCGCCGGCGCAGCACCCCAGGCCTTCACGGTCGGTAGCCGCCACTATGCTGAGCAGCGCATCACCCTGAAGAACCAGCGCCAGGTCACGCCCAATCCCGAGGACCTCAAGCGCTTCGAGCGCGAACTGGCCGAACAGCAAGCCGCCTACCGGCTATTCTCGCCGAACCAGCCCAGCAATCTGCTCCTCGACAAGCCGGTGGACGGCCCGCTCTCCAGCCCCTTCGGCCTGCGTCGCTTCTTCAATGGCCAGGAGCGCAATCCGCATTCCGGCCTGGACTTCGCGGTGCCCGCCGGCACCCCGGTCAAGGCGCCCGCGGCCGGCAAGGTGGTGCTGGTGGGCGACTACTTCTTCAACGGCAAGACGGTGTTCGTCGACCACGGCCAGGGGCTGATCAGCATGTTCTGCCATCTCTCCCGCGTCGACGTCCAGGTCGGCCAGGAGGTGCCCCGTGGCGGGGTGGTCGGTCGCGTCGGCAGCACCGGGCGCGCGACCGGCCCGCACCTGCACTGGAACGTCAGCCTCAATGACGTGCGCGTCGATCCGAGCATCTTCATCGGCGCCTTCAAGCCCTGAACAGTGGCAAACAATTGGTAGCAGTCGCAGGCATTGCCAGACAGCCGGCTTCGGCTTAAAAGGAACGCCCTTTCTTTCCTGCGGCCGCCCGGGCCTGGAGCCGACGCCATGACTGAGAAACCCCGCTTCGGCAGTGCCCTCGGCAGCATCCTGCTGGTCGCAGCGGCCTGCTACCTGCTGGTCGGCTTCTCCCAGGGGTTCGTGCTGTCGGCCTGGTCCTGGCGCACCTGGGTGGTATACGCCGTGCTGGTCAGTGTCTATCCCATCGGCCTCTATGCCGGCTGGTGGAAGAAGCGCGAGCCGGTCGAGCGCTAAATTCGCTTTTCTTTCCTAGCCCCAGCCATGGCGCGCATAGGCCTGCTGCAGCCGCTCCTCTCGCGAGCTGAACAGATCGCCATCCGCCAGCCCAGTCGCGGCCAGTAGCCGGTCCTCCAGCTCGGCCTGGGATTCCAGCCGACCGTCCGCATGGATATGGGTCACTGCCAGGCCCCACCGCACCAGGCAGGGCGCCACCAGCAGGCCACGATGACAGGTCAGGGGATCGCGCTCGGCGCAGAGCAGGGCGATGCGCCAGCGGGCCTGGCCCTGCTCCAGCCGCAGCAATCCCTGCTGGAACGGCGCGCTGGCGGCCAGGCGGTCATAGCGCAGCTGTCCGTCCTCGTAATGCGCTGGGTCCGGGCTGCGCGCGCCCAGCTCCCGGCCCAGGAACACATAGGCGATCCCCGCCGCGGCCAGACCGTCGCGCAGGGCCTCGCGGCGATACTGGGGCACATGGCGGCTATAGGGTTGGGAGCGCACATCGGCCACCGCCGTCACCCCCTGCGCCTGCAGCAGCTCGACATAGCGCGCCAGCGGATGATTGGAATGACCGAGGGTCAGGATCATGGGATTTCAGCGCCAGGGATCGAGGCGATACAGCCCGCCGATGGGGCACTCCATACGGTTGCCCCGGGCATCGGTGGAGACGAGGACGTCACCCGGGCGCAGGCCGGCAGCCCGCGAGCGATAGCCGAGGCGATTGCCAGCGGCCAGATTGCGGCAGGGCACGGCGAAGTCCACCAGGTAGGCGCGGCCCAACCCGGTGCCCAGCGCCAGGTGCCGGGTGTCCAGGTAGTGCCAGCCGGACAGATCGAAGCCCAGGATGGTGTCCAAGGCCGCGCTCTGCCGATAGCCGAGGTCGGCCAGGCGATCGTCCAGGGTCGGCGGTCCGAAGGGACGCCCGGCGCAACCGGCGAGCAGCAGCACGGCGACGAGGGTGAAAAAGGCAGGGAGAACGCGCATGGAAATTTTCCTGGAAGGGCTGAACCTTGGACCGACCACGGGCGCCGAATACGGCATGCTGGGCGCAGCTTTGCTAACGTGGCGCCCGTAGTATCCCGTCAAGAGACCCCCTATGCCCACGGCCCTGACCAACCTGATCGACGACCTCGAAAAACACCCGCAACTGCTCACCCTGGTCGCCTGCCTCGGCCTGCTGCTGGCGGCCTGGGTGCTCAACTGGATCGTCAAGCGCATCCTGGTGCGCGGCTTCTATCGCCTGCTGCGCAGCACCTCCTTCGGTCAGGACCAGGAGCTCAATCACCACCGCGTCATCGGCCGGCTGGCCAACATAGTCCCGGCCCTGGTGCTGTCGATCGGCATCGAACTGGTGCCCGGGCGCCCCGAGGCCCTGGTCACCGTGGTGCAGAACGTCTGCAGCGCCTTCATCGTGCTGACCATCGCCCTGGCCCTGGGCAGCGCCCTGAACGTGGTCAACGTGCTCTATTCGCGCCGGCCCTCGGCGCGGCTCAAGCCGATCAAGGGCTATGTCCAGGTCAGCAAGATCGTCATCTACGCCATCGCGGTCATCCTGATGATCGCCACCCTGATCGACCGCTCGCCGCTGATCCTGCTCTCCGGCCTCGGCGCCATGGCCGCGGTGCTGCTGCTGATCTTCCAGGACACCCTGCTCTCCCTGGTGGCCAGCGTGCAGATCTCCAGCAACGACATCATCCGCGTCGGCGACTGGATCGAGATGCCCCAGCTCAACGCCGACGGCGACGTCATCGACATCGCCCTGCACACGGTCAAGGTGCAGAACTTCGACAAGACCATCACCACCATCCCCACCAAGAGATTCATCACCGACTCCTTCCGCAACTACCGCGGCATGCAGGAAGCCGGTGGCCGACGGATCAAGCGCGCGCTCAACATCGACCAGAACAGCGTGCACTTCCTCAGCGACGCCGAGCGCGAGCACCTGCACCGCTTCAACCTGCTGGACGACTACCTCACCGCCAAGGAACAGGAACTGGCGGACTGGAATCGCAAGCTGGAAAAACGCGGCCAGGAGCCGGTCAACACCCGCCGGGTCACCAACCTGGGGACCTTTCGCGCCTATGTGGAACGCTATCTGCGCGCCCATCCCGGAGTGCACCAGGGCATGACCCTGCTGGTGCGCCAGATGCCGCTCTCCAGCGAGGGTCTGCCGGTGGAGATCTACTGCTTCACCAACACCACGGTGTGGGCGCAATATGAGGGCATCCAGGGGGACATCTTCGACCACCTGCTCTCCATCCTCCCGGAATTCGGCCTCCATGTGTTCCAGCACCCGAGCGGACGCGATTTCCGCATGCGGCTGGAGCCAACCGAGGCCATGACCTCCCTCGGCGAACCGGGCACCCCGGCGCCCTGACCCGCCCGCTCCAGGCCTAAGGAAAGACCATGATCGTCGTCCACCACCTGAACAACTCCCGCTCCCAGCGGGTGCTCTGGCTGCTCGAAGAGCTCGGTATCGAATATCGGGTGCAACGCTACGAGCGAGCAGCGGGCGGCCTGTTCGCCCCGCCGGGGTTGCGCAAGGTGCATCCGCTGGGCAAGTCGCCGGTGATCGTCGACGGCGACCTGACCCTGGCCGAATCCGGCGCCATCGTCGACTACCTGGCGCGGCGCTACGGCCCGCAATTACTGCCCGCCCAGGACAGCCCGGAGTTCGTGCGCTACACCTACTGGCTGCACTATGCCGAAGGCTCGGCCATGACCCCGCTGCTGCTCAAGCTGGTGTTCGACCGCATCGCTAGCTCGCCCATGCCCTTCTTTGCCAAACCCATCGCCAAGGGCATCGCCGCCAAGGCCACGGCCAGCTTCATCCAGCCCCAGCTCGACCTGCACCTGGACTACCTGGAAAGCCAGCTGGGCGAAAGCGGCTGGTTCGTCGGCGATAGCTTCACCGCGGCCGACATCCAGCTCAGCTTCCCCCTGGAAGCCGCCGCCAGCCGCGCCGGTCTGGACAATGGCAAGCGCCCCAAGCTGGTGGACTTCCTCAAGCGCATCCATGCACGTCCGGCTTATCAGCGGGCATTAGAGCAGGGTGGGCCCTACGTCTACGCCTGAAGGCTGGGCTCGTTGGGCTTCGCTAGACGCTCAACCCAACCTACAGTGCCTGTACCTTTCTCCCCCTGGAGAGGGCTGGAATGAGGGAAAACCCCAGCCCGTAGCGTGGAAAACCGCGCCAGCGTTTTCCACTGACGGCACAGCACCTTACCCGCGTGGACAAGGCAGCGCCGTTG
>NZ_JALNUX010000009.1:0-197205 GCF_026544185.1 Pseudomonas sp. GM_Psu_1
CATGTAAGGTTACCCGTGGCGCTTCCACTGGGAACAGAATCCCAGGTGTCAGCCTTAACCAAGACGGGATTCCACAGCAGACACGCGGAAACCGCTGCTACGGACTTCAGCCGGCGGATACTACTTGCAGACATAAAGCGTCTTGCTCGAATCGAAAGCCAAGGACCCAGAACCGATCTGTTGACACGTTGCACCAGCCGAGACGGTGCCGTTGTACCAACGCACCGGCTTTGCCCATGAGTAGTTGATGCACTCGACCGGTGCGCCTGTCGACGTGTAGGCGCGCGCGCCGATACCGCCACAGGTACCGCCTTCCGCTACGATAGAAAGCGCAACCGAAGGCTGGCTCATCGTCGTCGAATCGGATTTGATGACAGGCACCGTCACTGTCGGAAGTGCTCCTGTAGTCCCCGTCACAGAGGACACTGCGTTACCAACCGCGTCTGCCTGTGCACTGCTGGCCACTGCGAACGTGAAGACAGCCGCGGCCACCCATTCGAGATGCTTCATAGTCCAACCTCGGCCTCAGCCAAATACACCATACACGGTTACTATATCGTGCATATTTAACGACTGCTAGCCTTTGTCGAGGCAACCCACTTCGCGACCATACGCTCTAGAATGCAAAGATCTCCACCCAGCGGGCTGACGCTTGGATAGGGTTCGAGGAAGGGGGGATACGTGCGTGCAGGCGCGACGAGTGATGACCTTCAGAACTCAAGTCACTTGAGTTTTTTTCAGCCGAGACGCTGACCTCGGCGGCGCCGTCTTTTAGACTCCAGCCCTTTTGGGTGGCAAGAGTCGCACATGATCCAGATGCTGATGGCAGACGCCCTGGACCTCTACCGGGCCAAGGTGTCCATCCTCAAGAAAGGATTCGCCCAAGAGACCTACCGGATCGAGCAGCTCAAGCGCTCATTCTTGGCCGCGAAGAACATGCGCGACGTGACCTCCGTCGACGTAGCCACCTACCGGGACACCAGGCTTGCGCAGCAGAATGCGAAAACCGGACAACCACTCTCGCCGGCAACCGTACGCCTTGAGCTAGCGCTCCTTTCAAACCTGTTTGATATCGCCCGTATCGAATGGGGGACCTGCGATGAAAATCCGGTGCTCAAGGTGCGAAAACCCAAGCCATCTCCGGGGCGTGAGCGCCGCCTCATGCCGCGTGAAGAAAGGTTGCTTATGCGCTATGCGGAGAGCTATCCAAACCCAGATCTTGCCGCGATCATCCGCCTGGCGCTCGAGACGGCGATGCGCCAGGGAGAGCTCCTTGGGTTGCAGTGGGAGCGAGTAAACCTCCGAAGCCGAATCATTCACCTGGCGGAGACGAAAAACGGCAGCAAGCGTGACGTCCCACTGAGCGTAAAAGCTCGCAACGTGCTGATGCAGCTCGAGCCGAAGGCGAACGGTCCGGTGTTCGGATACACCTCAAACGGGTTGAAGAGCACCTGGAGGTTCATGCTCAAGAAGCTCGGCATCGAGGATCTGCACTTCCATGACCTGCGCCATGAAGCGATCTCCAGGCTGTTCGAGCTGGGGACCCTGGACGTCATGGAGATCGCGTCAATCAGCGGGCATAAGAGCTTAAGCATGCTCAAACGATATACCCACCTCAGAGCAACGAAGCTCGTACGGAAGCTGGAGGGCACCAGGCACCGCGGTCGACAGGCCCTGCTGGACCTCCTAGTCCCCTACCCGGCCGCGTGCGAAGCGATGCCGGATGAGACCTATCGGGTCTTGATACCGGACTTCGGCGACCTCCAAGTCGTTTCGGACTGTCCTGATCGCGCACTGCAGGATGCTCAGGCCCTGCTGTTGAAACGGATCCTGACGCTGCTGATGCAGGGCCAACCGATCCCGCAGCCGGACGAATACCTCACAGCCTTGCCGGCCAACGCACGGATCGTCATGCTCCCGAGCTTGGAGACCGAAACTCGCAGCGAGTCATCAGCGGCGGCTTAACACCTTTCTGCGAGAAAGTCGCAAGGTGAAAAGCCCTCCAGTCGGCTCTCGCCTTGCCAATCCGGTGCGTGGAAGTATCAAGGTGTTCAGCCTTACAAAAACACCTACAAGCGCAGCGCCACCAAAGGCGTCGACCAGGGCGAAGTCGCTGTTTCATGCGACAAGGGTGACTTCGTGCTTTCCGTCACCGGCTCAGCGTGCCCCTCTCAGTATCAGGGGAGCTATGAGGGGCTGGTTACTGATGGGATAACGACCCGCCTCTATTGTGACTTAGGTAACAACCCAATTTACGATGGCGGGTATCTAGAGATAACTTGCGCGCAGCAGTAGGACTACCTTGCCAATCCGGTGCGTGGCGCTCGAACGGAGCATCGTCGCCAACTTGCATGGCACAGACGATCAACGGATACAGTTCGAATGACGTCACCACCTATGCCTGCCCCACCGGCTACACCAAAGTAGGATGGGATACTGGAGGTAGTGGACAGCGGTGGTCCTCAACACCCGGGATCGCCATCGGCCAGAATGACTATGCAACGATTTTTTGTTGCAAGTACTGATCAAAGATTCGGCCATCTTGCCAATCCGGTGTGTGGGCGCAGCCGCTGACCTTCTCCCTTTTCTCGACGACTGTCTCTCAAGTAAATCCCAACTGTACCGGGTCAGGATCCAATGCTGACCCCAACCCACCCTATTACGGTGACATGACTTATCGGGTCACCTGCGGTGCTCGTTACTGCAAGGGAGTCGTAAACTATTCGTACGGAATGATCATTGAAACTGGAAACGGCTGGAATACCGACAGGCCATATAATTCTTCTGGAAACACCGCCGTCGTAGTGAGCTGTTCTAAATGATCGCTCGCTACTTTTTGCGGATTGCTAAACTAGCTCTCCCGCTCTTCGCGGCGAACCTCCACGCAGCGGACTCAACTGCTATTCGCGCCAATCCCACCGTCTCGTTAACCATCGCTACTGTCGGCGAGCCCTGTAGCGCCAACGGCCTGAGAGCATTTGCATCTAGCGGTACACTGCTTAGCTGTCAGGGCAATCGATGGAGCCAGCTCGCGGTATTCAAGAGCTTCGATATAACGATCTCGGCCGTGAATGGCTCCTGCCCAGGCGGGGATGACTTCACGCTAATTCAATACAACTTGACGTGTGCGTCGCGCTATTGCGCTGCAAAGAAAAATGCCAAGTTTGGTCATATCACGGAATACGGCGCGGGCTTCAACTCAGATAAACCGTATAAGTCTGACCCCAACACATATATTAATGTGTCTTGCGCGAAGTAGCTGCGAATAACGCCATCAGATAGTACAGAGGCCGCGCGCGCACCGCGACGTTGCTGTGAGATAGGCTAACTTCCTGACAAGCACGACGTTTTTTGCGTGCGACCTGATCAGAGAACATGGAAGAGGTTACGCCGGTAAGATAGGCTGTGGTGCAACGTCGCCTGCAAACCAAGCGCAAAGAAGCGAAGAGGTAGTTCTAAGGCTCTCTTCGCTTAAACACCGGATTGGCAAGAAAGTATTGAGCCGTTGGAATCGAAGGCTGTTGCTCCGAATCCGGGGCAGGTGTTCCCGACGATGCCATAGGGCATGTTGATAGGGGGCTGAGCCCGATTCCCGGTTGAGTCCCCTGCAAACGCGCACTGCATGGCTGCAACCGCAAGTACCGCTACGAGCGATCTAGGTAGCATTCCGATCTCCGACGCAAAAGCGCAAATCTTATATACCGCACAGAAATATTATACCGGATGCTTTTGGACGGCAATGGCGACGGCCCGGCCGGTCATCAGATTGGCCCCGAACACTTCACCTCAACGGCCCGAAACGTCTGGCCCTTCATCCCTACAGCGATTGACGCGCGCGACGTATCGTATATACATTACCAAGGCGAGAACGCGGTGATACGCCTCTCGTTGCCTGTATAACGCCTTGGAGGTCACCTATATGGATGAGTCGCTACGCCAGTTGCGGGTCGCTTTGTCAGCGCTGCCGCACGCACCACTTCACCATGCGTCGACGGCCGACGGCAGTTTCGAAATTCGTTCCGGCGACCAGCTTGTTTTCCGGCACAACGGCTCGCCCAATTCGGAGCTGTACGCTGCGGTGCTGGACACGGCAGTAGCTGCTGCACCAGGCCTTTCCAACACAACGGAACCGGTGGACCGGGGCAGCCTCGAAACATTGGTCGCGGACGTCTTGAAGGTCACCACTCGTTTGCATCCGTCTTTCGCCGCCGCGCCACTCGGCCTCCTTTCCAAGCTACTCACAGCTGGCCTGGGGACATCCGGACCCTTCCCTGGAAAGGCCAGCGCCAACGATACCTCTCAAGCGGAAATACGCCTGGCCGCCGTCAACAGCTTTTGCGAATTCCTCCTGCGCGCTGGCGATTCTTTTGAAATGCCATCCGAACAGGCACTGAGCCTCTATGCGGAGCGTTGGAACGCCCTGAGCAACAGCGCGATGGGCGGCCGAAAAAATGATTAGCAGCCACGTGTGCACACCCGGGCCCGAACGAACCAGTGCTACCCGAGAGCGATGGTCTATCGTGCGGCACCGCAGGCTCGCTGCCGATGCCTAAGACCTCTCTCACGGTATATGCGCTGGAATTGCCAGGCATCCGCAAGATCGTGGCCGCGCCGTCTTACCCCCATGCTGCCAAGCTTCTCAACGTGTCTGCGTACATCCTCAAGACACACGGAGGCATTACCTCGAGCTCGAGCGAGCGAAAAGTAGCGCTCGATGATCCTGGGGCGGTCTTCGCGCGGGGCGTCGATGATGATGACTGGACCAAGATCACCAGCTCCTCCAAGTCTCGGCGGTTACCTCCTCACGGTGGCCCTCGGCAGTCAGGTGGGAAGCCGCGGGAGGCGGAGACGGTAGCGATCCCGCGCGCGGTGCGCCTGAGTGATCCTCACTACGCGGCGTTCCACGCTCTGGGCGGAGTGACATGGTTTCGGCGTGAGCTACGCCAAGGCGAAGCGGTCGAAGGCCAGGAGCTTAAGGCGAGCTGGAACGTTCCGGGTACGGCTGGTATCCGAAGCATTAGGTTGTCGGCCGAGGATCACGCCCAATTCATCAAGCTCGGCGGAACGCGCTGGTTGCGTCTTAGGATCGAGCAGTCAGCTCCGGAACATGCTCCCGAGCGCCCTCAGGACAGCGATTCAAAGGATCCTGCTGACCTGTAGGTAGCTACCGCAAGCGCGGCCTGGTGACGCCCCTTCCTGACTGACGGACCCAAAACCAAAAATTCGAATTTCGCTCATCAAAGCTCTTGTTTTCGTCTTGGTATCGTATATACACTACCAGCATCGAAACGCTTCAGGGCATTCCCAAGGAGATGACGCAATGACTGGAAAGACACGGGTACCGACCTCCCTTCGGTCGCTGGCTGAACTGCGGGAAACCCAGGCGAAAAATGGCGAAGACGTCCGCAAGCTCGGCCGGCTGCGCCAGCACACCGCCTCCCCTCTCGAGATCTCATACGACACGGCGAAGAACATCCGTCCCATCGATTGGGATGTGGTTCAGCGCTACAAAGAGCGGATCTTGATGGGCGAGATGCCGCCGGCGATCGACGTGCGGATGGAGAATGGTCAGATCACCCTCGTCCATGGCTATCACCGTACGCTGGCCGCGCTAGCTGCAATCAAGGAACAGCCCGAACTTGCCGATACGCTCCACCTTGCACTGCGCGAGTTCGTAGGCAACAGCTCCGAAATCATCTTTCACATGCTCGGGGCGCAGGACTCGTTGGATGTCGACCCGGTATCGCGCGCGGAGGCTTATCGCACGTTGCTCAACCAGGGCAATAGCAAAGCCGACATTGCGCGCAGACGAGGCAAGAGCGCCGAGCACATCACCAGTAACCTCCTCCTTTGCGAGGCCGAACAAGAGGTCAAAAACGCGATCCGTCAGGGTCGAATCCGCGCCTCGTCCGTTATCGCCCTGATCAAGGACGAGAAGCAGGGTGGCCCCAATCACCTCGACGAAGTTCGGAAGATGCTGGCAACTGCCGATGCCTTGGGTAAGGCGTCGGCGATGCCGAAGCATCGCAATGCCGCGCCCAAGCCGGCTACCGCTCCCAGGCTGAAGCTGAAGGATGTCACGCCTCACCTGGCGTCGCTGGTCAGCATCTCTGGCTCCCTGCGTACCGCGCTGGGCGAGCAGAAAATTGATCGCCAAGCCCTGGAGCAGGGCCAGGCCGAAGTGCTAGTGCCGGTCAGCCTGCCGGCCGGCAAGCTCCTCGAGCTCTTGGATCTCCTGGACAAGCAGTCGGCGAGCCAGACTCCTGAAGAGGAGACGGATCCGCCTACCGAAACTCAGGACGATCTGTTCAATAAGGCGTGAGGCGAGACCAGCGGTTACCTTGGCACCGTCTCATTTTTTGCGCGACACTACAGGTCAACCTGCAGTTGTGAAGTCGCATGGACAGAAGCGAGCGTGCCCCCTGGGGGGATTTTCCGGCCGTAATACGCAACGGTGAGTTGAACTCCGTTGGCAAGGACATTGATTACGCGAGCGCGAAGGGTGGAGATCCGGCTGCTGCGGTTCGCCTGGTCAACCGGCTCGTTACTGCTGAGCTAATTGCACAGCTCCGCGAGGCGATCGGTGACAGGCAGCCGAAAGTGGTTCCTGTCATTGCGCCAGAGGCCTCCGGCATCAACATGATCCCCTTGGCATATGCCTCGGCGATCGCGTCTCACCTTAACCTCGAGGTCGAGGTGGGCATTGGCCAGAAGCATCGGGTGCACCGGACTAATTCCGGCTCAGATTATCGTCTGGTGGCGAACCCAGTGTTCAAGGGTGATGTAACCGCTGGCCAAGACTATCTGGTGGTCGACGATACCTTGACCATGGGTGGTACCGTCGCGGCTCTTCGCGGGTACCTCGAGAACCGCGGCGGGAATGTGATGCTGATCAGCGTTATGACCGCACACCCCGGGGCGCTCGAGCTCCCGGTGAAACAGAAAATGCTCGCTGCGATCGATGCAAGACACGGCAGCGCGATGAATCAGATGTGGCAAGAGAGGTTTGGTTATGGAATCGACATGCTCACCCAAGGCGAAGCAGGTCACCTACGACATGCAGAATCCGTTGACGCCATGCGAATACGACTCGATGATGCATTTCGCGCGTACAGCGAGCGACTTCATGCGCCAAGAGTTTCAGAAGCTCCAGGAGCAGCAGAAGCAGCAGCAAGACGAGGCTCGCTGAAGTCGGTCTTCGACCAGCTCCACGATCGCGTGGCAGGTCTTTCCGCCCCGGGCGAAGGGCAGGATCCGTCGGCCGGGCCGGCCAATCAGAACCGCGGCCCTCGGCCATGACCGGCCGGAATTAGCAAGGCGGTCCGACTACCTGCATCGGTGCTGTCTTCCCTTCCAGCATGCGAGTGCAGGCCACTGCAGGAAGATGGATCCCCGCCGGCTTTCAGGTATAGTTCTGTTCATCAGAACAGGCGATGATCCCTATGTCCTCGTTATCCAAAAACCAGAACGGCGTGCCTCAGTATCCGAAGGGGCATAGCGGCCGAATGCTCGTAGTGCTCGCGTCGATCGCAAAGCTCGAGCACGCTTCTGCAGTCACCGTCGCTGCATACACCGGTCTTTCCCAAGGAAACATCGACACTTACGCGCTGCGCTTGAACGAAGAGTTCGGGACCCAGATCCTCAAGGAAAACGGCCGCTACCGGATAGAATCCTGGGGCCCTGTGCTCAAGAAGAAGGGCGTGATGCAGACCCTCGTGACCTCTGAGTTCGTGCAGGACGTTGGCTAGCTTCTACCGGCTGTTCAAGATGACGCCCTATGCGTCGAGGGACGCATAGGGCGTGGACGAGGCCACTAACCTGCGCGGCGGTCGGGACGGGCTACGAGCCGGATTTCACCCGGTTGAAGACACAGCCGCAGCGGTACCCTGCCCGGGCAGCCCGGGGCAATCACAGGGGTGAGGTCAAACTCATAGGACCGAACTCTTACCCGCATTGCCGGCAACTCCAGCGGCTCCAAGCCCGCCAGGTAGGCACACTCCCGACACAGGACCAAATGCTCGGCACCGTCGTGAGTACCTTCAGGGGACAGCTCAAGGTGAGTCGCCAGGTGATCCCAGCAGTGTTCACAGCGCAGTTCATTACCGCACAAGTGCGCGGACGATACGATAGGTTTGCTCATGGCAGATATCCCGTTAAACGTTGAATGATCAATGTTTTAAGCGAGAGTCAGCCGTAACCTATGTCTGAACCAACTTAGCTCTGGTCCGTAAGAAAAGAGGGGCACACGGAAGCAGGCGCTGTCCGCTATAGTTCGAAGCTTAAGCTGCTCGGCACAAGCCGCGCGAAGCACAGTGGCAAGCCGTAGCAAGCCCGTGGCAATGCCGAGCTTGTGGATTGCTGCAAGGGAGAAGTATCCGCCATAGGCGGAGCGAAGGCGGTTTGAAGAAGCTCTAAGGAACTCTATGTCTGAGACTAAGGAAAAAGCTCGACTTATAGCCGCGCTGATTGCGTAGTCACTAAACAGCTGATTGACGCCTTCAACTACAACAACGCGCCCGCTCGCTATCTCATCCTCTGTTGAGACATACGAACTTCCTGGATAGGCAGTCCCATCGGTTCGGCGACGGCTATCATCGATAGCGTCATCGACCATTGCCTCAAGGCGATCCCGGCGAACCATCCCCTCGAGTAGCGTAATTTCTCGCGCCAACTCGTCTGGCCCCCAGCTAGACGCAAGGACTCCTAGAAGGTCCTCCGCATCATCACTTTGGTTGAGGGATTCAGACAGCATGGGTACTCACTACCACCGGCAGCGTTAGTTAGACACCGCACTATAGGCCAGCATCGTGGCAGCTCGCAAGTATCGGCATTTCGAATGCAATCAAGGGAAAGATCAGGCAGATAGCGGTGCGATTTTGGTATTGGGGACGGATTAAATTCGTCTTTTAAATTCTGTTGAACAGAATTACCATAAGATTTCCTGCCGTTCCGAAGCCGCCAGTCAAGGCTTCAAACTGAGCTATTCCCGCGATCCTAAGCCTGGTGGAAGCATGGCGAATCAACAGCAGTACGACCTCTTCACCTTGGTCGAGACAGTATTCAAATCGAATCCTGGGCGACAGCTTACGAACAACGAACTCTACGACGCCGTGGCCAGCTCCGCTGGCATCACCCAGGCAGCTCTTCACGCCACTGTGCCTATCGGCAGTAGCGGTTCCCCACGCAGCACCGTGACCCGGGCTATCCGCTGGCATCAGCAGACTCTCAAGGCGCTGGATGTCATCGAGCGGGTGCCGGGTGAGCGCGGGATCTGGCAACTCACCGAGAAGGCGCGCAAGGATCTCCACAGGGTGAAGCCCGGTGTGACCCTGTTGGGCTTTAGCACCTCGCTGGGCTTGGCGCTTTGGGGCACCTCGCCCACCGCATTGGCCGGACTCGAGGAGCCGATCACCTGCGTGCTCACGTCGCCGCCCTACCCGCTCCAGTCGCCCAGGGCCTACGGCAACCCAAGCGCCACTGAATTTGCTGACTTCATCTGCGCAGTGCTTGAGCCGCTGGTACCGAAGCTGTCGGCCGCAGGCAGCGTAGTGCTCAACGTATCGAACGACATCTTTCTTCCCAAGAGTCCTGCTCGCTCGACCTACCTCGAGCGCATGGTCATCGCGATCGAGGACCGTCTCGGCCTTTCGCTTATGGACCGCCTGATCTGGGAGAACCGTTCCAAGGCGCCCGGGCCGCTGCAGTGGGCCAGCAAGACACGCCAGCAGCTCAACGTCGCTTGGGAGCCGGTGTACTGGTTCGCCAAGGATCCGCGCCAGTGCAAAGCAGACAACCGCCGCGTGCTCCAGCCCCATACCGATCGACACAAGCAGCTGATCACCCAAGGTGGGGAGCGGCGGACCGCGTCCTACGGTGACGGCGCCTTCCGCCTGCGGCCAGGCAGCTATGGCCAGGCTACCGCCGGCGCAATTCCTAAGAATGTGTTGCAGTTCGGCCACGCCTGCGGGATTGGCCGGCAGCACCGGCAGGCGCTATCCGCTGCTGGCCTACCCACCCATTCAGCACCGTTCCCCCTGGCCCTCGCAGAGTTCTTGGTGCAGTTCCTGAGCGACACCGGCGACGTGGTTATAGACCTCTTCGCGGGCCGGTGCATGACTGGGCTAGCTGCAGAGCGGCTAGGCCGCCGGTGGATCTGCGTCGAATCGGTACTCGAGTACGTCCAGGGTGCGTCGATGCTGTTCAGAGGCGTTCACGATCTGTGGGTGAATCCTGACCTCAACGCGCCCGGAAGCTAATACATCAAGACCGGGGTAACCTCCGGCCCCGCCATTGGAGACAGGCGAAAGGGAAGTCCGGCGAATCAATACACCAATGCCGCTATGCAGATGCACTAAGGCGGCAGGCGTGATGACCCGAACCGGCCGTTAGGTTTGGTCGACACCGTAGGATGTTTGGGATTGTCGCTCGACCGGATGACATGAGCCCAGGTGCGGGCCGCGGTGCTTAGGGGAGGAACTGGTGCGGAGGGCACCCGCGGCACGTGAGCGCCGCGGGCGTAGGTTGAAAAAGTGAGGGGACCGTCGCCAGGCAGCCTGCAACTACTTAGCTAACCGAGTAGTTACTCTCAGCGATCATCGCAAGCGTCTTGCCATCGGTCGGCGGAGCGTAGCGATTATTTGCGAGCCACTGTTCGAGCTTCGCCTTGATCTCGCCAAACTCCTCTTCACCGATACCGTCGAAGTCTTCCGGCCGGTGCACGTTGATATCTGCGCTGCCCGGCTCGTAGTCGGGAGATATTGCCATGTGCAACTGGCCGCCCACGATCACCATCAGCAAATACTCGCCCCCACCCAGATCTGCAACGGTGCCAACCGGCGCGGCGGCCAGCACTTTGGCAACCTTGTTCCAGACCGCCAGCATCGACTGGAAAGCGGGGTCCTCGCCCTGGCTTGGGTAGTGGAAATCGCAAGGAACATAGGCGGCTTGAAAGCGTTCGTCGGTCATAGCAAAGCTCCGCTGGAGATGATTTCCAGCGATATTAATTCTGTTTAACAGAATTATCAATCAATCGAATCCTAGCCGCCGTTACCGATTTTGCTTGTATGAGCCGGCAACCGAAGGCACGCGACCGAAGCGATTGGCCGAAATGAGCGCAGCGATCGCCCCGATGACTCCCCGTTGCGCTTTCACCGTTTGTCGCTGTCAAGCTTGCCGGGATCCTTTTCGATGATTACTGTCTATTTATACAGTAACCCTATAGGAGGTCCTCTCATGTCCGTTATCAGCCGCCATCCTCTGCGCACCCCTGGTTGTCCCGGTACCTTTCCCAAGCACTCGGACCTTTTGACCTACGGTATCGAGGTGGTCGGCTATGGACATGCTCAGTGATGAGTACGACAGCTTCGACCAGCAGCAGTCGCTGTTCCGGCCTACCGAGCTGGCCTACTGCCGCAACTTGGTCGATCTGCTGACCGAAGAGCTTGACCAGGTTCGACGCATCCTGGGCGAGGCTCAGCGGGCCAACCGGGTGCTGGTCGCCGAGCGGGATGTCCTGACGGCGGAAGTACAGCGCCACCGACTGCGCTACGTGCAATTCGTCCAAGAGGAGAATCAGCGCCACGTACCTCGTGGTGATCGGCTCATCCCAGACGACCGCGACGATCCGCTCTCGCGTGCCCAGCGCCATATCTTGCGACTGGAATCCATGAATTCGGTCCTGCATGCGGACCTCTTCAAGGTGCGCGCGCAGTTGCAGGTCCTGCTGGCCGAACGTGGTAGCACGCCGTCGGCACCGTCGGGTGTGCAGACGGGGGTGCAGCATGGATAACGCCGCCACGAACGTCGTTGCGCTCGACTCCCTACTTGATAGTCGGCGCGTGTGGCGCGGGCAGAGTCCTCACGTCGACGACGCCAGCACCCAGCCTACCGGGCACTCGGCGCTCGACGCCCAGCTACCCCTCGGCGGTTGGCCTGATGCAGCGCTCACCGAAATTCTGAGCGCCCGACCGGGCCTTGGTGAGCTGACCCTCGTGTGGCCGACGCTGGCGCGCCTCACCGCCGCCGGCGAACGCGTGGTGCTGATCGCTCCCCCGTATCTGCTCTACCCGCACGCCTGGCTGCAGGCCGGCGTCGACCTCGGCCGGCTGAGCGTCATCCAGGTGCAGGGCAAAGACGTGCTGTGGGCCGCTGAGCAGTGCCTGCGCTCCGGTAGCTGTGGCGCGGTGCTCTGCTGGCCCAGCCGCGCGGACGATCGCGCGCTGCGCCGGCTGCAGGTGGCTGCAGAGACCGGGCAGACCCTGGCATTCGCATTCCGCCATCAACGAGAGGCGGTCAATGCCTCACCGGCGGCGCTACGCCTGGTGCTCGAAGGTTCGCCTCAGCAATTGCGGGTGCTCAAATGCCGCGGCGGCAACCCACCGGCAACGGCGCTTGCTCATCGGGTATGGCATTGAGGGACGACTGCCATGAAATGGGCCTGCATTTTTTTCCCGCAGTTCGCGCTGGACGGTGTGCTGCGCAACTGTCCTGACCCGGACGAACCCCTGGTACTGCTCCACGGGCCTATACAGCGCCGGATCATCAAGGCGGCGAACCCGGCGGCGTTGGCGCTCGGCCTCCGGCCGGAGATGACCTACACCGCTGCCCAGGCTATCTGCCCGCAGTTTGCGACGGTGGAGTACGACGAAGCGGCGCTGAGGCGACAGCATGAGCTGCTGGCGGCATGGGCGTACGGGTTCAGCTCCCAGGTGAGCCTGCACTTCGCCGACGCCCTGGTGCTGGAGGTGCAGTCGAGCCTGCCGCTCTTCGGGCCCTGGCCAAGATTTGAAGCGAGGCTGCGCCAGGAGCTCACGGCGCTGGGCTTCGGCCACCGGATCACCCTTGCACCCAACCCAGTCGCCGCCCGGGTGTTGGCCAACGCCGGCGACAGCCTGGCGGTTCGGGACGACGCAGGCCTTGCCAGCGCTATGCGCACGCTGCCGGTGGCGCTTCTGGGCTTCGAGCCGGAGATCGTCCAGGCCTTGAGCCGCATGGGGCTTCGGCAGCTCAGCCAGGTGCTAGCGTTGCCCCGGGCGCAGCTCGCCCGGCGCTTCCCCCTGAGTCTGCTCAATCACCTCGATCAGATGCTGGGCAGCAAGGTCCTGCCCCTGGAGTTTTTCCTGCCCCCAACCACCTTCAGGCTGCGGATCGAGCTCAACTTCGAAGTCGAGTCGACCCAGGCCCTGCTATTCCCCCTGCGTCGCCTAACTTCGGACCTGGCCACGTACCTCGCAGGCCGAGACATGGGCGCTCAGCGCTTCACTCTGCGCCTGGAACACCGTGAGGCGTCGACGACCGAGATCGTGGTAGGTCTGCTGGCACCCGAGCGTGATCCGGCGCTGCTGTTCGAATTTGCCCGGGGGCGCTTGGAGCCCGCGCAGGTGGTGGAGCCGGTACTCGCCATCGGCCTGGTTGCAGACGAACTGCCCTCCTTCGTGCCTCAGCACCGCGGCCTCTTCGATGACCGTCCACAACAGACCGTGAGTTGGGAGCAGCTGCGCGAGCGGCTGCGTTCTCGCCTTGGCGACGACGCAGTCTATGCGGTCGGCGCCCAGGGCGATCACCGGCCGGAGCGGGCCTGGCGGCGAGACACGCCTTCGTTGGCGCTCCAGGCACTAGGGCCGAATCGGCGGCCTGGCTGGTTGCTGCCGGCGCCGGAACCTCTGGACGTCGATCAGTCACGGGTCCTGAGCGGGCCGGAGCGTATCGAGAGCGGATGGTGGGACGGTGAAGATGCCCGTCGGGACTACTACGTGCTCGAGCTCGCCGACGGGCGAACGGCCTGGGCCTTCCAGTCGCCGGCGGAAGGGTCAGGCTGGTGGGTGCAGGGGTGGTTTGCGTGACACCCGGCTATGCGGAGCTGCACTGCCTGTCGAACTTCAGCTTCCAGCGCGGTGCCTCCAGTGTTGACCAGCTCTTCGAGCGGGCCAAAGCCATGGGCTATGAGGCGCTGGCCATCACTGACGAGTGCACCCTCGCCGGCATCGTGCGCGCCTGGCAGGCGTCGGAGAAGCACGACGTCCGGCTGATCGTCGGCGCGGAGTTCCAGATCGCCCAGGGCCCCAAGCTCGTGCTGTTGGTGGAAGACCTGCAGGGCTACCAACAGCTGTGCCGGCTGATCACCCTCGCCCGCCGGCGCGCGGAAAAGGGCAGCTACCGCCTGCTGCGCGAGGACCTCGGCCAGGTCGCTGGCCTTGCTGCACTCTGGGTACCGGAGCGGGGCGCGGAGGCGGAGTCCGCGCGCTGGCTCTTGGAGGTGTTCTCCGGCCGGCTGTGGATCGCCGCCGAGCTCCACTTCGATCAGGACGACCAGGTGCGGCTGCAGCAGCTGCAGGGGCTGGGTGCGGCCCTGGGTCTCCCCCTGGTGGCCGCCGGCGACGTGCACATGCACTGCCGCGGGCGCCGGGCCCTGCAGGACACGATCACAGCGATCCGACATCACGTCCCGGTGGCCGAAGCCGGTCAGCTGCTCTTCCCGAACGGGGAGCGCCACCTACGGACCCGTGAGGCATTGGCGAGGTGCTATCCGCCCGAGCTGCTGGCGGAGACCCTCCGCATTGCCGAGCGCTGCACCTTCAGCCTGGCTGAGCTGCGCTACCAGTATCCAAGCGAAGTGGTACCAGAGGGCCACACGGCCACCAGCTGGCTGCGGGTTCTCACCGAGGAGGGTTGCGCCTGGCGCTGGCCTGAAGGCCTATCGGCTCGACTGCGTGCCCAGATCGAAAAGGAGCTGCAGCTGATCGCCGATAAGTCGTACGAGAGCTACTTTCTGACCGTGCACGACATCGTCCGCTTCGCACGGCAGCAGGGGATCCTCTGCCAGGGGCGCGGCTCGGCCGCCAACTCTGCAGTCTGTTTCGCCCTGGGTATCACCGAGCTGGATCCGACCCGGATCAACCTGCTGTTTGAGCGCTTCATCAGCCACGAACGGGACGAGCCGCCGGACATCGACGTCGATTTCGAGCACGACCGGCGGGAGGAGGTCATCCAGTACATTTTCCGTCGCTACGGCCGACAGCGCGCCGCGCTAACTGCGGTGGTATCCACCTACCACGCTGCTGGCGCCGTCCGGGACGTGGCCAAGGCCCTGGGTCTGCCTCCTGATCAGATCACCGCGCTGGCCGACTGCTGCGGCCGCTGGACGGACAACCTGCCGCCACCGGAGAGATTGCGCGAATCGGGCTTCGACCCTGATAGCCCCCTGCTTCACCGGATCCTGGTGCTCACCGGCGAGCTGATCGGATTTCCTCGGCACCTCTCCCAGCACCCGGGCGGTTTCGTCATCGCCGACCAGTCACTGGACACCCTGGTGCCGGTCGAGAACGCCGCCATGGAGGGGAGGACAGTCATCCAGTGGGACAAGGACGACCTCGATGCCATGGGTTTGCTCAAGGTCGACATCCTCGCCCTGGGCATGCTCAGCGCCCTACGCCGCTGCTTCGACCTGGTCAAAGGCTACCGAGGCGAGGAGCTGACGCTGGCCACCGTGCCCCAGGAGGACAAGCCAACCTACGCCATGATCAGTCGGGCCGATACGCTCGGGGTGTTCCAGATCGAGTCACGCGCCCAGATGGCCATGCTGCCGCGGCTGAAGCCACAGACCTTTTACGACCTAGTGATCGAGGTGGCCATCGTCCGGCCGGGCCCCATCCAGGGAGGGATGGTCCACCCGTACCTGCGTCGGCGGACGGGTCAGGAGGAGATCAGCTACCCGCCGGAACTCGAGCGCGTCTTCGGCAGGACCCTGGGTGTGCCTCTGTTCCAGGAGCAGGTGATGGAACTCGCCATCCTTGCCGCCGATTACACCCCGGGCGAGGCAGATCAGCTGCGGCGCAGCATGGCGGCCTGGAAGCGACATGGGGGCCTTGAGCCGCACCGGGAGCGGCTCACCTCGCGCATGCTCGCCAACGGCTATACCGCCGAGTACGCGGCCGACATCTTCAGACAGATCAAGGGGTTCGGCAGCTACGGCTTTCCCGAGTCCCACGCGGCCAGCTTCGCCCTGCTCACCTACGCCAGTTGCTGGCTCAAATGCCATGAGCCGGCGGCCTTCGCCGCGGCGCTGATCAACTCCTACCCCATGGGCTTCTACAGCCCCGACCAGATCCTGCAGGACGCCCGGCGGCACCGGTTGCAGACCCTACCCGTGGACGTGACCTGCAGCGACTGGGATTGCAGCCTCGAGGCTGTCGCGGATAGCCCGCAGCCGGCGATCCGGATGGGCCTGCGGATGGTGCGCGGCCTGGCCGAGAAAGCCGGGCGCGCCGTTGAGCAGGCCCGCCGGCAGCGGCCATTCCGCGATGTTACCGATCTGTGCCTACGGGCAGGCCTCGATGCCAAGGCTCGGGAGTGCCTGGCGGATGCCGGGGCGTTGAAGGGGCTGGCTGGGCACAGGTTCCAGGCGCGCTGGGCCATGGCCGCGATCGAGCCGCAGCTGCCCCTATTCGCTGAGGGCGCGGTCGTTGAGGAGGAGATCCAGGAGCTGGTCGCCCCGACCGTGGGTGAAGACCTCTACTCGGACTATGCGTCCCTGGGTACCACCCTGGGGCCGCACCCGCTCACCTTGCTGCGGCCGGAGCTGTCGGCCCAGCGGCTGATGAGCTCGAAGGAATTGAAGGAGCGGCGCCATGGTCAGCCGGCTCGGGTTGCTGGCCTGGTGGTAGGCCGGCAGCGGCCGGGGACCGCCAGCGGCGTGACCTTCGTGACGCTGGAAGATGAGTTTGGAATGGTGAACGTGGTGGTCTGGCGAACCCTGGCGGAACGCCAGCGGAAGGAGCTAGTGGCGTCACAACTACTGCGCGTGGACGGGACCGTCGAGACGAGAGATGGCGTACTGCATGTAGTTGCAGGCAGACTCGCCGATATGAGTGCCCTGCTTCAGGGGTTAGATACCCGAAGCCGAGATTTTCAATAGATATCCATAATGATGAAATTAGGAGCTAAGTAATGCCAATAAGATTGAATGCTTCAGACGGATCCTATGCTACATCATATTTCTTTATGAAAATAGAAACACATGACGACTTGGAATCACTTCTATCAAATCACGATCAAACCTTCGTGCATGAGTACATACACTTTCTACAAGACTTACTTCTATCTTACAACATCAGAATAAACATAGGTCAGATACATCGTTTCAACTTGGTTGCAAGCATGGCTAGCTCAGAGGGGATCATCAGGCCATTTAACCAATGGGGGATTGATGCGGAGCTTGTCGAGCACCAAGTAGCTGACACTTGGGGACAAATTAGACATCTCGAAGGAGACGAGCTAACCATCGAAAGAATAGATAGTACCTCTTGGGTAGTGCCTGCTACTGGAGCTAGAGTCTTTAAACACACGGCAACACTTAGTTCCGGCGAGCCATACGTCATTGGTGCCAATGATATGCTGGAATACATTGCTCATAAGATAGAATCTAAGCATTGGCAAACCAGCGCGCCAGCATTCCCTTATCGAACCATCGATAAAGTTCTTGATCACCTGAACCTATCAGAAATGCCAGACGATTGCCGTATTGCCCTCGTCGAATTTTGCCTTCACAACGATCACCCTTTTAATCAGCTAATGGTAGCTCTGAACACGATTTTTGTCGGAGAACATCGAAATCTCCTTTTAGATTCAGAAAGAATTGATTCCGTACTCGAAGGAATAACGTGGCATCCAAACGGCGTTCCTTCGGAAACCATTTCCACCAAATCCAGTCGTCGACTCAACCAGCTAATCGAAGAGCTACGCAAGCGTTACCGCGAAAATAATTTTGAAAGCGTCGCATTATGGGTCGAAGATGTGACTAACGTTATTAAAAGAGATTTCCATGGAGCTCTTTTTTTCAGCAAACTATACCGACTGGACGAATTAGAATTCAAAACCAAAATATCCGACATTCTAAAAACGTTTGGCATGCCGCTTGTATTCAACCAGAGCGACGAAGCTGTGTCGATATTGCCTGAAAAATACGAACCATCTCAATTCTTCCAGTTTTATGCAGCTCAGAAACTTCTGGAATTCGTAAGCCACACGGGGAATACCTGCCCGTTAATATCCGTTTGCGAGGCTCGCAATCCCGACCTGATAGATGACAACTGCTATAACAACGCAATAGCGCGCGGCTTAGACGAATATTTATGCCCGTTTGGGCAACTTATTAGGACGTATGATCTTCACAGAATAGAATAGCTCCACAGGAGGGTTTGCCTTAAAAAATATATGCTGCGAGTTATGTTATCTCTCCGATATCATCTACGCACCTTCTTTAGTCGATACTTTGCCCTCTCATCGACCCGTAGAACCCAAGGCCTACCGTGGTCCATCAGGCGCCATGCCGTTAGACTGAATGGCGATACAGCTGCCGTGAGTTGTGATGAAGACTTGGACCGACGAGATGCTTGCCCAGCTAGGCACCGAGAGCGATACCGCCTTCGGCGACCGCTGGGCCATGTCGCGCATGACAGTGGCGCGCAAGCGGCAAGCGTTGAAAATTGCTCCCTACGATTTTAAACAGGGGGGATTCAATGGCGAAACGCTGTTTCGGTGGAGTCCGGACAGTATCGCCCTCATCGGAGAGGAGCCCGACGCCACCGTCGCAAAGAGGCTAGGGATCAACCGGCGCGCAGTTTATAAAATGCGCCTGAACCAGGGGCGGGCGCCTGCCAAACGTGCACCAAGGGTACACACCTTGCCCCCGGAAGCCATACCGTTACTGGGTGAGCTGCGGGATTCCGAATTGGCCCACCGGTTTGGCATCCCCGACGACTTGGTATACCGCGAACGAAAGCGGCGCAACATCCCGAAGCTGAAGATCGAAGAGCCACTTAATGAGGCACTACTGGCTGAGCTTGGCACCGATAGCGATCGAGCGATTGGCCTGAAGCACGGGGTGCCCTGCAGCAGAGTCAGGCGGCTACGGTTGTCGCGCAATATTCCCGCGTATAAGCGACCCAACGTTAAGAAAGCCGCCGCCGGTAGGAGCGCCCTAGACGTTGGCTGCACACTGCAGGGCAACCCCTGACCTAGCGGCAGCGGCAATCGCTTGGTGTTGGTCTTGCAAACGCTCAGCGCCTTATCGTTTGCTGATGGCCGCACATCGAGAAGAGCCAGCTCTCGGCGGTGGTCACGTTTACCCTGGTACTTATAGATCGGTCACCGGCACGTCCGTTGCCGGATCTCTCTGGACACGAAGAAAAGGAATTTGAACATGGCCATAAGTGCCGAGCCAGATGACGCGCCGGAATGGCTCGTGCAGAAGCCACGCAGGGCGCGGCCGATCGCCCTTGCCGTCTGCCTGGCGATCGGAAGCCTGGCGACACTCGCCGCCCTCGAACTCGGCGGCCGGGCAATGCCCGGCCCCGTGGCGTCCCTGAATGCCGAAGGCCCTGCTCCTCGCCTCGACGCGCCCCATCCCTCTGACGTGGCGAGTGTCGATACCGCCCGCGGAACGGTACGCCGCGCTGTGCCTGCCGCCACGGAGATACTGCCGGCGATCGAGGCTAATTCACCTCAGAACATCCATCAGCCGGCAACGCCCACCAGCAAGCAAACGGTGTTCACGGACCAGAACTGGACGCCGCGCGGCGCTGCTAACGTGGTGCGCTTCACCGAAGCACCTCGCGGCCAGGCGCTCGAACCGGCGCCACCTCAGCCAATGAAGGTAACAGTGGTATCCGAGACGCCGAGTATGAAGGATCGGGCCTGCTGGCCATACAAGGCCGGGAGCCTGGAGCGCCGCAACTGCCGGTCTGCAGTTGGTCTACAGCACCGCGATTAGCTTCAACAGAGTCTGCAACCGTACCCTGCAGCTCTCATGGACGGGAGCCGGTCGTCTGGTTACCGGTGACGCAAGCATTCCATTATTGCGATAGCAAATCGACTCGACGATAGTAGCTCGCTGCCATACGCCCGCGAACAACAGTCGAGTATTGATCATGCATGACCACGCCACAAGCCAAGCCCGTGAAGCGCTCCTTGGCCTGCATCGGCAGCTCCAAGAAAACGCGAACCAGCTGGCTGATCTGCAATGCGACGATCCTAGCGCCCGCGCTGTACTCCAGGCGGTGCACGATTTAAACGGGCGGGTGGCAGACCTTGTGGCGGAAACGGCGCTGCTTGCGCCGCTGCAGGCGGACCTATTGCGGCGCTGAGATCCGTCCAGTGCCGACCTCACCGCAGGTGCCTCTCGCAGGGCCTGGTTTTCTATCAGGCCCCATGGCACTTCTTGAACTTGAGGCCTGATCCACAGGGACACGGATCGTTTCGGCCGACGTTCGGGAAGGCCGACAGTGCAGGTGATCGCTGCCGGTCAACAACCGGTCTCTGACGTTTCGCCGGCGTCGACATACATGCCGCCCGTAACAATGCCTGCGTAACTTGCTCTGGATCTCGAGGAGCGCCAGGGCCAATGCCGTGCAACAGCTCGCTGAACTCGCCCATTCGTTCGAAATAGTTTTCTACCGGCCGCCCACTTCTATCGAACAGGGTGCACAGTAGAACGTCGTTCAGCCGCTTTTGAAGATCGGGCCCATTGGCCTCGATATGACGTCGAACCTTTCCGATAGCCACCTTCGCAACCGCAAGACAGCGCTCCATAAGCTCATCAGGATCACCTTCCTTCACCAGCTGCTCGTAGCAGTGCTGTGCGAAGCGCGCGGCATTCATCCAACCGTCCGCCGTATCGTCCAGTTCGAGGGTCACCTCCGCTAGGCCAAGCGCGCCATGGGCACGGTATTGGACGGAGCTGGCCAGCCGGTGGTATAGGCTCGGCACCTCCGAAAGGTATCTGCCGGAAACACTTCCGCGCCGAATCAATTGAGCCAATTCGTAGATTGCCGCGGGGTAATCCTGCGCCGCAGCCTCTTCCACCCATGCGTGCGCTTTAGCCAAATCCATCTCTACACCCACTCCCCGCGAGTAGTGCAGGTAGAGATTGAACTGGCCTTGCGGAAAGCCAGCTTGCGCTGAGCGGATCGAGTACTTGGCAGCGCGCTCTAGATCGACCTCACACCCCACTCCCTCGGCGTAAATTGCGCCGAGCTGGGCGAGCGCCCGGGGATGATTGTGCTCAGCGGCCTGCTCATACAGCTCGCGCGCGTAGCCCACGTCTTGGTCAAACCCTTTTTGTCCCGCAAGGCAGCAATCCGCGATCAACGCCATCGCTTCTGGGTGACGTGCGTCTGCTGCACGCCATAGATAGGATCGAGCCTGCGCCAGCTGATCGTCCGCTACACCCCGCGTGTAAAAGTAATAGGCGCCGTACTGAAACATGCAGTCCGGGTCACTCAGCTCCGCCCCCTTTTTGAACCAGAACATGGCCTGTTCTATCTGCTCTCCTGCATCCAGGCTGTACCCGTCGTTGGTGAAAGCACCACCTTCCCAGGAGGAGAGCTGGTCTGCCTGGGCCTTGAAGTACAGAGCCACCTGATGCATCGCTTCAAGCTCACCGACAACCATCGCCCGGTAGCAGAGGTCACGCAGGCTTGAATCCTCCGCCGGCGTTATCGAGTAGGCCGGCACCGAATCGCCACGAATCAGGACGATCCTCTCGAGCAACTCGCGCGCCGCGTCCAACCCGCTGACCGCCATGGCAGCGAAGTCGTGATCCTCATGGCTGAAGGATTCCGGGTGGGCTACGACGTTGCCGTGCCGGAGGAGCAAGCGCAGATGACGGATGGCAGCGGCACCCAGGATTCCCGTACTTTCCAAGCTCCTGATACGGTCAGCCAAGAAGACATCGGGACCAGCTCCCCGATCCAGGCTCTCGCAGACCGCGTAGGCCAATCCCCTGAGGTAAGTGAGGCAAAGCGCAGGCGCCTGACCGCTGAAAGTCTTGGCGTTTTGATACAGCGTGCCGATCTTTTCAGACACGCTGCGAGCGAACTGGATGTCGTCCATGAGGTGAGCCTAAGGGATCAATTTAGTCATGGCGCGGGCGCCACGGAAGCTGGGCTACTGCACTGGCGCGGACTACGCGAGCAAGCTTGCGATGCGTGTTGATCGGCTAGAGTGGAGAACGCGATAGCATCAGAAGGGAACGATCGCACCATCTGTTTCCGGAAGCAGGCGGGTAGTGGTGCGTCCTCAGACGTCCATGCCGAACGCTTTCATGCCCAGTCGAGCACCAAAGCCCAAGGCTTCCGTCGTGATAGACCGGACCAGCTCCTTGCCCCCACTTTTTGATGCGGCCACCAGCTGTTCGCCCAGGGGCTCGCGCTTGGTCAACGCGGTGGGAATAGCGTTTAGGACCTCTAGGCCCTTCGCTGTAAGCCGGGCGCTTTCGAAGTAGGTACTACCGTACTGGTGATCGCCTGACACCAGGTACTCTGCCTGTATCAGCCAGGTGACACTGTGCTTAAACAGAATCTCGTCGTCCGACTGCATTTCCAGGCCTAGCGCCTCAGCCGCCGCTGCGCCTTCCACTGCGCCCTCGCGCTCCTCAATCCCAACAAGCCTGGGTCGAAGGCCGATCGGGATGGGGAAGGCCTCGTAGAGTTGGCCGAAGATCAGGCCGGTGATCTCGTTGAAGCGATCGATGTTTCTCGAAGACATGCATCTACCTCTGGTGGAAACTAAGGGTGCTATGAGGCCGGTCAGCCGTCGTAACCAGCCCAACCGCTCATGAAGCCCTTCCACTCGGACTCCGGAGCCCCTAGCTTGCAGATCGCGACCGTGACCCGCTGCCCTTGGGTAGGCTCTCCTGGCTTCACTGCCATGTGCCGGTACGGAGTGTAGTCCGGCACCCACATAGTTGAGCTTTGGCTGCGGTGGTACTCCCAAATGGCATAGCCGTTGACCGTTCCGACCTGGCGCTCAAGATTGAATGCGTGGCCCTTATCTCGATGGATGACTAGCATCTTGCGTGCTCCTGTTGCTGGGCACAGATCATAGCCCGAAGGGCTCAGCAGGTTGGCACAAATCGGGCTCCAGCCCGCACCTGTTACGATACCGACTGGTAGCGCCAACTGAGGACATTCGCGCGGGATGATCGTCTGGACTGAAGAGATGCTTTCCCTCTTGGGGAAGGACACCGACCACGCCCTGGCTGAGCGGTTCGGTATTTCCAACATGACCGTCGCGCGCAAGCGGAACGAGCTGGAGATACCGATCTACGAATGGCGTGCCAGCGGGGTGCGATACCAGTCATTGTTCAAGTGGACGCCACAATCCGTTGCACGGCTTGGGAAAGAGCCAGACCTGCTGATCGCCCAGTCACTGGGCATTAGTCGCCAGGCCGTTTACATCAAGCGGAAGTCACTGAAGATCAAGGCACCGAGGCAGCGCGCACCTCGCGTCAACCGACTGCCCATCGACGCAATCCCGCTCCTAGGCACGTGCAGCGACTCGGCGCTCGCTGCCCGGTTTGGCATACCTGCCGATGTCGTGTTTCAGGCTCGCAGATCGCGCAAGATACCGGCGGCCAAGTCTGAGGATCCGATACCGCATGGCCTACTCGAGGCCCTGGGGACGGTCAGCGATCGTGCCCTCGCACTGCGGTTCGGGTGGCACTACAGCAAGATTCGGCTGCTCCGCCTACAACATTCAGTACCGGCCTATAAGGGCCCAAGGCAAAAGGCTGGCACGTAGCGTGGCGGACACCTCTTTCGATTAGGGCTTGGTGCGAGACTTCAGGCCGTAGGCGTCGCGAACGAGCGTATCAGTCTTCTCGAAGCGGCGTACCGCGTCCGAGACCGAGGACCGGGTCGCGCCCGTCTCTCGCATAGCGTCAGCCTGAGAGATACCGTCCACTAAAACTCGCCTGGCTGCTCGATTGGCCGGGCTCTCTGGGTCCCCTCGCAGAAGCGTGGAGAGGGCCTCAAAAACGGCCAGTTTCATCCGCATGTTCAATCTCCAAAATGCACTTTGCGTTGTCGGCCGCATTCGAGGTGCGACGACCTGTTTTGCTGGGAAACCATATTGCGGATTCCGCGCGGCGTCCAAATCCCCGATCACTGACCGCCAGGAGCGATATCGTGGTTGAAGGTCACCCTCCATACGCCGGGACTGGGTCAATCTGCTATCTGGTGGGTTAGCGCTCTTGGGGGTAGATGCTTGCCTGCGGTTTCACCGGCGGTGGCTAGCACACCGCACCTGTCCGACGCGCGCAGGCCCTATCGGAGTCATCCCGCATCTACCCCCAAGGGCACTCGATCGTTTTCCGCATCCCCTACCCCACCTATACGCTCCACCCGCGCCGACATAACGATGATCAGAGGCGCGAGATGATACTGCCGTTTTCTATAGGCAGAGCAGCCTACTGACCAACCATCTCAGCAATGACATTCGATCGACTCATGCCCAGCTGGCCTCGACTCAAACGGCTCGAGTCACCACACAGAATGTACGCCTCATGGCGCGTACAAACAAGACTTGACTTGGCGCTTCGCGAGCCGGATCATTAGGACCTAGGTTACCTTTTTTGGTAACCTGACCTAATGCATCAGGAGTAGTAGATGACCCAGACCTTGGAAATTCACACGATCCCCGTGATCAGCACCGCCCACATCACCGAGGAGGTGAGCAGGCGTCTTTCCGATGGATCGGGCCAGTGGTGCGCTTGTGCGGATTACGTGGGCTGCGGCTTTTTCCTGTACCTGGACGAACCCCACGGAACGGAATGCGACCCGGTGCCACAGTGCCTCTTGGACATTCGCGATTGGCGCAAGCGGTTGCAACTCGAGGGCAGGCTCGATAACAGCTGCTGGGTTCGCCTAGAATGCGACGCTGACCCAGTGGAAGGGCTGCCGGTCTACGACTGGTAGGTGCTCCAAACCCACGGGGATGAGTCAACACGCCAGCTATCGGCCGCCCACTGACCGTCTACAGCGGTCACCGGCCTGGTATCGCTGCTTGAACGGACAGTGAGCCCGATGTCAGCCGATCACGACTTGGTACCAGGCCAAGTCCCCTCCGCCCAGTTTGACCTGCTCTTAGCCGGCACCTCTATTCGCGGCGCCGAGGTGATCGCCGCGTTACGGGATCACCTCGTAAATGGCGTGACCTGGACGGAGGCGTGGACGAAACACGGCGTCAACAAGAGTCAGTTCTCCCGCCGTCTTAGCGTCTTGCAGGCCGAAAGCGCTCGCGCCAAGAGTCTGAGCGTCTTTTACACGCCCCGCTGAGCGTCTGCGACGGCGCATCGCTGCTGCCCACCGAATCTGGTGCCACCACGTCGCAAACGTCGCACCTGCCGTGATACCCAGACGACCGCTGACTGCATAAGATGAGGCATCCTGGGGCGAGACAGCCTCAGGCAATGGTTAGCGCCTGGGCTTCGTCCCATTCGGTCGGTGCGGCCACGCCCATGGCAAATGCCACCCGCATACTGACGGTCGGCCGCTTGTGCTTCACCAGGTACGCGGCCGCGCCCGCACACATCGCCTCGTGCCCAGAGGGGTGTAGCGGCCGTCATCGTCCCACGCTCCTCCACGGGATGAGTGGACCGTCTTGTGGCACGGAAAAGGGGCCTGATCGTCTTCCAGCAGCCCGCTGATGATTCCTTCCAGGCGACCTGGCGCAAGTACCAGAGCACCCTGCTTCAGAAAAGGACAGTTGGAGCACGGACGTTTCAAGCGGAGGTTGTGCTCGAATGGATTGGCCACCGCCTTTGCGGACGCACCTGGAGTAGCGTCTTTGAGCATGCTCATTCGTCAGCGGCCTCCAGCTTCGCAGCGAACCCAAGCAGCACCTCGCTACGCTTCGCCCGATCCCAGGCGAGCAGTCGCAGCGCAGCGCTGTACAGGCCAGCCCCCGCCGGCCCGAAATCGATCTCCGTTCTTGGGTAGCGGCCAACGTACTCAATGAACTTGGCTTCAAACTGATCAGCACCTTGCAGTGCACGTAACAGCTCGAGATCGTCCGAAGCGGCTATCTACTCGAGGGCATTGACCAGGTTCCGACGCCAGAGCTGCTGCTCGCCAGCAACCTCCATCAGGCTGACGAGCTGGTCTACCACCAGCTGGGGCAGCGGAGGACGCTTCGGCGTTTGATCTTCGATGGTCATCTTGCTCGACCCATTATTGGAAGGCGCGGCTGTGACGAGATAACTTCAATCATGCAGCCCAGGTTTACGAGGTCGTAGTGGGTTGCGAATTGCCTTGATCGCGCGGATGGCCTCGCAGCAGTTGGGACAGTTAATCGACTGGTCCTCTTCAGCGAAGACGAAGGGCTCCGGAAGATCCCCGGAATCGAATCCGTCGTATGCGTCGCCGCATAGCGAGAATTCAGCGTTCAACGGTGACATCGCACACCGGCGAATAGCCATAGGTTCAACCACCCCTGCATTATCCCTTTCTTTGCCTCAGCCCGCCTAACGCGGGCCGGGGCGAACGAGGCTTACGAGCGCAACCATTCCTCGAAGCTTTTGACGGGCCAGCCCAGCTGGCGCGCCTGTTCGGCATAGATGTTGTAGCGGTCTTGAAGACTTCCCATAACGCTCTCCTACTGATGGAAGCACTGCCTGTGCGGTCCGTCTATTGTACGCCCCTAGGGACGTACATTCAACCGCGCAAGCTATCACTCTCGAGTAGTAAAACGTCCCTCACCAGTGCCCGTACCTACTGAGGTTCGAAAAATAGCCTTCACAGTCGGTCGTCGTCTTCGCGCGGTTGTTAAGCGTCGTCCTTACGCGATGGGTCGTCAGATCGAAGGCGCAGACTGGCGGTAAGGAGCCACAACGCAATCAGTACGCTGATGATGATTGGCTGCGCTGCCCAGGTACCGTCCCATAGCCGGTCGACGAACTGGCTGAAGGTGAGCCCATGCATCACGCAGTAGGCAACGAGGCTCAGCACGATCAGGGGGATGAAAAGGAAGACCATGTCGGTATCTCCCTGCCGCCGTTATGAGTGGCCGCGCAGCTGCTCCCGCAGCTGGGCCGGCAGCTCGTTGATCACCAGCACGCCGCGCTCTTCATCGAAGTTGATGCGCGAGCCCAGCAGGTGCGCCTCGAAACTGATCGACAGCCCCTCGGCGCGGCCGGTGAAGCGGCGAAATTGGTTGAGGGTGCGCTTGTCCGCCGGTATCTCGGGTGCCAGGCCGTAGTCCTTGTGGCGGATGTAGTCGTAGAAGGCGCGCGGTGCCTCGTCGTCCATCAGTTCGGATAGGGCATCCAATGCAATAGGCTCGCCGCGCTTGGCCTGGCTGCTGGCGTAGTCCACTAGGGTGGCGGTCTTTTCCTTGGCGGCTTCCTCAGGCAGGTCTTCGCTTTCCACATAGTCGCTGAAGGCCTTGAGCAGGGTGCGGGTCTCGCCCTTGGCGTCGACGCCTTCCTGGCAACCGATGAAGTCGCGGAAGTAGTCCGAGACCTTCTTGCCGCCCTTGCCGCGGATAAACGAGATGTACTGGCGCGACTGCTTGTTGTTGCGCCACTCCGAGAGGTTGATCCGTGCCGCCAGGTGCAGCTGGCCCAGGTCCAAGTGCTTGGCCGGGGCCACTTCGAGACCCTCGGTGACCGTCACACCCTCGCTATGGTGCAGCAGGGCAATGCTCAGGTAATCGGTCATGCCCTGCTGGTACTGAGCGAACAGCACATGGCCGCCGGTGGAAAGGTTGCTGCTCTCCATCAGCCCCTTGAGGTGCTCCAATGCCTGGCGACTAAAGGCGACGAAGTCCTGTTCGCCTTCCAGGTAGGCACGGAGCCAGCCGCTGAAGGGGTAGGCGCCAGACTGCTCGTGGAACAGGCCCCAGGCCTTGTTGGGTTTGGCGTTGTAACTGTCGTTGAGATCGGCCAGCAGATTCTCGATGGCCTGGGAGTCGGCCAGTTCGGCGTCTCGCGCGTGCAGGGTCGCGGGCTGGCCGTCGGGCTTCTTGTCGATCAGATGGACGATGGCGTGACGGATCGGCATATGTTCCTTCCTTGCTTACGTAATACGCGGGCATCGCAGGCCCGCACGTGGGTGTATTGGCCGGTTGATGAAGCTGTCGGGTTCGACGATTTGGCGTGCTGTCGCCACCAGCTCAACCGCGCGCCGGGAACAGCGACGCCCTCAGGCAGCGAACAGATCAGCCTGCACCGCTAGGGCATAACGCCCTCTTCCGGTACGGCAGGCGGTCTGCTGACAGACCTTGCGCACCTGCTGGCGCCAGTGAGGGTTTGCCGTAGGCCGACGCTCAGCCACGAAATCGTAGATTTGCGCGAGAGTCGCCTCGCCGTCGAAGAGCGCCAGCGCCTGGCCAACCACCGCGCGCCAGGTAGCCGGCCCCTCGGCCATCGCCTGCTGTACATCCCGGGGCATGCGCTGCAAGTAGGCCAACTCGTGGTACAGGCCAAAACCAACCATCAGCCGTTGCTGATCCTTCGTGAACCTGACGAATGCGAGCGGGTGCTTGAGGCCCGGATAGAGGTTGCGCGGCAACATCTCCTGCTGGATCGCCCAGCGCTCGTTGTACCTGCAGACTCGCTCAGCCGTTTGCAGGAAGAAGCAGGGCAGCACGAAGGCAGCTTGGCCCTCATCGATCAGCAAACCGTGCGCGCGATCCAGCAGGCGCTCGATGAACTTGGTCTCGAAAGGCGGATTACCCAGGAAGAGCGAGACCGGCTGCTCGATCTCCACGCTGAAGAAATCCGCGTTGATCACTGTACGTCCAGTCAGCTCCCGAGCCTGCGCCGCCAGGACGGGATCGACCTCAACGCCGACCACCGGTACGTGCTCTGGCAGCGCCTGCAGGAACCGGCCAGGGCCACAGGTCGGTTCGACGACGAAGCTCTCGGCATTCAAATGCGCGAAGTGGGTTCTCACGATCGCCTGAGCCGCCCAAGCGGGCGTCGGGTACTGGCTCAGCATAACGGTGCGGCTTTCCGTGGCCTCACTCATGTTTCGTATTCCGAGTGGTGAAAGAGCCCAAATGGTAGAATTCTGTTTATCAGAATGTCAACAACCCACGGAAAGCTCTTAGAGTCCCTTTATAGGGCGGTTCTAGCCTACACCCGCCTCCACCGCTAGCGCCGTAAATAAAACTTGCATAGGTTACCTTTTTTGGTAACCTGTCGGCTCACACAGATGCGAGTACCCACCATGAAGCTCTTCCCGTCGACAGCCGCCGCTTACAGTGCCGCGCAAGGTGATGCAGCAGTTGCAAAAGGCGCGACGCTGGTTGTCGTTAGCGAAGGCGTGGTCGGCCTGGCCTGGTCCTGGCCGGTTGCCGTAACTGTTGCCCTGGGTGAGTTTCACGGAGCCGTAGGCGATGCCGATGCCCTGATCAAAAGCGCCGGGTTGACCCTTGAGCAGGTGCGCGATGCGGTCGACGTCGCAGATGCTCACGGCTTTCCAGTCGCAGCGTGGGCCCGGACGATCGCTTCATCTGCCCTTCCCCGCTGGATGGCCAAGTACACGACGGGTCAGGCGATTGGGTATTCCCAGGGCGTGATGGCATACGCTGCCTACTACGGTGTTGACGGCGAGGGCGATCTGGACACGGAGCTCGAGGAGCGCGTGTCCATCATGCCGCGCCCGATGATCTCCTACGCCAGCCGCACGGGGACACGCCGGAACCTGGAGGCCTTGCGTCAAGCCAACTGGCGTCTGCTGGTTTCTGCGACTGGGGCGCTGCGAACGGAAGGGATGCGCTACGCGCTCGATAACGGCGCCTGGACGGCCTTCCAGCAGGGGCGGCAGTTCGATGAGAAGGCATTCGGCCGTGCGGTGGACCGTCTCGGCGAGAACGCTGACTGGATCGTGCTGCCGGATATTGTCGCCGGCGGCCTCGAATCGCTGGAGCTGTCGCTGCGCTGGCTGGAGCGCCTGAAGGGTATCCCTACGAAGCTTCTCTTGGCCGTACAGAACGGCATGGAGCTGGACGATGTCCGCGAGTACCTGTCCCCGGCGGTCGGCATCTTCGTGGGCGGCGATACCGAGTGGAAGCTGGCAACTGTGAACTCTTGGGGTCAGCTTGCGCGGCGTCGCCACTGCCACCTGCATGTCGGGCGAGTGAACAGCGCCAAGCGCATCGCCCTGTGCGCAGCGGCCGGCGTCAACTCGGTGGACGGCACCAGCGCCACCCGGTTTTCCAAGAGCCTGCCGCGCCTCGACGGTGCGCTGCGCCGCGCCGACGGTCAGCCGGACCTGTTCAATCCCGCAGGCATGACTCTGGATGAAGTCCGTTTGGACTGCTGCGCCTAAGTCCGCCCCCACTCACAGAAGGCTCACCGTCATGACTATCCATACCGTCACCCCCTCCAGCGCCATCGACATGCTGGGGCCTTACCTCACCGCCAAGGTGACCTGCCCGGCCTGCAACAAAGAGAACGTGCTCCTGCGCCTTGAGGGCCCGACCAGTCCTGTGAAGGCGTTCGACGTCTGCACGCACATCCGTGCTCATGTCATCGATGACGAAGGCGAAAGCCTGTTCGAGTTCGAGACCTAGCGCCTAAGGCAGGCGGCACGGGCCGCCCTGGGCAACGAAGGCGCGCGACGCGTCTTCTCCACCATCAGCTATTGGCCAAGTGGCCGAATAGGACCTGCTATGAAAGTCCAAGATTTCCGCGATCTGACCTCCCGCGCCCGCCAGTTGGTGGTGGACCTGGATGCCTGTGTCGATGCCGGGGAGCGCCTGCTTTGGGTTGGCCGCGCGTCACGAGACTGTGCGTTGATCGAGGCGGCGAAGTGCCCACGAGCCACGCAGCGGGACCTGGACAGCCATCAAGCAGCTTGCTCCGCCCTCACTGACCTGATCAACCAGGTTTCGATGCCGGCGGAACACCGACAGTCGATCGGCACGCCGGCAGCCGGTGCGCGAAGCAAAGGGCAGTCGCGTGCGGGTGGCTACAACAAATCAGCGGCGCGCGCGGTTCGGTTGGGCCGCGCGGCCCGCTCAGCAATGCGCCGCGGGTACTTCTGAGCTGTCGGCGGACTGCTGCCCGTGTCCCGGAGTACGCCAGCTCCCGCTGGAACTCGCGTCATTTCAAAGCCCTGACGATCCAATCCCTTACCCGTTCCCAAGGAGGAACCACGTGAGCAAAAACAAAGGACGCAGCCCTAAAGAGCTCGAAATTCTCTACGCTAAACGCGACGCAGATGTTGCCGAGCTGAGCAAAAAGGATCAGATCGGCGAGGCAGACCTGGCCCATCTGGATCACCTCGGTAAGTGCCGGATTGCCAACGATCACTGGCGCCTTTGCGATGACTCCGCCCGCCGCTCGCTACTCAACGACGCGCACCACTTCGTCCGCAGCTGCGCGGCGCTGGCCGAGTAGAAGCGTGATCTCCCAGCCTTGGCCAGGTGCGGAGACAAATTCGAGGCGCTGCTACTGGCGGCGGGAGAGTGAATGAGAGACGCCCATGCCTGACAGCCGCGGGGGTCCCCTTCACATCCCGGGACTAGAATGGACAAGAGAAGAACAGGCAATGACGGCTTGTGTGTACGCCCCTACAGGCGTACAATTTGGACTCAAGCTTGCCGCTTACGAGGCTACAGTCATGCATCGCACCATCGAGTCGATAGTCGAAAATCACCGCGTCGCCTCGGCCCGACGCGCTGCTGGAAAACCCATCTGGGACCGCAACATCGATATTAAGGGCATCCTGCGCGAAGACCCGGGCAATACCTCCAACGAACATGCAGCCGCAGTCGCCAATCGGATCGGCGACTTGATTCGTAGTCGGGTACCGGCGGCGTGGCTGGATTACAACTCCCCGGCCTTCGACGAGGACCTTCTCGACATTGTTGAGGGCATGGAAGCGCTTAAGCCGGACAGCTACGACGGCGACGAGGAGATGACTCCGATCGCTGACCTGAACGGCATGCTTGGCCAGCTCTATGACTGGGCCGACACCAAACGTGTGTGGTTGGGTCTGTGATGGCGCTCGCAGCCGGCGGGGCACCGACCAGCATCGAGTACAGCTACAGCTCAGTGCTCGGGAAATACGTGCTGCGCACCCGGGGGATAACGCTCACCGGGCGCGGCATCACCCAGCATCACGCCGAGGCCGACAGCAAGCCCTATAACGTCTACGCGGTCACCCAGGCCGCGTTCGAGCGCATATCTGCAGATCATCCGCAGATAGGCCTGATGAGCGACTGATCAAGGAAGGATGGTATGAAAAAGGCTTTCGCCGTGGCGCTGTGCGCCGGCTGGATTGGGACCACGCACGCTCTTCCCACCGTAACCCCCCAGCTGGTTGACCCTCTTGTGCGGGACGTGCTGTGCGCCGGCCCGAAGGTAATCGCTGTGCTGCAGACCCACGCAGACCCGGCTGTCCGGCTGACTGCCACGGTCAAATCGTACGATGCCAAGCCTATTGGCGATCGGGCGCTAGTCTGCAACGTGCAGGCTGTGATCATTCGAGAGGACCTCCTCTCGCGGACAGTGCAGAAAAACGAGCTCGACAAGATATTCTTGGTCGCCATTGGCGGCGAGCCGGAGCCAATAGGCCAACAGTTTGCCGACGCGTTGTTGAGGTCCAGAGTAATCCGGGACTTGGCCACCGTGCAGTAGCGAGCGCTACAGCCCATGGCCGACGGTCACCGTTAGGTTGAGGGCTTCCTAATATCTACCCATGTGGGGATAATCCAGTATCGCTTCGTTATAGCGATACTTAATAACTCACACTTGGTTACAGTCTATCCAACGGCAAAAATATGAAAAGCTCATATCGGATCTTAGTGGCGGCGATCCTGTTACCCTTCTGGATAGTCTTCGTTTTCTTTGCCGCCCACCTCGGGCAAGCGACAGCCGATCATATTTGGCAAACGGCACTGCCAGCGATGGAGCAGTATCCATTTTGGATAATGGCTATGGCAGGCCTGGGGGTGACGGTGCCGTTTATGCTGCTAATGGTAGTTTTCACGCCATCAAGGAAAAGCCGCCCTGCCGACGCGGCGGATCCAGGGTAATTCTAGAGATATTGCTTCGTCGATCACGACGGCAGCAAGATTCGATCGCCAACGTCCCGTTTCTGCAGGACTGTTCGCTACACCTACCATTCTGCGTCACAGGAAGCGCATGAAAGGTACATTTTTCACGGTCGCGGTTTTAGCCCTCCTCACCGGATGCGACGGCGCGAGGGAGCTGGCGGCCAAGGTAGCGGGTGACGGGAAACCGACCACTCTCGCCATCCGCGCGGGCTACCAGGTTCAGATTGATGGGAAGGCTGTCCCAATTTACGGAACCAGTGCATGCCCTCCAGCTGGCGAGCTCACGCTCACGCTCTTCGGCCCAGGGCCGGATGAGGGAAATCGCACGTGCGTGGTAGTGGGACCGGAAACCAAGACGGTCACCGTGCTGGTCGGGGGCGGCGCCATACCGCAGCCGGAAACATGGCTCGTCGATCACGACGGCAGCAAGACGATGCTACGGCGACCTGATGGCAGCTACATCGTTGCTGCGAAGTGATGGCGTTTAGCGCTCAGCTCCATTCCGCCTGGCCGATTGCAGGCGGAGTGCTGACTCAGGGAGCCCGTAGCACGGATCGTTTAATTCCCTTCAACCAGGCGATATAGCTCATACCTGGGCCCGAGGCTCAAGCCGGCCCCGCCACCCCAACGCTCGAATTGAGCACTGCAGTAATAGACCCCCATGGCCACCTCTCGGCCCTTTGCGGCGACCATGCGTACGATTTGAAAGCCCCCGGTCCTGGCGTCCCGCTCCGCATCATTACGAATAAGTTGAAGGCATTCATCGGCCACGGTCATCACGGGTTGATCGAATGGAGGCAACGACGGTACCGCAGTCGCGCCGGCGCTTGTGAACAATAGGGGGAAGGCGAGAATCAGCCTCATGTGCATACAGCCTCTGGTGGTGTGTTTGAAACGAGGCTATCCAGATGGGCTTTCCTTTTCAGCCGAACTCGATGCAGTTACTGCCTACCCGCGGCTCTCGCGCATCAAACCCACTAGCGCGCGGAAGATGGGTGCTACCTCCAGCCGGCGGCGTGCCTGCGACCGCTACCGGCAAGAGGCTATCGCCGGCTACCGTCCATGGTTGACCAGCCACTCGGCCATTGCGCCGTCTTCCAGGGCGTATTCGCCTTGGTTGGCCTTCCAGATCAGCTCTCGCTCGCGCAGAGTTTCCAGCGCCTTTTGCACGTTGGGCTTACTTGCATTAGCAGGGTGCTGCGCCAGCTCCAACCGTCGATTCAATGCCTCCAAGGTGTGCGAGGCAAACGGCGCGAAAGGTTGCTTGCTCACCGCGCGCTCGGCGATCTGATCGAGCACCGCACGCTGGAGCGGCGACAGGTCATTGCAGGCGCTTTCGTACTCGCTCCAGGCGCCCTGCTCGCGCGCAAGTGCCCCGGCCCGCAACAGCTCACCGAGGTTCCCGGCCTCGCCGAGGATGACACGAAGGTCAGACATCAATGCGGTGAGCATCTCAGGCCGACGGCCAACCCGCTCGAACGCATATTCAACGTCCTCGACGGCGAATTGGTTCGCTGCGGAGAGGTTGCTGTTCCACAGGTTGGTAACGAACTCCACGTAATCCCGGCCCAGGCGTGGAAACTCAGTGATGCGCGCGCCGTAGAAGGGCTGTTTGTTCTTGAGCACCAGGTTTGCAAGTTTGTCGCGACTGGAGCCGGTGAACACCATACGGATGCCATCAGGCCCTACTCCGCTGTTGAGGTGATCACGCGCAGCCTTCAGCGCGAACATGGCTTCTTCTCCAGCTGCACTATTCAAGGCGTGCTGGGCTTCGTCGATGATCAGCACGATCATCTTTCCAGAGACGGAGTGCAGGACGTCCAGCGCCATGGTCAGGGTCGTTCCCGCCGGCAGCTGCGGCTTGGTGAAGTCCCAACTGAGCGTGCGCAGCAGGCTTAGCTTTTCGACGCCCACCTTCTTCGCGGCCTTGGCGAAGGCGGACTCGTATTCCGCGAGCGCAGCGCCGATAGCGCCAGACAGTAGTTCAGCCGGATCAACACGCTTGTTCGCCCACAGATCGACGTAGACCGTCTGCCACCCGCGCGCCTGACATGCAGGGATCAGATCGACCTTCAGAAAGGTACTCTTCCCGGTACGGCGCGGACCGGCCAGGAACAAGCCGGAACTGTGATCGACGAATGCTTCGCCAGCGAGCTCGCGAATCAGGCCTTCAGCTAGGGCTTGGCGCTTAAAGAGTGGACGAGTAACGGCCATGTCGGTACACCTCGGGTATCCTTTGATAGGTAAAGTATACCAGTCTAGATACCAGCGGTATATTGCTAATCCTATTCGATCTGCGGCCAGTCGGTAGACCGTCGGTGCTGGCCTACTAACCCCCTGCCAGCTCTAGACTGAGCTGGCAATTTTGCTTCTGTTCTTCCAGGAACTCGGTGGCCACGTCGTCTTCGCTATCGCAGCCCCGCCCAGCCCCGAGGAGTCCGGCGAAATGCGCTTTCAAGGCCACTTCTCCGTGCGACTCACCGGCCAAGTTATCAAGCGCGCGCCAAGGCGCGAGCCGGTCATCCGGCAACACGCTGTAGGGGTCAGCAACCAGGCCGCAGGTGAACGTCCCATCCGCGTGAGCGAGAAGCGCGCGGCAGCGCACCTCATCGCCGAGCTCTTTGCCAAGGTCGCAGACCTCCGCGATGCAGCACAGGCCGCAGCTATTGCAGGGCTTGCCCATGGTTGGCTTTTCCAGCACTACGGTTGGGATCACTCGCCAGCTCATCCGGTCCTCTCGGTGATCAAACGCGGGCCAACCGCACACGCCCAGCCAGCCGCGGCGCCCCGGGCGAACAGGTAGATCCACACGACTGGATGATTGATCGGCACGCCTCCAGCCAATGATCACCCAAACCGCCCCCAATGATCATCCAAAGCGTATCCAAAGCGGCCGTGGGCGATCACGCTCCGCACAGCGATGGCGCGGGTGCGGGTGCGTTCGATCAGCGCTCGCTGTCGAACAGCGAGGCCTGGCGCTCTTTACCCTTTGCCACGGCAGCTTCGCGAGCACGGACCGCTTCGAGCTTGGCACCCAGGCGCTCAAGGATCGCATGAGGATCGTGGAGTACTGGTTGCAGCTCATGGCGCGTCAGCTGGTTGCTTACCCGGAGCATGCGGTCCCAGTCGCTGTGGGAGCCTTTGTACAGCTGCACGGTACCCAAGCCCAGCAGGTAATGGATCGCCGCGCTCGGCGTGGTGTTCAAGCGCTCGCTATCGAGCACCCGATCGAACTCGAACGCCATGAAAAGCTCGAGCCCCTCGTCGTCGATGTCGTACTCATTGCCCACCTGGACCTCGGTGACATACACGCCATCACGGGTGAGGGTCAGGGTCTCGCAGTCGGCCGCCCCCGCACTGACATCGCGCAGCCCGCTGTAGAGGCCGTTGTACTGGCCATCAGCAAAGGGCACGCGACCGCGGAAGGCCACGTCCGCCTCGGTACACTCCGGGAGGGAGTCCAGCGGCGGGATGGTGAAGCGCTCGCCTCGCTCATAGACGGAGCGGTAGATCCTCATCGCCGTCCAGGCCGGCTGGTAGCCGTAGCGGCCCCAGTTCAGCTCGATGGCCATCACCTGCTTGAGAGAAAGCAGCTGAAAGCGCGGCTCGATCTTCAAGCGGCGCGCCTCGGCCTCTTCATCCGCCTGGATGCTGAGCATGATGCCCAGGAGCTGACGCGTGTAGTCGGGGCTGTAGGCATTGGGCGTAATCGAGATCCAGCCGTCACTGCCGACATCGCGCGCCAGCCAGGCGCGGCCGGCGGGGTTGAAGTGCATGCGGATCATGAAGGCGCGCAGCGCATTGAGTGGCTTCATCCAGTCGTACCGGCCGCCCTCGGTGGCGATCAACGACTCGGCGCTGGTGTCGCGCGAGACCCGGGCGCACGTCCAGCAGCCGGTGCGCGCGTTGCACGGTGCCTTGTTCTGGTCCTTGCCGGCGACGTAGGCGTTGACCATGCAGTCCCCGCCATTCATGTCGCGGTAGAGCTCGACCAGCTGGGTGAAGTCGTCGTAGGTCTCGATCTTCTCGGACCGGACGTTGCCGATGAACTCGAATACGTCGAACTGGGTGAAGTCGGCGATCGGGCTCAGGACCAATTGACCGTCTTCCATGACATCGACGGCGTCCACGGCGCTTTCGCCTCGCTCAGCCATCGCCCGGCCGCGGGCGGTGGATTCGTCGAAGCGCGTGCCGATCAGCGAGACGATCTGGACGGCCTTCGGACTTTGTCCTGACTCAGCAGCGATCCGCTTGCGTAGCTGGCGCTTGAGCTGGTTCAACGGGTAAGCCTTGGTCATCTGCTGGCACTTCGTGTTGTTGCCCACGCTCATGATCGTCCGGCCACCGATCACCGATACGAGGTAGTCCATGCTCAGGCCAGGAGAGGCCACCCAGACACGCATGGGGATGCCGCTCACCTTCGCATAGGCGCGCATGCGCTTGATCATCTGCTGGTTGTAGGCGGTGACCACGGGGTTCTCCATTCGTGTATCGGAATGGCACACGTGAAGAGTGGGAACACGCACTCCCTCGGCGATCAGCTCGCGCATCGCCATCAGTGCGATCGACAGCGTGACGCTGGAGTCCTTGCCGCCACTCCAGGCTACCGAGAGATGGCGCCCGGCCAGGACCTGAGCCTTGATCGCGCTCACCGCAACGGCGACCTTCTCCAGCATCGTGAGCGGCTTAGCCGCTACCGGCGGCAGCTCAATAGCCTGCGCCAACGGGGTGACGTCGAAGAGAGCGAGAGTGGCTTGCATGCCCATGGCCATGGATTCCTTGTCCGCGTTGCGATGATCAGTGAGTAACCGGGGTGGCTTGGACCGGCTCCAGGGCGACGCCGCTGGCGGCCAAGACCTTGCCGGCGACTTCTGCCGGGGTGCGCTCCTGAGCCCATGCCTGGGCCATATAGAAGGGCTGGGCCTCAACCACACCCGACGCGTCTGAATACGAGATTTCCAGGGCGATCGAGATCAGCTCGACAACCTCCTCTTCCCAGCGGCCGTAGGTGTCTGGATTGCTGGTTTTGGTCTGCTCGTGCATTGCTGTAGCTCCTATCGAAAGAGAGCTTAGCTTATCTATATGTACGCTTCTAGACAAGTACATTTAGCGCTTGAATGTACTTTTCTATAAGCGTACATTACTGACTCATGGCGCTGCTCTTGTAGGCGATTGAACGCCCTCGGAAGGGGTGAATAGAGCTCGCGGACAGTCGCGCACACCGGATACTGGCAGCGGCTAATACAAGCCGCCCAAATAGCGTTCTAAGGGAGATGCAACATGCACAAAACCAAATGGATCATCTGCGGTGACTGCGCGGGGGACGGTACCGTAGAGAATCCAGCGTTCTCGAACGGATTCACCTCCAGCGAGTGGCAGGACGCGGGCGAGGAATTCCAGCAGACGTATATGACCGGCGGGTACAACGTCCCCTGTGGTCGTTGCGCCGGCTCTGGCAAGGTCTGCGTGCCTAACGTCGCCGCACTCACCTTTGGTGAAAAGCGGCAACTGGTGCTGGCGCAGCGCGAGGCTGAGTTCAACGACCAGGAAGCCCGCCACGACCTGGCCACGATGAGAGCCGAATCCGGCTACCGCGATTAAGCGCCCAGCCGTTCACCTTCGACAGTCCCGCCACCTGGCGGGATCCGGACCGCGCGGCGATGCCGACCGGCCCCCCGCCCTTTAAGGACCACCTCATGCAAGCTCTACTGGCAAAGGCTGCTCGCTCGTTCCTGGACAGCTGCGGCGTACCCCGCACACTCGAGCATCACATCAAGACCCATCACTGGCCTCACGTTGAACTCGCACCCAAGGGCGTATCCCTAGCGACGGAAGACATCCACAACTGGCAAGACTGGACGCCGGACCACGAAGACGGACTGATTGGCTGGAGGTGGGCTGACGACGAATACGATAGCTTCCGCCACCAAATCCCTGCCCTCCTGCGCTTGTGCGACTTCGACACGAACGGCACCTGGCAGGGCGACATCCGCGACGTGGATGCGGTGTGCGCCTCCAAAAGCAATCTGGCGCTATACCCGACTCTGGACGCGTTTGCCCTCGCGCGCTGCTCCGGCCTGATTGCGCCGGCAACGCCTGAGACGCTGCAGATGAACCTCGACTGGCCAGAGGTTCGGATCGTGAAAAGCTCAACGTCGGATCACTTCATCACCTGGGGCTGGGACGGCCGAATCTTCCTGAGCAACAACGGCGGCAGCCACCACTTCGCCGCCGCGCGCTACCTAGCGAAGACCCTCGAGACACCCATCCCCCTCAAAGGGCGGCTGGTCACCTACCGACTCAACTGCGAGGCAGTGGAGGCGCTCGCTGATCAATACGACGTCTACGCCTTCGGCAACGACGCTACGTGGGAAATAGCATTCCGCGACCACATGAAGCGCTTCTCGGCAACTTACCTGCGCATGCATCTGCCTGGCCTCTACCGGGGCTGGGCTGCGTTCCTTCCAAAGTCCTGCGCACGCTCCTCTGCGGTCTCCGCAGTCCTACGGCGCGCCGGAGTGCCGAGCGTGTCAGAGCACCTGGTTGAGCTGGCGCGCAGCCAGCGCCTACCGCCGGCCCCTGCTGCATAACGTGGTAACCCCCGACCACCTAGAGGGTCCTGGCCAAGGCGGCGTCCTTGGTCGAGCCAGAGGCCTGCCTCAGCAGGCACAATGAGGCGGTGGCGGGAATAGTCGTCGATGTGACGTCCTGGCCTGGGCCCCGACCATTTGGATAGAGAGTGCTACACCATGCAAAAAGCCGAAGTCGAACACTGGATGTCAACGCTCAAGGCAGGCGATGAGGTCGGGGTCTACACAGGGTCGCGATTGCTGTTCAAAACCAGGGTGGCGAAGCGGACGCCATCTGGCCGAGTGGTTTGCGAACCCGGCGGTACTTTCAAGCCTTGCGGCGATATCCACGGTCGCCTGTCCGACCAGGATCGCCGCCTGCGTCCTATCACTGATTGACAGTGGAACAGCCCAATGACCAGCCCTGCAAACCACCCCGTCGCGAGCTCCCCGTGTTCGGTGCATTTGCCGATGAAACCTTGCCCTCCACCACGAGCCGCAAAGATGCGGTGGAGTGGGTTTCATGGATTGAAGATACCGGCTGAAGTCTTGGCCGGTGCCGCCCGCGACGTCGAGATCTGCACGGAAGGCATCACTGATCTCCCAGCGCCATTCAACAAGGCCAACTGCTGGGTTTATTGCAACCAAGCCTGGCCCCATGTTGATCCTGACTTCGAGGGATTCATTTTCATAACGCTAGCAGTGCGGGCGGACCATCGTTACGCTCAGCTGCTCCCGAATCACAAGCACACAGAGATCGGCGTGTTCCAGGGTACCCTGTTCACTACCGATCCGATGTCTCTTCACTGGCTTGCACCAAATGGCGAGGGCGGGGCGGAATTCATCGGACTCCAGTTCGAAGTCCCGTACCAGGAGGTCGATGAATTCTACGAGCTCCTGCTTTCGCAACTTGCAGCGCTTGGGCCGATCAGCGAGCACCAGGTCGGCACATGCGACGCGCTACTTGTGGCAACCGGCGACTGGGTAGGTACGCCACCTGGTCCCCTCGCGGGTAATCAGAGCATATGATCTAGGACGGGCATATTGAGGGGTCGTGATGAATAACCTGAAAGAAGTCAATCGGCGCACAAACGTCGCCCTTGTTTGGGGTGGGCTATTCTGCTTGCTCCTGTCTGTGGCAGTGGCGGTAGCCATCTGGACAATGCCTTTTTCGGGCCCTGATCTGCGCACCGAATTCACCATGCCGCTAATACCAGGCGTGATCATCGGCGTGGTCTTTTCCCTGTGGGGGTTCTTCGAACTGAGGGCCCAGAAGAATAGGGACTGGTAACTCACGCAATACTGCGATAGGTGAGCAGGATGGCCATTTACGACGACATGCGAGTCCAGCTGCAGGAGCTGCTGGATCTCGTCGTGCAGGACGAGCAGTACACCGCCGCGGTCGCGCATGGGGTGATCCAGGCTGACCAGCGCACGGCATCTGCACATCGCCAGCGGGCTACACGCATCAACGAGTTGAAGCGTCATTTCGCACTGAAGTGACTGCCCAGAAGAACGCGGCGGCTGAGAGGCGGCTAAGCTGGCCAAGCGGCTTGCTACAGTCATCGTCACTGAAGTGAAGAGCTTTGCGACGCTTGGTAGGCCTGTCACCGAGAGGCCGGCACCCAAACTTACTCCTTGAATGCCCGCTTAATGCGGGCTTTTTTGTGGGTGCAATTCCAACGGCTCGATCATAGGTAGCGCAGTTCTGGGCCGGAAAAATTGGCGGCTTTGTTGGTACAGGATCAGCAAAAACAGCTTGATATGTACGCCTATAGAGGCGTACACTTTGCTTATCCGATCTGCACCAAGAGTCCCAGAAGATGATCATCTCTCCCCCAGTAGCTACCACCCCCCTGGTCGACGAAATGCTGTCGCGCAACGCCGTGGTAGCCGTGGGGGTTAGCGGTGGCAAGGACAGCGATGCGTGCGCGGTCGCAACCGATGAGTACCTGACCAAGATCGGTCACACCGGCCCTCGTATTCTGGTGCACGCCGACCTCGGCTCGGTGGAGTGGCGTCAGAGCCACACCAAGTGCCAGACGCTGGCCGAGACCCTGGGCTGGGAGCTGGTAACCGTCAGCCGCAAGGCCGGCGGCATGATGCAACGCTGGCAGACGCGTTGGGCGAACAACGTCGAGCGTTACGAGGACCTCTCCTGTGTGAAGCTGATCCTTCCGTGGAGCACACCGAGCATGCGCTTCTGCACGTCGGAGCTGAAGGCCGCGGTGATCGCAAGCGAGCTGAAGAAGCGTTTCAAAGGGCAGGAGATCATCAATGTCACCGGCATTCGCCGGGAAGAGAGCGCCAGCCGCAACCGTGCTGACGTGGCCAAGGTGGATCCCCGGCTGAAGCAGCGGAATGCCACGGGCATCACCTGGAACCCGGTCATCGACTGGACCATCGGCGAAGTGAAGGCGGCGATCGCCCGGCGCGGCCTTGAGCTGCACGAAGCCTACACCCGCTACGGCATGACCCGCGTGTCCTGTGTCTTCTGCATCATGTCCTCGGCCGCGGACCTCATCGCCTCAACAACCTGCCCCGACAACCACGACATCTACCGCACGATGGTCGAGCTCGAAGCCACGTCGACCTTCGCGTTTCAGTCCAAGAATTGGCTCGGCGACGTCGCGCCCCACCTGCTGGACAGCGAACTCGCCGATCGCCTGGCGCTGGCCAAAGCGGCGTGCCGGGCGCGCGAGATGGCCGAGGCCCGTATCCCGGTTGGCCTTGAGTACCAGGACGGCTGGCCAACCCGCCGCCCCAGCGCGAGCGAGGCCTCAATCATTGCCGACGTTCGGGCCCAGGTATCCCAGGCCGTAGGCCTTGGGTCGCACTTTCTGTCCGGTGATGCCGTCATGCAGCGGTATGACGAGCTGCTGACGCTCAAGGCGGCCAAGGCGCCCGCGGTTCCCGTTCAACTCATCGCGGCACCCGCCCGCGACCAGCTGGCGTTTGGTTTCTGACCGACGCCAAAGGAGGGCTCACGTATGGAAAAGCTCCTGACTGAGGTCGCGATGTATGCCAATCGGCGCATTGCGCTGCAGGTGGTCACCGAGGCCGGCGAGCCGTGGTCGATGCTCTCGGTGAATCTTCCGAATGTTGCGCTGGAGCCGCATGAGTTCTGTGTCCCGGTCTGGCAAATCTCCTCCGAAGAGCTTCAGCTGCAGCTAGTGTCGGGCAGGTTCGAAGACACCGGCAGGATTGAGGCTGCAGGGCACCTCCAAGCGCCGGTATGGCGCGTGGTCGATCCGCAGCTGCTGAATGCGTTCGCCGCTCTGCAGGCGAGCTCGTAGAGCGCTCTCCGGGCATAAGCGGACCTTGCCCGGGCACGAGCGCCCTTCTGGCATTCATGTCACTGCCGCTGGCCTCCCCATTTGCTGCCGCCGATCGCACCCAATACGCTTCCTGAGGACCTCATGAACAAATCGCAACCCACCGCCAAAGTCGGCCGCACCGCCCACGGCTACAACCGCCCGGTCAGCGTCTGTGGCGTCGTCATGGGGCACGCAAGCTTCGCGAAGTGCTCGCCGGTCAGCTGGTGGAACTACCAGCCGAATGATGGCGGTCGCTTGCGTCAGTACCCTGACCTATCGCGCGTTCGAGAGGCTGCGGTGCTCGACTACCTCCGTTCCCTGGCGCAGCCGGTGCCTTCGTCGAATCCCATACAGCAGATACCGGACGAAACCCCTTCCGCTCACGAGAGCAACGGGCGGCGAACCGTCCTGGACGTCACAGCGCTGCTGCCCTTCGTCGAGCAAGCGCGGCAGGCGCTGGCCAATACGGCTCAGGCGGACACGGACTATCTGGCGCTGGACGCACAGCAGAAGCGGGAACGGTTCGATCGGTACCAGGACGAGGATGCTCGCCATAAAGCGGCATACGACTCGGCAGCAGCGGAGGCAATGAGGCTGCTGCTGGCGCTGGTGGACGCAAATCCAACGTCAGGGGTGGCGATGGCGGCGGTCGCTAACGCAGGCCAGGGTGCCGGGCGATGACAAGCGAGCCCGGAGCGTCGATCTACGTCACCGCTTCTGAGGTCGAGGCACTAGGGGACGCCTGAGGAATCCTTACCGCCCTGCACGAGGCATCAGACGGTGGGGCGGAGCTAGAGGCCGCGCTGAGTGCTGTCCGAAGCGTGGTGCAGAAGAGCTGGAAAGCTCAGGGGGCAACCAAACGCCGGGCAGTGGTCAAAGCCGCGCTACGCATCGCTGCCGAGCTCGACTAGCCTTGGCAGGTGCGGCGCTGGTGGTGCAAGCTGCCCTCTCCAACCTGCCGGCAGTGCCAGACAGAGTCCCCATGACCGACGAACAACAGGCCGAGTACGACGCGCTTCGAGTGCATGCCGACGCACTGCGCAAGACTGCAGCGCGCGTCGAGGACCTGGCAGCCCAGGTTCGGGCCTGCCTGGACCCTGCCAATGGTCAAGATTTCTACCTGGAAACTGCGCGGCACAAGCTGTCCGCCGGCTGCGCCGCACTCATCCGCGTTGCAATGGCGCTCGATGCCCACGGCGAGGCATCGTTCGGAGCTGCCCGGCCTGGCGCAGATAGAGCGCCTGCTCAAGCGCCCTCTACCAGCAGGATGGACCAATGACCGGGAACCCATCGCGCATGATGGACACTGCTGCGACAGCCGCACTTCACGTGAGCGCGCGCGAGGCCAGCACCCTGCTGCGAACCCTCACGGAATCCGCCCCTCCCCCAGCCGGCCAACACAATGCGGCCCTGCGGAACCTCGTGGTTGCTGCAGACAGCCCCGCATCGCAGCAGGCCCACCTCGTAGCCGCCCACGCATGGGTACCAGGCGTATGAGCTCAACACAGCGAGTGGACCAGGGCCTGCCCCAAAACGGAATGCCGTACATTCACCCTGGCGAGGTCCTGCGCGAAGAGTTCATGGTTCCCGCGGCGCTGGGCCCGAAGGACCTGGCCGACATCCTGGGAGTATCGGAGCAGCTCATTGCCGATGTCGTTGAGGAGCGCTGCGGTGTAACGCCGGATCTTGCGCAGCACCTCGCCGGCGTGCTGAAGACGTCAGCGGACTTCTGGAATCGGTTGCAGTCGACCTACGAAGAGCGCAAAGCCAGCACCGGTGGTGAAGCTTCGTCTGACGGCAGCTCCGGATCGGGAGCCTAGGTGGGACCGATCCGGCAACAGCTCGGCGGCTCGCCTGCCTGGCGTGCCGGCTACCTGGCTGCGATGATCGGCTTGGGTGATCAGTGCCCCTACCCAGGCTTCACCGTCGACGCCATTGAATGGGAAGACGGGCACACGGTTGCGATGCGGCTGCTGCAGTACCTGCACGACGCATAGAGGCGGGCGAAGCCGAACAATAAGGAATAGTCCTATGAGCACACCTGAAAGAGCGCAAAGCGCTGCCGCCGTAATCGCGCAGGCAGAAGCCGAACTGGAAGCGCTGCGGCGCGATGCTGCCGCGCCGCCGCCCTCCGAGAGGTAGCAACTTGGACCTCGTCCGTCTATCTACCGGAGACACCCGATGACCGATAAACTGAGCAAGGTGCGGGACGTTGCCCGCCAGTATCGCAATGCCAATCCTCAGCGCGAAGGCGGCGTCGTCCTTATATGGCAGGGCAATGCCTATGGCTGGAAGAATTGCCTGCACGATGCCTCGCACGAGCAGCCAGGCGCCTATGCTGTGGACTTAGACGGCCACGTCTTCATGGCCGAGGGCGGCGATGCTTACAACGGCGCTAAAGCCTGGGTCGCCCAGCTAGAGCCGGCCACGTCTGCGTGATCTTGACCTGAGCCCTTTCTACTCTCCGCCAAGCCCCGGCACCGCCGGCAAGGATTCAACCATGTCCACCACTACAGCCCCGAACGCTGACGTTGACGATCTCCAGCAACTGTTCTCTGCTACCAGCGAGGCACGCGCGCTGTTGCAGAACATCGCAGAGATGGACGCCCTGCCCACCGGACGCCGAATAGACGCCTTGCGCGAACTGTCGGACGCCGCGGAGAACTTGGCCTGGCAGCTGGTCCAGGTTAGCGCCTGAAAGGGCTGCGCTTCCCGCCTAAAAAACGATCCGATCAATGTCTTGGCGGCCCTGGCCGGCTCTAAATCCGAGGTCTGCTGTGATGGAGAACTCTAAGCTTTCAACCAGCGATTGGGACGTCGCCGATTACCTCCAAACCGAGGAAGACATAGCGCTCTTTCTGGATGCAGCACGAGCGATGGACCCTAATGATCTCGCGTTCATGGAGCAGGTGACCAAGGAAGTGGCCAGGGCGCGCAGACTCAACGAAGCGCGGGCAGCACCAGATGCGGAGAGCCCCGAATGGACCGACCAGATGGTCAAAGACTCTGTGCGTATCGACGACCTCCCTTCGTCGCTGCAGCAGAAGCTGCAGGAGTAGCTTCCCCCAGTCGGGCCCCGTAATAGCACGTACAGCTACCGTCACGCTCCGGCTATCCAGGAACACCTCGCGGGCCGCGTTCTCTACGCCCTCCCCTCTCCGTCCGAAGCACTGAGTCAGTCATCCCCCACATTGCCCGCCCATTGCATGTACGCTTCTATAGACGTACACTGACCCCATCTTGCGCACGGAAACATCCCGCGCTCATAGCCTTCCGCCTTCAGCCCCACCGGTGCTTGGTGGCGATTGGTAAACACCCGCAAGCTCGCACAGGAACACGATTCAATGACGGGGACGGACAACCCATTCCAGGCTCAGCCGCGCTGCCATAAGCGGTTTGCGCTCCGGGAGCGATTACCGCGGTGAGTGAAGAGCGCCAGCGCCCCTTGCTGGCGTACGGAGCCGGCGCATAGACCCCGGCCAACTCCAGTCCTCTTCCAAGGTCCGGTACCGACGGCAGTGGCCATACCGGATCGATCCGCGTCTCCAGGAGCACACTCATGCTACAGAACAACCCACCCGCCTCCCCTCTGCGCGTCGTTGTGAACATGACGGACGGGAACATTCACGCTGTCTTCAGCGACCACCCGGTAGAAGTCGTGTTTTTCAGCTATTCGCACAAGGACGTCGCCGAGCACGGCCAGGGCTTCACAGATCCCTCCGGCAAGCCGGTCGCTCTCTGGATGGATGGCAGCGAATACCCAACCGAGGATGCTGCAACGGTCGATTGGTTTTTCGACCAGTACAAAGGCTGCACAAAAGGCGCTCGGGCGCGCCAGGCCGCGAAGCCGAAGCGCCCGCCTATGAACCGCATCCAGCAGGATCTGCACACGCTGATCGAGACGCTGCGCGACTGCAGTCGGCCTGGCCAAGACGTGCGGGAGCGGTCCGCCGAGGTGATCTCGGCGATGAGCGAGATCCACGGCATGCTCAGTGATGAAGAGGGATGCTCCGATCTCTGGGATGCTGTCGGCGGGGTACTTGAGCAGCACGGCGTCGGCCTGTTGCAAATGGATCACGAGCTCGAAGCTGAGGGCCTCAACGACAAGTACAGCGCCGGGCATGCCTGGGGCGAGCACCCGAAGTATCCGCGGGAGGATTGGCAAACCGAGGTTGCCAACGGCGACACCCAGGGCGGGTACTGGGAGTGGGTCTCCAACATGGTGGCCAACCATGAATAGCATCCAGCAGGGTATTCAAGCCGCCATCGAGCTTGCTCGAAAGGGACAACTGGACATCGCTCAGGGCGAAGAAGTCGCACGCTACCTCCAGCTCGCCAGCTTCACGCACGGATTGCTCAGCGATACCGCGCGGTGGAGTGCGGAAACCCTGGAGTGCATCGACCAGAAGTGCGAGCGCCTGGATCTGGACCTGTTCAGACCTGATGGACAACTCGATGCCGCAGGGCTGCAGCGTAAGTATCAGGGTGCGCTCGGTCAGGGCGAACACCCCAGTCATTCCCGCGAGTACTGGCAGGAGGGGTTGCAGAGGGCGATACCGACGCTGGGTACTGGGAGTGGTTGGAGCACAACCTGGACTGCGACGAGTAAGAGGAGCGGGGAGAGTCGCTGGGCATCATGCGCCCTGGCTGTCAGCCGTAGCGATCAGCAGCCCTGACCGGCACGCTCGGTCAGGGCTGGCGCTTGCATCAGCCCAAGTCGTGATACCTCGCCGCCGGCCTGGGGGCGTCATCCAGCTATGGATCGGAAACTCTCGTCCACAACGCTTTTGGTCGTGATTACTAAATACGAGTCCCATCAGAAATAGGGACTCATCCCATGACCTTCTCAGCCTGTTACGACCGCATCTGCCTGACAATCGGCGTAGTTTTCGCCGTCCTGCAGTACTACGCGCCACCTGTATCTCCTGCACCTGTTTCACCGCCGGCTATCGTCGTGGTGATCCAGGCCAGCCAGGTAATTCAGTCCTCGGAGGCACCCCACCTGATCATCCGCAGGCGCTGACCTAAAGCCTTCAACACGCTAGCCCACGGCACCTAACTGGTGCCGTACTGGCGTTGCGTCACTCAGCGGCTCAGGTCTTGGTGCAACCCAGCGGTCCATGTCCAGTCTTGTGAGCGAACTTGCCTCTGCAGCAGTTGATCCCTGCTGCAAAGGCGGTACGCTAGGCGGGCAGTGCTCGGTACATGGATACGGTATCGATGCTAAAACCCAATACCAATGGATTTCTATCTTGAAAAGCCTCTCCCGACTCGCGCTCACGCTGACGCTTCTCCCTTTCGCCGCGGTGGCTCAGAGCTACAACCTGCCGCAGCCGATTGAATCGAAAATGAAGGGGGACGTGATTCTTTGCAGATCGCCAGAGTCACTTTTCCTCTTGTACGAAGGCGCCTATCTGGCTACTAAAACACTTGGCGATCAGGTGTTCAGCCAATACTTTGGCAACGCTATTCGCATCCTCACGAGGTCAGAAGAGTGTGTAGAGGAGCGGCAGCCACTACGGGTCCGCGTTACCGGCTGGTCAACTATCGAGAACCCGCTGAAAGCGCCGAGAGGCTTCAAGGTCTATGGTCGCGTGCAGGTACCTGGCTATAAGCGGGAGCTGTACGCCATCGAGGAAAACTTGCCGGGCCTGCAGGATTGGATGCAGCAGGCTATCGAGCGCGACCGGGCCAATAGGCGGTGATGCCAGGCTAGTGGCTCGCCCGGTCGCCAGCCTGGGGCAACTTCAGATAGCGGCTTCGCCTGCAGGCGTCAAAGGCAGCATAATCACGACCTACATTCGCCAGTCCATCTCTGTTATGACCGATGAAGCCGCCAGTTCTGAATTTGATCGACTCTACTGGGCCGTGCGATCTGTTCGCGAAGAAATGCTTGCCATCGAGGCGACGATTGAGCAGAAGAAGCGGGAGATCGAGCTGGAGGAGCGCAAGCTGAGCGACCTTAAATGGAAGTGGTGGGATGCACAGCAAGCACTGGCGAATCGGGAACACAAGGAGAGGGTTCAGCGCCGACAAGACGCCGCCCTACGGGCCGAAATCAAGGAATGGGTACCGGACTAGCCCTGGGTCATGATCGTATGAGTAGTGACGAGATCAAGCTTGGCTGTCTGGTCTTTTTGATCATTATGGCGATTGGGGAAAAACTGCCGGCTGGGGTGGTGGCGAGATTCCCGAAACTTCGCGGCTGCATCAACATCGTCGGGTGCGTTGTGATCACTGTCGTTGCGTTCTTCGCTACAACTGGCAAGTAGCGCCGCCCCTCGCTGTCACCGCCAGGAGATAGACTACCTCGGGATAGCGCAACGGATCATCAACGCTTCACAGCTCTTCAGGCCGCCTCGCGACCCAGCCCTGAGGCGTGTCGTACGCGGACGATAGCCTCTCGTATTCGCTCAAGCATACCGACAGATCCCTGAAGCAGAAGCGCCGGCTATAGCCACCACCGTCCACCTGCAGACAGATCGCATAGGTGGTGATGAGCGAGATTACCCCGGCGTAGCTACCATCGGGTAGACGCTTCGCGCCCTTGAATCCGGCGCTTTCACGTAGCCACTGAGTGAGTTCGTCCTGCTGGCCGGGACCCTCCGGGTTGAGCGCCGCTTGCACCGTATTCATCGCATGCCTCACGACCAGGCGAATTGGCCGATATCATCAACCATTGCGCCTGGCATACACAGCACGCCCTCCGAAGATGACGACGGGGATCACGACCATCGCGAAGAGCTTCAGGATCGTGTCTCCATAAGCGCCTGCGATTTCTGACAGCGCCAGGTATTGTGAGACAACCCACTCGCCCACGGCATCGTTCTGAAAAGTACCTTTGCCAATTGCCACGCCCAAGGCGACTGCGAGCATCAACTTCCAAAATGGCATTGCGTACCTCCTATTGATCAATCTCTTTAAGGCCGCTGCGATGGATGACTTGCTGCAGCGCGTCGATCTCGTCTGCATAGGTGGGCTGGCCCAGTGCGAGAGTCGCAACGTCGCGTAGATCGCGGTCTTCCTCCCACGACGCTAACCACTCATCCCGCTCCCCGAAAAACACCGGAGGCCGTCCTTCAAACTGGTCACCAGTTACGTCGATGGCCAACCCGCTGATCTCCAGCCAGGCATGTGATTTCCCATCGCGATCAGCCCAAACCTGCTCAATCCCCAATCCGTATCGAGCGTTCAGATAGACGCCCAGGATAGTCGACGTTACCCCACAGCAGCCATGGGGGAAGCTCGTAAGCGCCCCAGGCAGGTTGCCCTCGGCGGCCAACTCATCGATACCCCGGCGAAACGCTTTTATCGTTTGGCCTACCCCTGCCCAGAGGGCTTCGCCCGCCAGGTCCTGTTGTGCGATCAGATCGTCCATATAGTGCTGCGTCATCAACATCGCCCCGGTTCGTTGAGTTGTGTCTATCGTGCAGGTCATCCTTCAACGCTTCCCCTGCTCACCGCAGCCCGCTTGTGGAATTCTTTTGCCTGCTGTTCCGCGAACGCCTCGATCTCTGTTGCCCTCGGGATCGGTAGCCCCTTGCGGCGGCGCAACGCCTTGAACGCCTTGAGACTCACGGGCAGGACGTATTCTAGAACGAGCTCGTCCCAGGGATTGCTGAGCCTGCTCAGTGGATCGATGCGGCTGAGGATGGAGTTACCCGTATAGACGTCAACCCCGCGGTGCCGCAGCTCAGGGGGGATATCGTCCAGCTGCAAGCCGGTGACAGTCATCAAGTCAAAGACCGAAGACACATCCAGCACGATGAAGAGCTGAGCCTGTTCTTCAGGGTTCACCGCGCACCGGTAGCAAGCAGCATCGAAATCGGTCAGATCCAAGGCTAGCGCCAACGATGGCTGATCACGATCCCGCCACGGTATGTGATGCATACGCGGAAGCCGGTACCGAAACCCGATCTCACGGTAGTCGGTGACGAAAGCGACGAACCCGCCCTTACCTTTGATTAGCTTGCCCTGGCCAAGCGACTGCAGCGCTGCCTGATGGCGCGGGGAATTGACGGCTATACGTTCGTGATCAAGCGCGAGAAGATCCTCGATCAAGTCGGGTACATGCCGCGCGGCTGCTTCATAGAACCAGCGCTGGAGTGCGTTCTTCCTTGCCTTGTAGTCCCCGCTCACCAGCCGGCGAATGACCTCCGCCTGGTTGTGGCGCGCCAGGAAGTGGCAATCACGAATGACGCGATCGGGCGTGGATAGAGCGGTTGCGGACAGACCTTCCAGGCGTACCGTCGGCAGAAGCCGTAGATCCCACTCATGAAGTCCACCCAGGTCCCGCCGAGTCAGCCTATGCCCTGCGTTGTGACGCTCCAACAGAGGCGTTTCGCCGTTCAGGGCATTAGCCGGCAGGTATAGGCACTCGTCCGGCACGCTGGCGGCGAAGCGCTCTTCCATCCAAAGGTTCGGGTTGTAGCGCCCCGCCCACTCCGGCTCGATGCTGTGCAGGAAGGTGGTATTCAGATCAACGCTAGACCGGGTTTCCAACCGGAGTTCGAATTCTGCCGGTACCGGCAGCTGTTCCTGGGCCGGCGCCCAGATGTGCGGAAGACGAACCATGGAGCCAGTTGCAAGCAGGGGCTCGGCAATGCGTTGCTCGAAGTAGCGCGCCCGGCATTGGTCGATGAACAGATGCAGCCACAGCAGATCCCAATCGTCCAGGTCAGCGAGCGATCCCAAGACGCGCAGATCGGTGTCTGGAGCAGCGAGCTCTGTCCGGGCTTCCCCAGGAATCGCCATTCGCCCGTTATCCGCCCACTGGATGTCGAGCAGGCCATACGGAAAATGGCTGTCGCCGATCCGCCGTTGGTTGTACCGGTCATTGCGGCTGCGCATGCGCGCTTCTTGCAGCGGGTGCGAGTAATTACCCTTGTCGGTGAGCGCCAGGATCCGCCCGCCCGTATTGACGACCATCACAAAGTAGCTGTCACTCACGTGCTCAGCCGCAATCAGGCACAGGGAATAGCCGACCGGAATGCGTTTGGCGTGGGTGATCAGTTCGTCAATCGAGTCGAACGTGAAGACCAGGCGGCTGACCTTTGCGATCGAGGCATCGCCCACCGGGCCATCGCGGACCATCAGGCGTGTCAGGCGGTCTATGCCGTGAAACGCATCCAAGCCAATGAAGCAGCCGCTTTGGCGCACCAATGCCATGGTCTGCTCGGTCAAGGTTTCAGGAGTGAGATCGCGGTAGTACGCGAGCGCCCCTGCACAATAGCGAAAGAACCCCTCAAAACGTGTCGATAGCGCGTCGCTAGCGAAGAGCTCGGCCATCCGCCCTACCAGGTCCAGGCGAGCGCGCAACCGCTCACTACCGTTCAGGTATTCGGCCAGGGTAAAGGTCTCAGCCTCGGCATACTGCTCGGACAACACTTTAACGACCAGAGCTACGGTGAGCTCATCACCGACTGCCTTCGCCTGTTTGACGCGCTCGTTCGCATCGTAGAGGTTGAAAGACTGGCCCCCCACGGTGAAGGTGTACGAACGGCTGTCCACCGGCTTCCCGGTCAGCGCCTCCCACATCTGCACGGCCTGGCCGCCAATACCTTGGTTTTCGCTCACAGCAACGGCTCCCTACTGTGTCTATGGAGGACTACGCCTTCACCACGTGCCGTGCGCGGCGCGCATTCGGTCACCGCGGGCGCTACCAGCATCCGGTAACCAGGGCATGTGTCCGACATCACTCGTCACCGACGACAACTGCAGTTGTGATGACCCTATACTCGCCGCAGTCGAGGATGGGCCACGGATGGCCTGACGCATCGCCAAGCGGGCTATCCGGATGGTTGCGCAGGAGCAGGCCCCTCGCCTCAATGGCGCGGCGGATGTCCGCCTGCAGGATCGCCTCGCCGTCGAAATGCCGGGTACCTTGCCACTCGCCGTAGCGGTCGCCAGTCAAATCACGTGCCGTTTCACCGGTGTCAGGCACAAAGGAAGAGCGATCGCCGGCGTACTGGCCATCGACCCACCAGGTGCGGCGTTCAACCCGAGCGGTTATCTGGATATTCATGTGCCGGCTACCTCAGACCGAAGTGTTCGGGCCGTACACCATCATGCGAGCGTTCCGGTATTCCTCTACCGGAACCCGTGCTGCTTTGCAGGCTGTATAGGCGCTGCTGTACTCGATGCTGTCGCGAGCCGTTTCTACGGCGGCGACGATGCTTTCGGCCTGATCACGGGACATGGCCGCCGGCGCGGTGGTGTTCGCAATACGGGCCAACGCGCGCCGATCGCCCAACACCAGAGAGGTACCGGATGGCAGCGCAGCCTCGAAGACGTGGCCAACGCTTTCATCCGAGCCCTTGGTTGCCAGCCAGTCGCGGTGAGCGTCCTCATACATCTCCAGGACTGCCTTGACTGAGTTGGCCAACCAATCGGCGGTAGGCTCGACATCGGCGAGGCGAGCCTCCTGTCGCAAAGCAGCGCGCAGGGAACCGAGGTTATCCTCACCGCACTCATCGTCGACCATCGCCCCGATGGCGTTGCCACGCAGGCGGTTCTTGCCGATGACCATAGGAACGAGGATGTGGAGACCAGGCGCGGTGGATTCGGTGGTAGTGATACTGGCGAGTTGGGTAGTCATCAGCGGAGTACTCTGAGCGGAGTTGATGCTTTAAATGTACGCCTCTAGAGACGTACAGTCAACTTCGTTATCTCCGTCACTCGGCAGCTCGAATATAGCGTCATTCCTTCGTATGCCTGCTATTCCTCGCGCGCTTATTACTTCACCCCAAACATGCGCTTGTGCATCAGCAAATCCTCTTTTCGAGTCGCTTGGTTCTGCTCCGAGCACGCTTCTGGCGCCTCCAGTTTCCGTTCGAGCAGAGCGCTACACACTGCATCCGCACGAACCAGATCGACCAGGGCTTGTCTGTCTGCCCGGTCAGAGCTTTTCGAGCAGCTACTGATTATCAAGAACAGCAGCACTACTGGAATCATTAGAAAAAACATCAGCTCTGTTCGAATCACTTTGAGGCTCCTTAGCGCCAGACAAATTGACCTTGTTCACCGGCGCGCCGGCTGAGAACACTGCCCCGAGCACAGCACCCACAGTCGCTTAATCGCATGCTGTACTTGCTCCTCCTGCAGGCGGCGAGCCTCATCGACATCACCATAGGGCTCACTGCCGAAATACTTCTCGGCCACGCGCCATCCCGCCGTCAGAACATCCCGCAGGATCCCGTCCATCTCCTGCTCCAGGAGCTCACGGCATGCTTCTCGCTTCGCATCGCACGCGTCGAGGTCTGCGTACATTGCCGTCAGGGCCCTGAGTTCGTGCTGCCAGTAGGCGCGCGTATCCTCAGCGTCCGGAGATGCCTGCCGCGGCTCCAACTCCACCAGACGCTCCAGCGCCGATATCCAACTGCCCCGGTGCGAACGCAGATTGTCAGGCTCGGCCGCTGGCACAACGACAGGGCAGAGAAACGCGCCGCGCCGATTGCCTACCCACAGGCCTTGCACAAAGGGATCCAGGTAGTGGCCATCGCTGGCGCGCGCCAGGCGTTCACCGTCCACCCGGCCTACGCCCTCGTGGTCGCTACTGGTCACCCAGGCCTCGAACGCCACCCGGAGCTGTTGCTCACCGAGCTCCTGGCTCGACTCCCCCAGGGTCCCGCGCGCGGGTCCAGCTTGAGCCTCGTCCGGGGCTCCATCTTGCTCGTTCATGCTCAACACTCCGTTGTTGCTTGGTTGCTTAGTTCGGTCGTCGATCATTCGAAAACCGTGTTTGCCAGAGCTCCTGAACAATGCCTAGTCACTGCTGGCCTCCTGTTCGCGCATGGCCCGCCGGACTGCCAGAACCTCAGCCATGACCTTCTCGTCCTGCGCAGCCTCGCACGGCTTGCTACAGGCATGCATGTCAGGCCCGCTCGCCATCCTGAGGGTACGGAAGCCGGTCCCGCACTCAGCACCGCACTCATCGCAGATGAATAAGGTCACCACGACTGTCCGCGTGTGCTCACTCATGATCAGGGCCCTCTGACTTAATCGGCGTGGCCACGTCATTCCCAGCTCGCTGGGCGCGGATCCCATCGAGCTGGGTAACCCGGTCGATGCTGGCGCGCAGATCGAGACCGCGGTGCTCACACCCGCTCCCGCCTGGCACGCCGGTCATGATGTAGCCACGATCCAGCCGCGCCTTGTCCTCGCGCAGCGCCGCATTCTCGGCCTGCAGCCGACGAATCTCCTCCAACGGCAGGTGGCCCCCTTCACTGACCGCGGCCCGTAGCGCCCGGAAATGGCCGAGGGTCAGGCGCAGGTCTGGATCCACGGGGCCGTCCTTCCAGGGCTCCCAGGTGTCGTCCTCTGCGGGGTCGTATGCGTCAACGACGGCAAGAAAGGGAGCCAGAACGTCCAGGGTGACGCCTGCAGATCGCTCAGCCTGTAGCGGGAGGGGAAGCGGCTCGCTATAGACCGGCGCGGTATGCAGCTCATCTGGAGATAGCTCGGCCACCACAGAGAGCGAACCCATGGAGCCTTCAGCCATACGCGCCAGGTGCTTGGGGTTGGCGTAGCCGATCGGCATGGCAGTTGCCGACCGCGCACCGCCGGCTGGAGATTGCACCGGCCAACCTGGCGCTGCTGCCATCGAACTGGCGGCCAACGCGGCGCGCCAGCCCAGGCCGAAGACCGCCGACGTGGATGAGATCTCGCCGCTGACAATCCTGGCATGTGCCGCTTCGTACGCGGCCACTTCAGCGGCATCGACTACAGATTGCGGCTGTTGGGCAATCACCGGGACCGGAGCGGCGTTCAGGCGCGCGTACAGCTCCGGGTCGTAGACGACCTTCTTGCGCGAACAGCCGCGACGGGCATCGGTAACCGTGTCGAACCCCTGCACACCGCAGTCGGGTTCGTCGGCAAAGAACCAGCCTTCGGCGAGCGTCACAATGATGCTGTTGCCCAGCTCTCGCTCATCGTCAACGTGCATGATGTGGTCGAGCGTCCGCAGTGCCTCAAGCGTCTTCATGGCGAATCTCCTGGTCCTTGCCGTGGCGCAGCGTTACTGCGCCAGTTCGTACTTTGCTTGTCATGCGGCGCGCCGCTCCTGGGCCAATCGCTTCCAGGGGTCATTCGCTCGGGCGAATGCGGCCATCGTGCCCGGGCTCACGCTGTTGCCACACATGTGGATCTGCTGAGTGAGCGTGAGCGGCTTGCCGTCATGGCCCCGATCGATGATGTAGGTGTCCGGAAAACCCTGAGCCCGGTAGAGCTCGCGTGGCTTGAGCATCCGCAAGCGGATGTCGACGATCACGCAGGGATTGCCGTCCACCCAGACGGTAACCAGAGGGCGCCCATCGGCGGTGAACAGCACCGGGCCGAACTCGCTGCCCAGTGCCCAAGCCTCGCCATCGGCGAGGTAGTGGGTCAGGAAGTCCGCGCACCACAACGCGCCGGCCAGCTCGTCATCGCTCAACGCGCCCCAGACCGTTTCCGCCGTCACCAGCGCATGGTGATCGCCACAGGTCTGGGTACCGAGCGGGCGATCAATCACGCCCGCGGCCGATCCTTTGCGCAGCGTGACCAAGTTGGCGGTTACCAGCTGCTGCTGGCTGCCGCGGTTGGTGATCGTGCTGATCGGGGAATCAGCCGCGCGGCTGTGGGTGGTGTTGTAACCGCCGTTGGCCTGGGCCAGGAACGCGGTGGCCAGCGCATGCTTCGTCCCGCCGGCGACGACCGTGCCCAGCGGTTTCTGCAGATCCAGCACCCGAGGTTGCTGGCCTTGCCGCTCTCCGTACCCAACCTGCACGAAGGTCGGCACCGCGAGTGCCAGTTCGCCACGATTGGCCGCGGTGATCGTGCGACACGGTTCGGTCAGGCTGTGCAGTCGGTCGCCGCCCTGATGGGTCAGCGGAACGATAAAGGGCCTGGCGCGCTGCAGGGACTCCTTCTGGATGCCTTTGGCGACCCGGCGATGCGTGGCGTCCGCCAGCGGGCGCTTGCGGGTGCGCAACGAAGTGCCCAGGTCACTCCAGTCGATGCACTCCGCGGCGGTCCGATAAGGGGCCATGCCCTTGGTCGGTACCGCCGCATGGGTCTTTTGGGGCGCCACTGGCGCATGACCGTCTGCCGTCGCAATGAGGTACAGGCGCTCGCGCGTGGTCGGATCGCCATAGTCGCAGTTGCGCTCGATCCACCAGCTGACTTGATAGCCAAGGCCTTCCAGGGCCCGGATGAACCGCTTCCACGTGCGGCCCTTGTGAGCCGGATCAGGAATGAGGAACTGCTCATGGCGCGGCACGCGCTCGCCGGGCTCGGCTACGGAGCCATCGAGCTTCACCACACGACCGGTAGCCTTGTCGCGCTTGGCGATCAGGCGGCCCCAGAGGGCCATCTGCCGCACGTTCTCCATGCTGATGACCCAAGGCCCCTGGCCGCGCTTGCGCAGCACGCCAGCCCACTTGATCACGACCCAAGCAAGGTCGCGGATCTCTTTCTTGCGCGGCTGGCCGCCGGCAGCCTGGCTGTGGTGCGTGCAGTCCGGCGAGGCGTGCAGCCACCCCACTACGCGCTTCATGACTGCAACCAGCGGATCGATGGCCCAGACGTTGTTGCGCAGGTGCAGCGCACCAGGGTGGTTGGCTTGATGCATGCTGATCGCCGCCGGGTCATGATTGATGGCCAACGCGACCTTGCGGCCCAGACCCATTTCGATCCCGGTACTGGCGCCACCGCCCCCGGCGAACAGGTCGACGATGATGGCGTCGTCGCCGGCGCTGAGCGGCAGCGCGTATTGGGTCTTGAACTCCGGGGCAGTAGCCGGGACACGGGCTTTCAACATGGCAGTCAAGATCGAACTCCTTTCGCGATCAGCAGCGGCTGCAAGGGGCCCGCGACGGGGCCTCTACCGGCCCGCAGGTGCCCTCGTTCCGCACACCCACGACCCTCAAGGCCTAATATTAATTCTGTTAAACAGAATTTACAAGCTGGGTAATTCGTCTGGCGTGGTGATCAGGAGCTCTTACGGGCCCCTGCCCTGCTCCACCTGCAGAAAGCGGCCGCGGATCGAGTAGCGCTCGAAGCTATTGGCCAAGACGTCGAGCGGCGGTCGGCGAAATGCGGGGAGATTCCCGTGAGGATCGAGCACGACAACGTCGTAGTCGGGATGACGCACTGCCACTGCCCAGTGCCAGCGATTCTTCGCACCGCGCCAGTCGTCCCGCACCTTCACAACGGCCAGGCCTTCCAGCGCATCCCACCCGCGCCAGCGGCGTTGCTCAACGAGCAAGCCTTTCGACGCGATCGCCCAGGCCAGTTCGGTCATGTTGGTCGAGAGGGGTGGCCGACCACAGCGGCGCTCGCCAAGGCCCAGCGTTACGAAATGCGCGCGGGCCCTGTCGTAGGAAACCCCCGCTACCATCGCAAGACACGCGGCACCGCAGCCGTAGGCGTCCTCCTGGGTCACCTTCGCCGGATGCACCCTGGCGGCCCAATCCGTCGGCGGCGCGTCGCATGCTGCGTGCTGCAGGCTACCAACCGCTTCCAACTGGGCTGTCACCGGCGCGCCCTGCCAGACGCGCTACGGCGCGATAAGCGGACAGTGCTGATCGAGTTCTTGTGGATGATGGTCGCCGGGCTTTCGGCCGAGCGCCGGCGGACGCGGCGAAGCGTGTCGATGATCAGCCCGAGGTAGGCGATCACCATCACGCCACTCAGCACCAAGTCCGCCCAGGCCTCGCGCAGGTAGTCGGACACAGAGAGATCGGTCACCCACAGTGGCCACAGGTCCTGGAGGACCATGTAGGCGACAACGCCGGTCAGGATCAGCCACAGCAGGACCATCAACCATCTGGACTTGAGCTTCATGGCTTAGCCACCTTCACCGGGGCGTCATCATCAGCGGCAACCATGCGGACGTTGTCACAGCCTGGCTTCAAGCAGCCGATCATCAACGCCTTCTTGCCCCAAGCCTTGTCACCACAGGTAGGGCACTGGAAGCGAAACCGGGTCTTGGGTTTCACCGCCTGGCTGAGATCGATCCCCATCGCTTCAAGCGCATTACGGTCTGGCGCGGCGAGCTGCTTTTTTTTCGGCCCCTGTTGGGTCGGTGGTGTCGCTTCCGGCCCAGGCAAGCCGCCTGAGGGCTCAATGCCGCCCAGTTCTGCGATAGCCTCGCCCAGGCCCTCGCCGAGACCGGCCGGCACCAGGTCGCTGAGCGTTTCCCTCAAGCCGGGTGCTTCGGACGCCCCTTCCGGTACAGACAACAGCGCATGCTCCGCGCCAGCAGCTGCAGACAAGCCTTCCGCGGCGGTACCCGCCTCACGGGCGGCAGCCGAGACGAGAGTCGGCCCGGGCGCGCCCGGGTCTTCCTTGGGGTCACCGGTTAGAAAGTCGATCTGCGAAGGCGGTACGCGGTCGACCCAACTCAGGCTAAAGCCATTGGCCAACAACGTGGCGCAGGCCCGATCGAACGGTCCATCCTCGATGATGTAGTGGCGCACCTTTTCGCCGGTCATCCTGCCGCCAGGCTCGCCGGTGATCGTCGGCATCAGCCCGACCTCCTGCATCCACTCAGCCCACTCGGTGTTGCGGTACCGCCGGCGGCCAGGCGTCCCGGTCAGGTGCTGCCTGAGACTCACCATCTCGCGCACGATGATGCTCAACGTGTACTGCAGAGGGTTCACGACGAAGTGGCTCGGATTCAGGGCAATCTCATGCGAACGCACGCCGTCCTGGTTCGAGTGCATGAAACGGTCGGCGTTGAAGTACCCGTCGCTATCGGAGTGCCGCTGCAGCGTCAGGAGGCAGTGGGGCAGCTCTCCCTTCCACAGCTCCCTGTTGAAGTGGTCGTAGGCGCTTTCGAGCTCAGGATAGGTGTCTTGCGTAGGATTAACTTCGGCGCTGGATGCGTCCATGCGCGCTCTCCTCGCGGCGCGAGGCCGCATTTCGTATATACGATTCCAAAGTGAAAACGCGGGTGATACTCAGATACAGAGCGGGTTTTGGCCGACTGCAGCCGCGGGGAGGCTGAATGTGCATGGCTGCTACCTCGCTGCGTTCCAGGCCTGTCGCGGTGCAGACATCGGCAATGAGCTAAGGCGGCCCTCCCCTACTCCCACGCTACACAACGTGCACATTGGGAGACGCCTCGGGATCGGGTTCGTCAGGGACCCGGTGTGTAGGGAAGACGGAGGCCTGGCCACCAACCTCATGGGAAAAGGATCCAGACAGCTCATTGCGCCGGCGGCCATGGATCACGAGCATCCAGCTTTCGGGCTGGACATCGGCGATACGGCGCAGCGCTTCGGCGGCATGCCAGGTAATGCGTCGCCGCGATTGCCAGTTGGCGCTGGCGCGATCTGAATAGGCGCACACGCCATAGCGGCCCGTGAGGCGGACGGCTACGGTACGCCACGGAAGGTCGTACCAGGACGGATCTTGCTCTTGGGAGACGAGCCGGCACAGCTGCACGCCCAGCCGGCGCGTTGTGAAGAGCGTGAATCGCTCTACGCGAGATGAGGTTTCGAACTTTGCATTGGCCGGGGCGGAATGAAGCCGTTCAGTGGACTTGTAGAGCCAGCGCGATAGCCGGGAGCCAGTATTGGCGCAGGGCAAGCGCTGCGTCGGAAAGCTGACGTCAGGCTTGTCATCAGTATCAAGATGTGATTGCATGTTCAGCAATACCAAAGGCGTTATCAACCTACTCGGTATGATAACACTGCACCGTGCGCTATTTAGCAATAGCGGGGTGAATCTCCCCGTAGCACGTTGACGACTCTGGATCAGCTGGGACCACCTGGCGGGCAGATCAGTCCTTCTCGAAGCGCTTGTGCTTCACCCGCGGCCACCTTGCGCCGCATTACATCTCAGTCGTTCGCTACCCCGCCTTAGGCCGGGGCGCCTCGTGCTGCCTTCGCTCATCCCGAAGGTGGCGAACGCCTGCGCGAATACTGGATAAATGTACAGGAGCTAACGCCCGGGCAAAAAGAAACCCGGCTCGCATGTACCTGAGTGCTGTGGAAGGCGGCTCGGGGGGCACAAACATAACCGGGGAGATGGCACTTGGTCTGTTAGGACCGTGCGCTATTTAGCAAGGCCATATTCCCACCACTGCGAAATCCCGTCAATGGGTTTTTCGCACAAACTGCGAAATGAGCACGGTCTTTTTTCGCAGCGCCCCCTCCCCTCCTCTCTACAGCCAGGCGCCGCGCGGGCTTGGGCCCCTTTTCGGGCACCCAACATGGCTGGAATTGCAGATTGGCAAAAGCGCGCGATCGAGCGCCTGGAGGAGTTTCGCAGCAATGCGAAGGCTCTGCCAGCGCTCGCGTATGCGCGCTATGCAGCTGCTCAGCCAAGCGGAATGTCGTCCGCCGTGAGCTCCGGTCCTTTCGCACTGCGAAAACGTAAGCCTCACCTGATGCACTCCCAGCACAGGGATAGCTGCATCGCCGTTCTCCAGGTGCTGATTCAGCGTATGGATCTGCAGTCGTTGAGGGTGCTGTACGTCAATCCGAAGTACAAGATACGAAGGAATATGTATGTACCGGAGCTTTCTCGGCTGAGTGGCGTCTGTAGCAGGACTGTCAGTCGTGTACTTGGCAGCCTGGAGCGATCCAGGTACCTCATGCGCACTGCGACGAAGCAAGGCGCGACGATGCTCTTGTCCCATTCGCTATTCCGGGATCTGAACGTAGATGTGTTCCTGGGTCGGTTGATCCGCAAGCTGAAGGGACTTGAGAAAGCCAAATCGCGCACTGGAAAAGGTGCGCAGGGCAATCAGCGAGTCCGAGTGGGCCAACCCGCACTTACGAGTACCCCGCAGTTTTCGCACCGCGAAAAACCCTCTGAAGAAAGCGTGAAGCTCCGCGAGGGTCTACCCACTGACGAGAGCCGGGCAATCGCCCAGGCGGCCCTCGCCCAGCTACGACCGCGACGAAGGCCGCCGCCCGGCTCCTAGCGCCGCGTTTTTTCCCCTGTTCAGCAGCTCCCACTTTTAGTGGGTTGGGCACCCTATTGCCTCTTCGTTGGCCCGACGAGTTACGCACGCAGGAAATGGGCTTGCGGATACGCAAATTGCTTTCCACGCCTGCGCAAACCCGTGACAAATCAGCCTGAAGCGCTTATCTGGAGAGCTCATAGCCAATTTACCCACAAGCGGCAGATAAAATACTGTCAGGGCCTCCCCCGGATATCTGTCACCCATAGTCTCTAAAAGAAAAAGAATCTGTTCCTTGAACATCTGCTGTTTGCAGCAAGAAGAGCGAAAACAGAAAAGCAGGCGCAAGGCTGGTAAGGACCGATCACGCGACTTGAGCTCATCTAGATGACCAGCACACTCACGCAAGGTTGCGGTACCCGGACGTTGCAGACCTACAGGTAGGAAAGGTCCCTACATCACTGGGAGCACCTCAAGCGTCAGACCACTTTTCGCAGCGCGAAAAAAAAGGGAGCCATGGCTCCCTTGTTCACTGCGGCCTCAATCAGCTGGTGCCAGGCGAACGGATCCCTGGGGCAGGATCGCTACTGATTCCTCGCAGACGCTCAAGAGTTGTATTCAGAACGGCGCTATGCGCAGCGAAATCCTTCACTCCCGATTTCGCCTCGTGCGCAATGCTGGTACTCGCCCAATCCCTCACCGTAGGTTGGCCTTGGCCGAAAGCTGACAGATCTGCTTTCAACTCATTGATGCTTCTGTGGACCGCGGCGATCACCTGTGATTGTGAAAGACCGATCATGGCGCTCAGCGGTGCTACCTCGGCAGTGATGCCAACGCGTTCAGCCACTGCCTTTACTCGATTACCCATGGCGTCGGCGGAAAACTGCTCATAGAGATCGATCGGCTTGAGCACAGCGCGGAAGAGGTGACGCATCCCAGCAGTGTTTCCCTTTACAGCCTGGACCTCTGCAGCCTTGAACGCATCGACCGGAACGTCCTCCCAGTTGAGCTGGAGATCGTGTGACTCAGCGTACTTGTCCAGGAAGAAGCGCGCTGTCCTGGCGTTGCCATCTGGGAACGGGCTAACGGCATATAGGCGGCTATAGGTGGAAGCTAGGCGATCAGCCAGTTCAAGGCGATTGAGCTCGCTCGGCTGCACCTTGCGTAGATCGGACAGGATCCTGTCAACCTCCAGGGATACGAGGGCCGCCGGCGCAACCGACTTCGCCACGCCGTTGCCGACTTGAATTTCCGCAGTGCGAAAATCTCCGGCCCAGGGATACATGTCACCAAGGAGGTGAGCGTGTACGCGCTGCAAATGCTCGCAATCAAAGTTTCCGTCAGGCATGCCCTGCAGCGCGGCCAGGTTCGTGAACATGGACTCCGCCTCGCTGATTACCGCCTCATCGGTGATGCCGAAGTTGTTGATCAGTTGTACCTTGCGGAACGGATTGAGCCCGCTCATTGCCCGGTACCTTTCTCCAGGCCCATTGCTGCGATGATGGACTGTCGGGCTATGGCCGGATCAAAGTCAGGGGAGGTGGCCTGCATGAGCAGTGAGGCCATCGCGCTCTTTGCGCGCTGGGACTCCAGGGTGACTCCCGACAGGGCCTGGCTACCAATTGCACGTTCGAGGCGCGCCACTCGCTCAACAGCTTTGTTCTGCTGCGTATTCATCATGTTGCTCCTTGGTTCGATGGGCTTCGATTTGCCTGGGGCTGGCGATCTTTGTGCCGACTGAGCAAATCGCCAGAGGTGAATATTTCGCAGTGCGAAATATCAGAGTGTCTTCATCAACGACCATAGGTCCTAGGGGTCCGCTGTTACCGCACGGAGCAGTCGATGCCGACCAACGCATACGGGTACTCGCTACCAAAAACGGTCCGCAACGACCGTCGTGCGGTCTCGCAGGGCCAAGGTGGGAAATGAAGTGGCAGCGGACGGAAAGCTTCGAGACGGCCAATCCGGTGACCGGGCCTATTTTTCGCACTGCGAAAGCCGGTAATGCCCTACGCGGGGCCAGGGTGATTCGCCGAACCGTTGCGCGATTGAGGCGACCTGGTTGAACGGAAATGGAACGCGTCAATGGTCGACCATGCATGCCGCAGCCAGTGAGGCTGGAAAGGGTTAGTCGTGGCCTGGCCGTCTTTTCAACCAGGCACCGAATGAGCGACCGCCGCGCCTTTCCGCTTTTCGTAACGCGGCACACTCCGGCACCATCCACCGTAATGACCGGTACCTGCTTTCGCAGTGCGAAAATGAGGGGCATGCCCCAGGACCTTCGTAGCGTGTAGCTAGAGACGTCAGCTCGATGAGCGATTGGGCGACGGAACATGGTTTGGCTCCCGCCGGTCCTGAAACCCAAAGCGCCGGGCAATAGTTCGATGGAAGAATACTGTACCATGCTATTTAGCGCCGTACAGCTGGACAAGGTCACCGGTCAAGGGCAATATCAATTCCGCCTGTCCTGCAGAGAATAAGGACGTTTTGGTTTGTACAAACCAAAAGGCCAGAGTTGATGCTCTCAGGCCCGCGTCCAGTTCCTCCTTTCCTTCCTACGCGGTGCCCAGCCGCTCTCCCACGCGGAGGGCACAGCTACATGGCTATCGCACACCTACCTTCCGTGGTACCCCTAAACCGTCTGGCCAGCGCCACTACGCGGTAACCCCTCTGGCCCCCTGGTGTCGATTCCTCGACCTGCTGCGGGCAATGTCCCGGAAGTCTTAATTCAAACAGGCCGTCGCCCGATACCCTTGGGGCTCAGTGTCCAAGCCCACCGCCTCACCACCGAAATACCGCCGCTCTTGTTTCCGTGGCTGGCGTTATCGTCGCGCCAACAGTGGAAGACGCGGAGCCCGGCGGCCAGGTCTCGGAAGGCAGCGACTTCCAGACCAGGTCTGCACTACGAAGGGTATTGGCCGATGTCAGGCCGGCGATCCGGAAGTGCTGCCAGGGATGCCATGACGACCCTCTGATATGCGGCCAGCCAGCAGAGCCAATAAAGGCAGCCAGCGCGATCGTCGACTACCGCTCGCAGCCTGGTGGAGTCCGACAGGACCCTACAGGCTCGCCTACGGGCCTGAGATGGCAGCGGGTCCACCTGACTAGGGGGAGGGGGAGATCGACGCTTGTAGGGCCGCGTAGGAGCCCCAAAGGAAGGAGCTGCCCTTAAGGCACGTGAATCGGCAGCTATCATCGAAGCGACGCGGAACGGATGATCTCCTTAGGATCTAGTAACGCCCATCGATCACCCCACGTCCCCGGTTCCCCTCTGCCAACAAAGCTAAGCCCTGGGAGTAACGTATCGACGCTAGGCCACCCTGGATGAGCAGGGAGCCCAGGGGCCCGCGTGGGTGGCAGGCGCTGTTCCGGGAGCACCTAGGGATGACTGGTGCGCTCGGGCTCTGTGCCGGGCTAGCCAACGTCTGCGCCAGAACACTCCGCATTAGCTATGAGCCACTGCTGCTCGAAAGGATGTCCGGACATGGCATCGGACATAGGGGCGGCGCATCACCGGTACCAGTGGGTGGCGATCAGTGATAGGCAACCGGCTACTGCACACGCCGATAGCGACTACGTTCGCCGCGGGGCCGAGAAAAGGCGTAGTGCCTGCCGTCCGTGCAGGTCGCTCGCATACCTCTTTCCCGTTTGGCCAATACGGCGGGTGAACACCGCTCAGTACCTGCCTGGCGCAGCTGTGGGTAAGGCTTCGCCACCGTGAGGTGGACTGATGCCGACCTTTGCGCCCTGAAGCGCTAATCCGATAACCGCCGAGGCGTAGGGTGCCCCGGGCACCATGGACCATGAGGCGACGCTGTTCCTGCAGGAGGTGCCAGGGCGCATAAGCTCAGGGTCACCGCCAGTGGGGTGTCGGTCTCGGCTGCCGGGCCGATCGTCAACCTGGACACAGAGTGAAGTGCCGCTACGCCATACGGTCCCGACATTCGAACGTTTCCCATAGCCACCTCGAGAGAGGAGGCCCAGGTAGGGCGATGCACCCATCGCGCGGCAGGATCCGCCAGTAGGGAGGAGCAAGGGTCTAATGGCCCCAACCCCCTCGACCGACGCTCGCAGCCAATGCTGCCTGTTCGTCCTCTAGGTTTCCGGATGGGGACTTCAATCCCATACGAGAGTGCCTACATGGCGCGCGTTACCCGCGGCAGATAGACCCCCTGACGTATGTCCATCGCCGGAGGTGCGCACCGAGCGGGCAAGCCGCATTCTGATCGCAGCCCGGTAGGGTGCTGGTGAGCTCCAGGCAGACGAGGGTAGGGCGGGATTGCTCGGCAGCCGTTTCCTTGGCGACTAAAACCGTCCGCCACAGAAGGCTTGAGAACAGAGGGGCGTGAACAAAGCCCTCGGGCACGCGAGCAGTACACGGGCAAAGCTCTGGAGGCCGCATTCGGAAGTCGTGCTTGGCGGGCGAGGGCGGGACTGAGCCACGGCGAGAAACAAACGTCACGCAGCTGCACGCGGGGAAGCATTCCGGAAAAATGCCGTGGTAGCTGGCGCAGCTTCGGAGCTGGTAGCTAGCGCCTCGCACTGCAGCAGGACCTACACCTTTACCGGCGATCAAACTCGGGACGCGTGTGGATCTACTTTTCGCAGTGCGAAACTGGACTTTCAGTTGGCACATTGCGCCGGCTAGCCCGAGGGTATGGCGCGTACCTAGCCGCCTGCGTTTTCAGAACTGCTCCGCCAGCGCCGGCAGGCAATGGGTCTGGTGATAGGTGTGGAAGGAAGCCGACCGGCTTATCTAACCGGGGCGGTATCACCACGCCAGCAGGCGTTGCTCTCCATCGGTTAGATGCAAAGCGCCGACCCCTGGCTCATCACAGATACCACCTCTGCGCCTGGCCGCGCTGAGCGGGTTCACCTGGTGGTCCCATTTCAAGATCTCATCAGCATCCCCTGGCCAAGGACGCGGTAGGACGAACTGGTGCCCACGTCCGACTCCCTTTGATCGAGGCCCGTAATAAACGCTGTTCGTGATCAGCGAATGGCCAAGCAGTGCAGCCAGTTCGTACCGGTCGAACGCACCGCTACGTCTGACCTCCTCCGCAAAAATATGCCGGCAGGTGTAAAGGGTGAAACTGGACCCGCTCAGTTCGCGCCCAGGTGCGGGATGTATGTGAAAGCCCTCGATCGCGCCAGCGCCCTTTCCCTGGAGACGCTTTACCAGCCGCGGCCAAGCGCGTGAAAGCTGCTCGCGAATCCGCCTCATGTAGCGCGTCCACGCTTCATCACCCTCCTTGGAAACCACGGTATCGACGTACTCGAGCATTACCTCGAGCTGGCGGATCTGGTCCGCTGGCCACTGATCCAGGAGCAGATGGCGCTTGGGCTTCAGAGGGTTGTCTTCCCGTCGGTTGCTCTGCTTGGCCGTGTGCACCTCCAGAACCGGGCCCAGGGTCTGGCCAGAGTCGTGATCGTGATAGGTGGTGAGCAGCTTGGCGGATGCCCACTCGACAGGACGCAGGCCCGTCATGGCGGTTGTTCGGAGGAGCAGGGCAGTGATGTCCCCGTCCTGGTACCGCATTTGCCCAGATGACTCCGTCGTGTCGACCAGCTGCTGCATCAGCAGCTTGAGCAGAGTCGCGTCGGCGTACACCCAGTTCTGCGTATTGGTGTCAGATGCGGCCACCTCAAGCACTTCGATCTGGCGGGCCTCGCTTAGCGGACTAGCGGGATCCCTAGGTACAGGGGGGATGACCCATGAACGGATCGTGGTTGCCGCCGGATGGGCCAGTCGTTCGTAATAGGATCCAAACCACCTGCGATAGCACTTGGCGCTACCCTGGCTTAGCTCAGCGTTCAGCACCTTTTGGCTCAACCACTCCAGCAGCAGCTCGCCTTGGCCGCCAATGTCCGATTGGCCTGTCTCTGACGTGAAGGTTCGCAGCATCCCCTCACACCGCATATGGGGGCCGCTCTGGTTGCCGCTTGCTATTCCATCGTCACCGCTAGCTACAGGCGCCTTCCCCTGATCCACAGGGTGCTTTCGCCACTGAGCGATGGCCAACGCCGCCGGATGAGCGATAGCCCTGAGGTAATCCGCTAGCCACTCACGATAGCGATCGGCCAAAGCAGCAGCCGCAGGATCCGCCTCGATCTTTCGATCCAACCAGGTGAGGAGTTCACCACCGTCACTGGAGAGGTCGGTAGCGCCAGTTTGAAGGGTGAACGCCCGCAAAAGGCTGATAGCGATGGGAAATCGTTGGTCGTCGGTAGCCATAGATCGTGACCCAGATTCAGGTATGGAGACCGCACAAGCAGATCGGTCGCGCCGGCTGCATCCATCGGGGTGTATCACCCCAATTCCTACAGCCGTAATAGAAACAACGTGCCTTTGCGGCCACGCGCCGTGTGATACAGCGACGTAATCGGCCGCCATGATAAACCCGCACCGCATCTGATACAGCAAAAAATACCCACCTGGACATATTTTACCGATTGGTAACGTATATACGTTCCTCTCGAACAAAGGCCTTGTATTTGGCGACCAGGCAATCCGTACCGAGCCCGAGACCCTCGAGGTCGGCTGGTTGAAAGGCCTCACACAGCCGTAATGGAGTGAAGGAGATCCGATCGGCTCGCCAGGTTCACGTATCAGCGAACGCCCGTTTATTCACGCGCCGTATACGCCAATTTTGCCCAGCATGGCCGTTTCGGCAGTTCTGCCGTTCTTACCATAAACGCCATACATGCCTGGAATGCCGCTCTCGGCAATTCTGCCCGAAATGCCATTTCCGCCATTTTTGCCATTTTTGCCTTATGAGGCGGTTTTGCCTCGGCACCAGTACCAAACACAGCTACAGCGGTGCTAAGATAAAGGTGCGATTTAATAACACTGTACGAGGTGTTTTATGGATTACCCGGCAGCGCAGATCAGCGCATCGGCGATTGAACGCCCAGCGCCTTTGCTGGAGCTTCGTGAGCTCCGAGGTGGTACCAGTGCGACGAAGGAAGAGGAGGCGGACGGCCTGAAGTTCAAGGCAATTCGTCAAGAAGGTCTGCGCGTGGGAGCCCAGGCCGGCTTATCGACGCGCTACGGACAGATCATGAAGTACCTGGAAGCGCGCCAGACCGATCTGGACGTAACGTTTGGCTTCGCAAGGTTCGTCCGGGATGGCCGGATGCTAATCCCCGCAGTCGTCGAAACGCCTAACCAGTTCAAGCTCGATCCCCAAACAGGGAAGGCTACCGAGATCAAAAACGCGATCACGGTTGGCGACGAGGCGAGGATCGTGTCCGTTGTACCAACCTGGCGCGACTACCTCTGGCAGGAATACGCCTATCCAGATCCGCCCCATCCCAGCCTCCTTCCATCGACTCCCGCAGAGGTGAAGGCCTGGCAAGACGCCGTGGACGCTGGTTGGAAGGCCGGGTACGCCCAGGCGGACGGCATCTTCGACGATCGAGTGAACCGGCTCACAATGGCTGTGGAAGGACGGTCCCTGTACATCACCCTCGAGCAGCAAAAGGTGTTCACACCGGCTGCTCTTCGTGTCGTCTCCAACAAGGTCACGTTCAACGGCCGCACCATGAATATCGGCGAAACGATCTACGCCATCGGCGACCAGGCCAACTACACCAACAGCCGCAACTGGAGGCCCACGTGGAGCAAGTGAATCCCCGGGCCCAGATCGGTGCGGATCGCAAACTGACCCCGGTCGACTTCCATGTCGGGCTCCTGATGGGCGAAGACGATCTGAAGCACATGCTGCGGTATTTGGATGAAAACCGCGGTGAGGATCTGCTCCTCGTGACGGATAACCCCTGGTCCATCATCTGGTCGGGCTCTGTCCATAAGATCGGCAACCGTCCCTTGGCGATTGAAGAGCTCAAAGCCCTTCTGGACAAGATCACCCAGAACCAGACCGCTTCCATGAGCTTGCTGCGCGGCGGCGATCTGGACTTCATCTATACCACCAGGGGCACAGAACGCGGTGCCCGGCCAACTCGCTTCCGCTGCAACGCCACGCGAATCCTCGGCGCCTATGGCGGCTTCGGCATGGCAATCACTATTCGGAAGACCAACGACGTCGTTCCGACGATGAAGGAGCTGGGAGTACCGGCCGCCATCCAAGAAAACTGTATGCCCAGCTCTGGCATCGTGTTGGTAGTTGGACCTACAGGCTCGGGTAAGTCGACCCTTTTGGACGGGATGATGCACGCCCAGGCCACGCGCCCGCAGGGTCAGCACATCATCGTGTACGGAGGCCCCATCGAAACAGACCTCAATGTCATCCCGGATAGGACGGCCATCATCTGCCAGACGGACATCGGGCCTACCGCATACGGCGGAATGCTTGAGTCATGGGAGGCAGCCACGCGCAACATGCTGCGACGCCACCCTCACGTTCTGCTGTACACGGAAGCCCGGGACAAAGAGACCATCCAAGGCCTGGTCCACGGCTCCAAGACCGGTCACGTCATCTACAGCACGACGCACACCAATAGCGTGCACATGGCCATCACGCGGCTGGCCGATGAGTTCAGCGGCGCAACCCGGACGCAGATGATCACCGGGCTGATCGAGAACATGCGTCTGGTGGTGCACCAACGCCTATTGCCTACCCCAAGCGGGGTCGGGCGAACAGCTATCAGGTCCTGGTTCGTTTTCGATGCGGATATCCGAAAAGAGCTCATGCGTAGCGACTTCGACAAGCTGGCTTACACGATCCTGAGGATGGTCAATGCAGCGAAGACTGACCTGCTGACCGATGCCGAAGCCAAGTTCGAGCAGGGCTTGATCTGTCCCTTGGCTATGGATGCCCTGCGCCGGGAGCTTGAAGGGGAGGCTGAAGATGTTCATCAGGCTTGAGGACGGAAAAGCGGCCTACACCAGTCATGCGAGCAAGAAGAGCAAGATCAGCTTCAAATTCATGGAGGTTCATACCTCGGTGATGCTGCCGCTGCTGGCATGCCCGCTGGCTCCCTTCCCGACGACGTTCAAGATCGCTCTGACCTGCATCATCGCCTTGATTTTACTCGAGCGGCGCGGTTGGACCGTCGCCCTCGCCGCCAGGCGATTCCGATCGCGCATGGCCGGAAAGACTCGCCACATCCATACGCGCCGCACGCTCGAGCGCCGCATGAAACTGAATAAGTAGGAGTTACGCAGATGGCCACCAAAGCACAAAAGACCGTCGTTGCAGATGACAACGGCTACGCCTTCCATAAGTTCGCCTGGTTCGCCCAGGACGGCACCCTCCTGACCAAGAAATTTCGATCGGTAGTGGAACAAGGCGCGGATGGTTTTTCGGACGCTGAAGGTAACGTCATGTGGCGTTATGAAACGGCAGGGTCGACCTATAGCTGCACGCCAGCTGCTACGAAGCCGATCAACGTGCGAAACGCGGACTATCCACTGTCCGACGCCAATCGCGTGTTGGTGGCTCATGGGTTGTCCGAATGTGGCCTGCTGGGCGTTCCGGTTCAGCTGGCCGTTACGCTGCCGCTGCGAGACTTCTACCAGGCCAATGGCCAGATCAATGCTGCTCGCAAAGACGACGTGCGCGACAACTACCTCAATGTGCCCGTCAAGGTGGTCGGCAAAGAAGCGCAGCCGGAAATCGAAAGCGTGGCAGTACTGGCTGAGTGCATGAGCGCCTGGTTTGATTGGGCGCTGACTGATACGGGCGATCTGAAGGACGAGATCGAGGAGATCGGCGCTATGGCGATCGTCGACATTGGCGGTGAGACCACGGACATCTTGAGTGTCTCCTACCACGAGGGCCGGCTGGTCATCGACAACAAGTCGTCCGGCACCAAGCGGATCGGCGTCCTGGATGCCCTGCGCGAGGTCAAAACCCACGCGCTGAATCGTATTCGGGAAGAGGGAGGACGAGTCGAGTCGATGGACGAGCTTCCCACCTTGGCTGGCGAGCAGCTGCTGCAGCGCGGCGCGTGCAATTTCGCAGGGCGAAAATGGGAGATGAAAGACATCCGTGACCAAGTGCTGTCAGCCCACTCGCGCAAGCTGAACGACTATATCTCCGAGACGCTGGGCTCCCTGGGCAACTATGGTTTGATCTTGGTCGTCGGCGGTGGCGCGGTGGTCTACAAGGACCCCCTGCAAGCCCTACTGCCCCACGCAGAGTTCGGCGACGAGTGGGCTAACGCGAAGGGTGCTGCTAAATACCTGCGCTACGTAGCCTCCGGGGCGTGATCCTATGGCAAGGCGGAAACTGCACAGCCGTTTCAGCGACAGGTTGCAAATCCGGGTAGACGCTTTCGACGGTGCCACGGACGCCGACATCGCGATGCGCAACCTGGTGGCCTTGCTCGAGGAGAAGCGCAGTCTCGGGATTATCCGAGACTTCGTGATGACTGCGATCCTCGAGAAGTTCACGCGGGACCAGGCTGGCGCGTCTCTCGATGCGTCCGGCTTGGCGAAGGCTGGTCAACCGGTTGCGCATCAGCCGGAACAGCCTGATCCGGCTCCCGTGGTAGCTGGGATGGCTGAGAAACGGGTCACCGTACCTACGCGTGAGGTCCAAGAGCAGAACGTAGCAACTGTGATCCCCGCGGAGGAGGGGGGGGTCGAAACGGAAGGGCGGGCAGAGAAGCTATCTGAGATTGACTCGCCGCCGCCGGCGGCCAGTGCGCCCAGACTCGGCAAACTGTCATCGCTTCAAGTCATGTAGCAACGGCGGCCTATTGCTGCGGCCTCATCCCCGGGTGAGGCCGTAGAGAGGTACAGGCCATACGCGCTAGCGGCCTGTAAAGCTGGCGATCAAGCGCCGGTCGCAGACTACCCTGAGATCCGCAACGGATTCAGCGTTCGCTCCCCATTCCCAGCAGCCTATTCACGATCGGTCCCTGAGCGGCTACCAGGATCTGCACGGTCTCGTTTCTTTCGAGTATCCGCGTCCAGTCGAGCGACTGTACGTGGCATTCCCACTGACGCAGGTAGATGCGCTGTTCAGTCGAGATCCGTAGCACCACCTTTTGCACTGGCCCCTCATTCAACCAGTCATCCGTCCAGGTCGTAGCCAGGTCCTCAGCTGCAATCAGCATGGAAGGTGCGACGTGCTGGAAGCATTCGTCGAGCAGGTATCGGAACCAAGCTGCGCGGCTCGGTGCTAACCCATTTCGCCGGGAAAGCGCGTGCGTGCCTTCTTCCAATGTCGAGAGTGCAGAGGGATTGAACCGGATCGTGATTCCTTCATCGGTGTAGACGCGTTGGCGACCGACTGCTTTGGACATTGGGGACCACCGGCTCTAGAGAATGCACGCATATTAATTTATGAATACGGTATTTACAAGCTAGCTGTTTAGGCGCATGATGTAGGCATAGGGTCATTGGAGACCCGTAGGAGAACGAAATGAGCTACAAGCCGTGCAACGAAGTCGTGGAAGATGCGTTCCGCGTGTGCATGACTGCTCCGGCCGATCAGGTAGTGGTGGTGCCCTGGATCAAAGGCCATACCCTGAATGCCCTTGGCCGGCTGAGCTTGATCTCTGCCGCTGCAACCCGCTCGCTGGGTGTGGCAACGAAGGGTGGCCGCTTCCGGATCTACTATGGCCAGAATCATGCGGGCAACTGGTTCTTCGAGGTCATGAGCGTATGGAAGGCAGCGCTGATCGCCGCGCCCATCGTGGTTGGTCTCTGCTATGGGAACAAGTACGCCCACCTCAGCTACGGCGGGGCGTGGTTGGCGCTCGTGAGCGGTCTGCTTGCACTGATAGCGTTTGCTCCTAGAGCGTTCTACCAGAACTTTCACAGCGCCCTGGCCAACGTTCACAAGGGCTTCGCTGGTCCGACCGGAGTCGTGAACGTGTTGATGACTGCTGCCGGTATCGGGTCTGCTATCGCTGGCTATTCGGGCATATCAGGCGGGGGGAGCCGTGTACCTCTGTTTACCGCTATGGTCAGGGGGAACCGCTGGGAGGATGCGAACACCCAATACATCGTTGGGCAGTTGATCGGCGATGTAGTGCTTGCCTACGGGCTGGTGGTTGTCGTCGGATTTATATGTTGGGGTTTACTCGGCGTAATCGGCAACAAAATCGCTGTGTCGAGAGTGTTCGAGCTCGGTCACAACTCCCCGGTTACTCAATCCCTGTACCACAGCGGTGTTGCGAGTGTAGTTGAGCAGCCGGCACAAATAGGGCGCGGGATGGCTTTACTGGTCTACTGGTGTGCTGCTTTGATATTGGCTACTTGGCCGATGTGGTGGAAATAAAAAAGGCCCGAAAGGGCCTTTTTTATTTTGCGCAGAATGTAAAGTTGGAGCCACAAATCTAGGATTTCTTCGGATCGCCCTCGGATTTCGGCGTGGTGGGAAACGCGCCAGGACGACTTTTGTTTGCCATGCTAGCGGCTGTCTTACCTTCACCAGCAAAAACGGTCACGTTATGCCGGGCCTGCTCTTCGCTACGGCTATCACCTGTCACTTCCTGACCACCATTGACCCAGCGCAGACCTTTCTCGAAGAGCTCAGCGGGCAAGGAAAATATCCGAACTAGGGCGGTATAGAGGAATATGGATAGCAATACCATTGCCCCCATGTTGTTAAAAAGGAGAGCGAACCCGCTGGTAATCACACCACTGATGTAGTCCATCAAAATCATTGTAAGGATGCCGGCTGGCTTCAATACCAAAAAGATAGCTGAAAAACCTGCGACTCTAAGAATGGGATTGAGATAGAGCCCGATCATGAGCATATAGCCTTGGCGTGAATGCTCGCTGCCCCAACCCTCTTTTTCCGCTGTACCGTGAGCCGCCATCCAAAAGGGCGAAACGAGTAGACACTCGATAAAGAAAAGCAGCCAAGACAAGACCCCCATCAACCACAGCACAACAGGGATGCTTGGAAGCACAATACCGAGAGTAAAACCGACTATGATCATTATGATCAGGAGGTAATTTAGGAAAGGGCTCAACTCATCGAAGAAGAAAGCGATGGATTTCCCTGCTGCTCCGGCAGGTGCAGTTGCAAATTTAAGGACATTTCCTAACCCCGCCCCAGCATTAGCAACGTTGTTGCTTTCGTCACTGGCCTGTAAGGCAATGCCCTTGCCGAGAGCTATGCCGAACATCTTGTTCCAAAACAAAGCTTCAGCGAAGGTGCCTATTGCTGATCCAAAGTATTGAATATTGATGATTAGATCATCTTCACCGTTGCGGAAAAGACCTGCCTTCAAGATAGAGGAAAAAACGTCATAGACAGCTTTCTTTACCGCGCTTGTCCATCCCCCTTCGCTAACGGCGACAGATGCGATTGCGGCAAGGTCAAAGGTAGCGTCAAGGTTGCCTCTATTGGCCGAATAGTACGATTTCGTGATTGCGCCTACACGCGAGTACACGTCTGCGAAGCGAGGATCTTTGTCCCATTCTTCGTCTATATCCGGAAGCGTCACAGTTAGCGTCAGTGCCGCGGCCAGCTTATTTATCTCGGATTGACGCTTATTTACTATCCAATAGACGGTGCCGTAAGCAGGCCAACCCGCCTGTTTGACTTGGTTGGCCCAATTGTTTTCAGTCGTTTCACCATTGGCAGCATTTACTGCACCTGTGACGATTGCCCTTACAGAAGTATTGTAGAATGTAATTGCGGCTTCCAAGTCGTCTGTGCCGCCAGCAATGTTGTCTGTTACCTGCGATGCAGCTCTCTCAAAGTTTCCTTGCTGAGATGCACCATTTGCTTGCATTTGTTTTAGATAGGCTTCGTCCTGAAGCAACTTTGTTGCTATTGCTGCGACTTTAACTTGCGTATCACTAAGGACTTTGCCCATGGCCTGCGTAATAGCCGACGGCTTTTGCGAATCGCTTGAGACGCGATCGAATAGCCCCTTCATAAGGGAGCCTTGCTGGGCGTCGGCATTCTGCATTGGTATTGAAACACTAACAGAGCCGCAGTAACCGATACGAGGGTTATTCTCGCGCGCGGTCCCCTTAACTTCGTTATAGTTGTAGGATAAAACTTTGCGGTAAAAAGCCACGCTCGAGGTCTGCGTTGTATTTACCGAGATGGTGTTTTGACCGGTATAGGAATTTATGTATTGTCGGCATACCTCATTGCTCACCCAGTTGAGGATGACGCTACGCCCATCTTCAAGCGCCGGGCTTCGGTAGATACCGTATGCGTAAAGATAGTCTACTGTTTTACCGACTAAATAGTTTGCGTGGCTGTTGCCTTTCTCAGCAATTTTTATCACGCCATACTGAAGAGTGCTGTACCCGCTAGTCAGTGGGATGAGCAAGATCGTGGCGACAACGATACGGATCGGCATCCAGAACGACGAGATAACTTCGCCTCCCGGAGTCCCCTTGTTGGCGGTCTGGATGACATAAGTGGCACCACCCATGACGGCCAATCCTGCCATCACCACCAAGGCCAGAACGTTGAGTACGGCCGAGACAGTTGATAGCAGGGTTACCGCGCCGAAGGTAGGCGCTGTTGTTCCATAGGCCACCCAATTGAGTAGCTGCTTCCCGATGTCCGAGTTCTGGTTAACCGCCGGAGCTGCATCCACGGCATAAGTTGACGCCGCATGGGTTGCGACAAAGAGAGCGAGGGCCCACAAGAACGCAGAGGAACGCTTCATGGATTGCCTCTCACTTCCGCTCAGCACTGGGCGCGGCGAGAAACGCGGACTGTGCCTTGATGGACTTCCAGCTCAGGAAGATGCGCGCGCACGAGTAGACCAGCAGGGGAACACCAAACAGCAGCCAAACGTGCCAGTAATCGAAGCGCACCAGGACCGTCACGCCCTTCACCGTGCAGATCAGGGCCCATAGCGCCACCGGCACCATCAGGACGATCAGAAGCCAGTGGAGGAAGATGCTCCGCTCCAACTCATCGCTGGTGAATTGTGCAAGCGCCGGGAACTGCCGGGATGCTTGCCATTCATCTCGCAGGACCTTGCGGAGCAGAGGGAACGAAGCTCGGTACTTGAGATCCCCGCCGCGCCGTTTCCAGTAATCGACTGCCGAGAGGAAGCGAACGACCTTCCGGGTTCGGTGGAAAGGTCGTGCCGGTGCCTGGCTAGATCCCTGTGTGTCCTGGTTGGTGGACATGACGCGCTCCATAGACTATCTGGTATAGTGGTACTGTATCGTAGTCTTTCTGATGGCGTAGCGCGAGGGAATCGATGTGGACGGTGTGAATGTGGCAGATCGCCTGAGCCAAGCTGCGATCGACGCGCACTGGCAATCCGTTAGCGAGGCGCTATCGAGGCTCCTTCGCTTGATGGACTCGCGTGAGGACTGGGTCGCTGAGCCGGAGACCGAGGTACTGGCTTTGCTTTCCCAGCTGCTGGAGCTGCTCGAGGATCAGCAGTTCGCGCAGCGCGTCCTTAGCCCTCAGAAAATTGGTTTGCTCACGCAGACGCTGGCGCTGCTATCAACCAGCCGGTTCATGCGCGTCCTGGAGATGGCCGATCGCCGTCGCCCGGGGCTGGTATCGAAGCTCGTTATGCAGATGAGTTCGGTGGGGGGCACGCTCGCGGTCGAAGCAAACCTTTTCTACGAGCGGCTCGCCGTGGTGATGCGTGGCGAGCTGCTGGGACAGATTTTCAGTGCAAAGCGCGCGGAGCGTATCCGGGTCGACCTGGAGGCGTTGAGTCATGAGGTTTGATCTGAAGCGTAAGCGCTTGGCTTTCGCCATCGCTGCCGGACTTTTGCTCAGCGCCGGCATCGCGCAGGCCGACGATTCCGAGTGCGACATCGACGCCATGATGACCAGCAACCGGATCAGCATGGACAAGATGACGACCGCCGTTTACGAGAAGGCGGTGGGCTCCGCCATCAGCAGCGCCCCGACCGTAAAAGAAGCGTCTTGTCTGCCGATGCTGGACACCCTGGACACGTTGATTCGGATGCGGATCCCGTCCACCGGCTCGATCATCGGCGGACTCATGGCCAAGATCCGCGATATGGCTTGTAAGACGGCCAACGGATTCCTCGCCAGCCTTGCGCAGCGCGCAACCGCCAACGTGAGCGACCCCTTCGGTATTGTCGGCGTTCAGGTGGGTGCTACGGGCGGACAGAATTCCGGCATCGAAACCTATGACGTCACCGAGGTGATCGGGAAGGCTGTCGAAAATGCCGGGCGCAACGCCAGCTCTGGTGCGGCCAACGACATCCTCAACCAGTTACCCAAGGGTCCCACGAACCGAAACCCCCGAATCGAGAACACGGTGAATGATGCCGTGCAGGGGGTGGTCAATGGCCTTTAATCGCGCTCGCGGTTGGGCGCTTGCCATCGGCATTGCCGCGGCCTATCAGGCCGCGCCAGCAGCTGCCACCGGCATCCCGGTCTATTGCTACAACTGCCAGGATGCCAGCTTCAACGCGGCGCACTCGATCATCGATGCTATCCGGAGCCAGACGGAGGCCCTCCTTAACGGGATGGACTACGTCATGCGTACCGAGAAGACCCTCGACATGATCAGCAAGCAAGCCGACCAGAAGATCGCAAACGCAAAGGCGCTTGAGCCCAGTCTTGGAGCTAAGCCCCGATCGGCGTGCGGCCAGAGCGCCGCGGCCGGCCTGCGTAGTGCTACGGCCAGTGCGAGCTCGAAAACGGTAGCGCTGCTGAACAAAGCCGCAGCTGGCTACAACAACCAAACGCGCGGCCTGGCGCCCACGGAGTCCCGGCGCGAATACGTGATCCGCAACATCATGGAGCGGATGGATCAACCTACCTACGACGCTGCGAAGCTTGTCATGCAGAACGAGCCGATCAGCGCGGCCAACGCATCAGGCTACCAGCAGCAGCTAACTGACACGCTGATGGCCACCAACCCATTCCCGGTCGAGATGCCCTCGGCTGAACAGATCGAGCGTATCAAGAAGAGTGGCTCCCAGGGCGAACGTGAAAGCCTGGCGCGCCAGATCGCCTTGGTAAAGCGCCAGCAGGTCGCTCAATACCCAATCATGCGTGCGTTCGAAGCGAACACGCAGCGCATCACGCCGGAAGGTATCCAGTACCTCATCGAGGACATCAAGCCGTACCTCAGCGACGAGGACAAGGCCAAGCTGGCCGGCAAAATCTCGCCTAATCAGCTCGATGAACTCCTCGCCACTTACCGCGTTCGCTCGCCCCGGTGGACCAAGGCGATGACTGCTACCCCTTCGCCTGAGGCGGTGGCCAAGGAGTCGATGCTGATCGCGGCGGAGCAACTGAACCAAACGTTCCAAAGCAAACGACTGCTCGATGACATCTTGCGAATGCTGTCGATGACCGAAGGACGAACGGCGTCGCAGGCCGGATTGACTAGCCAATGATGGGAGATCGTATGAACGCGCGAGCCGAGACTGAGGCGCCATTCCAACAAAGTCTGGTGGAGCTGGAGCAGATGCTGATGGAGGAAGACGCCCAGGCCCACATTCAGCCGGACCCGGAGATAACCGAACTTCCTGTGAATCATCCCGCTAGCGAGCCAGGGCCCGAACTCCATGACCTGGAAGCCGAATACGCTTTCATCGATGAGCAGCTGGCTACGAACCCGACGGAGTCTCTTCAAACGCAGCCCAAGGAGGAGCAGGTAGAGGCCTTGCAGGATACGCCTGCACTGGTGCCTGACGCCCCCCTGGTTGAGGATCGCGTCGAGGCGCTGGCACGTGAGCTCCTGGAAGTGCTCACTCCAGAGGAAGCTCTCGCTGTCATGGATAACGACTTTGATCTCGGTTTGGGTGACGCCGACGCCGAGTATGACGTTGCGGCGATTCAGGCACTCTTTCGTCAGGAGACGGGGGAGCAGGGTGGTCCCGATGACGAGATGGGCCTGGAGCACACTGCCGATATCGGGCCAACCACTGACGAGTTCGACGCCCTGCTGGCCGATGAAGCGGACCAGGGCGCGCCGGCGCAAGCGGAAGCCGCGGCAGATCATGCCAACCTGCAGGCATTGTTGAGCGGGTTCGGCGGATACGCCACAGCGCGAGAGTTCGCGAAGTCGGGATCATCTTTCAAAGAAATGCACGAGACACTGGCGGCGAGCCATGCACCGCTTTCCGATGCTGACTTCCCCAGTCACCCTGCGCAGTCACTGCGGGGAGCAATTCCCCATGCGGCGATTGCGCCGTCGCATGGGGCGAGCGTGCCGCCCCAAACGCAACAGGACTTGCAGCCGATGTCGCTCATCAGTGGCATCGCGACCCTCGGTGCGAAGACGCTGTACAACCTGGCGAACCTCACCAAGACGGGTTCCGACGCTCTCATTGAGCGAGTACATGCGCATCGCTTTCAAAAGCAGGCAACAGCGTTCAACGACACGTTCGAGAAGGTCGAGGCAGCGTTGCTCGCTATCAACGACGCTACCAGGGACAGCGTCGTGCCTACCGATGATCTGGCGCAACGGAAGCAAGGGCTTCAAGGCTACCTCGCCGGCGAGGATGGTCAGGCGCGCCTGCAGCAGCTGGTGCTCGCGTCGAATGATCTCGAGCAAGCAGCGCGCGCGCTGACACGGGCGGGGATTAATAGCGGAAAAGATGAAGACGAAATCTTCGGCATGACCGCCTCGCGGATTGCCGATCTCACCGAACGCAATCGCCAGCTTCTGGAAGCGATCGATCACAACGGCAAGACCCTTCTCGAACGTTTCGACAGCATGGTCAACAACATCTTCAAGGTGCTGGGTAGCGGCCTGACTCGCATTGCTCGAATGATCCAGGACTCTATGCCGCAGCAGAAAGCCGTTGATGTCGCTACCGGCCCTGCGCCTCACTGATCAATAGAAGGGCAGGGCGATGAGCCAGCTTCCGTCACTATGGGGGACGCACCGAGAAGCACGTTTTGATGCCTTTCTGGTGCGTAATACCTTTATCACTCTGGTGGCGGACGCGCCCGCCGGCTGGGAACCTCGGTTGGCAGCGCTCGAGTTCCGACGCCTGCAGAATGGCTGGGCGCGCAAGGGCGTGCTCGGCCAAGCAGATTACGAGTATCTGTCTCCGGACATTCAACTGATCGGCTTCCGCACCGAGCAGTTAGAGGAAATGGCCACCGTATCGCCGGGGTACCAGAGCGTGCCATACGACGTGCAAGATTCTCTGTTGCGTCTTTGGCAGCGTGCCGACGCTCCAGTCAGCAGGCTGTTATCGATGGAGCACGGCCGAACCTTCAGTCGTGCAGAAGCCTGGTCGGTGATGGAAGCCGCGTTGGAGGGCGCTGCCACGCCGGAAACTGAGACGATCTACGGCCTCGCGCAAGCCGACCTTCGTCGAGCAAATGCCTACTCGCCACCCGCTGACCAGTTCTTTTTCAAAATTGGGCTGACTGCTGAGGTGGCTTCCCTTCGCGTAGAGTCGCCGACCGAAACACCAGGGCCGGCACCAGGCGCGCGAATTCGATGGACCGTGGGTACTGAAACCCGAGAGGGCCGTGTCGCCTCCTCAGCCAAGACCGCGGCAGCCGGCGGGATGTGGGTGCACAGCGATGCCGTCAACTGGGTAGGTGGATACCCGCTCTCAGTGCCGATCTGGGTACCACTCAGCGCTGTGATCCATCCTGGCTATGACACCCAAACGCCCCGCACTGTGGAACAAGAACAGCTTCCAGTCGACCCGGACCGGAGCCTTGCAGCTCCTGTCGTGGGCGGGCCCACCCATTTCCGTCTGCTCGAGCAGCTGGCGCTTCAGAGCGCCAGCAAGCACTTGTCTTTCGACCACTGGAATCGTGGCAACAACGCCATAGTCGAGCGCTTGCGCCTGGACCAGGGTGGGGAACCGCTCGGCGACCTGGTCGCGTGGGTCAACCAGCTTGAAGATGACCTTTCGACCCTGAGCCAGAAGGTGTACGGGCCCGGGCCAATCGGCTTTGGCTTGATCGGCCGGCATGTCGAGACCGCCGACGGTGCGCTCGCCATTCGCTACTTCGTCGCGCCTATGATTGAGCTCAAGTCTGTTGGGATGACCGCCTTCTCACCGGACCTGGCAGCGCCCGCGGAAATGGACCATTCACCAGCGCCGGGCGGCCAGCTCGGCCGCGCGCTGGATATCGTTGGCGCCGCGGATGCAGCGGAAGCGCTTCGTGCTGAGCGACAGCAGGCCATCGAGTCCAGCGCCCGCGAGCTGGCGAGGATCGCGGGTAAGCAGGGGATCATGGTCCCGGATCGAGAGCTGACGGTCGATGGAGATCGTTTCTGGGCACCGTTCGAGCGCGCCACTGGCGGGCAGCTGACGCGGGAGGCAATGCTGCAGGCGCTTTCGATCAAGCTGAGGGGAACGCCGGATCTGACCGCTCAGCTTTCCGTACGAGGTATGCGCAGCGACTTCTTCCAGTCCGTGCAGGTCCAGGCTGCAGGTCTAATCCACAACGTCGACGTCGCGATTCATGCGCTCAAGGTTCAGCTAATTGATCTCGACGAAGTTGTTGCGCATTCGGCGGCGGGCCGATCGCTTCAGGGCGAGGACGCTAGAGCGATTTCCCGCACCGCAGCATCGCGTCATGAGGTTCAAGTGGTGTGCCCGGCGACGCTCCATCCTGGAGCTATGCCAGCGCTCGCAGGTGTCTCGCTGCGTTTCGAGGATCGTACCTACAACCAGCTGCAGACCCGAGCGTTGCTCGATTCGGAGGGCGAGGCCCAGATTGCTTACGTGAAAGCTTTGGAAGGCCTCCGGCCGTTGGCGACCCCGGCTGCCCAGAACGTTATCAAATTCGCCGTGCAGGCGGTTTCCGGGCGCGATCTCTACGACGAAGCTGCCAAGTCTCCGGAAATTCTGCGCGCTATTCCGCGCATGGAGCTCGAGGAGCGCGTCGCGGCGGAGCTCTCTCGCCAGGGGCCCCGATTCTCCAAATTCTCGATCGCCTTCCAGGGCCGGATCGCAGCGGCGATCGCAAAGGAAATCACGGTAGATGGCGTTCAGGGTGCCGTGATCCTGATGACAACCAATCGCTATTACATGAGGCCGGTGCGGATCGACCCGTCCATTGCATCGTCGAGTCGCCTGGCGGTCATGGGTTCTGCCCTGGCCACCTTCAAGAGCGGCCAGCGCAAGCGGGGCACCTACTGCTTCATCGACGGCATAGCGATCGCACAACCGCAGCTCGTAGCCCGGCTGGACGCTGATCCCATTACTTTCAAATCGCCGGAAGGTCCGCGGCCGGGTCGAACGGGCGATTACCAGGACACCGGCGACGTGGCGGGCCTGGCGGCCAAGGACATTAGGGGGTTCAAACGTCACGAGCTGCTCGACAAAGCGTCGGCGATGAACGATCAGCAACGGCTGAAGTACGTGTCGAAAGATCTCATCTGGCCGCGCAAGGCGATGGCAGAGCTCCGAGAGAATGGCGTCGAAATCGGCGTCGCGTACCTCTACGACTTAGTGTGGAAAGCACTGCCGAAAGCCCCGAAGTCAGTCAGCTGGCTGCACGTTGAGGCGTTTGTGCACCTTGTGACGACGTTCCGTGAAGAACTCACTGCGTCGCTCGACCTGCCGCTTGGAATCCACACCGGAAGTGGGACCTTCCTGCACGTGATCAAGAAAGCTGGTGAGCTGGCGTTCAATCAGGGATCTTCCGTCGGCCAGGCTTACTCAGTGCGGGACGTGCGCGTCGGCCGGTACGGCCTGTGGCTCAGCAACTTCGTCCCTGAGATGGACTCCAGGTTGTTCCGCGACCTGAAAAAGCTGGATTGGGCTGACCTGATCAAGACGCCCGCCCGTGTGGCATCCAGAACGCCGGCAAGCCGCGTGCAGAAAGATGAGGTGGTGCGCGTCGGCCCGGACTATCGCGCCGGAAAGTCGGTCACCGGCGAGGATTTCATCAGGACGTTCGGATTCTCCGGTGTGGAGTATGGCAACTGGACGACCCAGAAGGAGAGAGAGCGCCACCTCAACCTGGCCTACGACTCGATGATGGATTTCGCAAGGGTCATGGATTGGGATCCCCTTGCGCTCAGCCTCGGAGGCCGGCTCGGGCTGTGCATCGGCTCCCGGGGCAAAGGCGGGGCAAACCCTGCCAATGCTCACTTCGAGACCGTCAACCAGGCGATCAATCTGACACGTATGCGCGGTGATGGATTTCTGGTCCACGAGTACATCCATGCAGTCGCCAACCACTTTGGCCGATTGGCGACAGGCACCCCGCAAGACATCATGGACACCTTCGGCTACAGCCTGCGTAAAGAAGGCGCGGTGCCGAAGGTTCCGACTACGCTGGCGCTGCGGGAGCCTGTACTCAAGGCGTTTCATCAGCTCCTGGTGGCGATCATGCGCTCGCCTGCGCCAGGCGCTGATGCGAGCAGTATCGGAAGCTTTACGGAGCAAAGCGCGCTGCTGTCCGCTTCGAAAGAGGTCGATGGTCCAGGTAAAGACTATTGGGCTCAGCCGGCCGAATTGTTCGCACGGACAATGGAGACTTGGTTCAAGGAGACGGTGGCGAACAAGAGCGAGCGCAACGACTACCTTGTTTCCGCTTCCAAATCCCCAGGCGGGGTATACCCCTCGCGGGAGCACCTCGAGGTCCTCGAGCCCTACATCCAGGCTTGGGTAACGGCCATCCAGACTGAGCACCGACTGATCCAGCACCCATTCCTGGGTGAGCTCAGCATGCCCATCCTCAATTCTGAATGGCAAAGCCGCACGCCAATGGCACCGGCAGACCTGCGTGACTTCGCCGCGGTGGAATTGGAGCGTCTTTTCGGCGAGCGGGCACCAGACTTCCGCGTGACCACCAGCGGCACCGCCGGCGCGTACCATCTGGGGCGGCATCTCATCGAGCTGAACTCAGCCTGCGCGGATAGGGACACGTTCTATCACGAGGCCTGGCACGCGGCGCACGACGTGCTCCTGACCTCATCAGAGCAGCAGCTCCTGGCGAAGCTATTCGCACCCTCCGGCAAGCTCGCGTCCAGAGTGGCCAGCCTGATGGTCGAGCATGGGCAATCCCAAGCTCTGGCTGGCTTGGAAGACACACGCGATGTCCAGGCCTACGCCTTCCAGCTTTGGAAGGCAGGGCACTTCCATTTCGACCGGGCGAAGCAGGGCCAATCCTTCGAGAAGGTGGATGCTTTTATCGCCGGCTGCGCGGACGTAGTCGATTTGCTGGGCGGAGAACAAGCCGCGGAGGAACTGTTCAAGCGCTTTGCGGAAGGGGAGCTGAAGGTACGGGACGGTGCGGCCGCCGCATCCGCGCCAGCTATGGCGCCCCTGGTAGATATGGAGTGGGATGCCGCCGACGTGTTGGTATGGGACCTACCCACATCAACACGTCATGAAGGCCCAGGGCTACGGTAGCCACCAGGCTACGTCGGTGGCTACTGAACGATCTTCGGCAGTACCGACGTGCTGCCGAGCTGATCCCAGTCTTCCCCGATGGGAAGTCCAGCAATCACCTCAACCTTCGTATCCGGCTTGCGGAAGGTAACGAGAGGAGTGCCGAGGCCCGGGTTGGAGCTGCTCACCTGGTGATAGAGGAGCAACGCCTTCTTGGCGCGGGCATAGTCGTCTGGGGTCAGGGCCTTGAGCGCCTCAGCATGATCGATCCCGGCGAGTTTGCCCGTCATGGCCTGGTCGAGCAGTACAGCCGCCTGTGCCGGGTCGCTTTGCTGGGCTTTTAGGATCAACGCCACGATTGGCCATGTCTCCTCACGGGTATAGAGCGGAATCCAGTTGAAGCGGATCCCGTAGGCTTGCGCCAGCGTCTCCCGCTTCGCGTACAGCTCGCGGCACCTCGGGCAGTTGGGATCCAGCAGCACATTCACCTGCTTGCCAGGCGCCTTCTCTGTGATAGCCGGCAGCTGTTCCATATCCGCGATCAGCTGCTCGCGCTGATCCACAGGGGCTGTGGTCGTCGGTGCGGCGGCTGGCGGTGGCGAGGTCTGCGCCAGCGGTTGACGGGGGACTACCCGCGTATTGTCAGATTGCTGCTGGCGCGGCGGCATTGGTACGGCGCTGTCTTGCTTCGGCAGAAGCCCACTCGCCTGCAATTGCTCGCGTTGCGCCTGCAGCGCGGCCTGGACGTCATCCATGGCCTCGACGCCGATCTTGCTGCGCTTGTCCATGAGGGGGCCATTTAGAAAATGTTGGCCGTCGGGCAGGACGTAGACGAAGCCACGGGAAGCAGGCTGAGCCTCATCGGCAAACAGCTCGACCTCGCGCAGGCACACGCCGGCGTCGAGCGGATATTCAGACGTCGCGTCGATGACCTTCATCTTGGGCAACAGCCTTTTAAGCAGTGCTTCTGCTTCCGCCTGGTCGGCGATGAAATCACAGCTGGATTCTGCGGATCCGCCTTTGACCGTCTCGATCGCGCCGTCTGCTTCTGTCGGCCTCTGAACCTGCACGATCCGAGGGTGAGCCGGGGAATCTTTGGCCACCAGGGCCGGGAGGCCTTCTGCGAGGTTTAGCGCAGTTGGCGGCGTCTCATGCCGGCCGATCAGGTAGCCGATGCCGCCCACCGAAAAGCACACGCCAACGCCTATGAGCACCCCAAAGGCCAATGGCTTCAGGTACCCGGACCTTACGCCTGCACCGTCCGACTCTGGACGCTTGTCTTCTCCACTACCTGCAGCCATCGAAGGCCTCCTTTGATTGCAAAAGTACACGGTAGAAAAATACTACACCGAATAGAAATTCGCTGCTACGATGTGTAGCAAATCAATGAGGCCGGTCATGCATCTAGGGACTTTTGTTGCCTCGCTGCCCCACGGAGAGCGACAGCGCTTCCGGGTGGAGCTGGCGAAAGCGCACGGGAAATCGGTCGCGCTCATCCGCAAGTGGGAGAACGACCCGCCGCCCGCGGACTGGGACGCGGAGAAGGTTCGGCGCATGAGTAGGCGTCACCCCTCTGATCTGCAGAGCATCCAGATCACGGAGCGGGCAACTGGACACCAGGTGAGCAGGCAGGACTTAAGGCCAGAAGTTTGGCCGGTAGAGGTAGCAGCAGGATGAGTAAGCAGGCGGCAAAGCAAGACGGGCAAAAGCCGACATCGGAAAAGGCATCTGCTGCAGCAGCTAAGGCTGGTGCAGGCGATGCCGAGATGCAGGCCCTTATCGACCGACTCGTCAATATCTACGGCTTTGAGTACATGCTGAGGCTTGCTGCAGTCGCTCGCGAAGAGCTGACGCGAAAGCATCGGCTGATCGTGGTGCTGGTCGTGCTGCTCACCGCCTGCGTGATAGGAAACATCGTCCAATACCAGTTCCGGCCTGAGCCCAAGGTGATATCGGAGACAGTGGACGGAAGGATTCGGGAGCTTCCCACCCTGGACCAGCCGCTGATGACGACGCCAGAGGTGATCTCCTGGGCGGAGCGCTGCGTCGTGGACATGTACGACCTGGCCTATACGAACTGGGCAGCTCATCTGCAGAGCGAAAGGACGCTGTGTCTTTCCGACGTCTCGCGCAAGGGCTTCACCGACTCCCTCAAACAGATCGGCGTATTGAGCTACCTCAGTACCGAGTACCAGGGCGTGCTCAGCGCGTCGCCACGCCGGACCATTCTGCGCAGTCACGAGCGGAACAAGGACGGCTACTACCAGTGGATCCTGGCCGTGCCGTATCGCCTCTCGATTGACGGAAAGCGCACCGGCGCGCTCGAGCTGACCATGATCATGAAGATCCGCCGCGTCAGCTTGAACGTGCGTGAAAAGGGCGTCTGGATCGAGACCTACACGATCGTCCCAGGGATGCTGTCCCGATGAGCCGGATTCTGCTAACCGCGGTGCTCGCGATCGCGGCCCACTCTGTCTTCGCCGAAGATCAACCTGCAGCAGCAGACCGGGGCCAGGTTTCTGAGCGCGCGGACGAAATGCTGATGGCAAGCCCGGCAGAAGTGCTGCGGATCCGAGGGAAGTTTCAGGATCGGCAAGCCGCGAAGGCCGCGCCTGTCCAGCACGATTACGACGAGGCCATCGACCAGAATGTCCTGAGCATTGAGGACCTCTTCGATATCAAGCTCGAGCCCGACGCCCGGCCGCCGCAGGTGTTCATCAGCAAATGGCAGAGCACGGCCATCTCGTTCGTCGACGCCTACGGCAAGCCTTGGCCGATCCGACACATTGGCAGCTTTCTGGACGGCAAGGTGCTGATCGAGAAGGCCGTCCCAGAAGGCGAGAAGGCGAAGGGTAAAGACGACGCAGGTTCCACCGGTGGGATCGATATCAACGACCCCCAGGCGGGTTCGATCACGGTCACAGCACTGCAGCAGGGCTTCGTCGGCAACTTCACCGTCTTCCTGGTGAACAACCCCACCCCTATCAGCATCACCCTGGTGACCAAGCCGGCGATGTACCACCGCTTGGCCACGATGCGAGTCGGTGCGCCTGGCCCGCAGACGAGCAAAGCGGATCTCTTCCGGGACAGCGGCATCACGTTGGGCACAGAGGCAGATGAAGGCCTCAATCATGCCCTTTACGGGGTATCCCCGGACGGTGCGGAGCTGATGGTCGTCGAGGGTGGAGAGGGCCGTGCCTGGAGCACCAAGGACGCGTTGTACCTGCAGACCCCTCTGGCTGTCTTCTCGCCCCAGATCCTGCGGACGTCTCCCGGCAATGGCAGGTACCACGCCTACAAGCTCGTCCCATCGTCAGTGGTCATGGCCACCAACGACGAAGGTCGCACCATAACGCTGCGCATCGCCCGACCGACCGGCGCAGACATTCTAAGCAGTAACGTCACGAAGTAAGCCGAATGGATATTAAAGACGACGAGTTTGATGACGGCTTTCGCTTGGATACTGACGGGCGGGATCGGATTGGGGGTGATACTGCCCATGTCGGCGCACCGCGCGGATTGAATGCGGCAAAGCAGATATTTGCAAAGTCCAATCGGAAGCGGTTGGGTTTCTCTATCTTCGCCGGGCTGTTGTTAATAGGCGCCGCAATCTGGGCCGTCTATGACGTCAATACCACCGATGCGCCGCAAGGTGGTCAAGCGGGTGTCACGCGTGCTGGCCGTATGCCTGCAACCGCACAGAACGGTGCCGCGTCGCTCCAGCAGCAAGAGACGGCTCAGGACTACAACAATCGGGTGCTTCCGGAAGAGCAACGGCTCAATCCGGCCGCGCATCCCATGATGGTGACTGAGCCCACGCCCGATCGCCAGATAAATGAAAACCCGTATGAACCGAAAAGCGACTTCAAGAGCCCGGAGAAAGTCTCTGAGATCGGAACCACTCAGCACGGGCAGCCAAGTACCGTCAAAGCGGCTAACAAACAGCCTGTCGATTACAAAGCAACTGACGACTTGATTCAAAAGCTGGTTGACAATGAGGATGAAAAGCCCAAGGCACTTAAGGTTGATTGGAACTACGCCAGTGCGGATCGCGACGGCAAAGTGCAGAAAAACAGTGGCGATGGTGTTGGGTCCGACGGAGCAGAAAACGCGGACACTACCGAGCCCAAATGTACGGTGGTGCAGCGCGCCGGGCAGACCGAGTTCGCAACACCTGATTTTGCGGTAAATAGCGATATCGGCGGCGATGTCTCTTTCACGATCCGTTCCGGTCCTAATGCCAACAGTCAGCTCATGGGCAAGTTCGAGCGCAAAGACGTTTGGTTGCGCATTCAGCTGGACAAGATGGTAACTAAGACCGAGACCCTTAAGACCCATGCTATTGCGCTCGATATCAACACCAGCATGAGTGCGGTAGAGGGCGATTTGGACAGCCATATTCTTTACCGCTACGGCTGGTGGGGTGTCGGTACCGTACTCAAAGCGATTGGCGAAGCAGCGCGAAGCAATGGCAATCAAAGCGTGATCATTGCGGACGGCGCGGTTGTAACAACTACGGCTCAAGACACTGCTCGTGAAATGAAGATGGCCTTGGGATCGTTAGGCAACGATATGGGCAGTGCATTTCAGGAGCGCCTTAAGCGCCCCATTACGGTATCGCTCAAAAAGACTGATCAAGTCGGAATCTTTTTCCTGGATGACGTTTGCTCGCGCAAAGTCAAAAGCCGGTAGGTAGCCCATGAACGCACATACACAAGAGCAAACCCGTCCGAAAGAGGACTTCGATTTTTTCGATGAGCTTCCCGATATCCCTCCGTCTGATCTGCACCAGCTTGAAGGTGCGTCGAACGAGCGCGAAGCCCCTTCCGCTTCTCGTACGCCTGCGGCGGAGCCGGTAGCAGAAGCACATCGCTATTCCGACGATGACACCCAGGACGAGATGGATGCGCTCGATACCCTGGATCTCGAGGTGGACGACCAAGAGCCTGCCGGGCAACCCGTAGCGAAATCCGGTCTGGATTGGAAGCTCATCGGTGGTGGTGTCGCCCTGGCAGTGCTCATGTTCGGGGGCTTGGGCGTTTTCGCCTACACGGTAGTCTTTCCGGAGAAGGCGACCGGACAAGGAATGGCGCCGATGAGTGCCAGCGACATTCATAACGAAGGTTCCATCGACGGGGCTCTGGCCAACTTCAATGCAAACCAAGTCGGCAGCAGCAGGCAGGCCAACGGCACCCCGGTGACCGAGCCGGTCGCCGACGCGGCAGCTGGCAAGGGCGGGGTAGCTGCCAGCCAAGGTGCTGTCGCTCAGGATCGCGCACCTGCTCCGGCAGCCAGCCGTCCGACCGACCTGGTCGTCACCTATGGAGCAGACAGATCCGCATCCTCCGCGGCTCCGGTATCGGCGCAGCCTGACAGCGAGGAGCAGATCTATGACCAAGCCCTCAACTCCCTTAAGGACACGAATGTCCCCGCTGCAGCCATCAAAATCGATACCGGCGTGGTCAGGGAGCAAGCGCGCGAGAACGACATGAAAGAGCTGCGGGCCACCGTGGACGCAACTCGCGGCGATCTGAATCAGATCCGCCAGGTAGTCGGTTCGCTCAAAGATCAGATAGGAACCTTGGGCGCAGCAATCGGCGAACGTGACAACGCGCAGAAGGAACTCCAGCAGTCGGTCAACAACCTTACCGCTGCCCTGAAGGAGCAGAACGCGAGCCAGGCCAGGCAGAGTAAAGACGTTGAAGAGGTGCGTAATGCCCTCAAAGGCTACGGCGCTGAGCTTAAAGAGCTGCAAGCCTCGGACCGCGCGGCAGTACGCGAGCGCATGGCCGCACGGCGTCAAGCGCCTGCACCCACTGCGCACCAGGCCAACAGTACAGCGATCGCTGACGTAGCCCCCGCGCCGGTCGCTCCCAAGCCTGCGCCAAGACCGCTCGCCGCCACTGGACCTGCACCGGCTATCGATCCCATCCAGCCGCGCTTCCAAGAGCGTGAAGTTGCTCAGCCAGTGCAACCGGCAGCAGTTGAGGCGCCCCGCGCAGTTGGCTGCGCCGCTGGTAGCCGCTCTGTGTCCGCAAACTGGAGGGTGAAGGGCGTCAATGAAACTTCGGCGTACTTGGTGCGTACCGATGGCACGGGCTTGTATGTACGCAAAGGCACTCCAGTAAGCGGCTTCGGCACGGTAACAGGCTTTGATCCGCAAACTCGTTCCGTTTGCACAACTGACGGCACTGTACCGCGTTGAGGGCCTGATAGATGCCTAGCTATAGCCGTAATGCGCTATTCCTGTTTCTCGCAGGGTCCAGTGAGTTCGCCAACGCTGATGGGCTATCTGGCCTGGATGGAATGGTCGGCGTGAGCAAGAGCATCGCCGATCTGTTCATCAGCTTGAGCAGCGAATATCCCGCGATGCTCCAGTTTATATACGTCGTTTTCGGGGCGATCGGCGTGGCCATTGGCGTGATAGGGCTTTTTCAACTGTTCGGGATAGGCAATCGGAATAGTGGTGAAGAGCCGGTATCAGTCAAGAAAGTTCTCTGGAAGCTGTTCGGCGGCGCATCCCTAATTGATCTTTCTCTGTGGTGCAGTGTTTGGTCGGATACGCTCTGGATGAACAAGAGCGACATCGGGATGGAATCCTATGTCGCTAGTGGCGGAGGCGATTACGGCCAAGCAGCGTTAATGGCGGCACTCGGTATCATCGTCATCGCGGGCGTAATAACGATGGGGCGCGCCTATATGTCCGCCGCGCAGATAGGGACAGTGTCTGGGAGGGACCGCAGTACCCTGGGATGGAACGTGATATCGCGGATTATCGCGGGCTCACTAATGATTTCATCCTTCCATGTAGCAAAATTGTTTGATAACTCTGCCAGCTTCAACTGGCTGCCCAACTAAGGAGTAGTAACGATGTTTATCAAGAAGCAAAAAATGGACAGCCAGAAGTCCAGCCTCCGGTTATTTGGTCGTTTCCTAATGAAATTCAAGGCGCTTCTGCCGGTGGTGTTTATTGCTGCATCGCCTTCGGCTCACGCAGTACAGCTTTCCACCTTCTTCAATAACATGACGTCGGAACTCAGTGCCGGAATGAAGTTCGGGCTGCTTCTTGCGTCCGCGGCCGGCATTCTTATCGGGGTGTTCTCACTGGTGTCATTCATGATCGCGAAGAAAAATCAGGAACCCGCCAAGTGGCAGATGTGGGGCATGGTAATCGGGGGCGTTATCTTGATCGCGCCACTGATCATGCTGGCAGTAGCAGGTTCGATCTCCGGCGGTGCTGGTGGCGCTGCTCAGACCTTCAACGATTTGGGCATCAGTCAGTAAGGGCATGTCATGAGCCTCGACCTCGATATCGGCACTGTCAAAAACGCTGAGTTGGCTGGACGGCTGATCCTGGGAGGATGGGCATCCAACGACAAGCTGGCGGCGCTCGGGCACAAGGTGCTCAAGCGCGACCAGTACCGGTGCCGAGGTTGTGGGTTCCAGAGCCGGGCATCCAAGCAGGTGCCCAGCGGCTATATGGTCCCGGTATGGGTTGACCATCCGGGTCTGCTACCACTGGATGTGGAGCAATCGGTTTGCCTCTGTCCGGTTTGTGCTTCAAGCCTCTCCATCAACTGGTCAGTGGATCCCCGCGGCGAGAAGGGAAAGGCGGCACGCGCACCTGGCATGCTGATCTATTGCCCGTGGCTCACTCAGGCGCAAGTCTCCTTGCTTGGGCTGCACGCCATTTCAATCAACGCCTCTCGCAAGATTGGCCAATCCAGTGCGCTCGACGCGGCTGCCCGGGATTTCGACGCCTCTGTCCAGGGACTGAACCATTCCCTGGGCGCAACGCTGCCGATCTACCGCGGTAAGGACAGCGAGTTTGCTCGTGCGCTATCCATGTTGCCGGAGCCGCTTTACAAACAGCGGGCTCAGCTCATCAAACACGTGCGGTTCTGGCCAGCGCTCGCGTATTGGGAGGCTCACGGCGCGTACTGGATGCAGGCCTCGTTCGCGTCCGTGCATCGTGAATACGCGGCGTTGCTGGAGGACCTGTGATGGACTCAGCGCGGAAGTTTCACGGAAAGCTGGGCGTCGCGCTGTTCGATCGAGCATCACCGTTCAGCAACGATGGCAACTGGGCCTGTGAGTATCAGGGCAGCCCGTTCGCCTTCAAATCGGCGAGTGACCTTCCGGGCGACACGCTCTGGGTCACCAATGCCGACTACGGCCTCATAGGAGACGCCGGCCTTCACCGAAAGCCGAACATCGCGCACGAGGGCTTTTTTCGCACCAAGCTCAGCCAGCTAGGGTTCGAGCTCGGCATCGGTGAATTGGATCTTGAGCACCAGGCGCGCCTGCTAGCCGACATGCTAGGTACCGCGTCGGCGATGGCGAAGGTTCAGCTCGGCCTCACCCAGCATCCGACCTTCGGGATAGCCAACGCAGTTGGCCAGCGATATGGCCTTCAGGAGCCGCCGGCCGAGTCCCGCATGCACCAGATAGCGAAAGCATCCGCGCAGCGGTACACAGCCTGCGCCCGGGACCGCGACCTGCAGCAGGGTGTCGAGCGACTCACCTTCTGGATCCCTCGGTTCGACTTTGCTCGGTCACTGCTGAACCTGCCGTTGCCGGCCAGTGACGACATCTCAGAGGTTGCGCTTCACCGGCTTCCAGGAAGCGGTAGGGATGCCCTCGAAGTGGCTTGCTGGGCTGAGGAAGAGCGGCTCCCGCTGTTCGCTCAGATATCCGTCGAGAGACTGGAGCAGAAGACGGGCAAGCTGCTGAATTACGGTTCAGGGGCGGACACCCTGAATGCTGGTTACGACGCCAGGAACATGCGCGAGTGGTGCGCGTTGCCTGAGCTCAAGGTCCTTGCCGCCGCAGGTGATGTCCGGCTGGAGCGCGTCGCTATCGCTTCTGGGTGGTTGAGGTCAGGACTCAACCTGTACGAGACCAAGCTCAGCCAGATCTCCCACTCCTACGGGATCGTGGCGGAAAACCTCTGGGTGGGCCTTACGCGCAGCCCGCGCAATGGATACGGAACCGGTGCCTCTCTCGGATCAGCCTGGATCCAGGCGCTGGACCGCATGCGCTGTCTGCGCATTGCCGAGATTCTCGACGCCGAGGGCTTTGACGTTTTCAGCTTCGGCTACGGCCGTATCCAGGTGACCTGTGCGCCGTCAGTGCGAAACCTCATTCCAACCGTCGCGCAACAGAACAACCTGTTGTACCCGGCTCGCCTGCAGGACCTGCCCCTGCCGACCTTCGATCGCCGGTCACCGCTGGATGTTGCCCAGCAGCTACTCACGCGGCACGACTACAGCAACATGAGCCGGGCGAACGCGCTGGTGCTCCAGGGCCTCGAGCAGGCTCGCAAAGAATTCGCTTAAGGGACACCCGCTATGGCGCTCAACCCTCAGCAAGACGCTGCCGTAAAACTTCCGATCGAAATGTCCGGAATCGTGATGGCAGGCCCCGGGTCTGGAAAAACGACGGTGATCGCCCATCGCGCTCTTGAGCTGCTTGCCCGTCTCCAGCCAGGCACCGTGCTGCAGATGCTGACCTTCAGCAACAAGGCCGCGGCCGAGATGAAGGCGCGCGTAAAGCGCCTCGGCGCGGCCAGGGACATCGAGGCCCTGCGGTTCGACACATTTCATAGCTTTGGCATGAAGCTGCTCAAGCAGGACCCTCAGGGCTATGACTTGCACGAGGGCTTCACGCTGCTGAATGACAGCGACGTCAAGCGCTCGATCCGTGCGAGCGCCAGGGCTGCGGGGCTTCCGAAAGACATCGCGGCTGGAGATCGCCGGCGGCTGAATCCGATGAACTGGTATCAGACGTGGAGCTTGGCCAAGCAGGCCGGTTACAACGTCATGAATGTCCAGAATCGCGCGGCGCTGGCGGGTCGGCTTGCGGCTGCACACTCGCTGAGCAACGAGGAGGAGGGGATCGCGCTATCCACGCTGCTGGCCTACGAGGTGGAGAAACGTCGGGCAAACGCCATTGACTTCGACGACCTACTTTTCCTGCCCTTGTTTCGCGTGGCGCACGATGAGGCTTACCGGGATCAGCTGCGCGCTGGCATAGGCGCCATCATCGTGGACGAGGCTCAGGACACAAATAGGATCCAGTACGAGCTCTGCAAGCGGCTCGCACTGGGCCACTGCGGTGTCACCCTGGTCGGCGATGACGATCAGTCGATCTACTCGTGGCGAGGAGCTGAAGTTTCCAACCTTCGCCGCTTCATCCGAGACTTCAGCGCGATCGAGCTACGGCTGGAGGAGAACTATCGCTCGACCCGAGAGATAGTGGCGGCCGCCAACCGGCTGATCGACAACAACCAGGACCGGTTGGACAAAACCCCTTTTTCGAACGGCGCTGACGGCTGTAAGCCAGAGTTTCTGGAAGCGGACGACAGCCGGGCGATGGCTGATCAGATCACGCAGCGCGTGAAGCAAAGCCTGGCGGCCGGGACGCCGGCCAGTGAGATCGCCGTGCTCTACCGGACCAACAGAATGGCGCAGGTGCTGGAGTCGAACCTACGGCGCGCCGGCGTTGATTATCACGTGGTAGGGGGCATGTCTCTATTCGCCCATTCGGAGATCGTTGCCGTCACCTCTGCCTTGCGGCTGGCGCGCAACGGTAAGGACGTCTTCGCACTGCACAATCTGGTCCCCTACATCGACGCGTTTGGCGAAAGCAGCTACCACCAGGTCGCCGATGTGATGAGCACAAATCCCACCATCGATCTGCACCGGCCGGAAACGTTGCCCGGTGGCAGCATGACAAGGAAGGCCTACACCGCACTCCAGTTTTTCCTCGAACAGATCCACGACGAGGTCGTGCTCAATGACACGGTTGAAGACTTTGTCCGCTGGTGCGTGAGCGGGCCAATGGCCCTCCTTGATCGGGAGAAGGACGAGCAGCTGCGCGAGCGTAAAGCGCAGCGGCTGGAGGCTCTCGTTGAAGACCTTTCCGCTGAGCTCGCAGAACGCCGGCAAGTGGAGCCGCAGCTGACGTGGCAGGACATCCTTATGGAGGTCGCGCTCCGTGACGCCAGGCAGACCGAGGCGGGTCGGCCACAGATCACCCTGAGCACGCTGCACCGCGCCAAAGGACTCGAGTACGGCGAGGTGCACATCGCCGGCGTCAGCGAGGGGCTCCTTCCTCTTGAGGCGGGCGGCGAGACCCTGGACGACGACGTCGGGGCCCAGCAAGTCGAGGAGGAGCGGCGACTCGCTTTCGTTGGCGTAACCCGGGCAAAGCAGCGATGCACGCTGTATCACGCCGATCGCTACTTCTTTCCCGGCGGCAATGATGCGCGCACCTACGCGCCTTCCCGCTTCATAGCCGAGCTCGGCCTTCAGCCAGCGTTGGCCAGCACCCTCAATACCGCTTACTCGGACGACTCCACCGACGACGAGTTTGCAGACGAATTTCGCGCGATGTTCCCGTCCGCGCTAAGGATGAGCTGATGCAGTACACCAAGATCGATCGCTTCATGGACGGCGTGGATGAATTCGTTCGGGGCGTCCGCGGCTGGACCAAGCGGGACCACACGCAGTTCTGGCCGATCGTATGCGCCCACAACGCGAATGTGCTCGCCTTGCACAACGGGTCCCTGCTGAGCGTGATCAAGATCAATGGCTATCTCGGCCAATACTTCAAATCGGACTTCGTCAATTTACGTAAAGAGTGGGAGCGCTTCTTCCAGATCAATGCGAAAGACAAGACCAGCGCGGGTTTCGATCTCTTCTGGTCCTACGAGTACGATCCGGATGGCATGAAAGACTTCACCCGCGAACAGCGGGTGCCCATGAAGCGTGCGGCTGAGCGCCGCGGACTCGATATCAGCGACATTCTCGACGAGGAGGCTGAGCTATATGGCTCGATCTGCGCACGCGAAACGCAGCTGCTCATGGTCGTGACGCACATCGATTCTCTGCCGAAAGCCAGCCACAGCAAGGCAAAAGGCGATGCGAAAAAGGATCGTGCCAGGCGGATCAAGGGTTCGAATGCAGCACGGACCGGCGTAGGTTTTCGCGCCTTGGACGTGACTCATGAGCAGCACGTGATGAAGGTCCTGACGCATTTGGGCAAGGCTGGACAGCACTACGACTTCTCCCGGCTTAACGCCTACGATGCGCTCTTCTCGATGCGGCACCATCTCCTTCCGGCGACGACCAAACGCGGGTGGCGCGCTCGGTTGACGATGAAGGACACGAAAATGCGGTCCACCGAGACCGTGAGCGCTGCAGAAAGACTTCGGGTGGAAAGCCGGTTGAAGCCGGCTGACTGGAGCGTCTGTATGCCCCCGCCGATCTTCAAACAGATGGTGCCGGACGGTGTTATCGACCTGGGCAAGTTTGTTGTGGTGGGCGAGCGTACATACGCACCTCTATTCGTCGACGAGCTGGCGACGGATCCAGAGCCTATCGAGAACTTGCTGGCCATGCTTTACCAGCGGCGACTGCCAGTCAGGATGGTCTTTAGCCTTACGGCGAACCACAAACAGGCCAACTACTGGAACCGTTTCTTCGCAAACGCTTTTTCGTTCATGTCCCAAACGAACAAGCAGATGAACCTGGCAGATAAGGGGCTGGAGCAATGGCGAGCCCACGACGGTGCGACCGTTGGGTTCGGTGTTGCCGCAGTGACCTGGGCGGCTACGGAGGTGACCTACGACCAAGATGGAGCTGCTGCCTACAAGGTCGAGCACATTCAGCAGCGTGCGAGCGACGTAGAGGTCCTACTGCAACAGTGGGGTGGCCAGCAGCTGACCTCCGTCTACGGTGATGGGGTCGAATCGCTGTTCAGCGCCACGCCCGGCTACATGATTCCGCCGGCATCGCCGCTCGCGCCTCAGACCGAGCGTGATGCGTGTACCCAGCTGCCTTTGATGCGGCCCGCCAAGCTATGGGACCCGAGGGAAGCCATCTGGATGCGAACATCCGACGGCATCCTCACGCCCTACACCCCGATGTCTAGCCGCCAATCTTCCATGATCAAAATCATCTTGGGGAGCATGGGCTACGGTAAGTCGGCTGACATCAGTGACACGATCTTCTACTGCGCAAATAACCCAAACCTTGCAGAGATGCCGTACATTCGCGGCATCGACTTCGGCGCAAGCTCCTCTGGCGTGATCGATATCATTCGTTCCTCGTTGCCGCCTGAGCAGCGCCACCAGGCTGTCTTTGAAGACTTTGACAACGACGGTCGTATCGTCAAAAACCTGATGGATACCCGACCCGGGTGCCGGTATCCGCTCGCTGATCACCGGGCATTTCTGAAGAACGTCTTCATGCTGCTTTGCGAAGACCTGGTCAAGGAAGCGGGCGCTAGTGCGATTGCTCCCATCATCGCCGCCGGCATCGATCGGGCTTACTACTCGTGCGACGCCCGCAATCCTGGCAGTACCTTTAAGCGCTACCTATCGGCACTGATGGGGCCCGATGTCCAAGCGGCCGTCGACCGGGCCGAGGTTGTTTTGGACGAGCACAGCACCTATTGGGAGGTAGTCGATGCGCTCATTGAGCGGTCGCTTGACACCAACGACGAGTCGCTCATGCATGCCGCTCGCCTGGTGCAGCGCCACGCCGTACCGGATGGTGCGGATCTGGTAGCGGCAGTCGCTGCCCTGGAAAGCCAGTTCAAAGATGCCCCTGAGTTGAACGGCATACCGCTTGTGAGAGCGATCACCAACTCGCTTACCAACGCGTTTCAGATGTTCAAATGTTTCAACGGGATTACGAATACCGATATCTCGGAGTCTCGGGTTTGTGTGTACGACATGAGTTCGGTATTCGGGCGTGGCGTAGGGCCCTTGGCGGACTGGGAGCGCGCCGTTTACTTTGCTGTTGCGCTACGCCTTCTTACCGAAGACCTATTCATCAAAGCGATCGAAACCGGCCAGGAGCTCCGAGAGCATCAGCAGAAACTGGGCATCTCCGACAGGATGCTGAAGTGGTATGCCAGCTACTTGGAGCGCCAAGATCAGATCACAAAGCTGTTCTGGGCCGATGAGCTACATCGCCTAGGAGTTGTGGAAGGGGCTTTGTCAATACTTGAGAGTCTGGCGCTCGAAGCACGAAAGTATGTTGTAGGTTTGATGCTCGGCACCCAGTTGCCCCAGCACATTCCTGCCGCCCTCTTACAGCTTGCAACAAGCGTCTTCATGTACGGCGCCGGTCAATCATCAGAAAATGCGACCGTATTGCAGAATCTGTTTGACCTGTCGGACGACGAACGGCAAATTGTGCTCGACATCACAAAACCAGACCCCCGAAAGGGTGCTGAAGTCTTCGTGATTCACAAGGTCGACTCCGGTACCCAGCGTCTCAAGCTCCACTCGAACATCGGGCGGATCAAGCTCTGGGCCTACGCCACCGGCGGCAACGAGCGGGCTCTACGGCGCTATCTCTACGAGAAAGGTCCGAGTACTCGCTGGGCACGCAAAGCGTTGGCGGACAATGTGTCCGATCTGCACCAAACGCTCGCGTACCGGCGAGAGCAACCGGGTAACGAACACAAACCGGAAGCTGACCTGGTTCGGGAGCTTGCCAAAGACTTGCTCGAAGGAAAAGCCGTCAAACGTTCGGCGTAAAGGACACGAAGATGCTAGTGACAGAATATCTCGTTGGCCGGTCCGGCCCCGAGGACGCCACAGACGTACCATGCCTGATTGTGCAATCTGTGTTGCCCCGTGATTGCAAAGTTGGCAGTGCCGAACTGTTGCCCAAAGTCGCAAGGCAGGACTTGGTGCTCGAGTTTCTCGATGAAGACAATGGCCCGGCGGAGTGGCTGTGCTTCCCCGACTTGCCCGCGGATGTGATCGAATTACTCCAGGGCGGTACTGCGATCCCTGTTGTTGACTGCAGTGACAAGAGCCGGGTCATGGCTCGTATCGCCCCAACTAAACTTGCACGGCATGGAGCCTGAGTGCAGTTAGCTATGGAAGGCCGCGTCAGCACGTTTCCGGTAATAATTGCGTCACGGAACGTGAACCTGTACAGGACTCAAGCGTCTGAGTCATAACCTGTAAGCGGGGCCAAAATGAGTGTAGTTGGGTTCAAGAGTATTGCAGCAATGGCACAAGAAACTATCGATCGTTGCAGGACCTTCGAGCGGCGCGGGCCGAAAGCCGCTTCGCTGATCAGCGTTAATGGTGCTCAGATCGACATCCGCCAGAAGGAAGTGGATTGGACGGACGTCCTGGCTGGCCGCCCCTGCGTCGACATGCGCAATGACAAGCTATTCGACCTCATCCCCTCGCCGCGGGCATCTATGCAGCAGCTGTTCCAAGAGCTGCATGACAAGGTGCAGAGCGTTGGCAACGGTGACACCGTATCCGCCAAGCGCGGGCCGCGGCTGGTCTGATACCTCGAGCTGCTACGGCAGTGTCGCGTCGGTCACGCTCAGATAGCCACCGTCGCGGAAAGGCAAAGCAAGTCGGATACCCCTGATCTTGTCGCTCCGCTCCTGATGCGAGCGACCAGGGTTGAATCTGATCCTCTTCGACGGCCAACACCCTTTGAGTACCACGAAGGGTAGGTTGGCCGGCATCTGCCGTCTAATCACCTCGCCGTCAGCGCCCCACGAAAGATTGCAGCGCAGATGGCGCTTAACCGGCTCATGCCACCGGTACTGACAGCCGTCACCGAAGCCGCTCACTTCCGCCGCAAGGTCTGATGCGTTGGCATCATTCAGGCGCGTGAGTACATCTTCTCGGGTGAGAACTTCGGAGCTTGCGCCCTTGGTTGCGACGGTGAAGCCGGCGCTTAATACCGGTGCATCCATGACAAACACCCGCCTCCAGGCCATCAGTGGATGGAGCCTGGGATAGCCGGCAAGAGCATAGGCGCGGCGCAGCGCGGCGAAGCGGGACTGGCCAACGTTGAGGCTGGTCACCAGCATCTCCAGCCGGCCTTTCTCGGCGTTTAGTTCTTGCACGGTCTGGAAGAGCGCGGGGCTAACCTCGACGACGCCGGGGTAACGGGCAACTGCGCCGGCGGCTTCATCATCCAGGCAATTCCAATCGCCTATCGCCTGAGCGAGATGCGCGGCTGGATCAACATCGAGCTCATCGCCCGTCTCACCGCAGAAGAATACAGAACGATCTATCTCGCCGCCGGCGAGCATCGACTCCCGCATATCGGCGACGAGTGCGCCCATGCGCTGCAGCACGGGCACTAAGGTTTCGTTAAGGTCAGTCTGCGACGTTTGCATCTCGCCGATCTTTGCGCCGAACAAGGTTTCCTCGTTGCGGTTGCGGCTCTTCAGGCTGTTCGTCGTCATCGCCAGCACCTCCTGTCTTGCCCCGGCCCACGCCTGGCCAGCGGCCATCGGTGAAGATCCTTTGATGATCCTGGACGCCCTGGGCCTTCGCTTCGATCAGAACGGTATCCTTGATCACAAACCAGTTTTTCGGATCTGCATCAATCAGCTTGTCGATCAGCCACATCAAAATGCGCACCGGCTGATTGGCTTTCTGATTGCCGGGTTGTTCAGATTTGCTCAGGCGGAAACTGCTGTTCTTGGCCATACCGAGCAGTGGTCCGAAGTGACTTTTACGAAATTTCGGGTCGATGCTCTTAATTTTGGCAAGCAACACTTCCGGATCCGGCGTGTCTATGCGTGGAATGCATTCTGGGAAAGCCGAGAAGAGGCGCAGCAACATAGCGACGCTGGGATTGAGCGTCTTATTGCTGGATCGCTGCGTGTAGAGCGCAGAGGAGTTCACGCCGAAAGCATTGCAAAGCTCAGCGAGCTGCAGATCGTGCAGTTCGGAGAAGATGTCAATGTCACGGCCGCTGAGGGCAACGGGTTGCCCCATTTTTGATGACTCCGGCGCCAGTTTCATTTCTAATGGGCTTTTCGTCGTCATGTTCACCTACAAGCGAATTGTTGTGCTGAAATCTATGCCTTACAATATCATCATATGGACGTGTTTGGGCTAATTTATGTCGCGGGTCAACCTCAATACCGTTCTGCTCTACAAAGGGGATGAGCAGCTTCGTCCGACGTCCTCTACGCTCGCGCTAGAGGGTATCGACAAGCTGTTTCCGTCCCTGACGTTTCCCTCCAAGGGCCGGACGTTTCTCTACGGACACCGCAACCCAGCCCTTCCTTACCTGCTAAAAGCTCACGCCGGGGCGCGGCTGCATCGTGCTGTCGTCGACGTAGAAGTTGAGATCGGCGTTTGGCTGCGGCAGAAGGTCGATATTTCCGACGACCCGGAGAGCGGCATCAAGCACACCCGATTCATGTCGGTGCCCCGGGCCAAGGTCGGCCTGTTGGAGCGCCTGGACGAGAAGTGGAAGGAAGCGCTGGCGCAGGCTGGATTGCCCAAGGATGACACCTTGCGAGGTGCCACGAAGCATCCGCACTTGCTCGATCAAGTGATAGAGCTGCCTGAATTTAGGCACCTGGCAGTGATTTCCTATCACGTTTACAGCGAAGAGCTGCAGGGGCAGTTCCAGGCCGCAACTGTGTTTGACCTCGACGCCATCATGGCGGTTGAAGGCGGCGCCGACTTGCAGGGCGTGACCTTCGAGGTATAGCATCACCGATTAGAGAGTGGGCAGCGATGCCCACTTTTTTTGGGCCCCTAAGCTATACGGTACAGTGATATTATATGATGCATTTATCTAAAATGATCGATGCGCTGCCTCAGCGCGCTGTGATCAGCCCTGAGGCTCGGCAGCGCTGGTTGGATGGAATCGTCAGATATCACGGTGACCGTGCGGAGTGGCACGTCCAACGGCTCCAGGGGTTTGGTGGATCTGAGATCGGCGCGCTCCTGCGCCACGAGCTCAACCTATCCGAATCCGGCTTTGGGAACGCCCAGCGAGTAATCGAGCAGAAGCTCTGCCGGCGGTTGCCAGAGCGCGAAACGCACCATATGCGCCGCGGCAATGAGCTTGAACATCTTGCCCGGCTTGCCTTCGCCTATCGTTATGGTGCCGAGCAGGATCAAGAAGCCCTGGCGGCTATGGCGAAGCCACACCAGCGTCCGGGCTACGAATGGCTGGTGGGGAATCCAGACGATATTTTGAAGATCGGCGGAAAGCGGTTTCTCCCCGACTACAAGGTGCCGGCGACCTATTCGGAAGGCATCGACTACGACTACACCGCCCAACTCCATCACTACGCCCTGGGTGCGCAGCTCAGACACATACCTCTGGACGGTCTCGTGCTTGCGAAGCTGGATCTTGCGCCCGAGCTTCAGGAAAGCCTGATGACAAAGTTGCGCAACGCGCCGCTGGAGGATGTGCGCGCGGTGGCGAAGATGATTGCCGATACCGACGTTCCAGGCCTTCGGATTGTCGCGCACGTTGTCGAGCAGGTTCGCTCTCTGAAAGCTGACATCCTGGATGTGGGCCGAACCTACTGGAATGACTATGTGCTGGCCGGCCAGGTGCCTGACATGGCACCGCTTCCAAGGATTGAGCTCAATCCCGCTCAGCTCGAAGACTTGGGGCGCTATCAGCAGCAGTACGCGATAGCCCATGCCGGGCTGGGGCACTTGGAGGACGTCAAGAAGGACCTGTCCGGCAAGATCACCAAGATGCTCGACGGCGTCGACGTCAGCAAATACAGCCTCCCGGTCACCGTAACGAACGTCTCTCAGAAAAAGACGCTGGATCCCGATCGCATCATCGCCGAGGCGCGTGCGCTTGGTGCTACTGAAGCTGAGCTCCTGGCCGAGCCGTCCACCTACAACGTTCCCGCATTGCTTCGCGAGATCGAGGCCTTGAAAGGCAATCCGAACGCCGAGCACTTGTTCGAGCGTACCTACAGCGCCGAAAAGGCCGAAGGCTACCTCGCGGCTCAGGGCCGAGACCTGAAAGAGTTCGAGAAGCTCAGCCTCAGCGTTGGTATCTCGCGCAAAGGCGAGGCCAAGGCTGCGATCAAAGAGATGAAGGCGAGCGCGGAGCGTGTCTACGGGGGCTGGATGGCCGAGCTGTGCCCCGCCACCGAGGCTGAGTTCGATGCGCCTGAGCAACTAGCCGCACTCTTGGACGAGCAGAACGACTCGTTCGCCGATCTCGACGCTTTCCTCGAGCACGACACCGCGCTGCAAGCCCAAGACGCTATGCCGTTACCCAAACCATCTGCAGGCCCACGGTAAGGAGATTTGCTGTGTCTCAAAACAACTTTCTGGAGACCTTCGGCTCCTCACTTCAAGCCGCCAAAAAGGCTGATGAAGCCCGGCACTTCCTAGTCCAGGTTGAGCGCGTAGCGGTCGATCCGAAGAGCAAGGAGCGCTTCAAGCTGCTCGGCCGCCGCCTCGATACCGGGCAGCAGGTTTTCCTCGTCAGCAAAAAGGCCTCTGCCGGCCAGCGTCTCCCGGAGGAGGGCGGAGTCATCCGCGCGGACAAGGCCAGCGCACACGCAGCGAAGAGCGAGCGTTACCCGGACGTTCCGATCTACAACGCGGAGTACTTCCACGCGTACTCAGCCGGTGATCTGTGCATGCAGGCGATCGTTCGGCCATCGCCTGTTCGCACAATCCCGAATAGCACCATGATCACCGCCGAGGTGACTGCCGTCGACACTGAGGTCAATGTGACGGCGATCAGCATGGCTGATGCAGCGGCGCGCATCGACGATTACCTGGTCATGCTCCTCCAGCCCTGGGCATTTAGGAACAAGAGCTCGATTACCCACGACGCGCAGGGCACCCCGGTGTGGAGTGCAGACGGTACGACTAAAGGCGCGGTACCAAAGGTGATTTTGCGCGTTCCCGGGATGGAGACATCGCGGTGGGTCAGCGGGATAGGGGCGGTGGCGCTCCAAGATGGGACATCCCGTCGCCCGAATCCCGAAGAGATCCGGGCCTACATTCAGAAAAACATGAGCCTAAGCCAATTCAAGCAAGCCCTGGCGGCCGTCGCCACGAACCACCCCGAAGACCTGGGCAAGTACAAGGTCGTGCTCATTCCTGCGACCGCTTTCAGTGTCGGACGGGACAGCTTGGCCAACGAAAGCTACCTGCAGATTCGCGATGCGTTCGACTACAAGACCGTAGCTCCAGGCGGTGCAGCGGGCGGGCAGCCTCCCGCAGTCACGCGCGGCTTCAAAGGCGCTTGGGTGCACGTTCAGATGTCTCCCAACGGCCGGCTGATCGTTACCGACGTGCGCCCCAACAACCTCTTTGGCGGCTTGACGAAATCTATCCCAGAGACGCGCCCTGAGGTCGAGCTTCGCCAGGCGGCCGAGAAGGCACTCCAGGCGCAGCAGCAGCTGAGCGCTCCTGCGCGCCCAAGTCCTGCACCGGCGGCAGAGCCTAACGCGGCCCAGCGCACGCCCGTCGCGCCTGAAGGCCAGAAGCCTCGCACGGCCCAGGCTCAGAAACCTGCGGCGTCGGCGCAGTCCCCAGCCCGTACCTCGGACCAGGCCCTCGCCACTCGGCCGGCCGGCACCGCCGAAAGCCAGGCGGAGCCTGACGACGCTGAAAGCTGGGACGACCTTGCCTTCATGGGCGAGGACCTATCTCACGACCTCAAGGCGATCGAGATGATGAATAGCGAACCCGAGGCGGTTACCGACGATGAAATGGAAGAGCTTTTCGCGGAGGTCGACGCGCGCGCCGCTCGTCGCGGCATGCTCCCTCGTATGGGTGGCTAGGTTTTTTTCCGCCTGAAGTACCGGAAGGATAGGTAGGCAAGATGAAGAAGCTCTGGGTCAATACGAGCGTTTATGGGTTCCGCATATTTCTCATTCGGGCGGCAGGATCGTCGCTCGACCACAAGCTCGTGGCAGGGGGGCCCCGGGTCGGTGAGCACGCCGACGCGCTGCAGCAGCTCGGGTTCGCTCGCGAATCTGGCGCTCAGCTCAAGAACGAGTACTGGACTCGCCCCTTGCAGGGAATCTCCAACAGGGTGATCGCCGAGGCCTTTGCCCAGGCGACCGTGGAAGAAACCCCGATCGAAGTCATCATGCCTAGCTGGAACTCGATGGTCAGCCAGGCTAAGAAACGCGAGGCCACGGCGCCTCGCTCCAACGTCACCCCTGAGGACACACCGAATGCAGAGCCCAACGAACAACCATCCGGCAGCGCTGCTGGAAATGGACCTTCACGCGATGCTTCTTCCGGAGCTCCAGCAGCTTCCGTTCTGGGGACGAGCGGTGCACGAGATGTTGATGGAGCTCAATCCCGGCCTGATCAACGAGTTGGAGGCCCAGGGGCAACTGATGGCGTACCTGGAGAAGCAGGACGCGGAGCTGACCGAGCGAGCTCGCAAGCTCGAGCGAGAGTGGAAGCTGAAGAATCCCCTGCCGCCGACCGCGCAGATGCAAGAGAGCGCTCAACGGAATCGGGACGCCCAGGTGTACGCACGGGAAGTACTGAGGGAGCAGCTGTCGCAGGATCTGATGACGACAGCGACTCCGTAAGCGCTTCGCAGCTCGCTGGCCAAGCACTTGTATCGCAGTTCGCCGCCGAGTACGGATTTCCAGAGCCGGCGTGGACCCCCGGAACCCAACTCGGCGGTTGGCTCCGCGCGCCCTTCAGCCGCGGCGGCAAAACGATCCACGTTGGGGTGAGCAGTGGTGGCGTGATCAACGTGGGCGGTAGCGCCCACGCGCCTGACGGCGGTTTCATCACCACGATTGAGCAGGTGAGTGCCGCCGTTGCCAAAGCACTGCCTGCGCTTAAAGCCGCGCCTGGGTCTGAAAGTCAGCAGCCCGAGCCTGCAGATCCTGCGCCGCAGGCTATTGCCGAGCCAGAGCCAGACAACAGTCCTGAGGAAGAGCCCGAGAACGGCGATGGGTTCCTACTGGACACCGGTGCTGCCGCTACGGAAGAGTCGGCTGACCTGATGCCAGCGAACGCCGCACCGTCCTATCGCGAGGCGTTCAAGGATTACGTGCGTTGGCGCCGCAGCGAAGGCATTGCGCGCATGGAAGATGTGATGCCTGGCGTCTACGGCAATCGGGTCTTTCAAAGCCGCATCAACAAACAGAACTCCCACCTGTTTAGCGTCGATGGCCACGGCAGCTATTCGTTGAAGGCGGTGTGGCGCGAGCTGGACACGGAACTTGCCCAGGCCGCTAGTGAGGCTACGCCGACTACCGTCGCCAAGGACCTGGTCGCGCGAGCGGCAATGGTAGCCGGCGCAGAGGTCGATGCCTGGGAAGACAGCGATGGTGTCGAAGCGACTGTGCTTCGCCGGCCGGATGCAGATCCGATCGGTATCCAGGTTGATCGCGCCGGAGCGATTAGTCTCAACGGAATGCCGACCAGCGCCCCCGGTCTATCGGCCCCGACCCTGGGCAACCTGACGCAGCGTATTCAGGACACGTTCAGTCAAGCCGGTGGCACCCTGCAGGATGCCGTTACCGCAGCGGGGCTCACCGAGTGGCTCATCGGTAGAACTGAGACCGCCGTCGACGTGCTGCTTCGTCGTGGTACCGGATCTACGCTGGCCGTTGCAGCAGGGTCACCTACTGAACAGTCGCTTGATGAGCGGCACGCCAAGATCGATGAAGCCTTGCGTGCCCTGGATGATGAGCAGGTGCACAAGCTCTATGCTCGCGCAGGCCTCGCCGGCGAGCGTCAGTCGGCTGAGTTCAAGCGCAAGGCGTTGTGGGGGGAGCACCCGGACGATATTGAACCGGTGCTTGCCGCCTTCCTCAGCCTTTCGGGACAGCAGCCGGCCGCGGGCGCCGACGACAGCGAGCAGGATCGCCGGCGCGTTATTTCAGAGGTTGAGACGACAGACGCAGCGCTGGTCGAGCGACTCCTCGAGCATCCCCTCGCCGGTAGTCCGTCGTTCGACGAAGTGAGTAAGCATCTCGATTTTCGCGATGTGCGCACTGCGCTGCTCGGTTATCCGGAGATTCTCACGCCGGCCGAGCGTCAGGCCTACCAAGCGGTAATGTCCGACTACGACGAGATGGAGCTGCGCATTACGGAAGACGCTCCGCTCGACGTCCCGTCTCACTGGCTCGTACTCAATGCAGCACGGCCGCTCTTGGGCGATCAGACCCTTGAGAACGGGCCCTGGCTTGCCGGGCGCTTCTATGCGGCGATCGATCCAACGTCGTCGATGGCGCAGCGCTACCTGAAGATGAACAGAGATCTCGCCGCCCGTGCGGTGATCGTCATGTCGAAGGACGAGCAACTGCGCCTGGCACTCGCGGATAACGAGTACCGCGAGCGCTACCTAGAGCGCTTTGAAGGCAAGGAGCTGTATGAGGCGGTGGAACCGATCCCGAAGCTCATCACGTTATCGGTTGGTGAGCTACGTGCTTTACGTGGACGATCCCTCGCTGCGCTTGTGAGCGTGGAATCTCGGCCGGCGGCGTTGCTGGTGCCTGACGACGGTGAAGTCCACATCGTATCGTTGGAGGATAGCAAACGCTTCGGCGAGGCCGAGATTGACGCTGGGCTGGCGTTGGTTCAGAGACCCGCCCTGGACGACGCTCCAGCCGATTGGCTTGTAGGTCCGTCCAACCATCCGATCATGATCAGAGCCGCGCGCAAACTGTGGTCTCCAGCGAAGTGGGATCACGAGGTGCAGGCTGTCTTCGAGCGCCGCGAGTACGCGGAAGCGTTCGAGCTGTATCACACCGGTCCGGACGCGGTGATCAACAGCCTCGAAGCGTTCAAGCGCGATCGCGCCGCGCGCGTTGGCGGACCGACCGTGCAGAACGTTCTGTCTGCCGGCCAACGTGCGGAGCTGTTCCTCTCCGGGCTTTCCGTAGGTGCCATCTCTGGACTTGCCCAATACGGTATACCCAGTCTCGGCGGCGAGGGTGAGCGTTGGGCAAGCACGCAAAGCGAGGAGGTCATCCGGCAGTTCACCGAATCCTTGGATGAGGTGATACCGCAACACGCAACGCTCGCCCTTCAAGTCGATGCAGAGGTTCAGCAGTACGCGATCCGTTTCCACATACGGTCCCAAACCTTGGGTCCGCTGGACCACAAAGACTATTCGCTCACCACTTCCACCGCGGCCTTCGCCGAGGAGCTGGTCCAATTCGCGGCCCGCCAGGTCACCCAGGCCGAGCGCGCGAACGCTCAGCAGCAGCAGGCCCTGGAAGATACCAAGGGCGCTGACGCGCCCGGCCTGGTAACGCCGGCGGCAGTGCCGCCCGACGTTACTGCTGAAGTGCCCGCCGGCGTCGACCGGCAGTGGCGCGGTTTTACCGCAAACGACCTTTGGGCGGCGCACCATGATGGCTTTGGAAACGTCGGCAGCCGGGGCGCGCAGATCTCTCTAGAAAATCTGATCCGCGCCGAACGCGAAGGAATCACGGTACTCCCGATGATGCAGCAGCGTGAGCTCCTGCGCTTCATGGGCTGGGGTGCCGCGGCGCAAGGTTTGCGCGTGGACCACTCCAAATCCAGTGCAAACACAATGGGCTTGAGTGTGGCGCGTCTTCTGGACATGACGGCCGCCGAATTCAATCGGCACCTGCTTACCCATCGGTTGGAGAGTTACTACACGCCCGCGGCTATCATCAAACCCATGTGGGAGATGGTGCAGCAGCTCGGTGTCCCCGCTTCCGCGAAGGTCCTGGATGCTGGGTGCGGAACAGCGGGCTTCTTCATTGGCGCCCCATCCGAATTCCAGCAGCATGCTCGCATGGTAGGCGTCGAGGTCGACCCGATTGCCGTGCGCCTGGCCAAGGTCACGTGTCCCGATGCGAAGATCGTCAACCTGCCCTATGAGCAGGCTGTGCTCGATAAGAACTTCGATGTCGTGATGGGTAACGTACCGTTTGGCGAGACCGTCATTACCGACAGCCGCTACCCGAACGCTAGCCACATTCACGACTACTTCATCGTCCGCAGCCTGGACCAGCTGGCTGCTGGTGGCGTGATGGCGGTCATCACCTCCAGCGGCACGATGGACAAGGTCGATTCGCGGGTCCGCGAGCAGATCATGTCGCGTGCGAACCTCGTGGCGGCCTATCGGCTGCCTCAGGACGTCTTCAGCCAGCTCGGCGCAACCGTCACCACCGATATCTTGATCCTGCAGCGCCGCCCGGATGGGACCGCACCTGACGTCGACTTCAGTGAGAGTGTTCCATTTGTTGTCGACGGCCAGACCTTCAACGTCAACCGTTACTGGCACGACAACCGCCGTCACGTGATAGGCGCCTGGGAAGTGCGCTCGTCCGCGTTCGGTCCGAAGCTCCATGTTGCGGCCACGCCTTCGCGTCACGACTTGCTGCATACCCAGAAGCTCATGGAAATCAGCGCCGATCTCTCCGAGCTCGCCAAGGAGCTTCCGGCGCAGTTGGTCAGCCGGACACAGTGGAGGCCGCAGGCCAAGGATAGCCAGGTACCGGCATTTGATCGCGAGCCCCGGCCGGCGGACTCGGAATTCCTGTCCGACTACCAAGGCTTTGTTGGCGACTGGTTCATCCTGGACGGCCGTCTCTCAGAGGTACTCGACATCGAGAACACCTTCGACGCCGACGGTGTACTCACGGGCTCCCGTCACGTCGTCGTGCCGCTCGCGCTTAAGGGTAAGCGCAACGAGGAGGTGGTCAGAGCCTACATTCCCTTGCGAGACGCCACGCGTGAATTGATGGCTATGCAGTTGCGAGGCAGCGATGCCGAGCTCGCAGCGATCCAGCAGCAGGTGCAGAGTCTCTACACCGAATTCTCCGATCGCTTTGGCGCACTGAACAAGGCCGAAAACCAACGCGCCTTTGCCGAGGATGCCGGCAGCGCCGAGGTTCTGGCGCTGGAAGTGTGGAACGATCTTGAGGATCGGCTTGAGCGCACAGCGGACGCCCTGGTGCGTCGCGTGGTGCTTGGTGAGGCAGCGGTATCCGTCGCCAGCGCCGAGGATGCGTTCTACGTCGTGATGGACCGTAGTGGAAAGGTCGACTTTGCAGAGATGGCGGCCCTGGTGGGCCAGCCCGAAGACGAGGTGCGCCAGGCCCTCTTGGGCACATTGGTGTTCATCAACCCCGAGTCGGGCCAGCCTGAGCCGGCGTATCAGTACCTCAGCGGCAACGTACGCAAGAAGCTGCTGATTGCCGAGCAGGCCGCAGAGCTCGACGAGGCCTGGGAGGGGAATGTGCAGGCGCTACGCGTCGTACAGCCTGCGCCGATTTCCTTTGCGGACATCACCATCAAGATCGGTGCCAATTGGGTGCCGGAGGCCGATATCCGGGAGTTTACGCTCGACCTCTTTGACACGAAGTTCATACCCGTGGCGGACTTCGACGTTCAGTATCACCGGACTCTGGGAAGCTGGGTCGTCGACGCGTCCAACCGGTTCAAGTCCGAGCACGAGGCTGCGCGCAAAACCCTCTACGGGACGGAGCTGATGGGCTTCGAGCAACTGCTCGAGAAGCTACTGAACAATCAGCGTCCGACTCACTATCACGAGGTGGACGGGCGCAAAATCGTCGATGACGAGGCGACGCTCAATTCGCGCAGCAAGCAGGACCTAATCGAAGAGCGCTTCCAGGCCTGGGTGGCCGGCGACGGTGAGCGCGCTGAGCGGTACGCTCGCCTGTACAACGAATCCACGAACGTCTTCGTGCTACCGAAGATCGACGGCTCTCACCTGACCTTCCCGGGGATGTCGTCTTCATGGAAGCCGAGATCTCACCAGCTGAACATGGTCGGTACCGCATTGCTCGGCTACAACTGCGTAGCCGCGCACTGCGTTGGCGCTGGCAAAACGTTCGAGATGGTAGCGATCGCGATCAAGCTGAAGCAGCTGGGCATGTGGACCAAGCCCATGATTGCAGTGCCAAACCACATGCTTGGCCAGATCGCGCGGGAGACCAAACAGATGTTCCCCGGCGCGCGCGTGCTGATGGTCAGCAAGGACGACCTCAGGGGCAACGCCCGGAAACGCTTCCTTGCGATCGCGCGCAACAACGACTGGGACGTCGTGGTATGTACCCACTCGATGCTTAATCAGATTCAGGCGCCCCTGGACACGCAGCGTGCCCGCTTCGACGTGCTGACGATGCAGCTGGAGGCTGCGATCGACACGTCCGACAACGAGCGGAGCAAGCGCCGGCTTGCCGCCAAACTGAAGACCGTCCAGGCCAAACGCTCGGATTTGGAGCGACGGTTCGAGACTCAGGAGAAAAAGGGCCCGGTGCTTACCATCGACCAGCTTGGCGTAGATGGTTTGCTGGTGGATGAGCTGCACAACTACAAGAACCTGGAGTTGGCCACCAGCATGAACTTGCTCGGCATTCCAACGGCAGGTTCGGCCCGTGCCGCGAATCTGGACGGGCTGGCGGAGTACCTGCGCGAGCTGCATGGCAAGTCGTTCGGGCTGATCGGTGCAACCGGTACGATCATCTCCAACTCAATGGCCGAAGCTTTCGTACACAACAAGGTTTTCCGTCCAGACCTCATGGAGGAGGTAGGGATCTACAGCTTCGACGACTGGGCGTCGCGCTTCGGCGATGTCGTCACCGGCCTCGAGGCGCTCCCGGAGGGCGGCGGTTTCCGCGTCAACGAGCGCTTCGCGAAGTTCGTGAATGTCCCTGAGATGCTCAAGCTGTTTCGCTCCTTTGTGGATGTGCAGACGCGCGAGAACCTGCAGCTTCCGACGCCTGAGGTCGAGACCCTCGTGGAAAGCGTCGAGCAGAGCGATCTGCAGAAAGCCTTCATGGCGCACCTTTCCATCCGCGCGCAAGCGATCCGTGGGAGCACCGGTGCCCGGGTAGACCCTCGCGATGACAACATGCTGGCAATCGCGACCGCCGGACGTAAGGCCGCGCTGGACTTGCGCCTTGTGGTGCCCGAGTTACCCGCTGAGGCGTCGCTGAAGCTTGCAGCCGTGGCAGACAACGTCTACGCGGAATACCTGCAGCATGCCGGCGTAAAGGGCACCCAGCTCGTTTTCATGGACCTGGGAACGCCGGGGGAGGGCAAACCATTCTCGACCTATGAGGCGCTCAAAGAGCTTCTGGCTGGTCGCGGAATGCCGGCCGACGAGATCGCCTTCATTCACGACGCGAAGACGGATGACGAGAAGGAGGCGCTCTTCACCCAGGTGCGGTCTGGCGCTAAACGGGTGCTGCTCGGCTCGACCGAGAAGATGGGCGTTGGCACCAACGTCCAAGAGCGCCTGTGCGCCATCCACCATGCCGACTGCCCATGGCGGCCGGCAGACATCGAGCAGCGAAAGGGACGGATCGAGCGCCAGGGAAACCTGCACTTCGACAAGGTCAAGGAGTATCGCTATACCACCAAGGACAGCTTTGACCTGTTCATGTGGGAGACCAATCAGCGCAAGGCCCGATTCATGAACCAGGCGCTTTCGGAACCGGATGCCGCCGGCCGGGAGATCTCCGAGGAAATGGATCTTGGCTACGCCGCAGTCATGGCTGTAACGACCGGTAACCCCATGATCCGCGAGAAGGTCGAGGTAGACGATGAGGTGGTCAAGCTGGAGCGGCGGTACCGCGCCTGGCTGAGCGATGGCGCCCACAAGCGGATGGCGCTCAGGTCCCTCAACAAGGACGTGCAGGATCGCCAGCGCTTCATTCAGGCGTCTCAGCAAGTCCTTGAAGCGCTGCCCAAGGCGACGTACCAGTGTGTCGAGGTCAGAGGTGCCATCGCCAACCTGCAGGATGGATCGACGACCTGGCTACGATCGACTGAGATCGGGGAGGCACTTAAAGCTCGGTTGGTAAAGGCAGAAGTCGCCATGGGCCGGGAACGGTCGGACTCCGAATCTCTGAACGCTTTCGTAGGTGGCGTCGAGCTGAGGTATGTCCGTAATTCGTTCAAGGCAGAGGACGAGATACGCGCCTATGTGAACGGTGAGGTAATGCGCGGCTACACGGTTGTTGCTTGCAAATCGCCCGTGAACATGGGGTATCAAGTCACCAAGATGCTGTTTGGAGCAGCCGGCCATATCAACGAAATCCGAGCGGATCTGGACCGCTTGCGACACCAGATCAAGATGATTGGCCCTGTTGCAGAGAACGCTGTTTGGGAGCGCCAGGCTGAGCTGGACGACGCGCGTTCGCGCAAGCGTGAGCTGGACGCCTGGTTCATGAGCCAGGGCGAGGCGGGCCTTCCGAAAGAGGATCCGTTCCCGGCGATGGTGGCGGCGTACGCCATGCGCCATGCGCTCGCGCCGCATGATGGCTACGAGCGCGTGGATACCGACGTGCTCGATGAAATGGAGCCGGCCCAGAGCGACATACTGGTCGACTTCGAAGAAGCACCACCGCGTGATAGTGAATCGCACTATCCTGATATGCGTTTTCCAGCCGTTGGCTAACCGGTTTACTCCTAACGCCCCGCACTAGCGGGGCTTTTTATTGCCCTGCTGTCGCCAGCGACAGTGCGATTGTCGCTGACGACAGGCTTTACGTTGACAGCGACACATATACGATAGAATAATTCTCTACCGTATATTTTCAGGGCAAAGCAGTGAAAGCTCGGCTGATACCTCTTCTCGTCATGGCGGCGCTCGCAACAGGGTGCGCCCAGAAGCCTGCGCAGATGACCATGACGGAATCCGATCCGGCAGTTCGCACGCTGAACGAAGCGGCTATGCGTGTCGCCAGGGCCTCCGAGCAGGCTGCGTTGGCCATCAGCGCCAATACCAGGCGATCAGGGGTGACGCAGGACTTCCAGATCGACCTCAACCGGGTGCCGCCGGAAATGCGCCAGCCACTGCTGCTGGAACGGGGCTTTAACGGTGACCTCGAGGCTTTCCTACGCTCCATCGCCGACGCCGTCGGCTGGCCAGCGCCTGTTTTCCTCGGCACTGCGCCGTCCTCGCCCGTGATCGTGTCTTTCACCGAGCAGCGCCGACCGCCGATTCTCTGGATCGCCGACGCTGGCTATCAGGCCGGCGCCCAGGCAGACGTCACGGTGAACAGTTCTCTTCGCCAGATCGTCGTCCGCTATCGGGACGTCCGGAGCGCTCATTGATGTCTCGAATCCAACCCGCCTCGCTCTATCGCAAATCCGTCCGCATACCGCTGATCGACGAATGCGATCAGGCGCTGGTCGCCTATCTGGAGGAGCTCGATGCCCCGGGCATGAACCGGTCGCAGGAGTTCTTCCGTTCCGCTGCGCGCAACGAATACGTCGCCAGAGCGATCGCTCAGTTCTCCGAAAGCCGGGCACCGTTGCGTGATCCACGCTTGCTCGACGCCCTCGAGGCCTGGGTAAAGGCGCGGCGCGCTGAAGAGGCGCAGCTATGAGCCGCCGTATCCGACCGGTCCTGCCGGCGGTAACCGCCGTGATGCTGCTCGGCACCGGAGCTGCCCACGCAGGCTTCTCACTGGAGGGATCACCCATGGTTTCCAGTGAGCGCACGCCAAGTGCCCAGTTTCAGCCATACGAACAGAGGGGCAACGCGTCCTTCCGCCAGCCCACTGCGGGCTACGAGGCCAAACAGGCGCGGTACCAGGATGCAGAGCTCATGGTGGACCTCGCCTACCGTCCGGTCACCCAGACGGGCAGCGGCCCTGCGGACGTAGTACCGGGCTTCGCCGATGACGTCCCTTTCAACGCTGCTATGTCCATGATCCTGCCTGATGGCTGGCAGCTCTACCGCGGCAAGTCGCTCGGAAAAAGCGAGGTGCCGGAAACCGTCAGCTACCGCGGCGGCGTGCGTTGGCCGGAAATCCTGAATCAGCTGGGGGAGCGCTATGCCCTGGCGTTTCATATCGATTGGAACCAGCGGACGGTGATGCTGAACAAGGGCCGCGAGTCCGCGGTGTCGGCTGCCAGCCGGATCAAGATCATCCCCGAGCCGCCACGGCCGGCGGAGAAAGCGCCAGTGCCCCGGACAGCAGCCAGCGCGCCGTCGCCCGCCGCGCCGGCAACGGCTGCCGTCGCCACCGCGGTACCTGCGGCCAAGCCGATTTCAGGCACCGCGCCAGGTCAGCATGCGCTGGTGCCCACTACTGCGTCGGCCAAGCAGCCAGTGCCCACCATCGCACCGCCAGTGACGCCTAAAACGGTGCCGCCGGCCGCACCTGCTGCGGTGAGAGCGCCTGCACCGCCTGTACCGCAGATCGTGACCCTGCAGGTGCGTAAGGGCTCTCTCCAGGAAAACATCAGACGGCTATCCGCCGAGCATGGCTGGGAAGCGCCCGCTTGGAACATCAATGCCGACTACATGCTCGGCTCGAACTTCACCTTGACCGGCAAAACGTTCGAGGAGGCGATCAGCAAGCTGCTGATCATCCACCCCATCGAAGCCAACGTGAACGTTGGCGAGCACAAAATCTACGTCCTGAAGGAGTCCCAGTGATGCGCTTTCCCGTCGCGATCCTTGCCGCCTGTGTCGCGCTGAGCGCATGCACTACTCCCATTGGCAACTCTCCTCGCAAGCAGGAGTTGAACAAAGAAATCCAGCAGTGGATGTCCGAACAGAACGCGCCGCGTGATAGTCGCGTGCGCATCACTGACTTCCCGACCCCGGGCAAGCGCGTGGAGCTTCGCGAGCACCAGTGGCTGCGTGACAAGAAGATCACCCTGCAATTCTCGCGCGACGGCAGTCCTGTCACGGCAAACGCGATCGCCCAGTCCCTGCGGGCGAAGGGCATCAATATCATGTCGTCGCTGCCGCTGGACGGTTACACCTACACCGGCTACGACGTGACCGGCGTAGATGGCGAGACCGCGCTGCGCATGCTGTTCGGGCCGATGGGCCTCGACTACGACGTGAACGACGAAGGCCAGTACGTGGCGATCCTGCCGAACCGTGCGCGGACCTTCTATCTGAAGCTGGGCGAGCGCACCACGACCTACAAGAGCGGCACGCTCGCCGGCAACGTGGGTAGCTCCGGATCCACGACGTCCACCTCGGGTGGTCTGGGTGGCGGCATCGGCTCGCCGGCCAGCGGCGGTTCCGGCGGCAGCACCACCACCTCCGGCGGCGTAAACACTGGCCTGGATACCGGTACCGGCAAAGTCGACATCGCCGGTGACTTTTGGAAAAACCTGAAGTCCGAGCTGGACTCGATGCTGCAGCAGTGTGTGCCGGCTGCCACGAGCATGCCCGTGGTCACGACCAGTGCCGAACTGCCGCCCCTACCGGCGGAAATCTCTGGTGCGCCGACCGCACCGCGGCCGTTCACGATGCCGGTAAATATCGCTCAGGCGCCCGGCGCAACACCGTCCAACACCGCAGTCTGCACCAAGCAGAGCGTTGGCACCGTCTCTACGAACCCCAGCACTGGCGCGGTCACTGTTCAGGCACCTCACTGGGTGATCGAGCCGATCGCCAAATACCTCGACGGGGTGAAGCGCGACAACAACGTCACGCTCAACTACGAAGGCGTCTTGATCTCCGTCAGATCCACGAAGTCCCACAGCGAAGGCATCGACCTGGCAGGGTTCGCGTCTTTCGCAAGCGGCAAGCTGGGCCTGGTTGTGTCCAATAATGCGCTGGGCGGCGTCACGATCAGCGGTGGCGGGAACGTACCGCCTACCGTTTCCACCGGCGGAACTGCAGTCGCCAATACTCTGGTGGGCCTGCGCAAATTTGGCAGCAACCCCGCCCAGGCCTTCCTCGCCTACCTGGAAGCGAACGGGGAATACAGCATCAAGCAGCGGCCGCGGGTGTCGGTGACCAACGGTGTCCCGGGCGAATTCGCCCAGTACGACAACCTGTATTACACCCAGTACTCCCAGAACTCGACTTCCAGTCTTTCTGGTGGTTCGGCTGTGGGCACCACTAACCAGCTTGTGACGTTCAAAGTCGGCTCGACGCTGCGCATCGTTCCCTACTACGACGCCCAGACTGGCGAGGTCCGCAGCCCTATCACCTTCTCCCAATCGGTAAAGACCGGGTCGTTCACCAACATTCAGATCGTGACCGGTGCGAACGGTAGCAATCAGCAGGTACCCAGCGAAGTACCCATCATTCGGGACAGCAACTACTCCGGCGAAGTCCTGATGAAGGATGGCGATATGATCATCCTGGGCGGCCAGGTGTCCGAGAGCAACTCGGCGAGTGGTTCGGGTATCCCCGGTTACAACTCTCAAGGTAACTGGCTGTCCGGTCTGATGGGTAACAAGACTGCATCCGACGAAACCAGCACCTACTACCTAGCCCTCACCTTGAAAGTAGTGAAGCCGTGATGAAGTCCCGTCAGCGCGGCTTTACTCTGGTCGAGCTGTTCATTGGCGTATTGATCCTCGGCATCATTGCTTTGGTGACTGCCCAAATGATCTCAATGGCCTTGGCCTTGTATGAGGGTACGAAGAGGGCGGAAGCGCAGGTCTACAACTTGCGCCTCGCGTCAGCCTTGAAGGCCTTCGCTAGAAATAGCAATGGTGGGCGCCTGCCCATGCCCTATACCGGAAATGGATTGTTCTCGGCCGTTTACAACCCCGAGGATACCTCGACTACAGGCCAGGCCTTGGCGTTCGAATTGCGAAATACGTCGGTGCCGCTTTCGCAGATCAACAGTGATAGTTCCCTGTTGAAGAATGTGAAGGCCTATCGTGTAGTGCAGGGGCTCACCTATACCGTTCCGCTGTACTTCACGACTGGGACGCCGGTGACGCTCACCTATGACGTGGGCACCCTCGTTCAAACTACCTGCGCTCAAGGTAACGCCTGCAACAAAGGGATTCCGGGCGACTCTGTTGCACTTACCGATGCAAATGCTGCGACGTGGGATGCAAGCGGTTCGGACTACGCAGCGGTGACCTTCAGCACGCTTCCCGACCAGAAAGAAATGCTGCGGATGACGATCGGCCGCATCAACCGGCTGACCGATCGCCTGGCTAGTGAGTTTTACACCCGCCAGCGCCTGTCTGCCGCCGACAGTGCAAATAACTTCTATCCGCTACCTACCAACGCTGGCGCTCCTAACTTATCAGGCGGTGAGTCTGCAAGTTTTTGCTACAACGGCTGGTACCGGCTTGACGCTACTAACGTGAACATCTTGCCTCAACTCGGCTTGGATAAGGCGGAGTTCGGTGTTACCGCATGGGGCGGGCCAATTGAATACTGCCAAGACTTCGATCCAACTCAGGCCGGAGCGAACAAGGCACCGCACTATGCCGCTTTGCGGTTTAACAAGAATTTGACCTCGGCTGGTACAGCGACGGCCACAAATAGCGTCATCGTGACGTTTTAACACTAAGCACACCAGGAGCATTCAAATGGCGTTCCAAGATATCGCGGTGGTCGATCGTTTTACCCGAACCGCAAAAAACAGGCAGAGCGGCTTCACCCTCATCGAGCTGATGGTGGTGGTCGTCATCGTGGGCATTCTCGCGCTGATTGCTGCGACCTCGCTCAAGGGAACTTCGGATCCTGCGAACGCAACTGCCGTCCGCAGCGTCGGCCAGGACCTGACTCACGCGATCGGGTATATCCATGCCAACCTCGGGACTGGCCTCTCCGCGACGACCAATGCATTGCCCGTAAGTGGGCAGACAATGCTGGATGTACTGGTAATGGGCGTTAGCTCGGTGAACTCCACCTATCAAAACGCCTTCAGCCGTATTGGCGTAAGGACTCTGGAAGGCAACATTCGTGTGGTCTCGCGCCCGAATGGTCAGACGCCTGGGTCGTACACGGTCAATTCCTACCCGATCTCTTTCGTCTCTTGCGCCACAGGCTATGTGTGCACGCGCTTCGATAACGTGCCTAGCAGCACCGTTCAAGAGTTGGCGGCGAAAGCCGGGATCACTAACTTCGCGCCGGGTACCGCGCAAACCACAGGCTCGACGCAGTACACCGCAGCGGACAGCAGTGGCCAGCACTCCGTCACCCTGCAGCTGATGCCCTGAGGACCGCGCGTGATCCCCTTCTTCGTGGTCGCCATCGGTTTGATGCTCATCGGAGTCGTCAATACGCTCGTGCAGCCGCTGGAAGAGCTCACGCGTGCCTACCAAGGGCAAGTCGTTACAGAGCGCATCGCCGTGATCGGCGATGCGATCCAGCAGCACTACCTGGAGGTCCCAAATGGGGGCTTCCTGACGCCAACAGCGGTTGCCCAGGCAGACGGCTATCAGTACGTCGGAAGCTTTAAGCCGGCAATGTTCCAGACCGCCAAGGCAGACAACCTCAACGACACCGCCTGGCGCTTCTCCCGGGTGGCTATCTACTTTCAATACCCCGGATCGCTCCTGACGCCGCAGGACTATCTAGCCGGATCAAATAACGGCTGCGGCTCGAGTGGGTTTACAGGTGGTGAAAGCTGGTGCGGTCCCAGTATGTCCGCCTGGTTGCGCCTGGAAACTAAGGCGTCATACACGACGATGCTTCTCTCCGAAAAGCAGCGCCTTTATCGAACCATGCGGAAGTTTCTGCAGCGATATAGCGCCGACAGCATATTTACCTCTATGCCGGAAGGCTCAGTACAGACACTTGCCAGTTTGGTTGGCTACAACGGGACAGCGATCGCTTGCAGCGGCGTTTGGGTTTACTCCGGAATCCCGTTTACTTGTGATGATTTATTCAACTCATGGGGCATTCCCATTGCGGTGAACCAGCCTACCGTAAAGCGGCTGGCGCTTGTTAATCGCACCGGGATAACTGTTAGCAGCGGCCAAGCCGTGCGCATTGCCGAAGAAGTGACTCTGGAGTAACGATGACTATCCCTATCGATCTAAACCCGGCGCTCGAACTTCTGCAGAGCTGGGGCTTTGACGGCGCTGTGCATGACCAACTCTTCAAGCACGCCCAAACCGTTCTGAACTGCCGAGAGCTCAAGACTGGCGAGATCCTGGTGCAGATCGATCTTGCTACTCCGGCCGAAATTGAGGCCTGGCTGGCGGCGAAGCCGGCGACTGCGAAAACACTCGAATACATCAAGGGCCAGAAGAGCCAGATCGCGGCGCGCTACGATGAAATTCTGGCAATCAAGGAGGGCAGGGCCTTCGTCTCCGCGGTTATCCCTGACTTACGACTGCACCCGGTGCTCGACAAGGTCAATGAAAAGCGTGGTCTGAAGGAAGAGCTGGAACGGCTGCAGGCGCTGCCCTTGATCTACAAGGGCAAAGCCTTTGTTGCGTTCTCGGACTTGATGAAGCTGATCCAGTTTGTCCAAATGGATCGGCCGACCAAAGCACGAAGCATCTTTTTTAAGGAATTCGACGCCTACCACGAAGCCGATCCCCCACAGGTTCACTACGTCCTACTGTCGGGAGAGCGTTTCGGTCATTACCGGTCCCGGCTAGATAACAATGACCCGGCCGTTGCCGCCACGCAGCACCTGCAAACCATTGACCAGGCGATGGGTGATAGTGACCCCTTGATTCAACGGATCATCGACATCGTGAACCTTGCGCTGCAAGTAGGCGCTAGCGACGTCGACTTTGAGCCGACGCATGATGCCACGGCATATTCGGTAAACTTCCGAATTCGTCAAAAGTTGCGCCCGACCGGCATGGTGCTCCAGACGGCTGAAGCGAACAGAATCATCAACATTCTGATGAGCCGCTCGAAGGCTAATCCTCACTCAGGCCGTCTGCAGCATCCTGTCGACGGCAATATGATGTTCGAGTTGAAGAATGGTGATGCGTTCTGCCGGGCGTCATTCATACCATTGGAAAACTCCAATGGTGAAAAGATAAGTTCGTCACTGCGTATGTTGCCCCGCGACTCGAAGCCGGTCGAGCTGCATAGTCTCAACATCAGTCAGGAGATCATTGAAGAGCTGCTATATGTCTCTGAGCTCAAGTATGGATTCTTCCTGGTATGCGGCCCAACCAATAGCGGCAAATCAACAACCATCGCTGGTATGCTTGAGGCCAACTACAAACTGTACGGCTCATCTAAAAAGCGTATCAGTATTGAAAATCCGGTAGAACGTAAGATCCGCGGCGTTCGTGCTATCGACGCGAGCCAGTACAACTTCGGCTCCGGTACGAATGAGGGCGCCGAGAATATGCCGCGCGCCTTGAAATACATTTTGCGCCACGACCCGGATATTGTCTTTATTGGAGAGATCCGAGACAAAGAAAGCTGCGAAGTTTCGGTGGCCGCCTCCAACACTGGTCACTTTGTATACGCTACTACGCATGCGAATACCCCAGTCATGGGTATTCGGCGGCTTGCCGACATGGTGCCTAAATCGAAGCACTTTGATCTGATAAACGTGTTGTCCGGTGTATTGGTCCAGCGACTCGTTGCCATCGTTTGTCCGAACTGCAGCGAAGAGATGGTTTTTGATGAAAGAGAGGAAGCGCTAGTCAAGCGGTACTGCGACGCTAACGGCATTGACTTGCAGGGGGAAGATCTACCTGCAACTTACAGGCGTCCCGGTAAAGGCTGTGACAAGTGCAGCGACGGCTACAGCAACATGGTTCCGATTCACGGTCTGCTGATGATGAATCCGCAAGTCCGGGAGCTCCTGTTATCCGATGACGGTAAGGACTGGATGAAGGCGCAGCAGCACAGTAAGCCCAATATTTCCATCTTCGATGCCGCATTCAAGCTGTTTCGCGATCAGCAGATAGCCATCGAAGATCTCTTGATGTAAGGAGCCCAGGATGGCTACGCATTCTTCATCCAACCAGACAATGCAAAGTGCAAACCCTGTAATCCAGGTTGCGGCTATTCGTACGAACCGTCAGATGCGGGACTTGAGCTTTGCGTTTAGAAACCTGATGTGGTCTGGGAGGCTGCCGTCGTCGCAAGTCCTGGCCGAAGTAGCCAACATGGCGCCGGATTTCAGAGAACCGCTTCTTGCTGGAGCCGAGAGGATCAAGAGCAAGGGCGAATCGTTCGCCGAAGCTGTGGCTCCGATCTTTCCCCCGACTGAACTTGCAGCTATTCGTGCCGGCGAACACGCCGGCGGGATTCCGAAGGTGTTCGATCAAATTTGGCGCGCGTCGAAAATTCAGGGAGATATAAATAAGGCAATGAAGGGTCTTCAGACCCCCGTTGCAATTATCGTGCTGTCCCTGCTGGTATCGGTCGGCTTCTATCTTTTTCTAATTCCCACTCTGGTTTCGACTCTTCAAAGTTCGCCAGGCGCTTCTGCAGGAAGTCTTATTCAGAATGCGGTGAATTCGCAGAAGTGGATCGTCGAACATTGGATGATCATTAGTGGAATCCTGACGCTAGTTTTCTTCGGTATCGCTGCATACTTTTCCCGCCCGCAAGCGAGAGACAGCTTCGTCGACGGACTATTGGCGCTCGCGATCAAGTTCAAACCCTTTGGTTACGCGTATTCCAATCTGAAGTTCGGCTTGGTTGCGAAGTATCTGCAGATTGTCAGTGAGGCGGGAGTAAATATTGATGTTCGTATGCGGCTGGTGAACGAGATGCTCCCACCGCCGCTACGAGCAGCGATGTTGCAATTCAGAACGGAGATGGAAGCCAACGGTATTACCGCAGCCGCCTCCATCGAACGGCGTGCGGCAACCGACCCAAGGCTCGATCCAGTGCTTTGGCCCGTCTACTTCCGCCTCGCGTTATCCCAAGGCTCTGAGACCGGCGACATTGCCGAACCGATGGCCGAATACGGAGACGTCATGATCGAGGATGGGAAAGAGCGTACCCAGCTGCTCGTCAGCACCTTGACCAACCTTTCCCTGGTGATCGCAGGCGTACTGATCCTGATCCCGGTAACCCTGATGTATTCGAGTATGGGCGAGATGCTGATGGCGCGCTTTCGCGCCATGTAGGAAAGAACATGAAGATTATTACTAGCCTCTCCGAATTGCGCACGATCATCAGCAGCGGCGAGAAAAGCACGTTGATGATCGGCGGCGCTCTCGTCTATGCCACGCAAGATAAGGCCACGGCCGAGGGTATGGTCGCTGACGGCAATTACGTCATGCAGCCGCCCCGGCCCGCTTCCCGGGGTCGGCTGTTCGAACAGGCCAAAACAAGCCTCTTCGTCTCCGTACAGGACGAGGCGGCGAATTTGCTCGCCGACTTCGGCCCTGTGGCGTTTCTTGCTGATCACTACCTGGCGTATGGCCTGGCGCAGTCATCTGACACCATCGTCATTGGTGGCAGTGCTGAGGGCTCCGGGGCGGTCACGCTCGAGATCATGGTCTTTTCCGGGAAGCGCCTGGTCGAGACCGTCGAGCGACGCGCGGAGCTTTCCTCGCTGCAGCTCGACCTGGCGGTCCGCGACGTGCTGGAGGCCTATCCGGCGCACTCCGTGCATTGGTGCTGTCCGCTGTCCGATCCGCCTATCTGCGACCTCAGCCAGAGCGAGAACTTCGTCGAGGTTGGCACCGCGCCGATCAAGTCGATCATCCGCAAGAAGGTCTTTGCGAAGCAGCAGGACGTGGATGAGTCCTCTGGCTGGGTACCTGCGATCGCGATCGTTTGCTTGTCCGGCGCGATCTTCGCCGGTGTGACGGCGTGGGAGTTCAGCGGTATCGATCGCGAACGAGGAATCTACCAGAAGGAAGTCGCCGGCTTCGAGAAGGTGTACAGCACTCGGGCGCAATCACTCGATCTGCTCCGGCACCGGGATACGTTCCTCAATACGCCGCCGGCGCACCTCGCGCGTATCCGGGACCTCGATAGCCTGCTCGCGCAGGTGGCCCATATTCCTGGCGTGCAGATCTCCCGGATCGAGATGTTCGACCGTGCCGCGGCAGACTCTCATCAGGTCGTCCAGGGAGACAATGGCGACGGAACAGGCCTCGCGGATTTCCGTCTTGAGATCTCGGTACCGCAGGAATCCGGCACCTCCGCTCGTGACCAGGCTGAACCGCTGCTCGCCCAACTCAACCACACCACCGGCATGACCTTCCGACTGATCGACCATAGCGAGCGAAAGGAAGGTAGCGGGTCAGGCTCGGTCGCCTTCTGGCAATACCGACTCACAGGAACAATGGAACGCGCCAGGGGGGCAATCTGATGCTATCTAAGAAGCGGATCGTCATCGGCTGCAGCTGCGCCATTGCGGCGGTTTTCCTGATCTACACACCCAAGGCAGTCGAAACCCTGGGCGCGATAAAGAACCGCCAGATCACGGCCAATGAGCGGCTCATCGAGTGGAAGAACCAGTACCAGGCGCTCCAGCCGGTGAAGGTTGCCTGGACGAACTCGTTCATTTCGGAAGCGGATGCTACCGACCTACTCAAGCTGTTTCGCTACGCAAATGTCGAACGGCATGGCTTGAGCGCCAACGTCGACAAAGTGCGCCAGTCCGCGTCGAGTGCGGTTTCGGTGAATGGGCAACAGATCGGTCTGCAACGCCTTTGCCTGGCCACAGCCGGAGATAGCTTCGAAGTGACAGCCGGTGGCGTGACAGCGCTGCGTGCTGGCCTGCGCGAGTTGGCCAAGCGACGGGACCTGGTCCTCGGCAGCATCGAGCTGTCCTTGGACGCCGCCTCTGGCATCGCCAAGGCGAGGATCCAGCCGCTGTGTGTGCTAGTGCGGACAGGAACAGATAGCAACGACGGCGCGACGGCCGTCAAAACTGGAGCTGCGCTATGAAGGTCGATCTCTCTCCTCGGCTGGCCAGCTCTGCGTTGATCGCCGCAGGCCTCATGGCGTGCTACCTGCTTTCGAATGCTCTAAATGACGCTGTCAACAACATGCGCTTCCAGACCGTCTATGGCGAGCAGGCTGACGCCCCTATTGCACCAATCAGCGCCAAGGCGCTTGCCCTGCCAGTGGTGGAAGCGTCGCTTAGCGCTGAAGAGGTTGCCGCTGGCCAATCGGACGATCAGCAGATCGAGTCGGCGTTTTCCCAACAGCTGAAGGTGCCTGAGTACACCAAAGAGCCCGAGGTCGCACCTCCTACGCTGTCACAGCAGTTTTTCATGACCTACCGGCCTACTGTTCAGGGCGTTGCCGGCCACGGAGCGTTCGTCCGGGGCCAATTCTGGAGCGTAGGGGAGCCGATCCGTGCGATGCCGCTGCGCGCTACGGATGGACAGATCGTCTATCCCAAGATCGTGCAGGTATCGCCGCGAGGCGTCGCGGTGGAGATCCAGGGCCAGACGCTGACGCTGCCCGTGTTCGGAGTCAACTGATGTCGTCCGAGCTGGAGGAACTGCTGCGCGACGTCGAGACCCTGGAAGAAAAGGCACGGGCGTTAGGAGCTGCGCCGAACGGAAAAACGGGAGCGATCGATAATGCGGTGGCCCTCGCTTCCAACTACAGCCAGTGGCGCTATGAGAACCCGGGCAAAGCGCTACTGCTCCGCGGCTGTGCGATTGCGTTGCTGTTGCTCACTACGGCTGTTGGTGCGTGGGTGATCGCACCATCGAGCCTCGGCCAGGTTACGGGCCTAGCCGCCTTGCGTGAGCGCGCCACCGCGGCCTACTACGCCGTCCTGTGGAGCACCCGCAGTACCGAAGGGGCTGTCGGAATGGACATCAAGCCGGTTTCGCTCAGCTGCAGCATTGAGCAGGTGGTGGGGGACGTACTCATCGTCTCCTGCTACGACAATGGGCAGCGGCTGCGCCGGCTGGTGAAGCTGGCCAACGTGATAGTCAAGGACAAGGAAGCCTTTGCCGCCTGGGCAAACCCATATCTGTTGAAGGGTGTCGCCCTGGACTTCTACCGGCCGATCGACAAGGTCAGCGGCCATGACGTGTGGGGGGTGGTGCTCTGGTACCGGCGCGCCCCGCTCAACGTGGAGACGGTAGAGCAGGGGATCGCTCTGCCTGAGAAGAACCCGCCAACAACCGTCGTGAATCAGATTTTTGCCCAGTACTACTGGGGCCTTGCCAAGAACGGTTCGGCTAACTGATACTCGCAGGGTATACGGTAGAGTATCACTATATGATAGATTTACCCCCGGCGATTCAGCACGGCGAGATCCCAGTGTCTTGCCTGGTGGTTACAGCCAATTCCTACCAGCTACCGCCGCTGTTGCTCGGCGGTGTGCTGATGGTTGAAGGAGGCCGCAACGGAATGGCCAACCTCAATGCCAACGGGTCGCGTGATTACGGCGTCAGCCAGATCAATTCAGCCTGGCTGGACAAGACCAAGGCCGTCGGCGTGGACGCGGAAGCGTTGCGTACAGACGCCTGTAAAAACATCTGGACCGCTGGATGGATCATCCGCCGGTGCATGAACAAGTTCGATCAGTCGTTTTGGCTTGCGGTCGGGTGCTACCACACCGGCGAAAACCCCAAGACGCCTGCTCAGCTAGAGCGCCAGCGCAAGTACGCGAAGAAGGTGCATGACTCGATCGCGCGGATCAGCGGGCCCTTCACGACGTGGTTAAAGAGCGGAAGTCTGCAATGAAATTTGAAGCGTCTCTGGCATTCGTCCTGATATTCGGAGCATCGATCGCGATCGCAGCCGATGAGGACAGCAGCTCGTCCGGCAACTCGAACGAGGGCGACTCCAGCTCGATCATGTCCGGTGATCCGGCGCTCGCGTGCCAGATGTTGATCTGCCTCAGTAACCCGATGGGCAAGGACCTGGCTGAGTGCGCTCCGCCGCTCAAGGCTTACAACGACATGAAGCCCAAACGTCGTCCGAACTTTCTCTCGCTATGCCCGAAGGTGGAATGACCATGAAGCGATTCATCGGCGCAGTGCTGACCCTGGTGGCCATCATCGACGTTGCTCACGCAAAAGCAGAAGAGTGGCATTGGGAGCGCTTCGGCAACTCCAGCTATCAAGGGCAGGTGCAGCTCCGCGACGACCTGGGTGTCTCCTCGAACTACCAGCGCTTCAGCGGCGGCAATACTGCGCCCCTGTTCGGATCCACCAGTGTGCAAAGCCCGCTGATGGTCGTCGAGGCCGCGATCAAGATGGACATTGTCCGGGGCGGCACCGCGGTGACCAAACCCAATTGCCCGAGCACCAAAGCGCCCGCTATCTACGTCGCGCCGGTGACCGTCTGCAACTACAACGAAGGCAGTGCAATGTCGGCCTTCAACGCCTATGCCGACAACACGTCGTCTACGACCTGGACCCCCCACGTCGCCGCGTACTTCCAAGGCTATGGCTGGCGCGTGCTGGACAACACCGACTGTGGTCGCATCCAAGTCACCACGATGTGCCAATAAGCCCGGCCGGCTGAAGAGGGTAACGCTGTGTCCGCGTCTCCAGAGCAGGCCGCAATCATCAACCACCCGGTCGACCGACATGCCAACGTCGTGGCGGTCGCCGGTTCCGGCAAGTCGTACACCCTGGTCGAGCGCATTGCCTTTCTCGTCGAGGCGAAGCGCACGAACCCCAGTGACATCTGCGCAGTGATGTTTGGGAGCGAGGCGTCGAAAGAGTTTCAGCGGCGGCTGATCACTCGACTGGGAAGAAGGAATAGTCCTGCATCGCTCACCTTTCACGGGCTCGGTACCGAGACGCTGGCGCGCCTGGCCAAGCGCGGCTTTGCCGAACGCTGGACGTTCTCCGCGAACGCCTACGATGCGCAGAAGCTGGCGACGAACGTCGTCTGGGACAGCTGCAAGCAACATGGCTACAAGTACCCGCGCCTGGTAGCCGATGTCTTCCTGCAGTTTGTCGATCGGGTGAAGGGCGACTTGTTGCCGCCAGAAGAGGTCTGGGCCGCCGGTGACTGGGAGGCCCACTACAGCTGGTTCGTCCCAATGTTCGCGGTCTATGAAAAGGTCCGGACCGCAAAGAAGCTCAGATTCTTTTCCGATCTGATCTACGACCCTGTGATGATTTTGAAGACGAACGATGAGGCGGCCAACTTCATCGCCGGCAAGTATCAGCACGTGATCCTGGATGAGTACCAGGACATCGGGGAGAGTCAGCAGGCGCTGATCCGCTTCATCGCCGGTACCCGGGCGCGCGTCATGTGCGTCGGCGACGACGACCAGACGATCTTCACCTGGCGCGGTGCCAAGCCGAGCTACATCATCAAGGACTTCGATCGGGATTTTCCCGGCGGGCTTCACTATCGCCTCACCCGTACGCGGCGATACGGCGCGATGCTTAGCTGCGCCGCCAATTACGTCATCTCCCACAACCTGGATCGGACCGCCAAGTTTTGTATCTCACACGAGCAAACGCCTGATACCTGCGTGGATGTTGAGTGGGAGCGATCCGACGGCTCTTCGCTGCTGAAGCTCGCCGGCGTGGCGCGAGAGCGAGGCTACCAGCTCAACGATGTTGCCGTACTCGTGCGGACCTACGCCCGGTCGGCAGCCAGCCAATTCGCGCTGCTGCGAGCAGGGGTACCGTTTCGCCTCGAGGGCGGCGACGACAAGTCGGTCCTCAACAACCGGTGGGTGGCTGGGCTCCTTGGCTGGATGCGGGTGGCCGCCGGGCAGCTCGTAGCCAGGCCCTACGCCGGCGAGCCGGATATGGGGTCGGTGATGGAGCTGCGGCGTACCCTGGACGTCCCGCCGATCGGCCTGTCCTTTGAGGGATGCAAAGCCCTATGCAAGGCGGTGCTGCAGGCCCCCGACGGCATGGAGGGGTTCATGCACTTCGTGCGTACCGGGCTGCAACAGCAAGAGGGCATCTTGAGCGAGCGGATCCTGAACCGGGGGAAGCTGTACCGGCGCGTGCGAGGTTCGGCGCAGCATGGGCGTGCGCTGTCGCCGCTCGACCTGGCAACGGAGCTGGTCGACAGCCTCGGCCTGATCGGGGCGATCAAGAAGTTCGCCAAGAACGATAGCGACGCCGAAGACCAGCAGGAACTGCTCGATGCCTTCCTGCGGTATGTGGGCGCAAACGAGAGCCGGGGAGTCGATGGCTTCCTGCAGCACATCGCCGACCTGCAGTCCTTCTCAGACCGCGCCAAGGAGGCCACCGACGCGCTGCTGATCACGACGCTACACAGATCGAAAGGCCTCGAGTGGCCGGTGGTGATCATGATCGGGCTCTACCAGGGCGGATTTCCCCACCAGCCCAAACGTCCACCACCGCCTGAGCGCGAAGAAGCGCGTATCGAGGACGAGCGCCGGCTGTTCTACGTCGGCATGACTCGCGCTCGTCATCAGCTGTGGATGCTATGCCCTGAGGACCTGGGGCTCATCCAATGGTGGCGCGCCGGGCTTTCCGGAAAGCCGAGGTCGCTGCGCAACAGCGCGGATCTGGCGAGCCAGTTTCTCTATGAGTGCAATCTCTACCTAGCCAAGGCATTGCCGACGATGATCAGCCGTAACGTGAGTGGGCTTAAGGCAGCCAACCCGGAGGTATTCAACGAATACCTCGAGCACCTGGGGCTGAGCCAGCGCTGCGCGCGGGTGTCCTTGGAGCTGCCGCAATGACGTTGCTACAGCGGTACCGGCAAGCGGAGGCGCAGCTGGTGACGCTGCTGGAGCAGCGAAAGCGCCTCGCCGAGGATCCGGCGCTCCAGCGGGATCTCGAGTTCGAGCAGCGCCTGCTGCAACTCTTGGCCGAGTACAAGATAGGCCGGGTTGAAGCCCTGGGCATCGTACGGTCCACCAACCTTGCGGCACGCCGGCGAATCGCGGTCCAGTATCGCCATCCCAGCACGGGCGAAGTCTTGGAAGACATCGGTGACAGCGCTGCGCGCCTGGCGGCGTGGCGGCTGCAGTATGGAAGTCGGGTCGTGGAAAGCTGGAAGGAGAATTGCTCGGATGGCGTTCGAGTCTACGCACCGGCGCTGACGGCTAGATCTGAGCTGAGCGGTACCGAAAGAGGCATTCCGCATACGAGCGCCTGATAGCAGGTCGCTGCGCGAAGAACACCTGCCCCAAATCAATCTGCACCGCTTTCGAAGGGCTGCTTTCGCCCCTGTACTGCCCAGCAAATAGGTCGGCTCAGGCGTGTTCGAGCCTACTTTGGCTGTCATCGATCCTAGCACGAACCGCTCCCGCTATGCGCCGCCGCGGCTTCTGCTTGCGCTTGAGGAATTCGGCCCGGCACTGTACGAACCACTCTCCAGCCAGGTGGGCGAGATGCCGGTGCTGTGGCGCGGTAATCGAACCGACATCGAGCAGAGCCAGGATGTATCCCTCCAGCTGCCCATAGAGGCGAACCAGGTGGCCAAGGCCCATGACGGCCATCTGCTCGATCAGCGCGACCCAGCGCAGCCGGGCTTGCTGGGGAAGAAACTCAAGGTCTGCCATAACGCCTCCTTAAGGTCATCGTACTACTGTAGACCGTCTCGGTTCGGCCGCCAGTCCGGTAGTAGGCGTCATCACCGCAAAAATAAGGGCCCGCCGGCATGACGTTCTCTCCGGAGCAGCACATTCAGTTTTTGCTTGCCGTGACCGCCCAGGCAAAGCGGCTGCACGCCGACTCGGCCGACGGCCACGATGTAGCTTGGTCTGAGCTTGACGATCTGCAGCAGCAGGCGTGGGCATGGAGCGCCTGTCAGAGCCTGGGTCACCCTCGTCAGCGGTGGCGCGCGGCGATAGGCACTACGCGGCAGCCAGGCCAGACGGTCAAGCAACTGCTGTCGACGCTCCACGGCCCCGGTTCCGTAGGACTCCGAGCTGTTCAGCACGCAGGCTAGTCCCCGCGCTGGTGGAGAGCCTGGACGTTGCGACACAGGGTGGTCAGCTGATTGAACGACCACGGCTTAGGGAGGAACGAGGCCTTCGGTAGCTCCGGTGCCGCCGACACATTGCCGGACGACACAACAATCAGAGCGGCTGGCCAGCGCGCCATCACCTGCTTGGCCAGGGCCAACCCATCCATGGCTCCAGGCATTCGCACATCGGTGAACAATAGATCCGGCGCCTGCCCCACTGTTTGCAGATGCCGCCAGGCATCGTCCGCCGACGCGAAGGCAGTGACGTCGAGGCCTTCGGATTCGAATATCTCCGTCAGCATCTCCACGAGAAGCGGCTCATCTTCAGCAATCACTACCAGGCACATCGCGGCCACCGCTTGAGGAAACGCATGCATCACCAGATGCGGACGGCGTGTCATTCGTTCGGCTGATCCGATGAAGGGATAGCTCGCCAGACAAATACCGCCAATAGTGCGCAGTAGACCGCCTTATCGCTTATCGCGCGCTTAATTGATCAGTGGTGTGGGGCGTACCTTTTGCACTGCGTCAGCATCCGGCGCGGCGCTGCCGGACAACGCATGGTCAGCCTAATCGGAGAGGGACACTAGCCGCTGGACTTTGGGGCTAGGGCGCCCGCTCTACAGCCGTCCATCAGCGTGCTGCAATAAAGCGCAGCGGCTGATCGGGCATGCTGTCGTCAACGGGAGTGGCACGTAGTGCTAGCGCTGGGTGAGCCGGTCGGCCGGGTACTGCCGCATGAAGCTCATGGCCGTGTCCGCCGGCGCGGTGAGCCAATCCTTGATCGCGCCGTTGGGCAAAATCGCGAGCATGCGCTTCTCATCTTCCGGGCGATGGTAGTTACGCATGAAGGGGTGATCATCGGCGTTCACCGTGAGCATCGTGAAGCTGAAGCGGCCCTTGCCATCAGAGTCACTCCATTCCTCCCACAGCCCGGCAATGGCCATCAGGCCGCCATCGGCCCGCTCTATTCGTGTCGGTACCGCCTTGCCGCTGCGCCAGTCCGGTTCATAGATCGCCGCTGCCGGGATGATGCAGTGTTGCGCGTTCTTCCAGGCTGACCGAAACGAGTTCTTCGTCGCCGCTGTTTCTGATCGGCAGTTGTAGGTGTGACGCCCAAGCTTCCGGTCCTTTGCCCAGCCGGGCAGCAGGCCGAATTGCCCGACCGCGAGGTCGTATTCACCAGCACCCTCGTCTTGCGCTTCCGCAGTGTTGAGGCGAATGAACGGCCCCATGTAGAGCGGCCACAGGTCGGTCTGGTACTGGTCAGGTGGCGTGGCGGCAAATGCGCTCTTCAGCCGCGCCGGAGATGGCGCCTCGTAGTGACTGCACATAGCTAAGGGCCCCCTGTATCAACCTACCGGATGTGGCCACGAGTCTCGCGGCACTCTGTTTGACCAGGATACCCTGCAGTATTTCCAGGCACCGTGGGGCAAGGCAGCCCCCACTACGGCCATGTGATTCTTTACGCTCCCACCCGTAGTCGGTCTAATACGCGCTTCGCAACGCTTGGGTAACGGGGCGCGCAGCGCAAGGAGCGAGCATGATCATCGGCATTGACCTTGGGACCACCAATAGCCTTGCGGCAGTCTGGCGCGGTGAGACCGCCCAACTGATCCCCAATGCCTTGGGTAAGGTGCTGACACCGAGTGTCGTTGGCTTGGACGACAGTGGCCAACTTGTGGTCGGTGACATCGCTCGCGAGCGCCTGCAGACGCACCCGCAGATGACCACCGCGCTATTCAAGCGCTACATGGGCAGTGCTCAAGAGACCTTGCTGGGTCATCGACCCTATCGCGCCGAAGAGCTTTCTGCGCTGGTGCTTCGCAGTCTCAAGGAGGACGCCGAGCGTTTCCTGGGTGAGTCGGTTACCGAAGCGGTGATCAGCGTCCCGGCCTACTTCAGCGATGCTCAGCGCAAAGCTACCCGCATTGCCGGCGAGCTGGCAGGCCTCAAGGTGGAAAAGCTGATCAACGAGCCGACCGCGGCGGCACTCGCGTATGGCCTGCACCACAAGCAGGAAACCACCTTCCTGGTATTTGACCTAGGCGGCGGGACCTTCGACGTGTCGGTCCTCGAGCTGTTCGAAGGCGTGATGGAAGTCCGCGCCAGCGCCGGCGACAACTTCCTGGGTGGGGAGGATTTCGACGACCTCGTGGTGACCCACTTCCTTGCGTCGCCGGCGGCCGAGGGATTGCCCGATGCTTTCAGCGGGGCGCTGGCGCAGCGCCTTCGTCGTGAGGCGCAACGGATCCGTCATCAGCTCGGGCAACAGCCGCGGGCGACCTTCTCCGTGCGAGAGAACGAGCGCGAGTGGGCTTTAGAATTCCACCAGGACAGCGCTGCGGCCCTTTATCAGCCGCTGCTGGAGCGCCTACGCGCCCCCATCGAGCGGGCGTTGCGCGATGCGCGCATCCACGCGGCCGACCTGGATGAGGTCCTGCTGGTGGGCGGTACCACACGCATGCCGGTGGTGCGCCGGCTGGTGGCCGGCCTGTTCGGGCGCATTCCGGCGATGCAGTTGAATCCAGACGAGGTCGTGGCCCAGGGTGCTGCTATCCAGGCGGCGCTCAAGGCGCGGCATGCCTCGCTGGAAGAGGTAGTGCTCACCGACGTCTGTCCCTATACGTTGGGTATCGAGACGACCTCGGGAGACGAGCTGCGCCGCGACTATGGGATCTATCTGCCCATCATCGAGCGCAACAGCGTGGTGCCGGTCAGCCGGGTCAAGACGGTCGGTACCATCGAGAACGAACAGACTCACGTGACGCTGCGTATTTTCCAAGGCGAGGCCCGCCTGGTGAAGCACAACATTTTCCTGGGTGAGCTCGACGTGCCCATTCCGCCGCGTCGAGCTGGGGAGGTCAGTGTCGAAGTGCGATTCACCTATGACAACAACGGCATTCTGGAAGCCGAAGCGCACATCCCGCTCACGGGAGCCCGCCATAGCCTGGTGATCGAGAACAATCCTGGTGTTCTGAGTGCAGAGGAGATCGCGGAGCGCCTGAAGGTGCTATCCGCTTTGAAGGTGCATCCGCGCGATCAGCAGGCCAACAGCCTCCTGGTGGCGAGGCTGGAGCGCCTGTATCAGGAAAGCCTGGGAGACCTGCGGAGCTACGTCGGCAGTCTCGCGCAGGAGTTCCAACGCGTGCTGGATGGGCAGGATGAGCGCGCCATTCGTGAAGCGCGAGGGGCGTTGCTGGAGCGCCTTGACCACCTTGAACGACAACGCTGAAACCGACCATGCAACTCGACCTCTCGGAGCTTACCCAGGCCGTCACTGAGCGCGAGATCAAGCGCGCCTATGCAAAGCTGCTGAAGACCCATCGCCCGGATACCGATCCCGAGGCGTTCCAGTGTCTGCGACAGGCGTACGAGCATGCCCTGGAGGAGGTCCGCCGACCAGACTGGCTCGAAGGAGATGAGGACGGTCCGGCAGAGGAACCAGCGGTTCTTCCAGTGGAAGGTGGCCCTACCGCCCCTGCGTCGATCGACCAGCCTGGGATGGCGGATACAGCGGTCGTACCCAGGGCGCTCCAGCCAGCCGCTGGCGCGCCCGAGCCCCACTCGCGTGTTGCGGCGCTGTTGAAGGGTGATCTGGACGAGGGTTGGGAAACGGCCCGGCGCCAGGGTATCGACAGTGCCTTCCAGCTTCAGCTGCTCCAGCACTGCCTGGCAAGCCGAGACCTGCAAAGCCTCAACTGGGCGCGGACCAACCTACATTGGTTGACGCTGGCGCAGCCGTCCTATCTACAGGCGCGGGAAGCCATGCTGCTCGCCGAGCAGGTGACGGGCGAGGTAATGGGTCTGGTTGAACAGTTGCTGGCCCAAGGCCAAGAAATCGAGGCATATCGGCAGCTCAGCGCCGAAATGGACAGCGAGTGGTTGAAGCCGCTCGACCGCCGCAGCCAGTTCCAGGCCCGACTGTTTGATCTGCTCGAGGAGAGTTGGGACTGGACACCCGCTTTCTTCGATCGGATATGTGCACTATGCGGTTGGAACGATGGCCGCGGGCATCTGCCCTGCAGCGCCGGGCGTTGGGTGGCGCTGGATGATCGATGCCACGCATACGCTCTGGAAGCCACCGTGCGGGAGCAGCTTGCTCAGCCTGCAGAAACAACGAGCCAGCGGGCGGCCTGGTTCCTGCTCGGTGACCTTGATGATTGCCACCGGCGGCAATGGGCGGACCGTTTCACGCCGGACGATTGGCAAGCCTGTGCGGATCTCGCGTACGACATCGCCAGGTACCCGATACTGCCCGCCATGCTTGAGCGTGATTATTTCACGGGCTGGCGTGCCTGGATGCCGAAAGGGTACTGGGGCTGGGGTTATCTCTACGTGTGGGCGCTGTTGTCCTGCGCGATCTGCCTGGCCACAGCGTTGGATCCACACAGGGCATCTTTCGACACCGGATTCCTGTTCTTCGCACCGCTGTTCATGCTCGCTTTGGTCGCGATACCTGGCTACTGGTTGATGCGCGTATGGACTTTGATCTCCCGCGCTGCCACTCATGTGGACGTCAGGCTGAGTGCCTGGCTGTTACCAAAGTGGATGAGGCGCAGAGGAAGTGGTGTCTTGGTGCTCCGCCACATCTTTCCCAGTCTGTTGCCCGCTTCGCTGGTCTACATCTGGGCTCGGGGGCTACCCTTACTGGGGCCGGCGTTAGCGCTGGGTACCGTGGCGGGCGCTGTGCAGTTCGCCAATGTCATCACCCAAGGCCGCTCGCCAGCGCCCTGGGCAGAGCGTGGCGTCCAGGGCCTCGTAAAAATGCTCAGCAATCGCCGCCTGATCAAACAGGTGCTGGTGTTGCTGGGCGGCCTGATAGCGATGACGGTCTTCAGCTTCATTTTTCGCTGAAAGGTGGCATGAGGGGGCAGGGGCCGTCATCACAAGATTTAGGCCCCGCAGCTCGAGCCTGGAGTCACCAGACGGCGCGTCGCTCTGCTGGACGCAAGGCCGCTCTCGAGGCTCGCTACGCAGGCCGACCTACCGCGCAACGGACATCAAGTGGAAGGCCATGTGGCGTGGCCCTTGGCTCACTCCAAAAGGCCCTTGAGCACATCCATCGCCTTGCTCTTGGGCTGAAGCTGAGTCTGCGGGTAGACCAGGGCCTTCGACAGGGCTGCCATCTCCCGATCAGCGACTTCGGCCGCAAGGCGCTCATCCCCGCCGTTGAACAGGGTTTCCGCCTGCAGGAACGTCTGCCTGACTTCGCCATACTCGATCGCGGTCGCCATCCACGGCATGTTCTCGAGGTTCGCGGCGACAGCCATAGCGACGTCGGACATCGGTCGTGCCGGCTGGGGAGCAGCGCGGTGCTCGGGCTCGATGAAGGACGTCTCGGTTTCGTATCCGATCGGCGCAACTGGTGCTGGACTGCCCGCCGGCTCTACCGGCCAGGGATCAGGTGTGTCGAGGAAGGCCGCGAGAATGTCCTCCTCCTCCGCGGGCATCGGCGTCGCCGGCTGCGAACCACCGCGCCCGCTGGAGCCGCCGCCCTGGTAGCTGTCGTCCGTGCCGTGGTCATCACGGCCGACCGGATCAGGATCCATAGCGAACGCGTCCAGCCCGGCGAGATCGCCAAGCTTGGCAACGGCGACTTCGCCCGACCGGCTCATCCTCGCAATAGCGGCAAAGGCCGCGAGGGTGTCGCGGGTGTTCCGGATCGGCTGTTCGGTTGCGATGGCCAGCAGGCCTTCGGCCGGTTCGATCACGTCTGAAAGTAGCTCGCTTGCCACCAGGTTGGGACCCAATAGCGCTGTCATCTCTGCGTCGGCAACGTAGTGTTCGGCAATCCGCCTGATAGCGAGCTGAGAGGAGAAGTAGAGGTTCATCTCCCTCAGCATGTGGCGGGCATCGTCGCGCAGCATCAGTGCGAGGTCTTCCCACTCACGCCGGGGTGAATGCTTCATGAGATAGGCCATCTCGTCCTCGGTCGGGATCTTGACCTTCGCGAGCCGCATCATGAACCAGTCATCGAGGTACCGGTATAGCGGGTCCTTATGCTTCTCCGCGATGCCGTGGTTAAAAACCTGCGTCTCCCTCAGCTTGCCCTTGTACAGCATCATCGCCTGGCCCATTTCCTGGCTCTGCAGCGCCGTTCGGGTCAGCCGATCGCGCTCCTCAAGGGTGCCCTTGCCGGTGGCATAGATGTTTCCCAAGTCGCCGTAACGCTCGTACTGGCTTCGGGCGATGAAGCGGGCCTTGCCGCCCATCTTGATGGCGAATTCGGTGGTTTCTTCGTCATCGAGGTACATGAACTCCTTGGTCGCGGAGTTCGCGATAATCTGCAGCGTCGTTTTCTTCTCACGCTCCAGCATACCGGGAAGATCCTGCGTTCCGGTCAGGATTGCGAAACCCAACCCGCGCCCTTGGGCATTTGCCATCTCCTGGCCTTCCGCGACCATGTAGGCGTTTTCGTCGTTCGCGATGCCGTAGGGGATCTCGGAGTTCGTCGGCAGGCGATGCACGATGTCGTTCACCGAGCCTTCGAAGACGGTGCCCAGGCCAACCACCATGCCGTTGCGCGCCGCGGTCTGGACGATCTTGCCCAGGTTCGCGAGCTCCTCGCCCGACTTTTCCATCGAGGGCAGGAGGGTGAGTAGGATCCGACCATTGAGCACGGCGTCCTGGTACTCGATCTCGCCCTGGCCAACCAGGTAGATGTGCCCGTAGGTGTCCGACAGCGAGGCGAGAGAGCGGGTGAAGTAGGCCTGGGCAAAGCCGAACTGGCGCGTCACCTCATCAGGCTGCTGGCTCACCGGCTTTTTGCGATCGTAGCCGGCGAGGGACTCCAGGTATGCCTTCAGCGCGTCCCGACTGCGCTTGCCGATGTGGTTGTCGGTGAATAGCTCGACGAATTTGTTGAAGGCGAGATAGTCGCGAACAACGCCTGGGTCGATCTGGATGCGGCCCAGCATTGCCAGGTCTGTCAGCGCCGGCATGATGCTGGCGACCAGGGCGATGGCTCGCTCCTGGAACAGCTTGTTATCGCCCTGCGAAGGCGGCATCAGCGAGACCAGCAGCTGCGTCTTCGACTCAGCACTGCCCTTGGAGAAGATGGCCGCGTCATTCGAACGTCGTTCGGCAGGATCGCCCTTACCTTCCTGCAGGCCGGTGATGTAGTTCGTCACGCGGAAATCCAGATCTCGACCGAAGATCCGGCAGTGTGTGGCCATCTGGATCATCGCTTTCGGTGCTGCCTTGGCGTCCTGGAAAGCAACCGCTGACCCGACCGCAAGGAAGTTGACGACCCAGGAGACGATCCGCTCGGTCTTACCGGCCCCCGTGGTGCCGAGCAGCCACCAATGCTGCGTGAGCGTCTTAAAGCTCATCCACACTTCGATGCCGCCTTTCAGCAGCCTGCCTGCGTAGAAGCTCCCGCGCGCCTTGTAGTAGCCGTTGTTGAGCCCGGGTTTCGGGTCATTCAAGTCGGGTTTGTTGGCCGCCAGTGGGAGATGAATGGGCAGCACGTCCTTGGGAATTACCAATGCCGCCCACAGAATGGAAAACACCGCAGCGCAAGGCGCAATTGTGGCCGGCCACACCAGGATCGACGCCGTGGACACGACGGACCAGGCAGGAAGGATCCGGGGGTGGGCAAGTCCATCCCATCCCTTGCGCCATAACGAACGCGGGTCGATGACCGTCCTTTGCGTGTCGATCTCAAACCGGGAATCAACGATCCTACTCATAGACACCTGCACAACGCGGCATGGGGATAGCTGCCAGCACGGCAAGCGTTTGTTGAGGACGGCGGGCAGCCCCGCTTCGACAGGACAGGCGCGGTTTCACGTTAGGTCTCATCGTCTTTGCCTACCCGCTCATACGGGGTCTGAACTGGCGGCTGCGTCGCCTGCGCGGCTTTGCGGGGCGGGCCTGGCTTGTTGCCGCGGGCCGCTTCCTCCTGCTCCGCTCGGAGCAGGTCATTCGCTTCACGAACGCGACGTTTCTGGGCTTCCTCTGAGTGTTCGCCGGGATCTATCCAATGCTCGATGGACATGACCTTGCGGAACTCGATGACCGCACCGGCCACCATCGGGACCGTGATCGCTTTCCCCTGCAGCTTCTCGATCTGGGAGTGTGCCCATAGGCCCGCCACTTCCCAGAATGGGCACTGGCCGTCCTGGCTTGCGAGCAGGAAATAGAGGTCCTTGTTGACCGGACGCATCCACAGGAGGTTGGCGTGCATCAGGCGGCCGGCTGACCGTGCCCAGGTCATCAGTTCGGCAAGGACGTTGTAGGTGTGGGCGTGGCGCTGGGTGATCTCGGTGATCCTTGGGTGCGCACCGTACTTGGCGATGAGCTTGTCGACGCCGGCGGTGTTGGCCCTGTGAGGAGTGACCAGCTTGCCGTTGCCATCGTAGCTGCCCTCTACCCAACTGAAGGCGACCTGCTCGATCATCGCCCAGGCCTCCGCCAGCTCACCGTTTCCCTGCGTGATAAAGATTGCGTATAGCGCCTTCTCAAGCGGAGGAAGCGCGTCGACACCCCGCCACAGCGGCCCCAGTTGAGCAGTGAACGCTTTCTCAGCGCGATCCAGGCTGAAAGCGACATAGCGATAGTGCGGAAGCTTCGAGCGCTTGGCGGTGATCTTCAGCAGTTTCTCATCGGGAGAAAACGCTGGGATTGCAATCATCTTCGTCTCATCCGGTGTTTCGTCCGGGTCGACCAGTGCCTTCCTTGTCCAGAGTATTTTATTGTCGAGGGCGAAATCGATTGGCAATACATAGGTCGCCCACGGCCCGATATGGGGATGCATCTTCAGGATGTTCTTTTTGTGAACAATGGCGGATGCGGGGAAATGCTTGGCCTGAATTGCTATCAGGTCGTACACGTCCTTGATGTTTCTGTTGTACTTGAAACGGACGATTTTGCGACTTTCCCTGAATCCCAGCGCGAGCATCAACGGAATCGCAACCGCGCGCCAGACATAGCCGTGCTGCTCCATGAGCATGATCAGCGCCTTGATGCCATATTGCGAGGGATTGATCGTCTTGATTGCATTACGTGCGACCACAATGCTCTGTAGCTCATTGCTGGTCATCAAGAACGAGAGGTGCTGATATACGCCGAAGAGATGGTATGAAGTCCAGAAGCTGGCCCACATTATCGCTGGCCGCGCTATCCACCATAGGCCAAATACTATAATGCTCGTGGCGAAGGTGAAGACGAACAGGTCTTGCAGAAAGTTACTTGGCTTATCCGAATCGTTCATCGGCGCGTATCCGCAGAGTAAAGTAGTTCAAACGCCTTTTCGAGTTTGCGTCGATATATCGCGTTCTTGTCTTGTGAACGCGAGTGATAGTTCGCCAGAGCGGTGAGATATTCCTCCGGCGTGGAGATGGGCTGATCGGCGACCGCCTGAGTGACGAGCCAAGCTGCGACCTTGGCGTTTGTGCATCCGTTGTTGCGGAGCTCTTCGCGGGAGATACCCATCGCCGCCAGGCGTTGCAGATGCACCGTATTGATCTGGAACGGCCCAATGTCGGTCGACCCGTTCTGGTTCGGGCGGCTGTCCTTGCCTACCGTGCCGCCCTCGACGATCAGCACGGCCAGTAGGATATCCGGATGCACTCGAAAGGCCCTGGACACGTCGAGCAGGCACGAGGCGGAGAGCGGCACAAGCCCCGCCCTGGGCGCAGTGGAGGACGACCAGGCTAATGGCACCGTAAGCAGGCCCAGGGCGAGCACCAGGCAACGCCGTACCAACGCGCCAGTGCTAATACGGCCGCGGAGCATGGGTCTTGGTCTCCACTGCCTCAGGCGCGACTTCGCGGTGTGGGCTCTGTGCGCGGAGAGCGCTGTCCGTCGATACCTCAAGGCCGCGATAAAGGCGCTCAAAGGAATCGAAGACCGGGTCCAGGGGGTAGCCGCTGACGATGATCTCTCGGCGCTGGGCCGCCGGCAGCTGGCGGACGTATTCCATGGTCTCGGCCATACCCTGGGTCCAGCAGCGGGCGAGCATCTTGCCCGCCTGCGAAAGCAGGGTTGTGCCGAGGTACCCGCGCTCCTCCTCGGTCAGCGACCACCTGGCCGTCGCCTCCGCAAGGGTGCCATCCACGACACGCTCTGAGAGGTAGTCGGTGACCATCTGAGCGACGCTCGCCGGATCCTCGTGGAAGTACGAGAAGGCGTGGTACTCGGTCATGACGTCAGCGGTGGCCAGAGACAGGCCTTGGATGATCTTCCAGTCGGTCGATACCGGCATCAGCGGCGAGGCCAGCCCAGCCTCCTGCGCACGTTCAGCAAGAGCTTGCAGGGGCGCGAGGTAACGCTTATCGCCGGCGTCGAGGATCAGCCCATTGTTCCGCTCCAGGGCATTCAACATGCACGGGAGCAGGGCGCCACTGATCTGCGATGTCAGCCAGGCCGGACACTCTTCGTCCGGCACGCCGAACGCACGGGTGATGACTTGTGCATCGTCACGGATACGACCGAGTACGGTACCCATGACCTTGGTCAGTTGATCGGTATCGCCCGGGTCAACCCACTGCAGCACGCGCGAAAGGATCGGGGCCAGCACCTTGACGCTGTGGGCCGCGGTCTTCACTGCGGTGTCGACGCTCGAGCGCTCTGGCGCGTTGGGATCATTCGGCGGCAGGTGGCGCGCCAGCGTCTCCTCAACCGAAACCGAGCGTGGGTAGTCGGTTTGGGGACCTGGTGCGAGGCGGGTGGCCAGCTCGTCGTCGGTAAGGGAGCCGCTTGGGAACGCTGCGCCATCGCGAAGGAAATCGTCCAACGCGATCGACTGCGGACGTTGGTTACCGCGCCGAAGGGAATCGGAGGACATGGCTTTGTTCCTCGGTGGGTTGATGCTTCATTTCGTGCTGGAGCGTCTCGGCGTCGAGCAGATGGGGCCAGACCTGCACGCGCTCGGCGGCTGACCCCGTCTCCAAGCGCTCATTGATCCAGCGATTCTGGAGGTCGGCGAAGTAGGGCATCATCGGAATGATCTTTTGCTCCTCGGGCAGCGCGCTCCATTCCTGGGGCGAGTAGCCGAGATCACGCATGCCCACATGGATGCAGTGCTCCAGGCAGCTATCCAGCAGGTAGATCGTGTACGCCATGGGCTTGCCGCCAGGCTGGAGCATTACGTCCTTTCCGAGCGGCGCGTCTTCGTCGTCGACGATGGTCAGCGGTAGCCCGTCCATGCCACCGGTGTTCTGGTTCGGCTCAATCAGGTTCAGCAGCGCGTAGCTGTGCAGGAGCAGGGCCCAGGTGAGAGGGCCGGCCGAATCGAGCGCGGCGCTGAGCGGCCATACGCGTTCATCGACGGAAAAGGCGATAGCGCCATGGTGGTAGGCGGCCATCTCCAGCATGGCTGACACCTTGGAGAACGAGTCTCCGGGATACTGGTGCATACGGGCCCCTGGGAGTAGCGGAAAAATATCCGATATAATGTGCTTGTACGGATAATTTTAAGGGCGTCGCATGTTTTGCGCAAACCTTCTCGACGCGGGAGACCGCGACCATCCCCCGCGTCTGCTAGAGATGGCTCTCCACGACCGTGAAGTTCGCAGCCTGGTGGAGCACGCGAGGCAGAACTGCACACACCCGGTCCAGGTCAGCGTGGGCGCCAGCGACGGACGGACTACGGTGCGCTTGGAGTGGGTGCGACGCATGGGAGCGTTCCGAGTCGCGTGCCGGCGGGGCTCGCTCGGCACAATTCTCTTGGATGAGTTGCTAGGTTCTCTCGGCCAACCGGTGCCGAGCTCTGCAGCGCCGTGTCACGTGGCCCTGCATAGAGACGTGGTGATCTGGAGGAGGGCGCTGATAGACACCGATGACGGCCTGCTCTTCCTATACAGCGAGATGCCGAACTATGGCCACTCGAAGGCTCGCTGCCTTGTCGAGCTGGGCATGAATTACCAGGGAAACCCGCGACATGAGGTCCTCGAGTTCAGCATTCGGCCCGGGACGCTACCTTCTTCTCCTTGGCTACTGCAGAGAAAGGACGCCTTAGCGTTGCGAGCGGAGCTGGGGCCTCAGACGAGCCTACGGTGCGGATAGCCCAGGCCTTTGCTTGGCCGAGACAGTCTCGCTGGCCGACACTCCCGTGATGGTCCGTTGCAACTGCCCGTTGGAAAACCGCGCTTCTGCGTGTTTCTCCTGCAACCAGGTAGTCCACCGGCTTTGGAGGTCTGCCATCTCACGCTTCAGCAGGGGCCCGCTCGCCCGGGCGAATGCCTCCAGCATCGTGTCCGACCGGCGCTGTTCGGCCAGGGCACCTGCCATGGTCCTGAGCTCGCCCAAGCCAGCGCTTTCCAGGCGTAGCGTGGCAAAGCGCTGTGCGATCTGCACGGCGTTAGGGGAGTGCGCCATCCATCGAGCCGCGTGGGCTACCAGAGGATCCCATTCGCTTATGGCTGCGAGCTTGGCACGAGTGGCGTCGGTGAGATTCATCGATGAGATAGGCAGCCCGGAAAAGGTGCTCGCCTTGGAGAGCAGCTTCAGCAGCAGCGCGGGCTGCGCTTTGCTGGTGTACTCCTCGAGCTTATGCAGATAGAGGGCGCGATCCTCAATGCCAGGTTTTTCCGACAATCCAGTCATGCATACCTGGTGGATGAACATGGCCAGGTCATGGGCACGATTCATCTCGGCTCGGAAGCGCTCTGGACCGTGTTGGCGCACGTAGCTGTCCGGATCCTCTCCGGGCGGCAACTGCATTACGCGCACTTCCAGCTCGGAATCTTGGCTATCCATGACGACCTGGACGGCCCGGACCGCTGCCCGGGTGCCGGCTTTGTCGCCGTCGAAACATAACCAAAGACGCTTCGCGCCAAGCTCCTTTGCCAGCTCTAGTTGTTGGTCGGTCAGCGCGGTACCCATGGGTGCAAGGCCGAGCTGCAGGCCGGCGCTGGCCAGCCGGATTACGTCCATGTACCCCTCGACGATCAGGGCCTCGCCTGAGCGCCGAATCTCGCCCTGGTTCTGGTAGGCGCCGTAGAGGAGGGCGCTCTTGTCGAAGAGGACCGTCTCCGGTGTGTTGATGTACTTCGGGCCGGACCCGGTAGCTTGATCTAGGACCCGCCCACCGTAGCCGACCAGCTGACCGGCTGTATTGCGGACGGGGAACATCAGACGGCCGCGGAAAAAGTCGTTCAACATGCCTGAGTCGGCTCGGTGAAGCAGGCCGGCATCCACCGCGGCTGCACGGACGGTTTGATGCGTGTAGTGATCGACGAGGCCGCGCCACGCCGCCGGCGCAAAGCCCAGCTCGAAGATTCGGCACGTTCCAACGGAAAGATCCCGGGTGCCCAGGTAGTCCTGCGCCGGCGCGTCCTTGAGGTGCTGCTGGAAGTAGATGCGGCCCACCTCCATGGCTTTGAGCGCCTTCTGTACAGCTGGGTCGTTTGGGTCGAAAGCCATTGGTCTAACCTGGGAAGAAACGGTATTTATAGATGATATTTTACCGTGTACTCTAGCGCCACTGCTGCTGGTACGACGACAAGCCGAACTGCGGGAATCGCCGCCCAGAGTCCTGCGAAACTCCGCTTTGGGCAGGTCGCGATGCCACCGCAAAACGGCTTCCGGGCCGGTGCGCGTTCGTCGGCGGTTCGCCCTGAGAACTGACCAGAGACTTCCTGTGAGCGGATTTTCCACCTCGAGCACGCCGATGAAGGACGCCCCAGACCTGCACACGCGATGCTCGCGCTTGGTGGAGCAGGCGAACCTGTTGTCAGCGCCAACTCACGACATCTGGCAAGGCCTCCCAACTGACTTGGCATTGCAACTCGCTGTTCAACTAAGCGAGATCCATACGAACGCGCTTAGTGTGCAAGCATGGTTTGACAAAGATGAAGCTTCGCAAATAGACAGCAGCTCTTCGTGGTCACAGCTGAAAAACTACCTGGCTGAAGCCGAACGATTTATCGAGACGCTAACGAAGACGGCCTAAATATGCTTGCTGAAAGTTTCCAAAAAGAGCTGATTTTGAAAAATGCGTTAACGAGAATAAGACGTGCGTCATTGTTTGTCGACTCTTCACTTCGTAGGCGCAGGCAGCAGATTTTGGCCGCTAACAGCACAGAGGGTCACCAATATTTTCTCGCAATGAAGCAGGCGTTAACAGAATTCGATGTAGACATAGGCGCATGCGCTGATGCGACTGAGACTATGAGACGAAGTTCTGGGGAAAAATTTAAGATAGATGTGCAGAGATTTATCTCTGAACCAGCGCAGAAAATCGCTATTGGACAGACTTTAAATTCCCGTCAATCGCACGTTTATTCACTATCTAAATCTCAGGGGGTGCTATCACCATCGCACTCTGCCTTAATAGATACTAAAGTTGGCGATCTTGCGTGGGGAGCATTCTCTCTCAAGAAACTCTCGCAGTCCTGCACACCAGGCTCTTCGAAATCCACTCAGGCAAGGTTGACAGGGGCAAGTTACGGTAATCAACTTAACCTGGAGGATCTAGCTGTTATAGATTGCGCGGTGTGCTACCGCAATGATGACTTTGATTATTATTTTATGACGCAATTATCAGCGGGCGGCGCTGAAGTCGTACACCGCGTTGCTATGATAATTGCGCGTGATTATTATGTGCGCGTAGATAAGGCTATCGTTGCTGCTGCCAAGATGCTGTTAGACCCGATTGTAGGTGGGGATGCTGACCATTGCTGCAGTATGCTAAAGCAGCGCCAAATTCCTACGTCTTGGGCTCATTACTGTGATCTACGATGATCAGCTAACACCAGCAATAGCCATTATTTGACAAGCGCAGAACATATCGTCATAGCTTACTCTAGTCATAATCAATGGGTTGCTATTTTCTACATCGTAGCGCACTGTGTCAATGTTCACTCAGCACTGTGTAGGTCATGTTAGTGGGTACTATAGAAGGATAAATTAAATGCTGTTTCCCAGGCAGATTACAAAAATCATATCGGACTGCGGTATGGCAGCCGACAAGCATGTCCGTGGCGAATTAGTGAGGGGATTGATCGCTGGAGAAAATGACTATACATCTCAGTTTACGGGCATTTTTCGTAGAGATATAGAGTCACGGAATATTCCCGGCCTGAGTGCTCAGATTCAGGTTCTAAAGCCAAGGCCTGAACGTCACTTTGGGGCTGATGCATGCATCATTTTAAAAAGTGATACGCATTTCAAAATAGGCATTTTCGAGGCAAAGTGGCCTTCTCTTTCGCTAGGCAAAAAGTATTGGGATAGCTTTAAAAAATTCATTAGTTCTTCGCGTTTTAGTTCTCAACTGCAGAGGCAGAATAGATACTGGCCAGATTTTGCTATCTGGGAAATGTTTTATAGCGAATACCCATATTTTGCACAGCCATCATGCATGCCAGATGAAGTCTCCGCCTGCGTATGGCACGATGACGCTTACCGGTTCATGCGGGCAAACGTTCGGAGTTCGATAACTTGGAATAATAGCCATCTGATAAGCCTTTTAGAAGCTGTAGGCCCCCTAACTATAGGTGATGTGATGCAGTCAATGTGCGCTTGTACGCATGGGAGGAAATTTGTAATAAGCGAGTACAATGCATTAACTGATGAACTTGCCGTCGCTTCTCATGCGCTGGTAATCACCTATAGCGGAAATGGTGAAGCGCTTGAATTCGACTGACTTCGATATCCGTCACTCGGGTTTGTACCTTATCGAGCGATGCGGGTTAGTTATCGGATTGGTATCAGATCGCAGCGCGATGCGGCGCGCTGGTCTATCTCTGCTAGAACCGTCAACTATTGCTCGTTGTATCTCTGGGGGGCAACCTCCGTCCGCTGCCAGGAGCTGGAGGAATCTCAGATGGCTGTTGCTGGATGCAGCTGGACAAAAAGGTTCGAGATCGGAGCTTCCAATGCAGTGACGTTAGGCCTAGGCATTTAGACAGAATCCACATCCACATTACTTCCCTAAATGTATGTTTGGGGAAGTAACCTGGACAGCAGCGGAGCAGGGTGGCAGGCTTGCATCTTGGGGTGCTGACGGAGTTGCCGGCGGCGCGGCGCGCGGCATCGGCCCTGGTTTGGAGATCGAGCGGCATGTGGATTGTGGAAAAAAACGGCCGGCCTGTCCGTAAGCTGGCAGCCTTCGAGCGCGACCTGGTTTTCGGTCATGTCGCCGGGACGCTCAAGCCCGATGAGGTACCGATGGCAGCTCGACTCTTACGCGCTGTCCGCGCGGAAGGCCGCTGGTTCGCCTGCGAATGCGCATCGCCACATCCACTGCTGAACGTCCAGCTGCGCGGAAATGGTCGCCTGGTTCTGCGGAACAACCACACCAGTCAAGCGCACCACGTCGACTGCGGCCTCATCAAACAGGAGCGATCAAGCTCGCAGCCCCGCGAACGCGTCGGCGGTGAGGTCGTTCGGCCGGACGATACCCAGGTGCTGAAATTGCTGCCTGAGTTTGCCCCTGCTCGCGCGACACCGCCCTCACGTTCAGGAACGCCGACTGAGCCGCAGGCGCCCCGGGTCAAAAAGGAGCGGCTACTGTCGCTTCTTCTGGCGCTGTGCGAGAAAGCCGGGCTTGATCGGTATGATCCGTCTGCCGAGGCCAGGTTGAGGGGCCAATTCGATTCGCTCCGAGTCGCACTGGCTTCTTTCGAGATCGCACCTGGCATCAGCGCGATTGACTACGCTCGACTGACCGTCGACAAGCCCACGGTTGTGAGCCTTGCGATGGCCCTTAAATCTGCTGACGTCTTCGGCGATCGTCGTCGTTATGGTCTTCTGCTATGCCGACCCAAATCATGGGGCGCCCATCACCTCGTAGTGGAAAAAGACGAGCGCGAAGAAACGCATCGCTTTTTTGGTCGGATGCAGGCCTGGGGTGAACCATCTGGACCCTGTCTGGCGTTGGCGACGCTCGCGACACCGGGGCCTGACTCGAGATTTTACGAGCTAGCCGATGTGGCGGTCGTACCCGTGTTGTCGAACGGCCACATGATGCCTATTGCTGGTCCGACGGATCGTGAGGCCATGGGCGAGGTCGTCAAGATCATCCGCTGGCTGCATAGAAGCAAGGAGCGAACGGTGGTGATGCGGCGGCACCTATTTGGCGGTGGGAGCCTCGAGCTCGCAGACGACCGAACCTTTCTAAGCGTGGACATTTCGGACGGGGCCGAGGCTGCCGATGATGGGGAGGTGTTGGAGCAAGAGGGGCATCTATCGCTGCGCGCACTTGGCGGTGACATCGACCTGCTTAAGCGCCGGATCGCGCGCGAGTTCCTTAAGGAGAAGTCATGACTGAACTGGTAGCGGTACCTCCCGCCTCCTCTATTGCGCGGGCGAACATGCTCACGCCCTATCGGCGCTTCATGAGCGGCTTTCAGGGCAGCAGCGCCGTGACGATGCGCTATGCGTTGGCGCAGGTCGCAGCGGCCGTTGGGTTCCCGGAAGATGAGCCACTGGACGAGCTTCCCTGGGAGGTCCTGCGAGACGTTCACCTCGGTATCGCTAGGGACGTGTGGACTGGGCAGGGTCTCGCGCGAAACACCATCGTGCTCTACATGCACGCCATGCGTGCCATGTGCAATGCGTGCTTTCTCTCCGAGTTGATCTCCGAGAAAGACATGATGCGAATCAAGGCGGTCAAGCTGCCCCGCGGCAAGAACATGATTGGCCGGGGCCGCTTCGTCGAGCTGCGGTACCGCGAGCAGCTGATCAAGAATTGCCTGGACGACGAGCGTCTGCAAGGCGTCCGTGATGCCGCCCTTATTGCCGTGCTATTCGGTAGCGGGATGCGGCGGGCGGAGGCGGCTGTGATCCGGTGCGAGGACCTGAACTTGGACGAGGGCTATGTCGACGTGGTGGCCAAGGGGAACCTACGCGTCCGGAAGTACCTTGCCGCCTGGTCGCTTCCCTATCTCGAGCAGTGGCAAGCAGCCCGCTACGCAAGGCTACGCTCCCGGACCGGCTATCTGTTCAGTCGCATCAGCAAGGCTGGCAAGGTAGGCGAGACCGCCCTCACCGGCCGCTCGGTCTATTTCCTGCTGCGGCAACGGTCTGAGGCAGCCGGCTTGCCGTTCCTGGTCAAGCCACACGATGCCCGGCGCACCGTCGGCACCTCGGTGATCGCTGAGCACGGCGACATCGCTGCGCAGAAGGTGCTTGGCCACGCCAGCCTATCGACCACGGCGATCTACGATATGCGGGGCGAGGAATTCAAGAAATCGGTCGTCAAGAACATGCGGTGATGCCGGTGGTTGATAGCTGGAACTCGCCTATGGGAAGGCGAGCCCCAATGTAGAGAAACCCACCGCAATATCCTGTTTACAGCCCTAAGGCATGCTTAGCCGCGCCTAGATTTGGCTGGTATTCCAGCCGTACCGCGCTCAGGTCCTGCGCGAGGTCGTAAGGCACTGCACCGGATCTGTCGGTGAAGTCCGTGGTATTTGATGACACAAAGACGATGGGCTGGATCTGGCCAGCTTGCCGCAACATGCTAGCTGCCTCTAGGTACGCTTCAATAACGACACAATCTGAGATCGAGTCTTTTCCGATCTTGGCTGGGGTACGCCGAGTCGTACTTCGGACAGCTCCGCGTGCCATAACGCCGGCAGTTTCCGGGATCAGAACTGCTGCTTGGATCCATCCGTCCAGCACAGTTTGAGTTCGCTCTACATGACCCTGCAGGTGAGATGCTTGCAAAAGGCCTTGCGCACCGAATATCTGTGCAACCTCGTGCATGCGCTTCGCAGCCTTGATGAACCTCTTCAGCGTCTTGTTCGCCAGCTCTTCAACGCCAGGGCGATTCCGGCTTAGCTCAAGCCAGACACGTTCGGCGAGGAGTACAACCAGGCCGTGTCCGGATGCGGAGCAAAGAAGGCTTTTGGCTGCGTTCGCATTGCTAGCGGTAGTGGTGTCCGCGGTAAGGTCGCGAATGATGTCCAGCAGTATGCAGGTGTCTACGCATAGCACCGGCTTCCCCGATTTGGCGATATCAGAAACCTGCTCTTCGGTCAGGCTCATGAGATGCGCTTGGTCCGATGCTTTAGTAGGTCCAATCCGAACTGGCATTCACGTATCAGTTCAACGGCGGTCTCGTCAGGCCAACCTTCCGATTCAACCAGCCACCTCAGAATCTGCTCAAGATCCGGAGTCGTGGGCGATCGGTGCACAGCCAGCAGGAAGTCGAACCAACGCTTCCGATCAAGCGGGTGTGTAGACCCTGTCGACTTATTAGCTCCACTTGAGAACGCTCTGAGTGCAGATGCTGGTCCCTCGCCCAATAACGTTTCTAGCGACAAAAACTCATCGCCAAGCTTCACCTGAATACTGAATTTTTCCCGAGCAGGTATGACGACTTTCACCACGAAGTCGTCGATTAGACGGTTGTACCTAGCTGGACCTAGCTCAGGAATTTTGCGCGGGAGGATGTTCGTAAGCTTCAGGCTGTCGAGATCCTGAAGAAGCGTCAACATGCACGGCTCAACGCCTTCGGACTCTTCGCGCGTGAAGAGGGCTACGGTGATATCACGGGGGTACGCGCGGTAAAGCTGATCTTCGTCCTTGATTGCGTGTTTCCACGGCCGCTCTGCGCTCGCAACAAGGGCCTCTTTCAGCGCGCCGACACCGGCTGGTGACGTAAGCGTAAGCTCCCGAAAGAGGTGGATCCCTGGTTCACTCATGTTCAGTCGTTCCAATCCGGTCGTAGATCAAGGTGCTAGCTGGGTGCCCGTATCACACCTACTTGAGGCCTGCCCATCATAAGGTGGCTGTGTAGTCTGCAGATAAGGCAGCGCTGCGCCAGCTATTGAAGCATACGTCGACGCGATAGGTGCGGTGAGAGAGATACCATCCGCCGGCGTAGCTTCCGACACATGGCTTCCAGACGCTGACAGGTTTTCCAACGCGTGCCGGGTGATCGCTATCGCCGACTCATCCCAAATGACGAAGTTGCTGGTGCCAGCGTTCAGGCCCCGGTGCACAGCGTCAAGATACTTGAGACCGCGGACCCCGAGGCTATTGAGCATTTCAGACGCCGCGCGCGGCCCGCCAACGGATGCTGCAAGCCGGCGGTAAGCCTCGAGCCCGGTGAGGCCTTCATAGGCACCCAGGCTTCCATCGGGCCTAGCAAACGCAGCCAGCACCTGCGCCGACTGCAGGGCTAGCGGCTGATCTCCGAGCAGCAGCTCATCATCGTCCGGGATCTGCACCTCATACAAATACCCCGCCCCCGGCGGGCGGGTGATGTCGTTGACGAGCGCGCGGTAGCAGGCCAGCCGCTCCGATCCTTCAGTGTAACGTCTAGGCGCCCCTTCATTCGGTGCCCAGACGAGTTGGTCCATTACGCGATCGGCGATGCCCGCAGCGGTGATAACACTATCGAAATAGCCTTTGCGATAGTCGCGGGTGACTCTATCCAAGACCTCATCGCGGCGCAGGCCTGCTTCGCCGCGGTAGGTGAAGCCGCGCTCCAGCGTGAGCACGTTTCGATAGAACTCCGCTACCGCACGCTCCTCGGCGAAGTACAGTCCCCAGCCAAACGCCTGCGACCCCTCCCCGCTCCCCATTTTATCCAGGCTGAAGGAGTCGAAGAGGTGGGGCGACCCGTGATAGGCCTGGCGGAAGCGGATATCCGGGTCCGTCGAGCTGTAGAGCCCTACGTTACCGATCGCCGATTTGATTTGCTCGGGCTCTAGCGCGATCCAGGCATCCTGATCGGCAAACTCGGTTGAGTGCGAGCCGGCGTCGTGGACGATCTTGATCCCGTCCTTACCGCATTCCTTCAGCCAGGCTCGGTAGGCCGCGACCTCGGCTTGGCCAACCCGTCGGCCGTCATCCACACCGTTGTGCAGCAGCCGCGCACGGCGGAGCATGAGGTGGAAGGTGGTCTCCTGGGGGTTCTGGATCGAGAGATGGACCGGATAGATTGCTCGGCCGTACATCTCCGCCCCGCCCTTCCCAGGGTTCGTTGAGAACCAACTCCCCACCGTATCGATGCTATGCGCCCGGCGCACGATATTGACCGAGGCCATTCTGTCGAAGGCGAAGATGTCGCCGAGGCTCCTGCCCTCGTGTTCCCAAGGCGTAGTGCCGTGATAGACCACCAGAGGCTTGCCGTCATCGCCACGGACCTTGCTGTTGCGGAACCACGCATCGAAGTGATCCTGGCGGCTCTTCAGTGCGCCGGACCGCAGATACGCTAAGGCATCCTCGCGATCCTGCTTCGCGCGGGTGAGCACCGTCTGCCGCTTCGCGGCGTCCGGATACTGGATAGCGGAGCGAATCTGGTCAGGCTCATAGACGATCCACTCAGGCTCGCCGCCAACGGTATCGGGGCCGGTGTAGCACACGGCGTCGTATCCCCGCGCCCGTGCCATCCTGGCATCGTCCGAACTGGAGGTATGCAGAACACGCTCAGCTCGCAGATACACGGGGACGATGCTGGGATTCGGCAGCGCGTCCGCAATGCGAAGCTTCACCGCCTCATCCCTGACCCACTCCGGCATCTCGTCGTGTTGCCCGGTGAGCAGCTTGAATACCTCCTGGCCGGCGTCCTGGTCGTCGTCCCGTGCCCCCTCGACGTAGGCCGCGACATCCAGCAGCGAGTCCAGATCCAGATGGTGTCGGCGAGCTAGCTGCAGCAGCTCCTGGGTTCGCTCGAAATCTTCCGGCCAGCAATCCCACCGACCGACGTGGACGCAGCGCTGGAACAGCTGCGAGATCTCCGGGGGATACTCGCGCGCTACCGCCGCGAAGGCCTGGTCCTGGCGCATGGTCTGATTCCGGCTGGCGGTGGCGTACTGGCCGGCGATATCGGGCTGAGCGGTGAAGAAGAAGCCTTCGCCATGGTATCGGTCATTGAGCTCAGTACGAATTGCCGCTGCTGAGAACGTCTCGAAGCGCGCTGCGGTACCGTGGAATAGCCGCAGCGGCTGGCCACGGGCGTCTACGACCTGACTGTTCGCGAACCACTGGCGAAATTCAGCGCTGCTGACATCACGTTGATCGCCAGCGGCGACAGTCGTGGCCTCCATCAGCGCTTCGGCGGCCGTAGCTGACAGCGGGACGGACCAGCGACTTCCGCTCGCAAGTGCAGCTGCAGGTTCAATAGCGTGCTGCCGGCGCACTTCGCCCGACGTAATGGTCACCGTCGCCAGGTGAATCACGTTGCTGTCCGCCCCGTTGAGCGTTACCTGGCGCAACCGGGCCTGCCGCGGTCCGGCACCGGCCGCGGGATCGATCCAGCTGACGGACCCTGTGCGCTCCAGTGTCGCCTGGCGCTCTGCGCGTGCCCGCATGCCGTCCACCTGCATCACCAGATCGGTGATCGTCTGGTGTAGCAGCTCGTGGTGTGGATCCGTTGCCATCGCTACCAGGCGGGGCCACAGGGCCTCGAAGTTGTCCATGACAGCTGGCGCACCGGCCAGGGTCAGCACGTAGAGATAGCCAACGGACTGCGCGGCGTCCATGTCCTCCAGCGCAGCGCTTCGCGACTCCGCTGGGAGGCTAAAGAGGTCGGAGAGGTGGCCGGCGTCGAGTGAAGACGCCCACGGATTGGCATCGTTCGTGATGGTGCTGTCAGCCTGGGCTGCCGCGAATCGAATAGCCTGATTGGCCAGACTCGCGAAGTCCGCCGGCGCGAGGGTGAACGATCCTGGCGCGTGCTCATCCAGCCAGCGGGCGGCGGGTGTCTGGAAGAACCATGATCGCAACTGCGCCAGACACTGCTGGCCAAGGTTAAAGCCCTCCCGACCACTCGCCGGCGGCTCCTGCTCGTTTGCGACTCGTTCAATGAGGTAGGCCAGTCGCTCGCTGGGGATATGCCGCTGCGGAGTGGACGCCGGCACCCGGAGCGCGGCCCACGTGGCGTAGCTGTCTTGCTGCGCCAGCAACCGATTGAAGTGTCGAACCAAACGGAGATAGTCCGGGCCCAGCATCGTCTCAAGACTCGCGTGCTCGCCCATTTCATGGAGGAAGACGCCACTGCAGCTCGAGGGGGTCAGCTTGTCAGCGATCAAGGTCACCTGGCCACCGGTAGTGAGGCCCGACACTAGATCCAACTGAGCGCGGTCATGAGTGCTCCGGATCCACTCAGGCAAATCCGCCGTGGTCTGCACGATCCGTAGGCGCCCCGCACTGGCGAGAGCATCGATCACTGGCGCACCGTAGCGCTGTTCTAGGAGCGCACGTACTTCGCCGGCGTGCATGATGGCTTGCTGGCCAAGCATGGCGCTTCCGGCCGAAGGTACAGGGTGCAGGCCCTGGGCATAATCGAGCAAGCCCGGTGCCCAACCGCGGATAGCAGCAGCGATTTCATCATCACCCAGGACGGATGCTTCATCCGGGCGCGCACGTCGCAAGGCAGGCACCAGGACCTGTGCCATCTCCTCACTGGAGCTACGTTCAACGGCCCAGACGTCGATCAGCGCTCTTACGGTTTCGACGGAGTCGGTGTCCAGGCCGAGCGTTGCTGCGCGCTCCTCCAGCCACCAGGTGGGCGGCGAGTCTATGAAGGAGCGCTGGATCTGGCCATGCTGGCTGCCGAAGACCGGTCTTAGGCCGGCCGCGCGGCCTATTGCGCCCCACGCGAACACCGGTGTGCGTACCTCGGTCCACCCCTCCGCCTTGAGTAGCTCGCGGTCGCGAGGTGACGGCGCTTCGATCCAACGGCGGCGCTGGCCATCGTGACGCTGGTAGAGCACGGAAGTCGGACTCAATGCGGCGCTCGGAATGTCGATCTCCGTTAGGCGTGGGGCTTCAGCTGTCACCGGGCGATTCCTTGTGCGATGTACTGTCGTGGTCAGTGGAGCCGCGGCCCTGCCGGGCGCACGGCAAGGTCGGCCTCCGGTTCCAGCTCCTCCTGCGCGCCATGCCAGCGCTGTTCTGCCCGATTCACCTGGAGGGTCCGATTTTCGGGAGCCCGAATATCCGCGGCAGGCATAGAGATCGCGAGATCGAAGTCGCGCCTTTGCCTGCAGGCCTGCTGGATATCCGCCAGATACTGCAGTGCCTGGTCGTGCGTCACACCGGAGAAGTCCGTTCCAAGAATTGCGTCCTCGGTTTTGCTCCAGACCACGTGCGCAACGCGGGCGGACGGCCTCATCTCGAGGTTGTAGCGATTGAAATACTCCGCCGCACGCAGCACGTGGCCGCTCTCCTCTACCGAGAAAAAGGCGGGCTGAGAGATGCCAAGCTCTCTTGCTCGCCGGTGAGCGTCCCGCGTGCACCCGCCGGCGTCGAATTCGTCCCGGGTACCCAACCAGTCGTAGTCCGCGAGGATGGCACCGGTAGCGGACTTGCCAGAGATCACCATGGCCATCCGAACGATTGACCAGTGTTCAGCACTGACCCCCGCTTCGATGCATTCCGCTTTCGTCAGCCACTTTTGACCATTGGGGATACGGACGGGCGTTAGCGTCAGGTGATCGGCAGAGTGGTAGTCGGGGTCGATCGTGTGCTGGATGAATTTGCTTGCGGTCTTAGTACCGAGCAGCACGTGTGCCGGGCAGTCCCTGGGCACGCTCGGGTCGCTGGACCAGCGCACCTCTACACCCTCGCGGTTGCTGGTGGATGGTGCAAGCACAGGTACCCCGAGGCCCTTTACCTGCACGATGATCCCGTGTGTGTACTGGGTCATGAGAAACCTTAGCCAAGTCTTGGCATTGCTGTTACGTGGGAAGCCATCGAGGATCTTGTCGTGGCCTGGCCAATCGACAAGCTGATGCCGCCCACTATCTTGATGGGCGTCGACGCTGCGGCTGCAGGTGTCAGGCCAACGTCCGAAGGCAGGCGCATGAATAGCTCCGCGAAACTCGGCGCCTCGATGGTCTTCAGTTGTTGCGCTGCCGGCGAGAAGTCGCCGTCGTAGAGAACTGCTCGAGGAGTGTCGAGGAACACCTGCAGCGCGAGTGGTTGAGGCGTGCCCTCGGCACCCTCTGCTGGATGCAGCGTAGCGACCACGAACCTCTGCCCGCTGGTCTTGTTGCGCTGCAGCTGACTAGCCGCGTCGAAGCTGATACGCCAACGCTGGGCGAGAAGCTCAATTGCTGCAGACATCTCTTCAACGATCCGGCAACTATGGTCGTCGATCGTAGACTGGAGATCGCGCCTGAGGGCGTCCCTTGAGAAAGGATTGCGGATCCATGCCACCTGGTGCGAAACCAACACTGGGTGGTCCCCGTACTCAGGTAGGGTGATAGTGCGCGTCAGGAAAACGCAGGTCGCGCTGGCGCTCCGTTCGATGGTCAGCCCGCATTGCGGCAGCGGTACATGGGCATTCGGGCCACAGATTGCCTTGGCCGTCCTGTAGACGTTCTGGACACCTTCCAGGCGCAGCGCCGCCACCCGCTCGGCGAGCTTGGCTCCAAGGGTATCGGCCTCGCACTGCGCCAGGTACCGACCATTGTCGCTGCACCTCTCCCAGTCGCTTGCCCGGGCCATCTGCTCGGTGATCTGCCTGGTAAGTTCCCGCGTGACGGCAACCTCACGCTTCCAACAGACGCTCGAGGTGGTGAGCTCTGGGTAGCTGGCGGCGAGATCTGCTAGCACCGTAGCTGCATCGGGCCGAGAGTGGCCATTGAGTCCATATCGGAGCTCCTGCAGCAGCTGTAGGTGAGCCGGAGTTATGTCGGCACGTCCGGCTTGCGCCAGCGCCAACATCGCCTCCGCATCAGCCTGACCGGGACCATTGCGCTCCACGCCGCGATGCTGCATCTCGTGGAACGAAAGTCGCGGTGACCGCGCTGCCAGCTGGCAGGCATCTCGCGCGCCGTAGACGCCACAGATATCGGGCGTGAGCTCAGGGTGGCGTATCGAATGCTGAACCGCCAAGTTCGACGCCCAGGTGCTGAGCGTCGACGCGAGATAGTCGATGCGGACGGCCTGGGATTTCACCGTGAGGAAATAGTAACGGCGACCCTCGATAGCTGCCTTTGCCACGCGGTCATCATCGTCAATCGGCATCCACGCGGGATAGGACTCGGTGGCACTACGCCGGACAAGCCCCGCCTGAAGCACCATGCACCCGGAGGCTTTTTCAGGTGCGCACTGGACGATAACTTTCCCTAACAGCGGTGCTTCGCGGCGTGAGTCGACCATGACTGCGTCCTGCAAAAATATGCGAATGGACCGATACAGTAACATAATACCGGATATCAGCATGTGTCAGGAGCTGTGCGGCTCGCCTCAGCGATCCATGGGCAATGTTGCGGTGAGTCGCGTCGTGCCTGCGAGTTCATCTCGCCGACTGATAGAAGCCTTCAAACTTCAACGTTCGGAAAAGCGCGCCCCATCGCTACACGCGCCAGGTCGGCTAGCTAAAATACGTTCCAACATTCTGATGTTCCGACACGAGGAGCTGCACTCACATGGAAGGCACCGAACGCTCCTACGGCGACACAATGGACTATGAGGTGTATCGCCTGTCATGGGTGCCCTACGCCAAGACTGCGATAGCCTTTGTCGCTATCCTGGTGGCCGGCTTTGTTGTCAGCGCTTCGGTCTGGAATAGCGTGTCGACCGATCCGAGTCGGCACACGGTGATTGGGCTGGCCATCGCTGGCCTGCTTTTCGCGATCGGAGCTACCATCTACAAGATCCTCTATCTGCGCAGCGTGCACCTGTACACGAATGAAGCCGGCGTCTGGATGTTCCGTGGGGTTCTCCCGTGGCAGCGTGCGATCTGGGGAGTCAAATGGCGCGATGTTGAAGCCGCCTCCTACTACCCAGGATTCTTCAGCTGGATCCTCCGCTCCTATACCGTCCGAATTGGCCATCGATTCACCCGTACCAGCGAAATCGTTCTTGGCCACGTGGCACGGGGCGATCGGGCTGCCGAGCATATCAACAGCCTGCACCAGGTCATGCTGCGGCACGAGGACGCTGGCGAGCTCGTTCGCGAAGCCTGATACCCGCATCTCCATTCATACAATGCCCCCGGAAGTTAAATGACCGATAGAAATCGAGGCCTTCTCATCCCCCTGATCGAGGAGCTCATCGCATCGGCGAAAGCTTTCGAGAGCTGTGTCGACGCTGGTGAGCAAACCGGAGTCGATGAGGCGCGGCGGCAGATGCGGAAAGCTATTGCAGACGCCCAGCAGGAAATTGACCATCGTAGGCAGTGGAAGGGTCGCATGGGTACTGGTGACCCCGATCTCGATCATGCGAAGGCGCTTCGTGCAGGCGCGGATGCAATAGCTCGGTTAGCAGAAAGGGATCTACCCAAAGGCGACGGCTCAGGCGCCAAACAAGCCGCCGATGACGTCGAGTATCTGAGCAAAAGGGCTAGCGATATGCTTGCCGACGCGCGCCGCCGTGCCTTCCGGGTGGTGCCTGGCACGAACGAGCCTTAGTCACCAGGTGCGCGCCGACGAGTGATCAACGGGCGCGCAGCCGCAAGGCGTTGACCCCTTCTAATAGCTGGACCAGTTGCTCGACGACCTGTTCATCGAAGTCTTCGCGGTCCTGCTCTTCATGAGTGCCTTTGTTCAGGTACTGCCACATCAGCGTAGGTCTGGGTATGCCCAGAAGTTCGCCAAGCGCGTGTAGAACGGGCGCCTTGTCGTCATGTTGGAACGTATCGGCCCCGTTCAGTCGCGCACGTAGGGCTTCGCTGACGTTACGTAGGGACGGTTGATCAGTCGCAGATCCCAATTTGACGCTGATTGATCCAAGCTCGCACTGGCCGAGCCATCTCCAAATTCTGTTGGCAAGCATCTCCCATGCCTGTCTACAGGGCTGCAAAGCCGCTCGGTGGTCGCCGCGGTCTACAGCTGCCCGAGCATTCATAAGATAGGCCAGTGGAGGACCACCTCGCACGACGCGAGGGTGATAATCGCCGCTGTGATGGCGGAACGTATAGGAAACCCACTGGCTACCATCGACGTGGTTCTGAATGTCTTTGATGAACTCGTTGCTGTGGCACGTCACGATGACTTGGGTATTGGCGAACCGCTCGCTCTGGAACAGCGCTTCACGAATTCCCTGTCTATGCTCGTGATCGATGGCGTTGATAGCGTCGTCAAAGACGATTGCGGGGGCGCGAATGTTGAGCGCTTTGGCCAGAAGGATGGCCAAGCCTAGGCACCGGACGTGGCCCTCACTCAATACTTGAAGCGCGTCGACTGGGCTTCCCGGGTTGCCTCGGAACGTCAGCATAATTCGCCCTTCCGCACTTACTGGCAGATCAAGCGTCGCAAGCTTATCGGCCTCAGGATCGCGGACGTTGAATTCGTTATAGAGCTCGAGAGCAAGGGTGTTCAGGCCGGCCATTAGTGTTCTGGGAAGTTCTGTCCGGTACTGACGTAAAAGCCTCAGAAATTCGTTGTATGCCTCTTGGATTTGCCGTTCTGCAGCAATGCGGGCTTCCTCCTGCGCAACCGCTGCGATCAGCCCAGCGTTGTCTTGCTCAAACTGGGCGACTCGTTGCCGGGCTTGGGTAATGACGACGTTCGCTTGCTGGCGTCGAGTTGCGTGCTCGGTCAATACGATCCGCGCATTTAACAGACCATTTCTCTCAGCTATCAGCTCCTGCCGCTGTTGAAGCCTCTGCTGGGTGGCAATATCCAGTTGCTCCAGCTGACGTGCATAGTTGACCGCCTGCTGAGCCAGCGAGATACCGCCTGGCACCGGGGTATACTGGATCTGCCACCAAGCCGTGTTCTGCACATGACCAGGGTTAGCCAAATATCGAAACAGCTCAACCTCACTGTGGACGTTCGCTCCAACCCGTTGAGCGAAATTGGTGAGAAACGTCAGCAGTCTGTCCGATGCTGCTCGCCGCTGTTCGAGCGCCGCCTGGTGGCGCTGGCGCAGGACCGTCAGCTCGCGTAGCTGATCTAGTTCTCGCTGGGCTTTTGCAAAGGGATTAGTCTGGACGTGGCCGACACCGACGATGGCGGTATCGCACGCGGGGCAGCAATCGGGCGATAGGTTATGCACATTAAGCACGGCATTGTAGAGGTCTTGGTAAGCTGACCCATCTCGATACTGCGCAATTTCTCTGGTCAGCTGCTCAACGAGATTGTGAGCCTCATCCGCTGCATGAAATGCTCCCAGAAGATCTTGTTCTCGTATGCCGTACAATTGAGGGACAGGCTGATCGAGTAATTCGGTTACAGTCTGTAGCCGGCCTGGCACAGCGTCGTTTCCCACCGCTTGCTGCAACTCCGCATAACTGCGTCCGCTTCCGTAAAGCCGTGCGTACTCCTGTTCCTCTGCGTCAAACTCAAGGATTTGTCGAATCTCACCAGCGAGCACTTGCTCATCTTGTGCGATCGCCTGCCGTTTTCGCGCTAGCTCGCCGCTCTGTACTGCGTTCAGCGCAAGCTGACCGTCGATGGCGTCGTTAAAGTGGCTTACGAATTCGGCGAAATCATCCATACCGAATAACGCCGCGATCAGCTCAGTCTTTTGTCCTGGCGTCTTTGCGGCGATCCTCGAAAAGGAGTCGATCCTATTCTTTTCGATGAAACAAAACTGATACGCGTCAGCATCAGGCTCAACGGTAATGCGTGTGCCATCTATTCCTGTAGCCTCTAGGAGGGGCGGCGCAAACCGACCTTCATGAATGTTACAAAGGTACCGGTTAGCGTCGATGCGCTTGTGCGTGCCTTCGTCTACAGCGCCGAGAAGCGCGTACTCAAGCGCCTCGCATAGACTGGTCTTGCCGCTGCCGTTAGGACCGTAAAACAGCACTATCCGACGTGCTATTTCGAAGGCTTCGCTGTTGCGAAAACCTCGAAAAGGCCCAAGGGAAAGCTGCGATAGCCGCTGCCATCTCCACTCGGATCTGCCCCCTACAGCTTCCAACTCCGGTTGGCGTGGGTCGGTGGTAGATAGGGCTTGCCGCGCCAGCTCCGCTAAAAGCACGGAGCGCTGGCTCCTGCTGCGTACAGTGGCGCTTACCCGATCAAAATTCTCTAACACCAGCCGGGCAAACCGCCGGACATCTTCTGGCGTACCAGCACCCTCCCGATGCAACCAATGCACGAAGTGCTGATAATCATGCGCTGCAGACGCCATCCCTACCTCCGCTGTATTTAGTCTGGCTTTAGCGGGGCACGTTACTACCAGGGCCGTAGGCAGTCCACGCGGCAGTCTTAAATGGCGTATAAACACCGACTATCGACAGGATGTGCACGCGTGCCTGCGCGCGGCGCGTCTAGGCGTCGAGCTTCAAGCCCAGACACTCGAGCTGCGCGCGTTTACCCGGCTCAAGCTTGCCGGTCCGCGCAAGAGTCTTCTGTCGTGACCACCATGCGCCCACCTTCAGGCCATTCGTGGCGGCGAGCTTCACCGGTATCGACGACGCTCCGCGCGCCCGTACGAATTTCGCCGCTTCCTCGAAATGCACCCTCCAGCTGTCCTCGAGCGGATCCATCGAGAGCCCGAGGTTGACCAGCCGCCGTCGCTCATTAGACTCGGTTGCCGCCTTGAGCCGTGTACGCTGGCGCGCGCACCACTGGCCGAGCTTGTACCCGTCTTCAGCTACGAACGAGACTGGTACGTCGCAGTGACCTTTGGAAGCCTTGAAAGCCTCCAAGTGAGCGACTCCTTGCGCGAACGCGGCTTCGTAGGTGTCCCAGGTAAAGCCGATATCATCGAGCAATTTGATGCGATGGGCGTCGAGACGCCTCTCCCCCTTGCGCAGCCGCTGCAGGCTGACCCAATTGCCAAGCGCGGTGCCGTCGGCAAGCACCAAGCTGAGCGGCACATCGGTGGTTCCGTGGGTCCTGCTGTATTGCTGCAGCGCTTCATAGGCTGCTTGCCGCCTCGAATCGAAGAGGTCCTGGCCAAAGTCAAAGCTGATCGCCTCAAGCCTCGATCGACGATCAGGGTCGAGCTGGCGCGTGCGCTGGTACCGGCACCAGTCAGCCAGGTCAGTACCATCGACCAATACCTGCTGCTGGCCAACGCGCAGATGACCGTGTTGGTCCTTGAACGTAACAAGCGCCCGGAAGCGCTTTTCCCATGCTTCGTCCAGGAGGTTGAAGACGAAGCCCAGGGCCTCGAGCCGCTTGATCTGGTCGCGAGAAAGCCGGTTTAGGCGGTGCGAACGCCGTTGCTCGGAGCACCACTGCCCTACCGCGAAGCCGTCGGTACCGACTGCGTCACCGCCCGGGCTCGCGTTACCGGTCTCCGCTTTCCAAGATTGGAGCGCCTTGAAGCCCTGCTCCCACGCTCGGGCCCGTGGGTCGAAATCAAATCCGATAGCCTCGAGCTCAGCGACACGCTCCGGAGGCAACCTGTTGAGTCGGTGCAGGGCGCGTTGGCGGTAGCACCAGGCCCCAAGGGTATGCCCTGCCGGCGTGCGATAGGAGCGCGGCACCCTGGCGTGCCCTCGGTCGGCGGCGAAGGCCTTGAGCAGCCCGAAGTAATGGGGCCAGCTACCGGCTATGCGACCAACGATCTCGGTCGACAGCACATCACGGAGTGAGTCGGCCCACCCGTTGGCGCCGGGCCAACCACATGAAGCTTGCTGAACCACCCCGGGCGGGAAGTGGCACCAGTCTCGCCGCTCTCGATAGCGGCGCGATGCACCTCGTTGAGCATGACGTCATCCTGCTCAGCGATCGCAGCGAGCGTGCGCCAGATGGTCGACATGTCGCTCCGCGCTACGCCTGCACCAACAACTCGCCGCTCTTGCGCCGCAAGCGCAAAGGGATGAAGACATAGTCGTGAAGCTTGCCTCGCGCCTCGCGCCTTGCCCACGACGCGGCCTAGTGCCTGGACGATATCGATATGGCTTTCGCGCTGGTGCATGAAAGCTGCGAGGTCGGTATCGGGCACGTCGACGCCCTCGGCCAGGCATCGTACGCAGGAAAGCGCGCCCTTCGTCGATCGACCGTACTGGTGCAGCAAGCGGGTGCGTTGCCAGGACGGTAGGGATCCGTCGATATGGTTGGCCCAGAAGTCGCCGCCGGCCGCCACCGCGCGCAGCGCTATCGCGAACCGTTTGGACTGGGCGATGCGGGAATAGAACACGAAGGCCTTGCGAGCGCTGACCTCCTCTATCGCACGCAGCAGCTCCTGGGCATACACAACGTAGCGGCGCCCTTCATCGTCAAGCGCTTGGGACAGCAGGTCGTCGTCGACTCGACAGAGATGATCACCCTGAAGTCGCAGATGATGCCCCTGTCGATCGCCAGCGGCGTAGCGTTCATGAACAGACGTTTGCGGATGCTCAGCGTGGGATGGTCGAGGCCTGCGAAGCTGTTGCGGCGGCCTGCTTCGCCCGCGGTCTTGTGCGCCTCATCGAAGATGCCGAAGTCGAACGTGTACCCCTGGGGCAGGCTGGCAGCGAGGGTGGGGGCGCTTGCATAGGTGCAGAAGACCAGCAGCTCATCTCCGCGGACGTAATCTCCGCTGGTTGTGTGGTGACTGGCACTGGCAACTTGTCCAGGAAGTCGTCGGACTCCTCTACCGTGGCCACGCTCCCGTCGCTGCAGACGCACAGGACGTTTGCCAGGTCCAGCGGCGCGTTGCTGACCCAGGCCTGCAGCGTCTGGCTGACAAGGGCCAGTGCCGGCAGGAATACGACGATGAAATGGACCTTCCGTCCGTCTTTGCTATCTCAACGCACGTCAGGTTTCACCGACTTAGGCTGTCGAAACAAAGTAGCGTCTCTACGGCACTAATTTTCCAATTTAAACGTGCGCTATTTAAGAACTCGCTAGTAACTAATGCAGGGAAAGCTCACATGGTACATATTCTTCAAGCCGATAAAATGCGGCGGGGCCGTCCTGCCGAGAAAAACCAGGACACGCACTTCCAGCTCTTCTACGATGAAACGAACAATTTCCGCAAGTTCCGGCTTGACGAGGATGGGTTAAACGAGCCTAACCATCCATTCGTGCTGGGAGGCATCGCGCTAAAAACTGGCGTAAAAATTGAAGGCTGGCGCGATCTGAGGAAAGCCCTAGGCATTCAGGATAACGCACCTGAGGTGAAGTTGAAGCACCTTGCGAAGGGCGAAAAAGATTGCGACCGCTATGAGTTTACGCTCGCGCAATCTGAGGTCTCGACCTTGCTTCAGTGGCTGATTGATCAGGAGATGATGATTCATCACTCAGCTCTGGATCCTTTATATTTTTCTATCCTAGACATCATCGAGTCGCTCCAAGCTGAACATAGCTTTGACATAAATGCTATACATCAGGAGCTAAAGGGTGAGTTGCACTTCGCGGTGCTGCAGGATACACCAAAATTTCTCGGATTAATGCATCGGTATGGGTTTCCGAATGTCCAGCGCGAAGACGTCCGCGATTTTCTTGTCGACGTGGAAAGCTTTGTTTTAAGTCACTTGCCGTCGAACAGAAATGGTGCAACGTTTCTTCTCAAACATACTTTGAGAAAAGCAGCACGTTGTCGAGATCTAGAGTTGGTTTTCCTTCACGACAATGCGGCAGGCGAACTTGTAGAGGGTCTCGGAAACTGGTTTATGCACCCGATATACACTTTTAAGAACGCTGTCCACGTTTTCGACGAAGAAACCGAAATCCAGAAGTATCTTAAAGTATTCGAGATTCGCGATGGTGATCGCCGCCTAGACTACAGCTTCATAAAATCCCCTCTGGAAATCGGCGTGCAGCTATCAGACGTGATCGCAGGCATATTTGGACGCTACTTCCGCTATCTTAATTCGCATTCAATGACGGAGCTCGCCCGACGGCGGAGTAGCTTTACAGCAATTCAGGTTGAAAATCTCGGTCGCCTACGCACGCTTGTCGAACGCTCAATTAGCTTCAGCGGCGGCCTATTTTTCAGGCTCATGCCGGCGGATACGCTGATGAAAAATGCTGCTTTTCTCCACGACGAAGAAATACCACCGTTCATGTGGGAAATCTAACGCGGGCTCAGCGCTCATCGGCTGGGGGTAGGATGTCATTTCTAACCCCGGCTTCTCGATAGCTTTGTCGGTTTTTGCACTAGCGCTCACTATTCTTGGGCGGGAGCTTCACACTTTCAGATCCTGATCGGCCCAATGCACTCGTTAATTACTAAAGTTGCTGCTAGCTTAATAGCATCGTGAGCTTAAGGTCGGCACCCTCAGGAAAATGCATTCGTTGGGTTTTTGCAAGCCTAGCAAACGTTCCGTTTTTAGCACTGATAGAGTGTTAATATAATAATGGTATCGAATTTTTTGTCGAAGGTTAGTTTAATTTTGGAGCTATGCGACAATGATAATCAAAGCAGATTTTGAGGCAGATTGGACTGCTGAATTGCGGCGCATAATGCAGGATGATTGGGCTATGGATATTTCTGCCGTAGAGCCTGAAAAGCTTGCTATACTTTTTTTTCACGCTGGTAAACGTCGTATTGAGCCCCGACCACGCACAGTAGAACTTTCTTCGTCGTTCGCATGCCCGGCTAAATATCAAGCGGGTTGGGCCGCACTCGTAACCAAGATTGAAAGCGGCATCGATCTCTCTCCGCATTTAAGTCTGAGGATTGAAGATGTTATGGGTAAAGACCCGCTGTTATTAGACTGGGGAGTCTATCATCTTCATCTCGGGCAAGCGCCCCATCCAAAAAACCCTAACTTCATAGAGCGGACCGGGCCAGTTGTTTTTGGATTTCCTACCGCTGAGGCATTCCATGCTATAGGCATCTACGAGCATGGCGCTTGGTCTGACAGCTCAGTCATTGAAATTATGCATTCCAATTGGCCGCATCTTACTCAACGGGCGCAGGTGCAGGGAGAAAATATATCCCTAGCTCATACGTACAGTGACGAAGATCGAGCGAAGCTAAGAGCTGCTGGTTTGAATGTGATCACATCACTGTCCGACGGTACTCTTTTGTTCCCAGTGGGGGGAGGTTACGCTGCAAATGGAATATGGATTAATGGAGTTATTGAAGCTGATCGTGAGAGGCAGTTGGTCAATGGATTGCAAAAGCAAATTTACGCGCAAATTGACCCAATCGAGCAGGTACTTAAAGCTGAGGGATATGACGGCAATTCCGAGGTTACAGCACATTTAAATTTCAAAAATGGCTTTTTGTGGGTTAGCTTCGAAGGATTCAAAACGACAATACCGATTGATTAAGTGTTAGGTCCCGGGGCTCGGCTGGCCGGCATCACCAGCCAGCGGATCATTGCATTAAGTCTGAGAAGCGTGCGGTTACCGCTTTGGACAGGCACTCCTCAATTGCATCGGGCTTTCAAGGTCCCGTAGCACAGTCCTATGACATAACCCTGGATCCATACGAGGTGCAGATGCACGTAGCGCCGTCAGGCTCAGCATCTCGCGCTCTGCGAAGGCGCGTGGAAAGTCTTCTAGAATCCGCGCTTGGTCGAACAGCTGGAAGTCGACGCCGACGATGAAGCCCGAGCCCTGGAAGGCGGCACCCCGCAAGGTGAAGCGAATAGGCTGGCCAGGCGTCAGCAGCGGCTGCACCTCGTAGTAGCCAGGCTCGCTGGCCACCACCTCACCCCAACCTTTACCCGACAGGATCCGGTAGAACACGCGATCGCCCGCCTCGAGACGCAGCGCCGGCCGCCGGTACTCCGCTTCCGATCGGAACCGCGCGAAGGCTTCGCTGGCGGATGCCCATGCCGGCGTCAGGTCGTGACCGATGATTCGCCGGCGGCGCTCGTCGAGATAGCCGTCCCGATCGGTGATCAGCAGATCGCTCACATAGAGTCCGTGCTCGCGCAGGATGACGCCTTGCGCCTCGCAAGACACCACCTCTGCCCACTGGAAGCTGTCGTTCCAGGGCGCAGACGGGCCGGCGTCGCCGACAAACACACGTTGGCCAACGCGCAGCTGCGCCAGGGCGCCGGCGCTGACGTCAAAGGGGTCGTCGGGCTTAGCCATCTCCTGGATCCGCGAGATGGCCTGGGTGATGTCAGCGCCGGCGTCGAACGGCCCGATCGGGACCTGCAGGCGGCCCCGATCGCAGGCTTGCGCCTGGAGCGCGTCGATCACGCCGGCGGCGGCCTGGGCAGACAGCTCACCGATGTTGTTCAGCACGGCCGGCATCTGCAGCAGGACGGTGGCTATAAGCTCGCCATAAGCGCCCGCGGCCGCGCCGTCGTTCTTCAGGCACACCAAGCCTCCGGTGAGTGGGTACCGATTGCGCGCTGCAGCACCAACGACGCGTTGCACCTCGACCTGCTGGGAATGGTTGAGTATTCGGCTGGGCGCGTCGGCGCCCAGGGCGAACAACTCCGGTAGCGACCGCTCTGGCGGCGCGACCATCTCACGCGCCACGCGCTTGGCCGCGTACATGGCAATGCGCGCCGCGTCGGCGCCCGTGGCCAAGTCCGACAGATCGATCAGGCGCACGGTGAGATTGGCGGTGAACTGCAGCAGCTGATCGACCGTGTAGTGGTAGGCCTCGAAGCCGCCGGCGCGCACCAGGTGCTGCGCGGCAAGGACTCCCTGCCAGCCGGCGAAGGCGTAACGGCTGTGCAGTGGTACCGTCATCCAGCGCGCTAGGCCCGTCTCCGGATCGATGCGGCACTGCTCGGCGAACCAGGCGTCACCTTCGGCCGGCTGGCTGAAGCGCACCATCTGCAGATCGCGCAGGTTGGCCAGCAGCAGCGGTGCCACCGGTTGGCTCAGGATGGCGTGGCTGACGCGGTGGGCCAGGCACAGCTCGGCCTCCTCGACCGTGGCGTGGCCACCGTCCGGGAGCATGCCGAAGACTGAGGTCTCGCCCGGGCGGGAAAGCTCCAGCGCGGTGAACACCCGATCGCCGTCGCGACCGATGTAGCTGCGCAGCAGGTCGTTGACCATGGGGTTTGGGGAGCAATGGAACCAAAAACCAACGTAAGCTCTGAATCCCACCGTAAAGGGGCTTTCCGATCTCCAGCTCACCCGCCAGGCATTACTCTCTGATCAGTGCCTCGATGATCGGGCAGATCGTTCCGCCGTCTCCCGCATCACATTGCTGCACCAGTTCGCCTAACAGTTGCTGCATGACGACCAAGTCGGCCATCTTCTGCTCGATCAACGCGAGCTTGCGTGCAGCCCGTGCTCGCGTTTCGGCACAGGCGCACGACTCATCCAGCGTCAGCAGTCCACCGACTTCCGAGAGCGTGAAACCCAGCGCCTGAGCCCGCTTGATGAAACGCAGTCGCTTCACCATGTCCACCGGATAGCGCCGATGGCCACCCAAGGGTTTGGCTGGTTCATCCAGCAGCCCGCGTCGCTGGTAGTAGCGGATCGTCTCGACGTTCACCCCGGCGGCGTCTGCCAGCTTGCCAATGGTCAGCTCTGTGGCCATCACTTTCTCCTTGATTCCGTACTTTGGTACGGAGTTTAGAATAGCACCTAGGCAATCAGGCTCAGGAGATGGGAATGGGGATGCAACTCACCGGGAAAGGCTCGCTGGTCGCGAGTTCGCTGACCGCCATCGGTGCGTCGGTGTGCTGTGTCGGGCCACTGGTGCTGTTGGCACTCGGTGTCGGCGGTACGTGGGTGGGCGCTCTGACCATGATGGAGCCACTACGCCCCCTCTTCATCGGGTTGACTCTACTGTTCCTGGGATTGGCATTCCGCAAGCTCTACCTGGTGCCACAGGTTTGTACGCCAGGTACACCCTGCGCCGATCCGCGCACGCTCGTGCGACAGCGACTCGTGTTCTGGATCGTCAGCGTGCTGCTGCTCGGCCTATTGGCCGTGCCGTGGCTCGCCCCGCTGTTCTACTGAAGGAGATTAACCATGCGCAAACTGCTGATCGCCGTGCTTTTCGCCTTGCCCTTCGTGGCGCTGGCGGCTCCCCCGAAAACCGTCACGCTCGACGTGCAGAACATGACGTGCGGACTCTGTCCGATCACGGTCAAGAAGTCGCTGGAGAAGGTGTCCGGCGTGAGTGACGTCCAGGTCAATTTCGACCAGAAGACGGCGACCGTCACCTACGATCCCGATAAGGCCCAGCCCGAGGCACTGACTGAGGCGACCGCGAACGCGGGATACCCCTCCACAGTGCAGAAGTGAGGTCACGATGAGCGCCATTGTCCTTGAGTCCGTGCTGACTTGCCCGCGCTGCGGCTTCGCCAAGCCGGAAACCATGCCCACGGACGCCTGCCAGTTCTATTACGAGTGCAGCAACTGCAAGGCGCTGCTGCGCCCCAACCCAGGGGATTGCTGCGTTTTCTGTTCGTTCGGCTCGGTGAAGTGCCCGCCGATCCAGCAGCAGCTTGGGTGTTGCTCATAGCGTTTAGGGGGATCACAGGTCGTCGTCTGGATTACGCAGTGGCCGCAGCTCGCCGCGCGCAACTTCTTCCGGTACCGCAAAGGAATACCGCCCGAGCATGTTGATGTGCTCGTAGATCAGCGGCGATAGCCGGGCCAAATCCTCTTCCAGCACTGGATAGCCGTGCTGCTTGAGCCGTTCCACGGCCGCCGTCATGTAGAGGGTGTTCCACAGCACGATGATGTTCACCACCAGGCCCAGAGCACCGAGCTGGTCTTCCTGGCCTTCGCGGTAGCGCTGGCGGAGCTCGCCGCGTTTGCCGTGGAACACGGCGCGGGCCAGGCTGTGCCGGCCTTCGCCTCGGTTCAACTGGGTCAGGGTGGCGCGGCGCTTGGACTCGTCGTCGATATAGGTCAACGTGTGCAGAGTCTTTTCGATCCGCCCGAATTCGGCCAGCGCCTGGGCCAGCCGGGTGGGTCTATCTCCCGTTTGCAGCGTGCGCATGATGCCAGTCGCCGGCACCCGGCCGAGTTTGAGCGAGCCGGCCAGGCGCAGCAGGTCGTCCCAGTGCTCGGCGATCAGGTCGAGTTTGACCGACTGGCGGGCCAGCCCGTTGAGCTTGCCGTAGTCCGCGTCCGGGCGCGTGCGCCAGAAGCGGGTACCGCCGACATCGGCCAGCCGCGGACTGAAGTGGTAGCCAAGTAGGCGGAAGAGCCCGAACACCACATCGCTGTAGGCCCCGGTGTCGGTCATGATTTGCGTCGGCTGCAACTCGGTCTGCTGTTCCAGCACGACCGCCAGCAACACCAGGCTGTCGCGCAGCGTGCCGGGCACGGTGATGGCGTTGAGGCCGGAGAATTGGTCGGAAATCAGGTTGTACCAGGTGACACCCCGGCCGGTGCCGAAATACTTCGGATTGGGGCCGGCATGCACGGTGCGCACCGGTACGACGAAGCGCATGCCATCGGCGGAGGCGACCTCGCCGCCACCCCAGACTTGGGCCAGTTCCAGTTGGCTTTGCGCTCCGACCAGGATGGCGTTAGCCGCTGACAGGGTGTCGTCGCGGATATAATTCTGGCTGACCCAGGACAGCCGGTCACGGCGCAGCGCCGGGTTGTCGGTGCGGATCAAGGGCTCCAGGCCGGTGTTGCAGGCCCCGCCCAACAGCACCGCGCAGAGGCTGGTGACCAGGTTGTCGGCGCGTGCATTGCGTTCGGAGACATGGGTGAAGGCCTCGGAAAAGCCAGTGCGGGCGGCGATTTCCAAGAGGATTTCCGGCAGATCGACACGCGGCATCAGGTCAGACACGGCCGCCCGCAGTTGCAGCAACGAGCAGGGCTCGTCCAGCTTGTCCAGCGCCCCGAGCGACAGTTCGGTCTTGCCCTCGGTGTTCTCGCTCAGTTGAATCGCCGGGTTGTCGGGCAGGCGCGCGGCTACTGCCAGCCAGGTTGCATCCAGCTCGACGGACAAGGCGTCCAGGGTGGTTTTGGCGTCGATGGTCAGGCCCAGTGACCGGCAGATGATCGGTCGCGCCGCCAGCCATTCGGCACCGTCGAGCAGGCCAAGGCGCGGGTCGGCATAGCGCCAACTGGGCGAGACGAAGACATCGCGGCGGCGCAGGGCCGTGCGCAGCGCATCGAGCGTGCAGAACACATAGGCACCCATGTCGAGGGAGCCATCTTCGCGGGTGATGTGCTTCTGCCAAGCCTTGGCCACGATCTCCTGCGGCGCGTCATCCTCTGGCTTCCGGCGCGGCAGGTTCAGTTGCAGCCACTCCAGACTAGCCGCCACGCCCTTGCCGGCCGGGCTGAAGCCGAAGCGGATGTGCTTGAGCAGGTCGGGCAGGAAGCGGCGCACGCTGCGGTAGCGCGCTTCCAATGCAAGAAAATAGACGTCATCTACCGGGCGGATCAGCGCGTTGACCTCTTCCAGGGCCTTTTCCAGGGTGGTCCTCGGCAGGTCGTTGAACAGCCGGGCGCGCACGTTGTCATCGCTGATCGAGCTGTCCAGCACGACCTTGCACGCGGCGGCGAGCGTCGCGGCCGACCGATCCAGGTCTTTCAGGCTGCGCATGCGGGCTTTCTTGTCGGCCTTCTCCGCGTTGCTGAACAGGTCGCGCAGCAAGGCCTCCAGGACTTCCAGTGCGTCGTCGTGCGCAGTCGCCTCCAGGCAGAGTGCGAAGGCCACCAGTGTCGCCATCCGCCGCGACGCCGGCAGCCGATTAATCGCGGTGACCTTGGCCGTGTTGGCGAAGCGGGCCAGGGCGGCGATACGGCTGGGAGGGATGTGCGCCGCCGCCGGCAAGGTGATGCCGATGCCGCGCACGTCATCGAGCCGGCGCAGTGCCCGAATCAACGCGGGGCCACTGACCATGACCGGGCCGGAGCGCAATTGATCCAGCCGGGAGCTGCGGTTGCCTTCGGCCACCGTCAGCAAGTCTTGCAGTTGCAATCGCTGTTCCTCAGTCACGCTGCGGCCCAGCGTAAACCAGAGGCGTTCTTCGACCCGACTGCGCAACTGGGCGATAAAGCGCTCTAGTTGAGACACACCAGGCAGGAGGACTTTCTGTGTGAACAGCCACGAGGTGGCTCGCTCAAACAGCACTCCCGGCCGGTCGGTGCCCGTCCAGCAGAGGGCATACAGCCAGCGGCTCAAGCGAAAGCCGATGCCCGGATCGGTGAAATGACGATAGCCAAAGCGGTTCTGAATATCGGTGGCATGGGCTCTGTTGCAAAGATTGGCGGCAGTCAGAGGTAGGCTGTCGCTCTGCGCCGATCAGGCGGCTGCTGCGAAATGGTGGTTGAGCATGCCCATGGCCTCCGTCAGCGCCGAGGGCCCAATGCCAAAAGCTCTCTCCACAAGGCGCACCTCGCCCCTGATGCCGGGCTGCAGGCACCAGGGGCGAGCCTGTCCTTTGCGCAGGGCTCGCATGACTTCGAATCCCTTGATCGTGGCATAGGCCGTGGGGATCGATTTGAAACCGCGCACCGGCTTGATCAGTATCTTGAGCTTTCCGTGATCGGCCTCGATCACGTTATTGAGATACTTCACCTGCCGGTGGGCCGTCTCCCGGTCCAGCTTTCCTTCGCGCTTCAATTCGGTGATCGCTGCACCATAGCTCGGCGCTTTGTCGGTATTGAGCGTGGCAGGCTTTTCCCAGTGCTTCAGGCCTCGCAGGGCCTTGCCCAGGAACCGCTTCGCTGCCTTGGCGCTGCGGGTCGGCGACAGGTAGAAATCGATCGTGTCGCCCCGCTTGTCGACTGCCCGGTACAGGTAGGTCCACTTGCCCCGCACCTTGACGTAGGTTTCATCCAGGCGCCAGCTCGGATCAAAGCCACGCCGCCAGAACCAGCGCAGCCGCTTCTCCATCTCCGGGGCGTAGCACTGGACCCAGCGATAGATCGTCGTATGGTCGACCGAAATGCCGCGTTCCGCCAGCATTTCCTCAAGGTCGCGATAGCTGATCGGATAGCGACAATACCAGCGCACCGCCCACAGGATCACATCACCCTGGAAATGGCGCCACTTGAAATCCGTCATCGTTCCGTCCGTCCAATCTCCGCCAAGCATGCTCAAGCTTCACGATTTTTGCAACAGAGCCCACACGAGTATTGAGCATAGTCGAGATTGGTGCAGATCACTTCTGATATTGAACTGTCAGGAGCTGGCTGCACAACAGCCATTACGCCCAATCAACTGGTGCAGTCGTCTTCTGAAAATGACATTTGGTATCTCTCATAAACGGATGTTTTTGAGAGAACTATCTTCGGCCTTCACACGCACGAAAGGCGGCGAAGCTCCGCCGTTAATCCGTCCGCCGGAGATCTCGCCCAGGCAGGCTGAAGGCCGAGCAAGCCTGACAGGCCCGAAAAGCCCGGCACGGGCGTCGGCGGCGATGACGGCGGCGGCATTATCCAGGGTTGATGATGGAAGTGGAGGATATCGACAACCTCTCGCGCAACCAAGACATCGCGGTCGGACTGCAAGTGATCTTGAAGCCACGGGCCCGTCCCACCCCGACATGGACCTCGATGCCCGAACGGACGTTAGATTTCGAGTTCTAGGCGTTCTGCGATGAAGGTTGGATCCCAGCCGGGATTGAAAGTGTCGACGTGGGTGAATCCGAGCCGCTCGTATAGGCCACGCAGGTTCGGGTGGCAGTCGAGCCGCAGCTTGGCGCACCCCTGCGTTCGCGCGGCATGGCGGCAAGCCTCGATCAGCGCGGAGCTGACACCCCGGCCCGCATGTGTCCGTCGCACCGCGAGCTTGTGCAGATATGCGGCCTCCCCCTTGAGGGCGTCGGGCCAGAACTCGGGATCCTCGGCCGACAAGGTGCAACAGCCGACGATGCCGTCGCTGCAACTCGCGACTAGGAGCTCGGATCTCAGGACGAAGGTCTCCGCGAATGTCCGGTCGATCCGCGCGACGTCCCAGGCGGGCGTTCCCTTGGCGGACATCCACGCCGCAGCGTCGTGCATCAGCCGCACAACCTCGTCGATATCACCCGAGCAGGCGACCCGAACGTTCGGAGGCTCCTCGCTGTCCATTCGCTCCCCTGGCGCGGTATGAACCGCCGCCTCATAGTGCAGTTTGATCCTGACGAGCCCAGCATGTCTGCGCCCACCTTCGCGGAACCTGACCAGGGTCCGCTAGCGGGCGGCCGGAAGGTGAATGCTAGGCATGATCTAACCCTCGGTCTCTGGCGTCGCGACTGCGAAATTTCGCGAGGGTTTCCGAGAAGGTGATTGCGCTTCGCAGATCTCCAGGCGCGTGGGTGCGGACGTAGTCAGCGCCATTGCCGATCGCGTGAAGTTCCGCCGCAAGGCTCGCTGGACCCAGATCCTTTACAGGAAGGCCAACGGTGGCGCCCAAGAAGGATTTCCGCGACACCGAGACCAATAGCGGAAGCCCCAACGCCGACTTCAGCTTTTGAAGGTTCGACAGCACGTGCAGCGATGTTTCCGGTGCGGGGCTCAAGAAAAATCCCATCCCCGGATCGAGGATGAGCCGGTCGGCAGCGACCCCGCTCCGTCGCAAGGCGGAAACCCGCGCCTCGAAGAACCGCACAATCTCGTCGAGCGCGTCTTCGGGTCGAAGGTGACCGGTGCGGGTGGCGATGCCATCCCGCTGCGCTGAGTGCATAACCACCAGCCTGCAGTCCGCCTCAGCAATATCGGGATAGAGCGCAGGGTCAGGAAATCCTTGGATATCGTTCAGGTAGCCCACGCCGCGTTCGACGCGCTCCGGCGCACGATCGAGACGCAGGGCGCGCAGATCGGCGCGGAAATGACCGTGATGCGGCGCGGGCTGGAAGCGGCTTTCGACCAGCTCGAAAAGATCGAGCCGGCGCAGGACTACAAGCCCCAGCTCGCCCAGCTCGTGCAGGCGCTCGACAATGTTGCGGAGCGGCTGCACGGCGTAGAGCAATCGCCTATTCTCCGGCAGGGTGCGACACACTATGCGGCGCTCCTCGAGCGCAGCGGCGAGGCCCTGATACGCACCGCCGCGCAGCAGCTCGAGCGGCAGGCGTCCGACCTCGAGCGCGCCGGCCGGAACCTCGCCGCTCATACGAAAAGCGCCTACGACCGGAAAAGTCAGGATTTCCGCATATGGATGGCCGGCCTTGTCGGGCTGTTCGTCGGCATATTCCTGATTTTGCTGTTGCCGCGTTTCCTGCCCTTCTCGGCCGACACCCATGTTGCGGCGACCGTCATAGGTCAGGACCGATGGAACGCCGGCGTCACCATGATGCGGGTGGCCGATCCCCGAAGCTGGCGCGGCGTGGCCGATTCCTCGCAGCTCGTGCGCGACAATGCCGAGGCGATCGGGCAATGCGCCGAGGCCGCGCGCACGGCCGGTTCAGATCAGCAATGCACCATCACCGTGAAAGCGCCGGCAGCACCGGCGCAGTAGGGTTGTGGGGGGACACCAGTTATTTCGGGAGGTTTTCTTCCGCCTCAACAGGTCCGGCGGCCATCGCGACGAGGCGCGCCGCGATACGCTTGCGCAGTTGCTCGGGGAGCGGGCGCGACGACAGCGCCTCGTGAATCCACAGCCCATCGGCGGCAAGGCGCGAAATGAACCTGTCCAACTCGGCAGCGTCGTTTCCAATCGGCGCAGGAGGTGCCCAGCGGTCGATGACCTGTTGCCACAGATCGCCAAGCTGCCGATTGTCGGAGCTTTCCAGTATGAGCAGCAGTTCGACCCGCCGGGTAGCTCTTGCGCAGGTGTTGATGTAGGCGGCGTGTCGTTCGGCGTCTGTCGCCCTGTCCGAGGTGTTGCCGGCGCTCGCTTCCAGCTCCTGTTCCCATGAGCGAGTCAGATGCTCATGGGTGGCGAGGATCAGGGCTTCGCGCGACGGGAAATGATACAGAAGGCCGGCGCGTGTCATGCCGGTTTCGAGCGCTACGGCGTCGAGGGTGACGGCGGTGAGGCCGTCACGCTCGATGATGCTCACAATGGCTTCAAGCACTTCGAGGCGCTTGCTGGCTCTCGCCATGTCGGCTTCCTTAGTGTTGTGTGGGATAGGCTGACGATTGCGAGCCGGGACCGTAGCGCCGCAACAGGATGCCGGTGATCAGGGCACCCACGGCCAGAACACCCGCCGCCACGTACATGACGACCGTATAGGCGTGGTCGAATGCGATTCCTGCCGCTTGACGCACGACAACACCATCGGCCCCCGCCTCGTTGGCAAAGACCAGCGCCGACGCCATGCTGTCGCGGGCCGCTTCCGAGGTTCCGGCGGGGAACACGACGTTGACCGTATAGAGGTAGGCCAAAAGACTTCCGAGAATTGTGACAGCGAACAGACTGCCAAACTCGTAGGACACTTCCTCGACCGACGACGCCATGCCGGCGCGATGCACAGGCACATTGCCCACAATAGCCGTTGATGCCACCGACATTGTTGCACCTACGCCGGCACCGGTCAGCGCCAGACCGGCGATCAGCCAGCCAAGGCCATGAGTGATGCCCCATGTCGCAAGCAGGACCGCCAGCGATCCCGCCGCAAGCCCGCCAGCTATAAGGATACGTAGGCCAATACGATGCAGGAATGCACCACCGAGCAGCGCAGTCGGCAATGATCCGAGCGCCGCCGCCGAAACCAGCATCCCGGCTTCCAGCGGCGTGAAGCCCGCAACGAGCTGGAAGCGTTGCGTCGTAGCAAGCTCAACACCGCCGATGGCGAACAGGGAGAACGCGGCCGCTAGAACGCCCGATGTGAACGCGGCATTGCGGAAGATCGAGAAGTCGAGCAGCGGGAACGGCAGGCGCAGTTGCCGGCGGACGAACAGCGCTCCGGCGAGGATGGCAACCAGCAGCGAAATAGCGGGGACGGCCCACGACTGCCCGGCATGGGCAGATTCCTTGATCGCGATCACAAAAGCCGACAGCGCCACCAATGCCTGAAACGACGACACCACGTCCCAAGGCTTGGTCGCATCGCCGGCCACCTTCGGCGCAACGATCAGCGCCGAAATGAAGGCAGCGACCACTACCGGCACATTGATGAGGAACACCGACCCCCACCAGAAATGGCCGAGCAGAAAACCGCCGATGATCGGTCCGAGCGCAGCGCCGACGACCGACAACGACCCCCAGATCGCAATGGCGATGTTGCGTTCCCGGTCATCCTCGAAGGTGACGCGGATGAGGGCGAGTGTCGCGGGCATCATCGCCGCCGCGCCGACCGCCAGAAAGGCCCGCGCCCCGATCAGGATTTCCGCTGTAGGCGAATAGGCCGCCACAATCGACGCGACACCGAACAGCACGAGGCCGATGAGGAACATGCGCCGGTGACCGATCCTGTCACCCAGCGTCCCGGTGCCGAGCAGCAGGCCGGCCATGACGAGGGGGTATGCGTTGATGATCCACAACCCTTGCGTTGCCGTCGCGCCAAGCTCGCGCGTCAGGGTAGGCAGGGCCGTGTAGAGGACCGAATTGTCCAGAACGATAAGCAGGAGACCGGCGGCGACGGTCACCAGAAGAACCCAGCGGTTCGAGTGGGCGGCAGGCATGATAGCACCATTCAGTGAGAGTAGCCAAACTTTACAGACAAGTTAGTAAAGTATCAAGCGCCTGCCCGTGAGGAACTTCAGACAATGGCCGACAGCGGGGCTTCGCATTCCGGGGCGCGATCAATTTGTCGCGAAATTCCTGATTTTTGCGACAAAATCGCCGGCGCTGATTTTGCAGGGAAAAATCTGTCGCAAAAATCAGGTGCGAAAGTCAAACTTGTGCGACTGACTTTCGCGACACGTCGCGGCCCGGATTCCGCGCCGCTGCGGACGTGGTGCAGGTTTCAGGATTTGCGCGACATAAGGGGCGCGAAGGAATTTAATTCTGGATCACCAGATCAAAAGACCTTGGCGGGCAGACGCGCTCGAAATAGTAGCTTTCAACATCGTCCCAAACAGCGTGCCACGCGGCTAAAAAGCCCTCCGCGCCCTGTTCGCGCGCAGCAGTCCGTTCATGCCGCACTTTGGTCGGCACATCCACGATCACGGCGAGGTCGATCAAATCCCGAAGGAACGGAGATGCGGAATAAGCTCCTTCGAGCAGAATCGTGGGCGCTGGCGCGACTTCGGTAAATTCGTTCTTGAGGCTGTAAGTGCCATCCGGGCCTAGTCCCTGCATGAAGTCGAAAGCTCGCCACTGTGCAGGTTCCCCCTTGCGTAGAGGCTCTATTGCCTCGCGAACGCGGTCCCACTCAAAAACGCGATTCAACCGCTCCGCCACGGTTTTGTGAGGCCACTCGGATTCGGGAACCTGCGTTTGATAGAAATCATCGAGCGTAACCAAGGCTATGTCGGTCAGCTTCGCCAACCTTGCCGCAATCGTTGACTTACCGGAGCCGCTTCCCCCGTCAAGCGCCACGACAACAGGACGTGCGAGTTCGGCGCGGAGGGCTTCTATTCTCTCAAGGGCTCTGTTGCAAAGATTGGCGGCAGTCAGAGGTAGGCTGTCGCTCTGCGCCGATCAGGCGGCTGCTGCGAAATGGTGGTTGAGCATGCCCATGGCCTCCGTCAGCGCCGAGGGCCCAATGCCAAAAGCTCTCTCCACAAGGCGCACCTCGCCCCTGATGCCGGGCTGCAGGCACCAGGGGCGAGCCTGTCCTTTGCGCAGGGCTCGCATGACTTCGAATCCCTTGATCGTGGCATAGGCCGTGGGGATCGATTTGAAACCGCGCACCGGCTTGATCAGTATCTTGAGCTTTCCGTGATCGGCCTCGATCACGTTATTGAGATACTTCACCTGCCGGTGGGCCGTCTCCCGGTCCAGCTTTCCTTCGCGCTTCAATTCGGTGATCGCTGCACCATAGCTCGGCGCTTTGTCGGTATTGAGCGTGGCAGGCTTTTCCCAGTGCTTCAGGCCTCGCAGGGCCTTGCCCAGGAACCGCTTCGCTGCCTTGGCGCTGCGGGTCGGCGACAGGTAGAAATCGATCGTGTCGCCCCGCTTGTCGACTGCCCGGTACAGGTAGGTCCACTTGCCCCGCACCTTGACGTAGGTTTCATCCAGGCGCCAGCTCGGATCAAAGCCACGCCGCCAGAACCAGCGCAGCCGCTTCTCCATCTCCGGGGCGTAGCACTGGACCCAGCGATAGATCGTCGTATGGTCGACCGAAATGCCGCGTTCCGCCAGCATTTCCTCAAGGTCGCGATAGCTGATCGGATAGCGACAATACCAGCGCACCGCCCACAGGATCACATCACCCTGGAAATGGCGCCACTTGAAATCCGTCATCGTTCCGTCCGTCCAATCTCCGCCAAGCATGCTCAAGCTTCACGATTTTTGCAACAGAGCCGTGGCATGTATCCAGCGGCGATGATCGCTATAGCGCTGGAGGCAGTCGGGGTCTGGAATCGCCAGTTGTCGGCAAAGCACCTGCAGGACTTCCACCGGCACGGCGGCGGGCTTGTCCGGCAGAACGCCAACGAAGCGGACGGTGGTCAGCAGAACGGCATAACCCAGACGGTTATGGTTACCCCGCAGCACCTGGATGGCTTCACGGTCTTCATCGCTCAGGTGGAAGTAACGTTCCAGCTCTTCACGGCTGGGCGAATCAACATAGCGGCCAAAACCGTCGCGTTGCTCTTGAGTCAGAAAACCGACCGGCATTGATCACAGCACCTCGACGCAGAACACGGCGGGCGTGACGATCCGCGTGCGTTCGATGTGCCCGCGTTGCAGCAGGCCGGCGCGGCGATCACCGGTTACCAGGTAGTCCGCATCGCCCGCCAAGGCCATGGCCAGCAAAAACGAGTCATCCGGATCATCGGCTTCGACCTCGATGGTCAGGCGCTCCAGTACCACAGCCCGTTGCAGGTTATTGATCATGGCGCCCACCTTGGCGGGCTGTAGGATGGCCTGAAGCTTGGGATAGCGGCTGGCTCGACGAATTTCATCGAGTTGCATCCGCGAGGTCACCACCTCGAAACGCGCCGCCCGCCAGGCACGGTAGATCGCATCGGGCGCGCCATGTGGCGAGATCAGGGCGCTGAACAGGATGTTGGTATCCAACACGACCCGCATCAGCGCTTACGTGCCCAGTCGAGCGCTTCGTCAACCGCGTTGGTCAATTCTGCCTCACTCAGATGGGCGTTAGCGGCCTTGGCCTGCTCAGCGCTCAGCTCCAGGATGTGTGCCCGTACCGCTTCTTCGATGAAGCGCGACAGGTCGCCCTTACGGCCGCCGCCCTGGCTGGCCAGAAACATCCGAAGCGACTGGTCGGTGTCGGCCGAGACGGCGACATTCCAGCGAATGGTATTCATAGCGTTCTCCGCTAATAGGTGTTTGTGTGTTTATACGCCAATCACAAAGGGCGATGCAATGGTTCGACAAAACGAAGGTTTTGCCGAACTCTATCGAGGAATGGCTCGGTTCGTTAAGCTCCCCGCGCTACGGTTCAAATAACTGGTACGCTTAATCAAAGTTCAACTATTACTAACGTAGTCGAGTAAACAGTACTTTTGATGAAGATCGGTTATGCGCGAGTGAGCACTCGGGATCAGAAAGCCGACCTACAAGTCGATGCCCTGAAACAGGCCGGGTGCGAACGCATCTACCAAGACATCGCCAGCGGCGCGAAAAGCGCCCGGCCGGAGTTGGACAAACTGCTGGCCAACGTGCGGCCGGGTGATGCCGTGGTGATCTGGAAGCTGGATCGCCTTGGGCGTTCCCTCAAGCACCTGGTCGAGTTGGTCGGCGAGCTGGCAGAGCGCAAGGTCGGCTTACAGAGCCTGAATGACCCCATCGACACCACCCACGCCCAAGGCCGCCTGGTGTTCAACCTGTTCGCCTCGCTGGCGGAGTTCGAGCGCGAGCTGATCCGCGAGCGGACTCAGGCGGGTCTGTCGGCCGCACGGGCGCGTGGCCGGATCGGTGGCCGTCCCAAGGGCCTGCCAGCCAAGGCTGAGGCCACCGCCATGGCGGCCGAAACCCTCTACCGCGAAGGTCGCCTGAGCGTCAGCGCGATCGGCGAGAAGCTGCACATCTCCAAGAGCACGCTGTACAGCTACCTGCGCCACCGTGGTGTCGAGATCGGCGCGTACCAGAAGAGCGCCAGGTCACGCGACCAGCAGCCTTCGGCCGCGTCGCCGGCAGAGCCGCCCGCCGCCGAGCGGGTGGCCACCGTCACCCTGCGCCTCGCGGTGGTGAATAACAGCAAGTTCGTGCGCGGCCGGAAGCGGGCCACGGAGAACATTGAGCGCTACTGCCTGGAGCCCTATGGCATGAAGCGGCTGGATGCCGGCCACTATGAGTTGACCATTCCGTATCGGAGCGACGATGAGCTGGACAAGAGCGTGCATGACCTGCTGACCGAGATCAGCCAGGAGGCCGACATGCGCAACTGTTTTGTCGAGATGGGCGCCTGGGAAGAAGACACCGAAAAGCGTTGGTAGGGCTTACGTTGGTTTTTGGTTCCATTGCTCCCCAAACCCCACCATGAGGTCGCCAGTGGCGGCCAGGTCATCAGGTGGTGCGGTGTGGGTCCAGCGACGAAGCACCTGGCAATCGTGCTCATGCAACTCGGGCTGATGGTCGCCCAGCGCCAGCGCCAGGTAGTGCTGGCGCGCCGCGGCCACCGCTTGCTCGCCCTTGGCATAGAGCTCGGCCTGCCAGTCCACCGGGCCGGTACCTGGCCAGTGACGCTGCAGCCCGGGCACGAAGCGTCCATCGGCATAGCCAGTGACCGGGCGCGCCAGCGTGCCATCGGCCAGGCGTCCCCAAACCGGCGAGACGTCCATGAGAAGCGGAGCGGATTCGAAAGCCATAAATTATGTCATCCCCAACTGCGGTATCTACCTGTCCAGCGCTCTTCCCGCTCTGCCGCCGCTGCGCGGCGGCCCTGGCCGCCCCGCGCACCTTCACGAAAAGCTCGCTCCCTGTCAGCCTGGGCGATAATGCCAAGCTCCGCTCATTCTACTAGGTAATACTGTACCGCACCATTTTCCAGCGGTACGACGCACGCCGAGCGCACGGCGTTCTCGCCCCTCTTGTAGCGTTCGCCCTACCCTCTCTTGCGTCCCCGCTACGGGCGTTCACCAGGGCCTACTGCGCTGCCGCTTCAACGTCCCCGCTCCTCAATAGGGCGTCCCCGCTACCAGCGAGGTTCTCGCTGAAGCAATCTGGCAGAGGCCCGGTCATCGGCGCTCTTGCTTCTAGCGTTGCCGCTATTCCAAAGAGCGGTAGCGTTAAAAGCGAATGGGGGAACCGCCTGGAGCGATCCGTGCCCGGGCCGGCGGTGCGCCTGCAGGTCCTGCGCGGTGGTTCAGGTGGGTGGAAAAGAGGGTCAACAAGGTATGGAGGTGAAGGGAGGCACCTGGTGGTAGGCGGATACTCCCGTTGGGGATGACATAATTTTAGTTGGTTACGGGGGGGCGTGCCCGCCCTGGGCGCGAACGGCGTCGACGTCGTTCGCTGCGGCCGTGGCCGTGGCCGTGGCCGTGGCCGGCAGCTGGCCACCGCTCGCCGGCGAGACCAGGTCACGGCGACTCGGGTATCGTCTGATCGGTACGTGGCCACCTCGATAAGGAGAAGAGAACGATGCACCAGGAACAACCCCAGTACGAGCTGCAGCTCAGCCGCGGCCGGGACGCCGTGTGGAATCACGCGAGTGACGGCTCCACCGTCGGCCGGATGGGCATCGATCTCCACAACACGGCCACCGAGCAGCTCGCTGGCCAACCTGAATGCCGGCTGTGCACCCATGGCCGACCGACCGCGGCCGAGTGGGCGCTGTTTCGTGAGAAGGCGTTGGAATGGTGGGGCGTCGACGTACCGCACGATGCGTTCAGCCCTGTCCTGCTGGCGGCCGCGCCTGCCCTGGGCGTGGCCGGCTAGAGGCCGTCCACTTTCCCACCAGAGGTGTGCTGGCCACCGCTGGCGCACGCGCTTCGACCGGTGGGCGCGATACGCGCGGCCTTGGCGACCAGGCACCGCATGCTGACCGCTGTACCCCGGCGCAGTGATCGCGCCCAAGACACCACAGGACGTCCGTCACCATGAGTCAGTACTTCGACCACGTAGCCCAACAGCTGCACAGCCGAATTCAGCAGGCCAAGGTCTTCATCACCAAGCACAACGCCACAACCGGCGCACTCGCCGAAGCCGTGTTGCGCGAGTTCCTGCAGGAGCATCTACCGCGGGGCGTGAGCGTCGAGGAAGGCTTCATCATTGATGCGAAAGGCGGCCTGTCCAAGCAGTGCGACATCATCATCTACGACTCGCACCACTACGCACCCTTCTACCGCACCGGCCAGGTCGTGGTACTGCCCGCGGAAGCCGTAATCGCAGTGATCGAGGTCAAGACGTCGATGGTGAAGTCGCGATTTCACGACGTGATCAAGTATTTCGCTTCGTTCAAGCGCATAGAGGGGGACTTTCGCACGTACCTCTTTCTGTACGACGCGCCCGAGATCCACCTGATGGACAGCTGGTTCCGCTCCTATCGGCACCCTGGTCAATACCAGCAATTCGATCACGACACCTTTCAACTGCTGCCACATGAGATTGTTGGCCTCGATCCGTCCTACCTTCTTCATAGGGATATTGTGGACACGGGCAGCGACGACATGGGATACCTATCCTTCTTTTTCAAGGATCAAGAAGGCACTGCGATTAACGCCTTGGAGCTATTCTTCCTTTCGGTCTATGGCCAAGTCGAAACCCACCTTCAAAAGCACACTGCAAAAGGGCTTAACCCTAGATTCGACTACCATGCTGAGCGTGATCCAGAAAAATTCATGGCGATAGCGTTATTTAGAATGTGAATGCTAATACTGCATATTCGTGTCAGGCCCCAGCCCTGAGACGAATATGCATAAGAATTCATGTTTACAATCTCGCCCGTTCGCTTACCGATCAATCCAAATTTGTCAAGTAGATGTAGGAGTAAGGACATGGCTCTTCAAAAAACGGCCCTTGAAATTGGCTATGAGGTGGATATCGGTGGATTGGCAAGCGCAACGTCGCGGGCCGAGCTACAGACGAGGGTTAAGGCCTTGCTGATTGCCATCGGGGAAAGCGATCTTCCCTTGACAGCCATAAACAGCCTTTTGACAAAGCTAATGCAAGTGCTTGCCGAGATGCTAGCCAAGCTAGCGCCGGACGAGCCAACTGCCCCGTTGCCTCAAACATCTGAGGTTTCAACGTTGGACCATCTGTTGGCAGATCTCGACCGTTCTGCGGCTGAAGCAGATCTAAAGGCCGTGCAGAACGACAAAGATGCCCAAGCAAAAGCAGCGCCTAAGGGAACACCGCCTCACACGCAGAGCAATGACACCCGTTCACGCCGCAATGGGAATGGTAACAAACGTGGAAAGTAACGCTTGCGCCAAGGCTACCGGCTAGGCATCCGTTTGCTGTAGGCAGGGATACGCCTATGCATTACGATTCGAATCATGTTTAATTAGGTACCGCCGACCACCCTCTCAATTTTTCCTTACCTTAATGGATCGTTCTATGTCCCTTATTGCCGAATACCGCCAGACCGAAGCCGAAATCAAAGAGCTGCAAGAGCGCCTTGACGCACTCAAAGGTGATGAGCGCCTGCAGAAAGAAATGAAGTTCGAAGAGAGCCTGCGGTCTCTGCTAGCCGAGCACGGCAAGTCTCTGCGCGACGTGATCGCGATCCTCGATCCGGCCGCTGCAAACCGGCCTGCACGTAAAGAGAAAGAAAATTCCGCACCTGCCGGCAAGCGTCGCGCGCGTCAGTTGAAGACCTACACCAACCCGCACAATGGTGAAGTCATCGAGACCAAGGGTGGCAATCACAAGCTCCTCAAGGAGTGGAAGGCCCAGTACGGTGCGGACGAAGTCGAAGGGTGGGCGAAAGTCTAATCTTGGAAAACGCCGGCAAATGCCGGCGTTTTTTATTGGCCTGGTTCTTTCGGGACCAGCACCAGCTCCGATAGCACCCTCGCCTCCTCCTCCGTCACATAGATGCCGGTGCGTTTCCGGTCGTCAAACCGCCCCTCCTCGAGTAGGCGCGTCGCTTGCGCGGCCACGCCATCCAAGCGCTGGACCATCGTCCGCAGCCGATTCCGCGGGGGCAGGTCCCATTGCTTGCGGTCTAGGTCCTTCGGAGTGGCTTGGGTTCTGCCCTCAGCAGTCGCTTTGGCGATCGCCATGCGAAGCAGCTCTTGGGCCGGCCGCCCGCCGCGCCTCTCATGACGAATCAGGTGGATGGCGTGCGTCGGTGAAACCTTCCCATCCTGCACCAAGCGCTGTACTTCAGGCGCGGCGTTGGCCAGTACCAAATGCTGCTCGACAACCTGGGTTTTCACCTTGCAAGCCTTGGCAACCGCTCCGTGAGTACCGAGCCGATCCCAGATCTGTCGCAAAAGCTTCGCACGGTTAAGATAGGTCATGGTTTCTGCGTGCTCGCGGTACCGGGACACCAAACCTTCGAGAACGGCATCATCCGCCATGCATGGAACCCTCATCGTAGACCGGCAGATGATACCCTTGCGGCAATGTGATGTATATACGTTACCTCATGGCAAAGCCCGGACTGCTATCCGCTATACCTGAGCCAAACGCCCGGGTAAGCTTTGGCCACCTAAGCTTGGACGGAACCACAACTATGGCCGCGAAGATCGCAGTGACGGACGCGCAAATCGTTGCCGCTGGCAACGCTCTGGTGAATCAGGGACGAGCAGTGAGCGCATCGGGTTTGCGTGCAGCTATAGGCGCCGGGGATCCCGCTCGACTGTTTGGGGTATGGCAGCGGCATATTGCCAACGCCCCTCTGCTCTCCGGCCTACCAGGGGAGGTGGAACATCTGGTCGCGCAGTCCACCTCAGAGATAGCCTCCGCGCTCAGCTGTGTCGCCCGAGTCCTCGATGCCAAGATAAGCGCGGCATACGCCGCGGAGCTTGAGGATGTCCAGGCCCGCCATATCGCCGAAAAGGGCCATCTCCAAGACCAGCTGAAAGCGGCTATTGAACAGGCTGAAGCGGCAGCCGTACGCGCCGCCGAACTTGAGGCACAGATGCGCGCCGCCGAGGTTCTCGCCGATCAGCTTATGCTCAATCGAACCAATGCTACCCTTGAACTCCAGGACCTGCGCGCCAGGCTGGACCAGTCGGCGGCAGGATCGTTGCTTCTAAGTAAGCAGCTTGTGGAGCACCGGGCAAAACAAGCTGTGGCTGAGCATCGGCTCGGTGACGCGGTACAGATGGTAGCTCAGCTAGAGGGCCGCGCTCGCGACCAGGAGATCACCATCAACGCCCTTTCCGATCAGGCCGGCGAAATGAAGGCCAAGATCAGGTACTTGGAGGGCGAGGCTAGGAACCTGACACAAGCGCGAGACAATGCGTTGACCGAGTGTGAGGCGCTGCGACTGCTGACCGGCCGCCAGCATCAGGTACTCCTTGCGCAGGGCAAAGCTTTGCCAAGCGGTTCGGTGACACCTTCGATCTGAACCTAATTATCCGCCGACACCGCCGGCACACGATCAATCGACTCAGGAAACTGCACATGGACGTATCGGATCGCACCGCTATTGCTGCTCAACTCCGGGCGATGGCGAACCTTGTCGAGGTCGCCGAAGTAGACAAGGTCGAAGAATTCGCCATCACGTTTGAAGAGGTGCGGGCGCAGCGGCCGGTAGCCTGGCTTAAGCAGATCAAAGCCTGGGGCGTCGCAGACTATCGCTACATCTACCAGTTCTTGATCGAAGCTGACCATGCTAGTCGATTGCGTAATGCATTCTTCGACGCTAAAGGGGCAAAGGTCGGCAACCGCGCCTATTGCCGCCTTAATGACTGGCCGGAGGGCGTTACGGATGGCTCCTCGCTGTACGTAGGGAGTTCGCAGGAGCTGGGTACGCGGCTGACTGGGCACCTCGGCTATGGATACGGCCGAACCTACGCGATGCATTTGAGCCACTGGCTGCCGGAGCTCGAGGGGGGGCTACGTTTACAAATCTGGCGATACAAATGTGACTCGGCATCTGCCACGATGCAGGCCATTGAAGACGGCCTGTGGGCTATCAGGAAGCCACTGTTGGGACGGCAGGGTGCGCGCTGAAGCTCGTGCCCTCAGACGTCATTTGTGCACGTCTACCTGGGTCCCCATGCTCCTTCGCGCTTGCCGAAAACCGTCGCGAACGGAGCATTTTCGAGTGAACGACAGGCGTCGTTAGGTCGGAATTACCGTCGGTTTCCAGCAGCGCCGGGCGCTACCCCTGCGTCTTCACTTGAATGAGTTGAGCTTGTCCTCCAAGTCCCGGACCCGCTCACGTAGGCTCTCACCTATTTCTTCGTTGCGGCGTTCCTGGGCAGGGCTGCCATCTTCACGCTCGATGGAATGCCATTTCCACCTTTCAAGCTCGCCTCGAGCACTCGCCAGCTCGTGCTCAATGGACTCTTTTTCGGCCTCCGTCTTTTCTTCGAGCGTTTCTGCGCCGGAGCGCGACGGATCGAAGTCGGTACCCTCAGCTGAGCTACTGTCCGGAGTCTGGGGGTCACGCTCCTTGAGTTTGCTGAGGTCCTGGACGGCCTCTTGCATTATGGGAGGATGGGCCTTAACCGCCAGCTTCGCGGATTCTTCTACCGGATCTTTCTCTGTCAACTTGGTCATCCTCGTCGTTGAGATGGAGCGTCTGGATCGATGCGTAGCAGGATACCTTGTCCGTTTTCAACGGTATGCCTCCGATCGCAGCGGCGGTACCTCAAAGGCCAAGAGTCGCCGTCCGGGTGTCTGCCACCGAACCGATCAGCAGATCCAACGCATATGCCTCTTCCAGACTGATTAGGGTTGGCAGAAGGCTGTGCACCTTGTCGTGAAGCCAGGAGCGTTGGTCGACCAGGGTTGCATAGATCGGCACCTGGCCAAGGGCGCCGATCGCCCGGTGCAGCTTCATCAATGCCTCCAGGCGGCAATTTTCGAAGCTGTCTGGTGCAGCCGGGTGATTATTCGGTTCCACATCCGCTCCTGGTCTTCACCACGAACTCACTACGGAGGTCAGCCTGCAGCGCTACACGCTGGGCTAGCCGACTCGACCACAACGCGTCGGTCAGCTTCGGCCTTCGGCTTTGCCGGCTTTCCCTGCTTCAGCACATCAAGCTGCTCGGGACTGATCACGTCGTAGCGCGTCAGGCTCATAGAGCCCGGTTCGCAGTACGTGAAGCTGAACGGGTACTCAGTGCTGATCACTCGGGCATCGGTGATGCCCGCCTCCCTCAGGGACGTAGCCGCCCACCTCGAGAAATCAGGTGACGTTGGCAGGCCAACTGCTCCAACGCCGGGCGCAAGGAGTACGCTTGCCACCAGGGCACAGGTCAGAACTTTCACTTCAAGCTCTCCTGATCCGAGAATTCAGCCGAGCGCTGGTCCATTCGCTACGAGGGTTCACCCGCCGCTCCGCGCCAGTGTCAGGTTCCTTCCTGCCGCAGTCAGAGCACCAGCGAATCCCTGGGCCCTCCCTATGTTGGTTCACGTGCTGACAAACATCGCCCCGTTGCATCACGTGCTCCCTTTTAAACCCAGTCTTCGTACACGAGGCCGGGGACCCGGCTGAACTCACGCACGTTATTTGTTACCAGGGTGCAGCCGATAGCGATTGCATGCCCAGCAATGGCCGTATCGTTCGGCCCGATCGGCGTGCCGGCTGCATTGAGCTGGCGCATGACCTCAACCGTCGCGTCTACCGCGCGCAGGTCCCAGGGGATTACCCCGTCCAGTCGACGGACGAACTCGTCCACCAGGACCTTGTGCTTGGGTGAGGCTTTCTTACCGATTTGGCCATACCGCATTTCCGCGTAGGTGATCGCCGAAATCACGATGCGGTTACCGCGCTCGACCTCAGCAGCTAGGCGTCTGATCACAGCAGCTGGATGCTCTCGCATGATGAACGAGCAGATGCAGGTGTCGAGCATGTAGGTCGTCACAGAGCGAACCTGCCTTCATCACTGGCCACTGCAGTGCGCTCCTGCAGAAAGTCAGCGTCAGCCTTCGGCAAGTCTGCCAAGGACGTCCACGACGGACGAGCAGGCCGCAGGGTGATGACGTCACCCTCCTTCACGATCTCAAGCTCGCCGATGCCGTCGAAAGCCATATCTTTGGGCAACCGGATAGCTTGATTCTTACCATTCATGAAAATCGAGACGGTACGCATGGTCTGCTCCCTAACATATGCTGGACATAGGCTAAGATAGCGCGCCGAGTAAGCATATACAAGGCATATGCCGCCCTTCAAACGGAGCGCCGGTGCCCAGCCCCCTGCCGGCAACGTCTTCATAACGCAGCATAATGTACGCGTCCGCGACCAGGCGCGTAACAGGCGCCAGACTGACCACCGCGCGGCCTTAGGGCTTCAACGAGCGGCGATCACCGCACCGACCCAGATTAGGGAATCCACCGGTATGCCGCCCTGTACGTGTGCCGAAGCTGATACCAGCGCTTTCGCCTGTTGGCGTCCCCAAAGAACCTCTCCAATCTCGGGCGCGTAGAAGCAATCGAGCTCGTCGGCTGCCTCGCCGGCGAGCTGCAAGCCTCGCGTGCCGATCAGCAGCATACTGATGTCGTTGCGCGGAAGAGGCAGCAGCAACCAGAACATCCCCGGACGCACTACTACGCCAGGCGGTACCTGTTCGAACCAGGCTTCGGCGGGCACCCGCCGTTCCTGAAGGAATCCAGGAAGGTCCTCACTGGCCAATGTGGGGCACGTGGCGCTCGCGCCCTTCACGGCGGAAACAATCCGGTTCACGCTCCACCCGCATCGGCAGGCGACCCGCCGGCAATGAAAACGTCTTTGACCAGAAGCGGATCCGACGACCGAAGGACGAGCCAGTCGGGCGGGTAGGCGCTGAGATCATGGCATTGAGCGATCCGCACATAGGTCTGCTGCAGGATGCTCCTGAGCACCCGAGCCAACACCTCCGGCTCGCTCCCGACGACGCGAGTAACCCGGGGCCGAATGTCCATGTGATCGAAAACGCGCATCCACAGCAGCCGCGACGTCTGCACGACGTCGCCGGCGACCTCCCCGAAGAGGTCCTGGGCCAGCTGGCCAAGATCACCTTCGTCCCAACGTAAATAGACCGCCAAGCCCAGGGCATCGCAGCGCAACTCAATTGCGTCAGAGGTGTAGGGCCGCAGGGCTCGAAGGGTATCGGTGCATCGCCCTGCGCCGTGCTCAACCGATCCGTCGGGGTGAACGGTCACTACGGTACCGAACGGCCCCATGGACTCTCCCGTCGCGCGCGGTAAGTCAGCGCTCCGCCCGATCGGCCTGATCGAGGATAGCGGCGCTGAGTCAGCGGCTGTGCGTGTGGCAACCGACTTCAGCCGGCGATAGGGAAACTGCAAGACGGTAGCCGTCACACAACACCTCTTTGATTCAATGCCGATAGTCCAGATCCCGCGGTGCCTGAGGCATGCGTACCGACCCGAACCCGTGGTACGCTTGAATTGTACACGGTGCAATATAATCAGGTGGAGTATATGGCGGGCGAATTAAGCGGCTATTTCGTCAAGCAGGTTGGGCGCAATCGCGGTAAACCCCGGATCTGGTTAGAACACCAAGAGCTCGCCACCGCCGGTTTCAAGCCGGGCGATCGTTACGAGGTCCGAATGAAAGATGGCTCGGTCATCTTGTCGGCCAACCCGGACGGATCGCGTGTCGTCAGTGCTAAGCCAGCCCGCCGAGAAGGGGACGCGGCTGTCCCGGTCATCGATTTGAACTCCGAGAAGCTACTGGCGCTATTCGCCGGCATGGCCGCAGTGCGCCTGGTGCAGTTCGATGGCCAGATCCACCTGATGCCACTCGCGGCCGAGCTGCGCAAGAAAGAACGCACCTCACGTCTCCTGCGCAAGCTGGAGAACGACGAGCCCCTGAGTGTAGGAAGCCTGAGTCACGGCGCAGGGTTCATGACGCACTCGCTGCACGAAGGCCTGCAGCGCGCGGGCCTCTCCACACGGCTCGCATTTGCCAACGACATTCGGCCGGAGCTACTGCAGCACGCGAGCCAGCGCAACGAGGCCTGGTCACCAGACACTATCCCCCTGGCCGCTCCCATGCAGGAGCTGGCATTCGACCACGCCGCGATGGCGCGCCTGCCTCGTGTAGAGATCGCCGAGGCCGGCATCCCATGCAGCGGCCAGTCCAAGTCTGGCCGGGCAAAGCTCGGACTCTCGGTACCTGAGGCGCACCCCGAGGTCGGACACCTCATCGTTGCGGCTCTGGTGATCATTGCCCGGGTTAACCCGGCGATCGTCCTGCTCGAGTGCGTGCCGCAGTTCGCCTCGAGTGGCTCGGCAGCAATCCTTCGCTCGCAGCTCAGGGACCTGGGCTACAACACGCACGAGACCGTGCTCAACGGTCGCGACTTTAACGCGCTGGAAGCGCGCGAGCGGTGGTTCATGGCCGCGGTCACCGACGGGATGCACTTCGATTGGGAGATGCTGCAGTACCCCGAGAAGCGCACCACCCGGCTCTCCGATGTGCTGGATGACATCCCGGATGATTCTCCGCTGTGGAGCGAGATGGCGGGGCTCAAGGCCAAGCAGGCACGTGATATCGCCGCGGGCAAGGGCTTTCTGATGCAGATCTTTCGGCCCGAGGATTCTCGCATTGCCACCGTGACCAAAGGCTATGCGCGGGTCCGCTCAACCGATCCCAAGATCGCTCACCCTACCAATCCAGATCTGCTCCGCCAGTTGACGCCTGCTGAACACAGCCGGATCAAACAGCACCCTCCCCGGCTGATCGAAGGCCTGGCCAACACGATTGCGCATGAGGTGCTCGGCCAGAGCGTCGTGCGTGATCCCATCGTCGCCATGGGCGAAGCCTTCGGCCGGAGCATCTACGCCCTGGCCAGCGGCGAACAGCCACCTTCCGCCGCCGCTCTGTTCGAAGCGGTCGCCGACCAGATTAAGTCGACCGCTTCTCTGACCGTATCCGAGCTGCGGCAGCCGTTGGCCAACGTGAAGTACGTGGGCCCGATCACCGTCCTCGAGCTCGGCAGTGCCATCCAGGATATCGGCAACGGGGTAGGCATCGTGCATCGCGCCAGTGCGGTCCAGGGCGCGCGTCTGGGCGAGCTTGTGACGGTTCAGTACCCCTCGACGCGCGCGGCGCCCACCGTGAAGCGCCATGACACACCGGCACCCGACGTAAGCGAACCGCTTCGCGCTCGGTTGCGCGTGGAGGCCCAGGCCACCTTCGACTTTGCCCCCGAGCCGCAAACCTCTTCTCCCGTCCAACGCGCACCGCGCCTTGGTTAAGCCACTCAGGAATAGCCCTATGGAAGAACTCATCGAACGACTGGATTGCTGCACTCGCCTGGTTCAAGGCACGACCGTGCTGGATGACGCATGCAAGCAGGAACTCCTCAAGCAGCAGCTGACCTATGCCGCCTTCCTCACGGACTGCCAGACGCAGGCTTATCCGGACACCCCGGATACCCGCCTTGCCCTGGGGCAAATCGGCGAGTTCTGCACCCTGATCGAAAATGAACTGCGAGTGGAGGTGTCGGTATGAGCAATGCAATCCAGGATCGGCTCCAGCAGTCAGCTGGGAAGATTTTCGACAAATTCGTCACCACGGTGGCCAAGGTAGACCCCAGGGCCGCAGCCGGCCTTGCCGCTACCTTCGGCATCGGCCTGGTAGGGATGGGCCTCCTGCACGAGGTTCTGCACCAGGCTGACCTACTCGCCTCCCTAGGCCAGGATGCCGTCGATGCCTACCGGAAGACCACGCCGAGCACCCTTACGCAGCTGATGGGAAGGGCACTATCTGGGGATCTTCAGTCGCCTGGGATGCAGGCACAAGGCGCTGGAGCTTGGGCGTTGGTAACGCTGCCGGCGGTAGCGGCAATCACTACGCACCTGTACAAAGGCCTCGAGTTCGTTAAGGCCGCCAGTGAGCGCGAAGCTGCGCGGAATCAGCCGCGTGGGGCGGTCCGCCAATCGCACTTTGACGATGCGATGCGACGTGCGCAGAATCTGCAGGCTTCGCCGGCGCAAGAACGTCCCTCCAGTACCCACCGGCCAGGACCGTAATGATTGATCCCTTTTTCCTGCTCGCCGCCAGCGTGGCCATCCCGCTGATCCTGATGCTGTTCATTACGGCCCAGATTTACGCGCGGACCGGAAACGTAAAGCAGGTGCTTATCTCCAGCGGCGTCTTGTTGGGCTTCACTGCTGGCTATTTCGGGGCACCGATCGCAACGCCGGCAGCGGTCGGCCAGGATCGTTTGGTCACCAGCGTCGTCATCGGTGTTGTGTTCACTGGGGTATTTCTGGCGATCTGCTGGCGCAGGGCCGGGAAGCCCTAAGCAGTGAATAGGCGTGCGCCTACGGCGAGGATGGGGCGTCAGCTCAAAGGTTGAGTATCGGGGCCTGCGGCCCGCCTCGCGCCGGGTGATGACCCTCAAGGGGCGGGCTTTCGAGTTGGCACTCAAGCGGCGCAAGCTTGAGAGCGGCCCTGAGGTGTATCGGGCCTGTGATGCGCTCCAGCAGGCAACTAGCTGGCTTTACTGGTAGGCAGGGATCAAGCTCGGCAGCTCGCACAGTGGGCGGCGGTCCCTGGCTTCGCGCATATTGGCTGCGACCGGCGACGTGGAGACGGGGCAGACCATCCTAGGCCATTCCTGCCTGGACCCCAGCAAGCCTTACCTGAACGTTGATCAAGTCGTTATCCGGCGGGCTTTTGAGCTCGCACTGTAGGCTGTGAGTCGCTAGCGTTTAATTGCGTCCCAATGCTGCAAGGAAGAACAGCGCCTGACCCTTCGTGGTGACCATATCGATCTCTACGCTATGCTAGCAAAAAATGTTAGCATTACTTATCTTTCGATATTCATCCGAGGTTGTGATGGACCCGTACCGTAATCCCTTTGCACCTGGGGCTGGTTTTGCTCCGCCCGAGCTTGCCGGTCGAGACTCTATTTTGGAGATGGCCCGCATATCTTGCGGGCGTGCGGTGAAAGGAAAGCCCGCACGATCGCTGATGCTCTTGGGGCTACGAGGTGTAGGTAAGACGGTTCTGCTCAACGAAATCGGCAAAATTGCTAGGGAGCAGGGGATGCTCGTATCTCAGCTTGAGGCTCCAGAGAAAAACACGCTCTCCTCTCTCCTTTATCCTGAGCTTAGACGGGTGTTGCGTTCTCTGTCGGGAGTCGAAGCGGCCAAGCAGATCGCTAGTCGAGGAATGGGCGCCCTTCGTAATTTCGCCTCGATATTCAAAATCGACATTGGTGGCGTTGAAGTCGGTGTTGAAGCCGCGGAGCCTGGGCTCGCAGACAGCGGCGATCTGCAGCACGATCTACCAGACCTATTCACTGTAATTGGTGAGGGCGCACAAGCGGCAGGCAGGGGATGGATTTTGCTCATGGACGAGGTTCAATACCTCTCCGAAGAGGATTTGTCTGCGCTGATTGTTTCAATGCATCGAATGGCTCAGCGTGGTTTGCCTGTGGTTATGGTTGGGGCAGGACTTCCACAGGTTGCTAAGTTGGCTGGCGAGGCTAAGTCCTACGCAGAGCGACTGTTCCAATACCCAGCCGTCGGCGCGCTAGATGAAGAGGCTGCAAAGCTTGCTTTGCGCAAACCTGTCGAGGAGGAAGGGGAAGCGATAGAGGATGCTGCTCTCGATTCTATCTTTGCTCGAACGAAAGGTTATCCATTTTTTTTGCAGGAGTGGGGTTCTACCTCATGGGATGTTGCGTCTGGGCCTGGGATCACACTTAATGATGTCGAGCGCGCTTACCCTGAAACCCTCGCCGGCCTTGATGAAGGCTTCTTCAAGGTGCGGTATGACCGGCTTACTAAGGCGGAAATCCAATTTGTGATGGCGATGGCCGCCCTTGGTGATGGTCCTTACCCCATGTCCGGTATTGCTAAGGAGATGGGACGCGATCAATCATCGCTAGGTCCGGCTCGGGCCAACATCATTTCCAAAGGCATGATCTACAGCACTGACCACGGCTACCTTGATTTCTCGGTTCCTCTTTTCGCCGAATATCTCCGACGTCGCGGCGATTGAGAGCGGGACATTCTAGTTCAAGGAAAACGTACCAAGTACACACATGCCCCGGCCTAAAAACCGGGGCCGAGGACATAGAAGCGTCGGACTGGCCAACGCTGAATTAAGGAACGTTTCGATGAAAACACATATCGCCCTAGGCGCTGCGGCGATGGTCATCCTCTCGCTAACTGGTTGCGCGAGCCAAGCTCAGATCGACGAGCAGAATAAGCAGCTTGCAGCCATCAATGTATCACTGATTCAGATTCAAGCTGTCCAGGCTGAATCGCTGAATTTGCAGAAGATGCAAGCGAAGATCCAAGTTGATAGCCACAACCAACTGGTCCAGAGCAACGCCCTACAGGTGGAACAGCAGGCCAAACGCAAGTAACGATGAGGCTTGGCCAGCATACTCATGGGCTTGCTGGCTTATGCCATCCAGGCGACGAGTCCCCTCGTATGGGATCAGCATTGTTTGTAGGGCGGCGTTTCTATCTGAAGATGAAATCCAAGAGCCAAGAGCTGGCCGAGCTTTCCAAAGCCGACGCTATGGCCGTGATAGCCCGCCAGTCGAAATAACAGGGAAATCGCGATACCCCCAAGCCCAGCACCTGCTGGGCAGCGGCAGTAGAGGGACGTCCATTTTCGCGTCCGCTAAAATGCCAGGGAGTGCTGTGCATGAGCGTAATAGTGAAGAAGGCTGAGAAGATCCAGGCAACAGTGAAATCGCTGGAGGCTGGATTCAGCTTTGAGCAATTCTTGGCGGCGTTCCAGACCCAATATCCGAAGGACTGGGAGAAGGTCCAGCGCGAGTATGCCAAGCATGAGCGCAAGACCAAACCTGGCAAGAGCAATCCGATGCCTGAACCCGTTCAGTACATGCGCAATGCGCTGAATGTACATCTGAAGGCCGGAAAGAAGAGCTGATAGGAAAACTACCGATGGATGTGCAGTACAACGGTGGTGGCGTTGAAACCGTCATGAGTGAAGAAGAACAGTCTTTGAAAAATGAGCCATGGCAAAAAGGCTACACGCAGGGCATCACCTTTGGGTATGACTCGCTTGAAGACGAAACCCCCTATCGGGGTCAGGAAGCTGCCGATTGGGATGAAGGCAGAAGCCAGGGTCTGGCCGACATCTACAAAATGGAGTAGAGGCTAGCGCGCCCATTGGCTTGCTGGCTGCTGTCACCCGGGGCGACAAGTCACCCTGTCCACCACCAGCTCCACGAACAACGGAAATCCACCATGAGTACACGTCACCGATACGCACACGGGCCGGTTACCGAACAATTGAAGCAGAAGCTGCTGTTACGCCTCCAGCAAGACCAGGGTAATGCAGATCTGCTTGCAGAAGACATCCTCGAACTTATTGCTGTTGCGCGAAACGACAAAGACGGTTTCCGCGCTGCGAGCCGGGAGCTTGATCGGCTGCTCAACCTCGACACCCCGGCAACATAGGAAATCATTGCTTGCTCCCTTTATTGGTGGCCTCTTCGTACCGGTGCGCGGCTTGCCCCAACGAATAAACTGAAAGATTTCAAAAATGACTTTGCGAGCAAAAATCGAAGCGGCAATAGCCGCTGCGGAAGGTAATAGGCAGAAGGCAGCACTGGACGTTTGTGTGCTGTTGGAAGACGAAGTTGGGCTTTCAACAAACGCTCATTTATTTTGAAGCTCATCGCGGTGATCGGGAGCGTGTTGCTCGCAAGCGTTTTCGTATTGGCCACTGAATAGTTCGAGGAATCCAACATTGAAATTTGTTTGGCCAAGGCCCAAGAAAGCCAAAGTGCTGTTGGCCGCGCTTTGGGGTGCACTGTTGTTTGTGGCCATCTGTTATGGCATGAGTTTTTTCCCACACCTCGGCTCAATCCCTACGCCAACCGGTGGCCGGCTTGACCTTGGCATGCTGGGCACAACCCCTTTGCCATTCGCTGCGTTCGGTGGAGCTTTTTTGGGTGTTTTTGTGGTGAGCGCGCCCACCCCCGTAGCCGACTCAGCCAATGAACGGTAATCACCTTCTCAATATCCTCAGCGCCCTATCGGGCAAGCGGTAGCCGCTTGCCCGATAGGAGCTCCCACGGCTGGGAGCGGAAGGCATTAGTCCTGGATCAGAGCTTCCAGAGCGGCGATGCGAGTCTGCAGGGTCGCGGCATCGGCGCTGCGCAGGGTGGCGTGACCGACCTTGCGTCCGGCCTTGAAGGCCTTGCCGTAGTGGTGCAGGTGGCAGTCTTCCAGGGCGGTGACGGCGGCCACCGGCGGTACCGAGCCGATGAAGTTGACCATGGCGCTCTCGCCGACCTTGGCGGTGGAACCGAGCGGCAGGCCGGCCACGGCGCGCAGGTGGTTCTCGAACTGGCTGCACTCAGCGCCTTCGATGGTCCAGTGCCCGGAGTTGTGCACGCGCGGGGCGATCTCGTTGGCTTTCAGGCCACCCTCGACCTCGAAGAACTCGAAGGCCAGCACGCCGACGTAGTCGAGCTGCTCCAGCACGCGGCGGGCATAGTCTTCGGCCAGCGCCTGCAGCGGGTGGTCGGAGCTGGCCACCGACAGACGCAGGATGCCGCTCTCGTGGATGTTGTGCACCAGCGGGTAGCAGGCCACCTCGCCATCACGACCGCGCACCGTGACCAGGGAGACT